>NZ_BAAAZE010000014.1:0-297741 GCF_039536745.1 Actimicrobium antarcticum
GCTTCGCGCTAAATCTCGTATTCGTTAAAAGTAGCACTGGTCAAGACGTTGCTCGTGAGGCGCTTACGATTGCAACGGCATCCGAAGATGGAGTGTTGAGCATGGAAGCAGCCCCACGCATGGTCATCATCATCGCCGGCCCGAACGGTGCCGAAAAGACCACGTTCGCACGCGAATTTCTCCCGAGAGAAGCTGCATGTCCGGTGTTCGTCAATGCCGACCTGATCGCAGCAGGACTGGCGCCATTTGCACCGGAGACGGCCGCATTGCAAGCCGGGCGTCTGATGCTTCAGGAACTTGCGCGCCACTTCACCGCTCACACCAGTTTTGCATTTGAAACGACGCTTTCAGGTCGGGGCTATCTGCGCCAGATTAGAAAATGGCAAAAAAACTGGCTATCGCGTTAAACTTATTTCTCTGCAATTAGCCAGTGCAGAAGAAGCCATCGCTTGCGTGGCGCAAAGGGTCAAGCAAGGCGGCCATCACATCCCCGAAGACGTGATTCGTCGCCGCTTTGTCGCTGGAAAAAACAATTTTGAGCAACTCTATGCACCTGTCGTAGACGCTTGGGCTTTATATGACAATGCCGGCTCCGTACCGGCGCTCATCGACTGGAGCGAACGACCATGAACAAACAGCCCATTGAGCAAGCTCGGGATCGCGATTTGCGCCTCTCACAAGTCGCCCTGCAACGCGCAGCGCATCGTGCACATGACCTGGCAAAAACGACTGGCACAACGATCGTCGTCAGCCATGACGGCGTCATCGAACACCTCAATCCCGAGCCCAGGGAAGATACGACTCAAAAATAAACACGATGATTGAATATCCTTGTGTCGGCGGTTCGATTCCGCCCCGGGCCACGAATAAAATCAAGGGCTTAGCTTCTGCCAGGTCCTTTTTTCCTTACTACAATTCTCCTTTATTTCTACAGATAGCCGCACGCCCACAGCGTTTGGATCGTCCACATGCCAACGCGGCATGTAACGGGTATCTGGCAAAACACTACGCTTTTTAAGCATTGGAGCGTAGCCATGCGCTGCACCCCAAGGACGCCTTGACTACGAATTACTACGCCGCAGGCACCTCTGGTCATCGCATAACGACCATTACGCGCAACCGTAAGTTCATCGCGTACACAAATCACAAATTCAACGCGAGGACACCATGTCTAAGCAAACGCTGAATAAAGCCGATTCCAAGAATGAAAATGGCTGATTACCCCTCCAGCAAATCTTATTCTCGAAAAAGTGGATGCAAAGCCGAAGAAACTGGGAACTGGACGACATGGTGTTTTTGAACCCTGAGCGAAAGCAGGTTGGATGACGGCTGAGGCGACAACTACCTTGCTGACACAAACCGTGAAATTAGTCATCTTCATTCTTGGATTCGACTTTATTCAGTGGTTCCTTAACAAATTTTCTCGATATTTATTTGCTCATCAATCTGCCATAAAGAAGCGTGGCAAAGTCTCTGTTTGTGGCAACAAACATATGCACAAAAATTTCCTCCCCTTTTATCTGATAAATGACTGTAGTTTTCCCTACCAGACGTTGGCGGTAATGAACAAGACCAATCGCTTCAATTTCTTCAGGAACGAATCCAGCCAGAGGCATATCGGCTATTTGCTTGAACATCGTCTTGAAGTCTGCTTCAACGGCCTTCCAGACCTGATCGCCGAATGTTCTTTTCTCATAACCGCGTATTTCACGATAGTCATCCTTGGCATAAGCGAGGACCTGGAGTTTGTAGCTCATTACTGATTTTCCTTGTCCATCTCAGCAAAGAAAGAATCGGCATCCTGGAACTTACCTTCTTCAATTTGTTTATTACCCAGCGCGAGGATTTTTAGTAATGCCATCGTTTCCTGCTGCTTCTGGTAGCTGTCGATGCCCATGACAACCATCTTTGCTTCCCCATTCTGCGTAATGATCAACGGGTCGCGGTGATTCTCGCTGAAATCCCTGGCAATCTCAGCCGCGTTTGCTTTCAGGAATGAGATGGGTTTGATTTGTTCGGAAAGCTTCATGATCGATCCTGATCGGTGATTGGAACCAGGTCCAACTATAGTCAGAATATGGTTCTGTCGCGAGGCGCCGCGGCTGTCCAAGCCAAATTTTCGGCGGTGGAATAATCACCTGTTCTGTGGCGCCATTTTTCCACCACCAAATTGATCCGATGAACAGCACATAACGCCAGCCATCACCAGGTGGCATTTTTGTTTCTGAAACTTGAATGCAATCTCTTTGCGGTCTCGACACACTGCCAGGGTGGTTATTACATTTCTTAAACTGCGAGTCGGCGTGCCCGCCTGGTCCAGACCGAAGCCCGACAACAAGTCCCCGGCGTGCAGGAACGGAAGTGCCAATCCATCACCGCGAATCTGCACCCAGCACCGAACAGCGTTACAACCAGACCCATTTTCAGGGACGCTCCCCTGCCGCCAGACGACGTTCAATATCCGTCAGAACCGGAGCCAGGTCCGCCACGCTATCGATCACGTAATGCGCACCTGCAGCGTCAAATGCCGGTGTCACCTTGCTGCGGATGGCAGCCAACTGCGCTGGCGTGGCGGCCTGGTATTGCGCCAGCGTCAAGCCAGCCGGGCTACCCGAGAGCGCCAAACCCACCGTCCACATACCGGCGCTCACGCCTTCGGAAATGCCCGGCAGCGTGTCATCGACCTTGACGCAATGGGCGACGTCGCCGACCTTGAGTTCGAGCACGCATTGCAGCGCCATCCAGGGACCGGGGCGCGCGCCGGCGGCCAGGTCGTCGGCGCACACGGTGCAATCCGGGCGGTAGCCTTTGGCTGCAGCTTCCACCATTAGCCGGTCCATGACCTGGCGCGGATAGCCGGTGGTCGAGCCGATTTTCAGACCCTGCTGGCGTAGTGCTGCCACGGTGTCCTGCGCGCCCGGAATGAGGTCGCTGTGCGCGCCCACGCGCGCCACTTGCAGGGGCAAAAAAGTGCGGTAAATGTGGTCGATATCGTCGTGGCCCATGGGCTTGCCAAACTGGGCTTGCCAGCGCGCGCCGATCACCGGGTCGTTGCCCAGGGCTTCAATGTGCTGCCACTTGCCAAGACCCATGGGGCCACGTGCGTCGTCGAGCGTCAACGTGAAATCGAAGGCAGCAGCGAAGGCATCGACAAAAATCTGCGTGGGAGCGAACGAACCAAAATCGACGATGGTGCCGGCCCAGTCAAAAATTACGGCTTCGAGCATGTGTTTCATGTGAGTGTGTTCCATGTAGTGGTTCAAATTAACCGGTGGATTTGGTGGCACGCGCATGGGCGCAGGCCTGGAGAAAAGCGGGATCAAAAGGGTCGATCTGCAAAGCGCGCGCCGGATCGAGGCGGCGGGCATCCACAAACGGCGTGTCGCCGCAAATCAGCTCGGCGATCAGTCGCCCGACCCCGGCGGAATAGGTGATGCCCGATCCGTTGCAACCGCTCGCCACCAGCAAACCGCTGATGCTGTCGCTGGCGCCCACAATGGGTTGCCCGTCCGGCGTGTAATTGCTCGGACCGGTGATGTAGTGCGCAATGCCCAGCCGTTCCAGCGCAGGAAAGTAGCGGCAAAGGGGCGCGAACGCCTGCGCCAGATTGTCCCAGCCGTCCGGGTCGGCCATGTCATAGACAAAGCCTTGCAGGTTCTCGGGCAAGTCTTGCGGAGACACCACGACGGGCGCGCTTTCACGCACGCCGAACAGCAGTGCACCCACTTCCGGTCGGGCATAGGCACGGATGTCGCTCATGAACACGATGGGGCCGCCGGGGTTCAGTTCTGGCGCGCGCCCGGTGATCCAGTACTGGCTGCGCACGGGAGCCATGGGCAACGGCAAGCTGAGCGGGACGCTGAGCAAATTACTCCAGGCGCCGGCAGCGTTCACCACCGTGCGCGCAGGCAGCACGGTACCGTCTTCAAGCGCGACACCGGTCACTGCACCTGACAGGTGCCGGATGTGCGCCACACGGGTATCGACTCGCAGCCGGACGCCCATCTGCTGAGCACCGCGCAAGTAGGCGCTGGACAGCAAGTAGGGGTCCACGACGCACTCATCCGGAAAGTATGTCGCCACATCAAACGCCGCGGGAGCCAGCCAGGGCGACCGGGCCAGCACCTGTGCCTGGTCCAGCCACTGCCCCCGGATGCCTGCCGCCGTGCACGTAGCCAGCATCTGCGCCAGCGCCGGTTGCTGAGCCAGCGGTCCGATATGCAGCGCACCGACGCGGTGGCAGCCGACGTCTTCACTAAAACCGGTCTTGAGCAGCTTGATGGCGGCCAGTGTTTCACCCGCCAGCGCTTGCAGGACCGGGTCGGCGCGCACCTGCGTGACCAGGCCCGCCGCCCGACTGGTGGCGCCACTGGCCGGAGGCTGTCGATCCACAATCAGCACCCGCCGCCCCAGGCCCCGGCGCCCCAGAGACCAGGCAATGGCCGCGCCAAAAATCCCGCAGCCAATGATCAGAATATCGCGATGCATGGTGTACTCCTGCTGGCTCAGACGACCGCCATTGCGTCCGTTGCACCCCTTGCACCCATGACGCCCATCGCGGCCAGCGTCGCTGCGATGGCGTCCACCACATGCACCAGATCCTGCGGCGTGAGGGCACCGATGCAACCGACCCGGAAGGTCTCGATCCGGGTGAGTTTGCCGGGGTAGAGGATGAAGCCGCGTTCGCGTACGCCCTGATAAAAAGTCTGAAAGTCGTAGGCCGCGTGCTGTGGCGCATGGAACGTGACGATGATGGGCGCCTGGAACTGAGCGGCCACATACGGGAGCAAACCCAGCCGCGCCATGCCTTGTGTCAGGGCCGCGCAATTGGCACGGTAACGCGCACCGCGCACGGCCTGACCGCCCTCTTCCTGGTATTGGGCCAGCGCTTCGTGCAGCGCCACCACCACATGCGTGGGCGGAGTAAAGCGCCACTGCGTGGTCTTCTGCATGTAGATCCACTGGTCATGCAAGTCCATCGCCAGCGAATGGCTGTTGCCGGCACTGGCGGCCAGCTTGTCGCGCGCCGCAATCACAAAGCCGATGCCCGGCACGCCTTCGAGGCACTTGCCGGAGGCGGCAATCAGGGCGTCAAACGGCATGGTGCGCACGTCGATCTCAATCGCTGCGAACGAACTCATGGCGTCGATGATCAGGCCACGCTGCTGGCGCGCGACGGCAGCGGCGATCTCCGGTAGCGGATTCAGGATGCCGGTGCCGGTTTCGCAATGAACCAGCGCCACGTGGCTGATGTCCGGGTCGGCCATCAGTGCGGACTCGATTGCCAGCGGATCAAACGGGCAGTTCTCGGCGGTAGGCAACTCCACGGCCTCGCGCCCGAGAATTTTTAGAATTTTCAGGATGCGCGCGCAGTACGCGCCATTGTTGGGCACCAGTACCTTGGCACCACGTGGCACCAGCGTGCCCAGCGCCGCTTCGACCGAGAACGTGCCCGAGCCTTGCAAAGGGACACAGACATGCGTCTCAGCGCCGTGGACGATGTCTACCAGTTGCCGGCACACCTCGGCGGTGATGTGATTGAAGGCGGCGTCCCATGAACCCCAGTCATGCAGCATGGCCTGCTTGGTGCGCAGACTGGTGGTCAGCGGGCCGGGGGTCAGCAAGAGCGGGTCGCGGTCTATGGCATGCATGGTGTGATTCCTTGAAAGTTAACGGGTGAGCTGGCGCCAGGCCTGGTGGCGGCGCAGCAGAAAGTGGGTGGCGACGGAATACAGGACGCTCACCGAAATGGTGGTCAGCACGATCAGCGTGGCCATCGCGGCGGCAGGTCCCAGGTCGCCGGATTCATCCAGATGCAGGATGGAGACTGATGCCGGCATGTTCCCCGGCGCGTACAGGAACACCAGCGCCGACACCGTGGTCATGGCGTTGATGAACAGGTAGCGCGCAATCTCCAGCACGGTGGGCAGACAGATCGGCAACGTCACACGCCAAAAAGTCGTCGCCTGCGACACCCGCAGCGAGGCCGATACCGATTCGAATTCACGGTCGATGCTTTTCAGGGCGGTCAGTGCGCTCAGGTGGCAGGACGTGTAGTAATGCACGACATTGGCCAGCACCATGATGGCCAGCGTCTGGTACAGGCCGTTGAGCGGATTGCCGGGAGCATTGAAAAACAGGATGTAGCCGATGCCCAGCACCAGCCCCGGCACGCCCATCGGCAAGGTGGCAAGGATGCGAATCAGCGGTCGCAGCCAGCCCGGTCCGGTGTGGGTTTTTTCGACCAGGTACGCGGTCACAAAAATGAAGGGGGTTCCGACCAGCGCCGTCAGTGCGCCGATGGTCAAACTGTTGAGGTAGGCGTCGAGTACCCCGGCCTCGGCCAGACCGTACAGGTAATGGTTCAGCGTCAGTTCCAGGTTGTAGGGCCAAAAGCGCACCACGGAGGTATAAGCCGCCATGCCCAGCATGGCCAGCATGACGGTGCCGATCACGCCGCAATACACCAGCAAGGCCAGATCGCGGCGCAGATCAGGCCGTGGCACATACGGTACGGCGCGCGCACTGAGACTGGCGTGCTGCTTGCGCTGTATGGTCCAGTCGGCGGCAAACGCCAGCAACACCGGCGCCAGTAGCAGCAAGGCCACCACAGCGCCACGCCCGAAGTTGTGCATGCCCACCACCTGAATGTAGATTTCCACCGCCAGAACAGGGAAGTTACCCCCGATCACTTTGGGTATGCCAAATTCGCTCACCGAATACGAGAACACGACCAGCGCTGCGCTGATCAATCCGTACTTTGCACCGGGCAAGGTGATGGTCCTGAACTTGCGCCAGCGTGATGCCCCCAGCGCGTCGGCGGCCTCATACAGACGGCCATCGGTAGTGGCCAGCGCCACCACCAGCAACATCAGGGCATGCGGAAAACTGGCGTACACCGTGGCCATGGTGATGCCTATCGGGCCATATACCGAGTGCTCGCCCAGCCAGCTTTTCAGGACGCCCTGCGTGCCAAACCATTGAATGAAGGCAATCGCACCCACCAGCGACGGCCCGGCCAGCGCCGACAAACCGACAATGCGCCACGCGCCGGTCAACGGCAGACACGCGCGTTGCAGGGCGTAGGCATAGACAAACGCCAGCGGCACCGTGATCAGTGTCACCAGCGTCGCCACCCACAGGGTGTTCCAGGTTGCCGTGGCGACACCCGGCGTATTGGCAAAGTCGACAAACCGCAACAAACTCCAATGCCCCTGGTCGTCCAGCACGCTACCGATCAGTAACGTGCACAGCGGCGCCAGCATGAAAACGCACAATGCCAGCGCACTCAGGAGCAGCAATCCGGCAGGCCAGCTGACTACCCCGTTGCGCGGGGAACTCGCCATATTCATGTGGATGACGTCATCGGGCGCAGACGTTCGGCAGGAATACTGACGCGCAGCAGCGCACCCGGATGGATGGAACTCCCCTCCAGATAGTTACTGGAAAATTGTGCCACCAGCGGTTTGCGCTGATCCATGTCGGTATCGAGCGTGACGAGGTAACTTGAGCCCATGAATTCAGACTTGCTCACCGTGGCAGTGAAGCTGTTTTCGGGTGTGTCGGTGATGGCGTGCAGGCCGATGTCTTCCGGGCGGACATAAAAGCGCGGGGCAGCAACGTCCACGGCGGCACTGGCACAGCGCAAGCGCACCTTGCCGAACAAAAAGTTACCCTGCGCCTGCGACGTGGCCTCCAGCAGATTGCCCCGGCCGATGAAGTCCGCCACAAAATCATTGCAGGGCGCGCGGTAAATCTCCTGCGGGGTTCCGATCTGCTGAATGCGGCCACTGTTCATGACGACAATGCGATCGGCCATCGACAGCGCTTCTTCCTGGTCGTGCGTCACCATCAGCGTGGTGATGCCGAGTCTGGATTGCAGTTGCCTGATTTCAGAACGCAGACGCACACGCTCGATGGCGTCCAGCGCCGACAACGGTTCATCAAGCAGCAACAGGTGCGGTGATGTGGCCAGTGCGCGCGCCAGGGCCACACGCTGCTGTTGCCCCCCGGACAACTGGGTGGGATATTTTTGCTCGCACCCGGGCAAACCGACCAGGTCCAGCATGTCGGCCACGCGCTGTAGCGCCCCCACCGCTCCCGCCACGCCGATCTTGCGACGACTGTTGAGGCCGTAGGCGATGTTGTCAGCCACGCTCAGGTTGGGAAACAGAGCGTAGGACTGAAACACGATCCCGTAATCCCGCTGCGCCGGCGACGCATGCGAGATGTCGTGACCCGCATGCATGATCTCGCCACTGTCCTGGCGCTCCAGCCCGGCAATGGTGCGCAATAACGTGGTTTTGCCGCAGCCGGACGGCCCCAGCAACACCACGAACTCGCCCTGCGCGACGCTCAGATCGATACGATCGAGTGCGGTGAAGCTCCCAAAACGCTTACTTAGTTGCTTAATTTCAAGATGCGCCATGGCAGATCATCCTTTCCAATGCTTCGCAGGACAAAAAGTGCCGTTACTTCTTCGGCTCGGACTTGGTCGAATAGCGCTTTTGCCATTCAGCCAGCACCGTCGCGCGCTGTTTGCCAATTTTTTCGAAATCGTTTTTGACCAGGCGCTGCTCGTAATCGGCGGGCACATATTTCAACCGGGTGGTGATGCCAGGCCATGCCACCACGGCAAAGTTCTTGGCATATAACGCATTGGCTTCGCGGCTGGAGGCCCAGTCCGCCAGCTGCTTGGCAGCATCGAGTTGTGGTGTGCCCTTGACGATGGCGAACGACTCGATATCCCAGCCCAGCCCCTCTTTCGGAAAGATGATGTCGATCGGTGCGCCCTTGGCGCGTATCGTGTTGGCGCGATATTCAAACGAAATACCGACCGGAAACTCGCCATTGCCCGCCATCACACAGGGCTTGGAGCCCGAATGCGTGTAGACCGCCACGTTCTCATGCAGCTTGTCCATGTAAGCCCAACCGCCTTTTTCACCAAACATTTGCAACCAGGCGGTCACGTCCAGAAAACCGGTGCCCGATGAGTTCGGGTTGGGCATGACGATCTTGCCCTTGAACTCGGGGCGCAACAGGTCATTCCAGCTGTCAATACGCGGTAGGCCTTGTTTTTGGAGTTCCACCAGGTTGTAGCAAATGGCGGCGCCCCACACATTCATGCCGACCCAGGCGGGTGGATTGGATACCGCACGAAAGCGCGGATTGAGCGACTTCAGGTGCGCTGGCGCATAGGGTTGCAACATGCCTTCTTGCTCGAACACCACCATGCTGGTGGCCGCAACACCCATGACCATGTCGGCCACGGGCTTGCTTTTTTCTGCCAGCAACTTGGCGGTGATGATGCCGGTGGAGTCGCGCGTCCACTTGATCTCGATATCGGGATGGGTCTTGTTGAAAGACTCCTGATACGCCTTCAATTGATCGGTCTCCAATGCGGTGTACACATTGAGTACCGTCTTCTGGGCCAGCGCCGGCATGGCGGTGGCGAGGGCCAGACTGGCAGCAGCAAGACTGCGAACAAGACGATTGAATTGCATTGTGGTTCTCCGGAAAATGGATGGTTGGAACGGTGCAGGCTCGTCGTTTCTATGAAGTCGACGCGTCAGCTTCATAGAATTTTGGCAAGCTTAACGAGGTAATGTGACAAGTTGTTGACAATATACAAAATGGATTCTTGCCCTATACTGCAGCCACTGCCAACAAGGAAAAGCCCATGCAAAGCGCACTATCTCCCCCACTTTCAGGCAGCGTGCTGTCCCTGGTGCAAAGCACGTCGCTCACCCGTCTGGTAGCCGATTCCGTTGAGGAACTCATTCTCTCGGGCGAACTGGCAGCGGGTGCCAAACTCAACGAAGTGGCGCTGGCGGAACGCTTTGGCGTCTCGCGCGGTCCTTTGCGTGAAGCGTTCCGACTGCTCGAAGAAGCCGGGCTGATCGACCAGAAAAAAAACCGCGGTGCCTTTGTGCGCGTTATCGAGTTGCGTGAGGCCGCCGAGCTGTACGAAGTGCGCGCCGGGCTGGATGCCACCGCCGGGCGTTTGCTGGCCGAGCGTATCGACGACACGCAATTGCGTACCCTGCGCCAACTTACCGATCAAATGACATCGGTCGACGACAATGACGTCGAGCAATTCCATAGTCTGAATCTGGCCTTTCACGACCAGATCATCGCGATGACAGGCAACCGGACGCTGACCGACGCCTACCGCAAACTGGCCAAGCTGCTGGTGCTGTTTCGCAAGCGCAACTTGCTGACTCCCATGGCGATCCCGTACTTTGCCCAGGAGCACAGCGCCATTGTGGATATGCTGGAACAGCGTGATGCCCGTGGCTGCGCCGAGGCGCTGTATGCCCACGCACAGGGCGGGCGTCAACGCATGCTGCGTGATGGCGAACTGGCTGGAGCGGCAGGCGTGGAAGGGATGGCACATGGCGGCTGACTTCGACCGGGCAGAGGGCGATGTCAACCTCGGCGACCGTCGCCAGGCGTGGCAAGCCGCCCATCTGGACGACACCACCCGCGCGTTGCTGGAGGAAGACCAGCGCTGGTTCCTGCACCAGTCCATGTCCACGCCCTGTCTCAATGCCCTGACCGGTGCCCGGGGTGCGTGGCTCACGGATGTCGCCGGGCGACGCATTCTGGATTTTCATGGCAACAGCCTGCACCAGATCGGCTATGGCCACCCCAAGGTCATGGCCGCGCTGCGCGACACGCTCGAGCAACTGCCCTTTAGCCCGCGCCGCTACACCAACCGTCCCGCCATCGATCTGGCGCGCCGCCTGTGCATGGCGGCACCGATCGAGAACGCCAAATTGCTGTTTGCTCCCGGCGGCTCGGCGGCCATCGGCATGGCGCTCAAACTGGCCCGCCTGGTGACGGGACGCTTCAAGACGATCTCGATGTGGGATTCCTTTCACGGCGCGTCGCTGGATGCCATCTCCATAGGCGGTGAAGCCGTGTTCCGCCGGGGCATTGGGCCCTTGCTGCCGGGCACCGAGCACGTCCCGCCCTGCGATCCGCGCAACTGTGTATTTGGCTGCGCGGGCCAATGCGCATTGCGCTGCGTGGACTACATCGAGTACTGCCTGAAAAAGGAAGGCGATGTAGCGGCCGTGATTGTGGAAACGGTGCGCTGCACCGACGTCCAGGTGCCGCCGCCGGACTACTACCAACGACTGCGTGACATCTGCCACCGCCACGGCACCCTGCTGATTCTGGACGAAATCCCCATCGCACTAGGACGCACAGGCCATCTGTTTGCTGTCGAGCGCTACGGGATCGAGCCCGACATGCTGGTCATCGGCAAAGGCCTGGGCGGCGCCAGCATGCCGCTGGCCGCCCTGATTGCGCGTGCCGACTTTGACGTGGGACAGCATATTTCTCTGGGTCACTACACCCATGAGAAAAACCCGATGGCCTGCGCCGCCGGGCTGGCCGTGCTGGACGTGATAGACGAAGAACAATTGCTGGCTCGCAGCCAGCGGCTGGGCCAGCAGGTGGTAGCCCGGTTGCGACAACTGGCGACGACCTTGCCCGCCATTGCCGAAGTGCGCGGTGCAGGCCTGCTGGTGGGTATCGAACTCTGCAGCATCGGCACCCGCGACGCCGCCGACCTGGCGGAAGCCGTACTGTATCGCTGCCTGAGTGCGGGTTTGTCGTTCAAAGTGGGGCAAGGCAATGTGCTGGTCCTGTCGCCGCCCTTGAATATCGAGGAAGACGACCTGTGGTGGGCCATCGACCAGATCGCCAGCGCACTGCATGCTGAATGCGCCGCCTGATAGCAATGCATTGCGTGTCAAAGTCACCGCTGCCATTCTGGCTGCGGCACTGTTACACGCCAGCTGGAACGCCCTGATCAAAGGCGCAGGTGACACAGGTTTGTACACCTTGCTGCATGCCTGTAGCGGCGTGATCGGTCTGATTGGCTTGCTGATTACGGGGCTGCCGGCCAGCGAAAGCTGGCCTTATGCCGCAATGTCCGCGCAGCTGCACACCGTCTGTATTGCAGGCTCGATGCGGGCCTACGAAGGCGGGAAACTGGCGGTCAGTTATGTGCTGATGCGGGGCCTGCTACCGCTGCTCATTGGGTTGGTCATGATGCGGCTTTGACGCGCCGGGGGTAGACCCTACCAGGCGCTTACGCGAAATTGGCCCCTTGCATTCAAGTCGCTTTGCACGGGCTGGCTGGGCCACACAGCAGCTCGACTTTTCACAGCGACACAGGCATTTAACGCCAGGGCCAGGGCTAGCTTCGGCATTGATGACTCAAACTTGATTTCAAGCCGTCAGCCACGCTGGTTCCAGATTGGCGCCTCCGGAGATTACGCCATCCTCGCCTCAGCTTTGGTCAGACTTCCGGCGAATGAATTCCGAAGGTCGCAGCCCGCCCACTCCTGCACGCAACCACCAGCAGTCCTCCCGCCCCGCATCAAAAAACTTTCCTAAAGTCACTATCCGGTCATATTAAAACAATAACATCCAGCCCGTTCCAGAGCCGCAGATGCGCCTTCCACCGACACACCAACCATTCCTGAAAATGAGACCCACTCTTCCGCTCGTGCGCACCAGACTCTCGCAGATCATCTCTCTCGCCCTGCTTTCCCTCGCTGTCGGACCGGAGGCCTACGCCGCCGATGCCGTTGACCTGGGCAGCGTCAACGTGAGCGCTGCAGCGGGTGCCTATCGGCCAAAAGAAGCCGCCAAGGGAACCGCTTCGGCCATTGCTCCGACGCAGTCGAGCTTGCTGGCGACGCAGCCGCAATCGGTCATCACGCGCGAATTCATCGAGAAATCGGTGGCGCCGACCGGCGACTACAGCGCCATCGTCAATATCGCACCCAGCCTGTCCGGTACCGCTGCCAACGGACCTGGCTTGAGCGAAACGAAGACCACGATGCGCGGCTTCAAGGATGACCAGTACAACATCACGTTCGACGGCATTCCTTGGGGCGACACGAATAATCCGGCCCATCACTCGACCTCGTTTTTCCCGGCGTCCGTGATCGGTGGCGCGGTCGTCGAGCGCGGTCCGGGCAATGCCAGCAATCTGGGCTTTGCCACCTTCGGCGGCACCATCAATCTGTTCTCGAAAAAACCGGCGCAGGAAATGGGCTACGGCTTTACCACCTCGTTCGGCACCTGGAATACCCGTCTGTATTCGGCCTATTACGAAAGTGGTCGCCTCCAAAATGCTGGCGACGCGACGGTCCAACTCAACTACAACCATTTGCAATCCGATGGCTATTTGACCGGCAACACCATCAAGAGCGACAACTACACCGTCAAGGTACAAAAGCCGCTGGGCGATGCCACGCTGCTGACCGCCTTTGCCTCGTTCAACGACATCAAGTACACGCAAAACGATAACGGCAATGGCCCGACGCTGGCGCAGTCGGCACAGTTCGGCAAGAACTACAGCCTCAACGACGACCCGACCAGCTTCAATTACACCGGCTTCAATTACACGACCAAGAAGACCGACTTCGCCTATCTTCGCCTGCAAAGCAGCTGGGGTGCGGGCTGGAATACCGACAATTCGCTGTACACGTATGCGTACGATAACCAGACGATTTCATCGACCGACCCGACCGGCGCCACCGCGCCCGGCACCAAGATCGGCGGCGTCGGCAACAAGGATATTCCGGGCATCGACAAGCAGAATAAGTACCGCGTCTACGGCGATATGTTCAAGGCCACCAAGCAGCTCGATGCAGGTCTGGCACGCGTCGGCATCTGGCTCGAAAAATCGGATTCGGACCGTCATCAATATGATCTCGATCTGACCAAGGGCAATATTCGCGATCCGCGCGAAACCAAGCCCACGCCGTTGCAGCAACCGAGCGTGCTGTTCGATCAGCAATCCAGCGTCACGACCGCGCAACCGTTTGCCGAATTCGAGTGGGCCGCCGGTCCGGGCCTGACGGTCACGCCCGGCGTGAAGTTCGTCAACATCACGCGCTCGGTCGACGCGCTCATCAACCAGACCACGCGCCTGCCACAAAATGCATCGACCTCGTATCGCACGACGCTGCCGTTTCTGACCATCAATCAGCAGCTCACGCCGGCGCTGGCGGTGTATGCACAATACGCGAAGGGCTTCCAGATTCCTGATCTGAAATCGTTCTATATCGCCAATCCCTCCCAGAACAGTTCCGATCCGCAAAAGTCGACCAATTACCAGCTGGGCATCGTCGGCAAATCCGATCGCTTTACCTGGGATGCCGATCTGTACCAGATCGACTTCACCAACAAATACGTGTCGAACAATCTGACCGGCGCGGATGCGGCTTTTGTGAATCTGGGTGGCGTGACGTACAAGGGTATCGAGGCACAGGGGACGTATGTCATCGGTTCCGGATTCTCGGTGTATGCCAACGGCTCGGTCAATCAGGCCAAGTCGGCTGAAACCGGCCAGACCATTGCCAACGCACCGCAAATGACGGCGGCACTCGGTGGCCTGTACGGCGCGGGACCGTGGTCGGCATCGCTGATTTACAAGGTCACGGGCAGCGCGCACCAGACCGAATACGATGCGACCAAGCCGGCTGATTACGATTACTACAAGGTCCAGGCCTACAAAAATGCGGATCTCGGCGTGTCGTATTCGATCAGGAATCCGTTCCTCGGCTCGAAGTTATTGAAGCTGCAATTGAATGTGTTCAACCTGCTGGACAAGCAGGACATTACGTCGATCACTGCCGGCAAGACCAGGCCGTTCGACCAATACCTGTACCAGGTACCGCGCAGCATGCAGATCTCGGCAAAGGCAGATTTCTGAGCCGGTAACGGATGGGCCCATGGTGTAAAAATTCGATCCGCGGCCTGCGGATCGAATCACTTTAAACGATCAAGAAACAACCAAGAAACAACCAAGAAACGAGCAAGATACATCCATGAATATTTCCAAGCTGATTGCACTGGCCAACGATTCCGGCGGCACGCTGTATCTGATGTGCCTGTTGCTGCTGGTCGCGCTGACCGTGATTATCGAACGCAGCCGTTACGTCCTGAGCATGCAACAAGGTGGTGAAGCGCTGATGAACCTGTTGCGTGACCACGTCGCGCTGCACAGTGAACCGGCGCGCGCCTTGCTGGTCAAATTCGCCAACCTGCCACACGCCCGCATGTTCCACGCTGCCACGCTGGAACCGGCAGGCGCCCCGCGCGAGGCGGCTTCGGGCCACCTTGAAGAAGTCCTGATGCATGAAGTTCCGCTGCTCGACCGCTCGCTGTGGATGCTCGATACGGTCATCACGCTGGCCCCGCTGCTCGGTCTGTTCGGCACCATCATCGGCATGTTCAATGCGTTCTCGGTATTGGGCGATGCACAGAACGGCGCCAGCCAGATCACCGGTGGCATTGCCGAGGCGCTCATCGCCACCGCATCGGGATTACTGATCGCGATGATCGGACTGATTTTTTTCAACTGGCTCAATACGCGCATCCGGGTCATCGTGCATCAGCTCGAGACCATCAAGATCATGTTACTCAACCGCGCGCCCGTGGCCGACGAGCACGCCGTTGCCGCACGTTTGAGGACGGCCTGAGCATGCGCTATTTCGAGGTACGCAAGGCCCGCATCGAGATCATTCCGATGATCGACATCATGCTGTTCCTGCTGGTGTTTTTTGCGATGCTGACCCTGAAAATGATTCCGACCAGTGGTCAGGTATCGAAGCTGCCAACCAGTTCGACCGCGACCGCGATCCCCTCACCCAAGCTGCTGATTGAAATCCGCGACGGCGGTGCCTTGTTTGCCGAGGGCGCGTCGGTGACTGCTGCCGCGATCACGTCGCTGGTAAGGTCGCGCGACGCCGCCAACCTGGCCGTCACCATCGCCGGCAGCGACCAGGCGTCGTTGCAGAATGTGATGAACGTGATCGACGCGGTGCGCAAGGGCGGTGCAACGCAGGTCGGCCTGGCTGCGCGCAAGTCGGGCGGGTAACGCAGCCGTGAGCATCGTCAATCCACTGTCGCTGGACGCGTTCCATACGCCCGGAGGAGCCTTGCGAACGCCGTACCTGCGCCGCAAAACACGTGGCTGGCAATCCTTCGGCATCGCGCTGGCCATCGAATCGCTGACAATTGCAGGCGTCATCGGCTGGTTCGCACTGCACCCCGCGATGCCGGTGCTGCACGTGGTGCCAATCACAATCAAGGCGTTGACAGTGTCCGAGCCAACACCGACACCCGTCGCACCGCCACTGCCACTGCCAGCACCATCCAAACCGCTTCCGCCACCGCCACCGCCACCGCTGCCAGTATCTGCGCCGCGCTCGAAAGCCCCTGCGCCTGCCCGGCCCGAGGCTGCGCCGCAAACCGTCGCACCTGTCGAAGCAGCGCCCAAGGTCAGTGTCCCCACCGCATTCAGTGCGCCCGTGCCAGTGGCGCCGCCGCTTGCTCCGGCTGCGGTCGCAGCGATACCGAGCGGACCATCGGCCGACTACATCGCCAGGGTCAAGGCCGCGGTACAGGCGGCCGTCATCTACCCGTCCGCCGCCCTGTCGCTGGAGTTTCGCGGCCGGGCCCGGGTCGCTTTCACGCTGCGCGATGGCATACCATCGGAGGCGCGCATCGTCACCGGCAGTGGCATGGGCCTGATTGATCGCGCTGCACTGCAGTCGATTCAGGCCGCAGCCTATCCGCCGCCACCGCCGTCTGCGCAAGGCAGGGAAGACAGCTACCAGGTGTGGGTCGAATTCAATTTTTGAGAGTGATGAACATGCAAAATCGAATCAGGAACGCGTCACTACCCGTGGGCTGCGTGGCGCTGGTCAGTCTGCTGACTGCCTGCGCGCCAACGCTGCAGCGTAACGAGTCGGCAGCATCGCCGCAAGACGCCATACAGGCCGCCTTCGTGGTGCAGGCCGACAACGGCAACGCTATTGCGCGTGTCGTGACGGTGGCCGCGAGTTGCCCCATGATCGACATCGATGGCCGGGCCCGAGCGATGCAAGTGCGCGCCGCCGCCGCGCTGCTGCCATCCCGCAGCGGTGGCAAGCAAGCCGATAACAAGGCTGTGGCGTTTCCGGTTCTGACCTGCGAAACCACATTGCCGCGCGGCGCAAATACCCTGCAGGTCGGTCAGCATGCATTGCGTGCGCCGCGTGACACCATCAATCACATCGTGATCATCGCCGATACCGGTTGCCGCATGAAGCAGTCGGATAACGCATTCCAGGATTGCAACGACCCGAAAAAATGGCCGTTCGCGCAAATCGCCCGCAGCGCTGCCGCGCTGCAGCCCGACCTCGTGCTCCATATCGGCGATATCCACTATCGCGAAAGTCCCTGCCCCACCACGCGCACCGGATGCGCCGGCAGTCCGTGGGGTTATGGTTTCGATACCTGGAACGCCGACCTGTTTCAACCTGCCCAACCCTTGCTGGCTGCAGCGCCGTGGCTGTTTGTACGCGGCAATCACGAATCCTGCGCGCGCGCGGGCCAGGGCTGGTTCCGCTTCGTCGATACTCAGCCGTGGACTGCGGCGCGCTCCTGCGACGATCCGGCGTTCGATGACGGGGCTGACTACAGCGATCCGTTCTCCGTGCGCATCGACCCGGCCCTGCAACTGATCGTATTCGACTCGTCGAAAGCGGGCAGCAAGGCCTACGCACCGACCGATGCATCGTATAAAAAATATCTCGCGAACATGCAGCAGGCCGACCGCTTGTCCCGGCAGGCACCGCACAACTTTTTTATCAATCACCATCCGGTTCTGGGTTTCAGTCCAACCAGAAATCCGGCAGAGGTCAAGCCCGGCAACGGGAGCCTGCAATCAGTGATGGCTGCGAGTCATCCCGGCCGACTTTTTCCGGCGGCTGTCGATGTCGCCATGCATGGCCATGTTCACTTGTTCGAGGCAATCAGTTTCAGCAGCGATCATCCGGCCACTTTTGTCATGGGCAATGCCGGTTCGGCATCGGAAGGCGGCTTCGGTGAGCACTTGCCTGTCGGCGCGCAGGCAGCACCTGGCGCGGTGCCGGACGTGTTCCTGTCACGCCCGGAATTCGGCTTTGCCAGTCTTGACCGTGTCGGCGCCGGCTGGGTGCTGACGGAACGCGATGTCGATGGACGCGCCTTGATCCGATGCGATGTCGAGGGATCGAAAACGCGCTGTAAAAAAGTACAGGGTGGCAGTCACTGACGAGTTGCTAAGGAAATGACCGCGAATGTGATCGCGGACGACATGGCGAGTGAACCGCAGCTACCACATCAAATCATCCGGAATCTGGAACGCCGCATACGGGTCGTCCGCATCCATCTCGGTGCTGGTTTTGTTCACCCGCACCACAAGCGCGGCGTCGCGCTCGGCGATCTTGTCGGCGATGACCCTGGGCACCAGTTCGGGAGCGCTGCCCTGGCAGACAATCACCAGCCGGCCAGCCACAAGATGCGCATGGACTGCGGCCGAGACGTAGAGACGCTCAACCTTGTTGGCGTGGGTAAAGTTGTAGGCGATATCGCCAGCCCCTTTGCTCTGGCGATTCTGTTGCACCATCTGCGCAATTTGCGCCGTGATTGCCTTTTGGGTAGCGGCAGCGTCGCGCTGGGCATTGAGTTCGCGCGCCCGCTCGGCATTCTTGCGCTGTGTTTCCAGTGCCGCCAGGCGCGCTTCATCGACACTTTGCGTGCCGGTCCGGCGCTCGACTTTTTTCTGCTTGTTCTTGTCCTGGTTGGCCAGTTTGGCTTTATTTTTATCGACCAGACCTGCCTTCAAAAACTGCTCTTGCAAAGAGGCCATGTGTACTGCTCCGTAGTGACGTATCAAGGAATCGCCAGCCCCGATGGCAGAGCCGGCAGTGGAAGGGCATGAGGATAGCGAACACGCTGGCGCTTCAGAGCAGCGACAATACAACAACGTCGCAAGCACGGTAATCCATAGCGCTACTCATAAAAAAAGGCCCAGGATGATTGGGCCTTTTTATCACACAGTGTCGGTACTGAACGGCAAGGCGTCTCTCTCGGAGTGACCATGCCTGCTTACCTGTCTTGTCAGACACCCGTCTTCAATTTGACGACCCGTGCAGGACGGTCCGACTCGGCTTCTGCAGGTTGCCGTCCCTTTTGGGCGAGCAGCTTGATGAAATCCTGCACGATCTGCCGGTGATGCATGTCCAGGGCCATGAAATCTGCGATCAGTTTGGATTGCGCTGATTCTGATGCACCAGACGCCTGAGGCGAAACGATCGCTGCATTTTCTTCCGGACCGCCAAAACGTAACCACTCTGCAGTCACTCCTAGCCAATTCGACAACGCACGAAGCTTATCCTGTGTCGGAATTGATTCCCCGACTAGCCATTTGCGGGCGGCATGTACGGTGATCGGACTGCCGGAAAACCGGAAATTGAATTCTCTGGATAGATACGTCGGATGGTTTGCTGCGTGGTTCGCGTTGCGCAAAGCCAGTTGCAGTCGAGCACTAAAAGCAGTCCGTTCAGTTGAGGTTTTCATATTAAGTTTGACTCCGAAAAGATTGAAATCACCAACAAGTTCTTGGAGGAATCGCCATTTTCAATCTCATTATTGACGTTCTGTACACGCTGGACATGCTGGATAATCGTCGAAAAATGTTATTTTTTTCCCTGAAGCAAATATACAGCATGCGCAAATAAAAAAACATTTGGTTCCATCATAAAAACCAATAATTCAGAAAAGAAAAGCATTGAAACCGTTATTTATCGACAAATTTTCTCAGATATACCTATTTTTTTGTGATTTTTTAATTATTATTTTTAAATATGTCAAATTACGTTAATTTGACATATCAGAGATATGGCCCCTCACGGCTACCGCTATCAGTTTAACTCTCCATACATGCCCTCGTTTCCCTGAGCAATACGGCGAACGGATTATCAGAACCGGCATAACGAACGAGGCCACGACACTTTTCATCGTGCTCAAAAAATGCCAAAAAGAAATTTTTGCGTATTACTATGAGTAGCAGATGCTATGTCTTTGTCGATGCAGTGTGGCAATTTCCCCTTTAGTCGACGACGCCCCCATCGACCACGCTCGCCATCTGCCAGAATGTTAATTCTCAATGTGAACAATTGTTAAAGTAAAACGAAAAAAGCCCGGCGATTAACATTAGTTGGTAAATTGACGTCAACCAATTAACCCCCGTTTTCGAGACCGACTCATGAGAATTGCCGTACTTGACGATGACCGCACCCAGACTGATCTGGTATGCCAGGTTCTGACCGCCTCGGGTCATTCTTGCCATCCTTTCCAGAGCGGAAAAGAGATGCTGAACCAGCTCCGTCGTGAAAGTTTCGACATGTTGATCATTGACTGGCAGGTGCCGGATCTGAGCGGCGCTGACGTACTGCTGTGGGCACGCGAGAAATTGCCACCTGTACTGCCAGTGCTTTTCATGACCAGTCGTTCGGGTGAAGACGATATCGTTGCAGGACTGGCCGCGGGCGCCGACGATTACATGATCAAACCGATCCGTCGCGGTGAGCTGGTGGCACGCGTACAGGCCTTGTTGCGACGGGCTTATCCGACCCAGAACACGATCGAACAGATTCAGTTCAGCCAGTATATTTTTGAGCCGCGCACCGGACGCCTGCTTGCCAATGGCGAATTGATCGAACTGACACAAAAAGAATTCGATCTGGCGCTGCTGCTGTTCCGCAATCTGGGACGACCCCTGTCACGGGCCTACATTCTGGAAGCGGTCTGGTCGCGTGATGTCGAGATTCCGTCACGCACGATGGATACCCATGTATCGCGTGTCCGTACCAAGTTAAAATTGCGCCCGGAACATGGTTTCCGCTTGGCACCAGTTTATAGTTACGGCTATCGGCTGGAACAAGTCGCCAGCTAGTACCGACCAGCATCCCTGCGCAGACAGGTTTCAATGCGATGCGGAACTAGCGCCCACACTGCATTGAAAAGGACACATGCGCGCCACTATCGTTCGCTGGATTCGAACCGGGTCACTGACTGCACTCGCTTTCTGCGCGACGCTACTGCTTGCTTTGCCACCTGCATTTTCGGCTGAGGACAGCGACAGCTTGCTCGTCTCGGCGTCCAGCATTACCTACACGACCCGCCGCGGCGATACGCTGTCATCGATCGCGACCCGGTTCACCAATGCCACCGGCAACTGGAATGTACTTGGCAAACTCAATAACATCAGCAAAGACACCAGCATTCCCGTCGGCACGCCCATCCTGATTCCAGCCAGCCTGCTGATCGATGAACCCAGCCAGGCGCAGGTGCTCGCTGTGTCCGGCAATGTCAGCGCCATGGGTGCCGACAACCGGCCTGTGGCGCTAAAAATTGGTAGTGTCATCACCGAAGGAATGCAACTCGATACTGCGACCAACAGCTTCCTGACCATCGGCCTGTCCGACGCGTCAAAGCTGTCGATCCCATCCGGCAGTCGTGTGCGAATGGCCAAGTTGCGCATGGCGCGCTACACCCGTAGTCCGCGCACCGAAATCGCCATCCTGCGTGGCAGTATCGAATCACAGGTCACGCCTCTGACACCGAATATGGGCCGGTTCGAGATCCGTTCACCGCTGGCCATGGCCGGTGTGCGCGGCACCCATTTCCGGGTACGGATTCTTCCCAATGGCACGACTGGCAACGAGCTGTTGAGCGGTACGGTCGAGGTGGAACGCCATGTGCCCGGCGATGGAATACTGCTGCAAAAAGGTCAGGGTAACGTCGTCACGGCTGTCGCCGTCGGTGCGCCTGTGGGTTTGCTGGCAGCACCCCAACTGGCTGACCAGGCCTATTTGCAACCAGCTGCGATGGCCAATTTCAGCGTCACGCCGCTGGCCGGAGCGGCCGGCTACCACCTGCAAATCGGCACCGATGCAGAGGGTCTGAACCTGCTGGCAGAAACCCGATCGGCCAGCACCAATATCCCCATCAACGGCATCCGCGAAGGCAATTATTTTGTGCGCGTCTCCGCGATCGATCGGCTCGGACTGGAAGGGTATGCACGCATGGTGCCGGTCAACCTCAGCCTGCGCCAGTCCGAGGCCAGGATCGCGGCGCCCAGCCCGCCAGTCATCGAAAGCAGCGATAGCAAACAGTTCCAGCTCACGTGGCGCAGCCCGTCACCCGCCGCGGGATTCCGAATTCAGGTCGGACGCGATGCCGATTTCAGCTGGCTGCAGTTCAATGCCACCACCGTAAAACCGGAATTAACGTTACCGCGACCGCCCTTCGGCACCTATTTTGCGCGGGTCCAAATCCAGAATGCCGATGGCAGTACCGGCCCTTTCTCGGCAACGCAGGGCTTTGTCGTGACCGATCAGTGGATCATCCATGAGGGCAATCCGATCGCTGCCCAACTTGGCCGGACGCGCTGACGCGCCCCCTTTTTGTGCCGATCCGTACTGTCCTCCTCTACTCGCAGCGAGTCGCTGCATTAAAGAACTTTTTTGCGCTACGCGAATGGCTGACCCTGCTGCTGGTCATGCTGCTGCTGGCCGCAGGACTGGGCTGGCAAAACGGCTTGGGCCGCATCGATCAAACCCTCTACGACAAGCTGATGTCCGCCAGCGGAAAGCCGGCCCGGGATGACATCATTATTATCGGCATCGATGATTACAGTTTGTCCGAACTGGGACGCTGGCCCTGGCCACGTCAATTGCATGCACGGCTGATCGACCGGCTCGGCGCGGCAAACCCGCGTGCGATCGGGCTCGACGTCATCCTGTCGGAACCGGAACAGGCACCACGGCTCGGCGATGCGGCCCTGCAAGCGGCACTGGCACGCAACGCAAAAGTGGTATTGCCAGTCGTCATGAGCAATACCCTGACCGGCCATCATGCATCGCTACCCATTCCTGACCTGGCTGGCGCCGCCCACAAGCTAGGCCATATTGCGTTAAACATCGACAACGATGGCGTCCTGCGCCGTGTGAATTTGCTGGAGCAGGACGGCGCACGATGGTGGCCCCATTTTTCGTCGCAGGTAGGGGGCGACGGCCTGCCGCAGCAACGCATACCGGCACAATCGGGCCGCGGCGAACCTGTCCTGATTTCGTATGCCGGCGGCAGCGGACATTTCAGAACGGTGCCGTACGTCGCTGTTCTGCGCGGCGAAGTCCCGGCTGAATTTTTCACCAACAAATACGTGATGGTTGGCGCGACCGCGGTCGGCATGACAGATACCTATCCGACCCCCGTCTCCGGACAGTCCGGTGGCATGGCCGGCATTGAAATCAACGCGAATATTCTGGCAAGCCTGCTCGATGGCACCTCGCTCAGCGCTGCCCGGCCCTGGCAGACTGCGCTGTTTAGCAGCCTCCCGGTATTGCTTGCGATGCTGTGCTATTTCCTGTTCTCGCCACGGGCGGCGTTGCTGGCGACCGCAGCGCTGATCATCAACAGCCTCGGCCTGTCGCTGATCGCGTTTCAATACGGCTTATGGATACCGCCCGCCGCCGCCTGCATAGTCCTGATACTGGTGTATCCGCTCTGGAGCTGGCGGCGCCTGGACGCCGCGATCAGTTATCTCGGCCAGGAATTCAGCCGGCTCGATAGCGAACCGCATTTGCTGCCCGAGATCAAGGACAACGGCGTACGCAGTGCAGACATTCTCGAACGTCGCATCAACGCAATGAAAAACGCCTCGCGCCGAGTGCGTGACTTGCGCCAGTTTGTCTCGGACAGCCTTGACAGCCTGCCCGATGCAACACTGGTGACGACAGTCGACGGGTATGTGTTGTTAGCGAATAAACACGCGGTCGACTATTTCGCCAGTGTCGGCTTCAAAAAAGTCAATGGCGCGCTGCTGCCTTATCTGTTTTTGACGCCGGGACTGTCACCGCCACACGCTCTCGACCCGTCCATCGACAGCCCGTTCAACTGGTGGGACTTGCTTGACCCTGAACGCGCCTCGACCTTCGGCGACGGCGTCGACTTTCGGGACAAATCCGGTATGGAACTGCTGGTGCGCAGCGCGCCGTGCCGCTCGAACGACAATGTGCTGACTGGCTGGATCGTCAGCCTGGTGAACATCTCGCCGATACGCTCGGCCGAACACAGCCGTGACGAAACGCTGCGCTTCCTGTCCCACGACATGCGTACGCCGCAAGCATCGATCCTTGCGCTGCTGGAATTGCAAGCCAATCCGGCATCGGCCCTGCCACAAACCGAGTTGTTTGCGCGCATCGACCGGGCCTGTCGCAAAACCCTGGGTCTGGCCGACAACTTTGTCCAGCTTGCCCGTGCCGAGTCGCATGAATACCGCTTTGAAGAAGTCGATTTCCATGACATCGTGTTTGACGCCACCGATGAAATGTGGACGCTGGCGAACAGCAAAAAAATTACCATCCGCACCGAAATCACCAGCGAGTCGTTTCCGGTGCGGGTTGACCGCGGGCTAATGACACGCGCGCTGGCGAACCTGCTATCGAACGCGATCAACTACAGCCCGGAGGGCACCACGATCGTGTGCGCGATGACGGCACGGCAAGGCCTGTCCGGCAGCCGGATCGCCTGCACCATCACGGACCAGGGCTATGGCATCGCCGCGGAAGACCAGATCAAGTTGTTCCAGCGCTTCCAGCGCGTCGACCTGCCCAACCAGCCACGCCATGACGGCATCGGACTCGGACTGGTTTTTGTCAAAACCGTCATCGAACGGCATCACGGAGAAATTTCGTTTACCAGCAAAGTGGGCATCGGTACGACATTCACGGTCGACCTGCCTGTTGTCGCCGAACACCCCCGGCCGGATGAAGGCGATCAGCAGTTATAATGACACCCTGAAAAGCAAGTCTGGCACACCCCTATCATGCAACTGCTCGCGCTCGGCCTCAATCACACTACTGCTCCGCTGTCACTGCGCGAGAAGGTCGCCTTTCCGGCGGACCAGATCGGACAAGCAGTGGTGGCAGCGCGCGCGTGGTTCGGCGAAAGTGCCGGCGATATCCGCACCGGTGATGAAGCCGCCATCCTCTCGACCTGCAACCGCACCGAACTGTATGCGGCCAGCGACCTGCCTGGCGGCGCCGAAGCAGTGCTCGATTCCACCGCCCATTTTCTGGCCAGTTATCACAAGCTCCCGTACGCCGAACTGCGCCCGTATCTGTACGCGTTGCCACAGGGCGAAGCAGTACGGCATGCATTTCGGGTGGCTTCCGGGCTGGATTCGATGGTGCTGGGCGAACCACAAATTCTCGGGCAGATGAAAGACGCCGTGCGTCAGGCCGATGCGGCCGGCGGACTCGGCACGTATCTGCACCAGATGTTCCAGCGTACTTTTTCGGTCGCCAAGGAAGTCCGCAGCACCACCGAGATCGGCGCGCACAGCGTCTCGATGGCAGCGGCTGCGGTACGGTTGTCGCAACGGATTTTCGACAGCATCAGCGAGCAGCATGTGCTGTTCATCGGTGCCGGAGAAATGATTGAATTGTGTGCAACCCATTTCGCTGCACACCATCCGAAGTCGATCACGATTGCCAACCGCACGCTGGAACGCGGCGAAGCACTGGCACAGCGATTCAACGGCAAGTCACTGCGACTGGCCGAACTGTCGGACCAGCTGGCGAACTTCGATATCGTGATTTCATGCACGGCCTCGGCTTTGCCGATCATCGGCCTGGGCCTGGTCGAACGTGCCATCAAGGCCCGCCGTCACAAGCCGATGTTCATGGTCGACCTGGCGGTACCGCGCGATATCGAACATGAAGTCGCACGGCTCGACGACATCTTTTTGTACACGGTCGATGACCTCGGCGCAGTGGTCCAGACCGGTGTCGATAGCCGTCAGGCCGCCGTGGCGCAAGCCGAAGCCATCATCGATACGCGCGTGCAATCCTTCATGCACTGGGTCGACCACCGGGCGATGGTGCCCGTGATCCAGGAATTGCACGAGTCCAGCGAAGCATTGCGGCTGCATGAACTCGAGCGCGCCCGCAAACTGCTGGCCCGTGGCGAAGACATCGACGTGGTACTGGAAGCCCTGTCGCGCGGGCTGACTGCCAAGTTCCTGCATGGCCCGCAACAGGCGCTCAACAATGCCCACGGCGACGAGCGCGCCCGCCTGGCGGCGCTGCTGCCGCAACTGTTCCGCACCCGCCGCTAGCGAGCTTCGCGCCTGACTTTCCGTCTTTGCTGCTTCTTGCGCTGCTTCTTGCGCTACACCCCGCCCGCGCCACACGATTTCCAGGAATATCCATGAAACCATCAATGCTCGTCAAACTTGACCAGCTCGCTGACCGGCTGGCTGAACTCAATGAGTTGCTGACTCAGGAAAATCTCGCGTCCGACATGGACAACTACCGCAAGCTCACGCGCGAACATGCCGAGCTCGGCCCGCTGGTGGCGCTGTACGGTGCCTTCCGCGACGCCGAGGCCGACATCACGACCGCGCACGAGATGCTGTCGGACCCCGACATGAAAGATTTCGCCCAGGAAGAAATTACCGCTGCCAAAACCCGCATGGAGCATATCGAAGCCGACCTGCAAACCATGCTGCTGCCCAAAGATCCGAACGACGAACGCAACCTGTTCCTGGAGATACGCGCCGGCACCGGTGGCGATGAATCGGCGCTGTTTGCCGGCGACCTGCTGCGCATGTACACGCGCTACGCCGAACGCAATCGCTGGCAAGTCGAGATGGTGTCGGAATCCGCCTCGGATGTCGGCGGTTACAAGGAAGTCATCGTGCGACTGATCGGTAACGGTGCGTATTCGCGCATGAAGTTCGAATCCGGCGGCCATCGCGTGCAGCGGGTGCCTACCACCGAAACCCAGGGCCGCATCCACACCTCGGCCTGCACGGTCGCGGTGATGCCCGAAGTCGATGAAGTCAGCGATGTCGACATCAACCCGTCTGACCTGCGTATCGATACCTATCGCGCTTCCGGCGCCGGTGGCCAGCACATCAACAAGACCGATTCGGCGGTGCGCATTACCCATTTGCCGACCGGTATCGTGGTCGAATGCCAGGACGACCGTAGCCAGCACAAGAACAAGGCGTCGGCGCTGAAAGTGCTGGCCGCCAGGATCAAGGATGCGCAGGTGCGCGAGCAGCAATCGAAAGAAGCCGCTACCCGCAAATCACTGATCGGCTCGGGCGACCGCAGTGAACGGATACGCACCTATAATTTCCCGCAGGGGCGCATGACCGACCACCGTATCAACCTGACCCTGTACAAGCTCGACTTCATCATGGATGGTGATCTCGGCGACCTGACCGGCGCGCTGGCGGCAGAACACCAGGCCGATTTGCTGGCGGCATTGGGTGACGAGAGCTGATGCTTACCCATGATTTATCGTCATCAGGCGATCCTTTTTCCATCGATTTTTTTACCCCGGCGACTCCATGAAAACTTCCAAACCTGTCCTGTTCTGCGTTGCAGTGGTCTGCCTCACCTTGCTGGGTGTTGCCCTGTACCTGCAAATTGTCGAGCGCATGCAACCCTGCCCGCTCTGCATCATCCAGCGTTATGCGTTTGCTGCGATCGCCCTGATCTGCCTGGTGTTCACAGTCCTGCCGCGCGGCACGACCGCGACAGGCGCGGGATTCGGCATGCTGGCATCGCTGGCGGGTGCCGGGACGGCTGGCTGGCACCTGTGGGTCAAGGCGCATCCCGAAGTTTCCTGCGGTATCGATCCGCTGGAAACCTCGCTCAATACTTTCGGACCGGCCAACTGGCTGCCGCTGGTCTTCAAGGCCGACGGATTCTGCACCACGCCCTACGCGCCCATCCTCGGATTGTCGATCCCGCAGTGGTCGCTGGTCTGGTTCCTGCTGTTGGCGCTGGTACTGGGTTGGGTCGCCTTCAAGCGCCGTCGCTAGGATGAGCGCCCCTGCAGCCATCGTCAGCGGCGACACCATCGAGTCGGTGCTGCGGCAACCTGCTCCGGAATTGTCGGAGCGCCGCATCCTGCTCGGTCACGCGCTCGACCTGACGCGCATCCAGCTCATTACCGCGTCGGAACGCGTGTTGACCGTTGCCGAGGCCGAACGGGTAGCAGACCTGTTTGCGCGCCGCATTGCCGGTGAACCGATTGCGTATCTGGTGGGAGTCAGGGAATTTTATGGATTGCGCTTTGACGTCACGCCAGCCGTACTGATCCCGCGGCCCGATACCGAACTGCTGGTGGAACTGGCGATCGATCGCCTGCCGCGCCAGGGCCGCGTGCTGGATATGGGCACCGGTTCGGGTGCGATCGCGGTCGCACTCGGCCATTCTCGACGCGATGCCTCGGTCAGCGCGATCGATCTGAGTGACGCAGCGCTGCAAGTCGCACGCCGCAATGCCGCACACCATGCGGTGCAGGTGCAGTTGCTGCGCAGCGACTGGTACGCAGCGCTGACCGACCAGCGCTTCGAGATGATTGTTGCCAATCCACCCTACATCGTCGACGGCGACCATCACCTGAGCGAAGGCGACCTGCGTTTCGAACCGATCGACGCGCTGACCGACCACGCAGATGGACTGAGCGCGCTGCGACAGATCATCAGTGGCGCTCCGGCATTCCTGGAAGCCCACGGCTGGCTGCTCATGGAGCATGGTTACGACCAGGCCAGTGCCGTGCGTGGCTTGCTCGAAGCCGGCCACTTCGCCGAGGTGCAGAGCTGGCAGGACCTGTCCGGAATCGAACGCGTCAGTGGCGGCAAGCGGCCGCTCGACGCTTGATCACAGCCCCTTTTTTACCCATCTGGTCGACGCGCACGGGTATCATCCGACGCTTGCATCCAACGCCTGATTTTCACTTCTTTCATTACGCCATGCTGCCTTCCATCGAACAACGTCTTGCCCTCGAACTAGTTGCCCGTCCAGCCCAAGTGGCTGCCGCCATTGCTCTGCTGGATGAAGGCGCAACGGTGCCCTTCATTGCACGTTACCGCAAGGAGGCCACCGGCGGCCTCGATGATATCCAGTTGCGCTTGCTGGAAGAACGCCTGCGTTACCTGCGCGAACTCGAAGCCCGCCGCAGTGCGATCATCAGTGCCATTGAAGAGCAAAACAAGATGACGCCGGCCCTGCTCGACCAGATTCTGCACGCCGAAGACAAGACCCGGCTGGAAGATCTCTACCTGCCCTACAAACTCAAGCGTCGCACCAAGGCGCAGATCGCCGCCGAAGCCGGATTGACAGCGCTGGCCGACGCCTTGCTGGCCGACCCGCAACTGCATCCGGAAGACACGGCCGCAGCGTATCTGAAGCCAGCCTTCGCCACCGATAGCGGTGACAATCCGGGCGTACCCGATACCAAGGCCGCGCTCGACGGCGCACGACAAATCCTCATGGAGCGCTTTGCGGAAGACGCGACATTGCTGCAGGCGCTGCGCGAATACCTGACCGAGCACGGCATCGTCGAATCGACAGTGGTGGACGGGCAGCAGGATGCCGGTGCCAAGTTCTCGGACTATTTTGATTATTCGGAAACGCTGGGCACGATTCCGTCGCACCGTGCGCTGGCGCTGTTCCGTGGCCGCCGCGAAGAAATCCTGCAGGTCGCGCTGCGTCTCGATACCGAAGCCGAAAAACCGAAATGGGATGCGCCGCATAATCCGTGCGAAAGCCGCATCGCCGCCCGCTTTGGCATACGCAATCAGAGCCGGCCAGCCGACAAATGGCTGGCCGATACGGTGCGCTGGAGCTGGCGCGTGAAGATTTTCATGCATCTCGATACCGAACTGATGACCAGTCTGCGCGAGCGGGCCGAAGTCGAGGCCATCAATGTCTTTGCCCGCAACCTGAAAGCCTTGTTGCTGGCGGCGCCAGCCGGGCAGCATGCGACGATGGGGCTCGATCCGGGCTTGCGTACTGGCGTCAAGGTGGCCGTGGTCGATGCCACCGGCAAGGTGGTCGATACCAGCACGATTTATCCGCATCAACCGCGCAATGACTGGGATGGGTCGCTGCATACGCTGGCGCAACTGGCGGAAAAGCACAAGGTCACGCTGATCTCGATCGGCAACGGCACCGCCTCGCGCGAAACCGACAAGCTGGCGCAGGACCTGATCAAGCTGCGCCCTGAATTGAAGATGACCAAGATTGTGGTGTCTGAAGCCGGTGCCTCGGTGTATTCGGCCTCCGAATTTGCCTCGCGTGAATTGCCGGATATGGATGTATCGATCCGCGGAGCGGTCTCGATCGCCCGCCGTCTGCAAGATCCGCTCGCCGAGCTGGTCAAGATTGATCCCAAGTCGATCGGCGTCGGCCAGTACCAGCATGATGTCGGTCAGACCCAGCTGGCGCGCTCGCTCGATGCCGTGGTGGAGGATTGCGTCAATGCCGTGGGGGTCGATGTGAACACCGCGTCGGCACCGCTGCTGGCACGCGTATCGGGTCTCAGCAGCAGCGTGGCGCAGAGCATCGTCACTTACCGCGATCTGAAAGGCGCGTTCACCTCACGAGCAGGCTTGCGCGACGTGCCGCGTCTTGGCGACAAGACATTCGAGCAGGCGGCAGGTTTCTTGCGCGTGATGGATAGCGACAATCCGCTGGATGCCTCGGCAGTCCATCCGGAGTCGTACGCGCTGGTGGAAAAAATCCTGGCCGACATCCAGAAGGATGTGAAGAGCGTGATCGGCGACGAGCGGCTGCTGAAATCATTGAATCCGGCGCGCTATGCGGATGACAAGTTCGGCGTACCGACCATCACCGACATCCTGCGGGAACTGGAAAAACCGGGCCGCGATCCGCGTCCGGAATTCACCACCGCGACGTTCAAGGAGGGTGTTGAAGAACTGCGCGACCTGCGTCCGGACATGATTTTGGAAGGCGTGGTGACCAACGTCGCCGCGTTCGGAGCGTTTGTTGATATCGGCGTGCATCAGGATGGGCTGGTGCATATTTCGGCGCTATCGACGACGTTCGTGAAAGACCCGCATACCGTGGTGAAGGCTGGCCAGGTGGTGCGTGTGAAAGTGCTGGAAATCGACGAAAAACGCAAACGCATTGCACTCACCATGCGGCTGACGGACAGCGCGCCAGTACCCGGTGCGAAAGTCGAGCAGCGCGGCGACCGCAATGATGCGAAGCGACTCTCCCAGCACCAGAACAGTCAGCAGCATCAGAGCGGCCAGCAGCGCCAGCCGGACGCGAACAACGCGATGGCTGCCGCCTTTGCCAAATTAAAATCCTGAAGACCGATAGACCCAATGCAGGGGCAAGCAGAAGCCACTGCTTTTTCCTATAATAACCAACCAAACTAGTGAGGTAATCATGAGCGACGTAAAGACCTGGATTCAAGAAACCGTGACACAAAACCCGGTGGTGCTGTTCATGAAAGGCACTGCGCAGTTTCCGCAATGCGGCTTTTCGGGCCGCGCGATCCAGTTGCTGAAATCAAGCGGTGTCGAAAACATCGTGACGATCAACGTACTGGATGATGCCGACGTCCGTCAGGGCATCAAGGATTATTCGAACTGGCCAACCGTGCCGCAACTGTATGTCAAAGGCGAATTCGTCGGCGGCACTGACATCATGAACGAGATGTTCGAGTCCGGCGAACTGCAAACACTGCTGAAGGCCTGAGATGCCAGGGTCGGCCAGTGCACCGGCAGCGCGCCGGCTGATCATCGCGATTACCGGCGCCACTGGTGCGATCTATGGCGTGCGCCTATTGCAGGTGTTGCGCGAGATCGGGGATATCGAGACGCATCTGATGGTCTCGGAGGCCGGCGTATTGAACCTGTACCAGGAACTCGACATGGACCGCAAGCAGGTCGGCTTGCTGGCTGACGTGGTGCACAACGTGCGAGACGTGGGTGCGTCGATTGCCAGCGGGTCGTTCCAGTCGGCCGGCATGATCGTGGCGCCTTGCTCGATGAAGACGCTTGCGTCGGTCGCGTTGGGCATGTCGGATAACCTGATTACCCGCGCCGCCGATGTGGTGCTGAAAGAGCGTCGGCGCCTGGTGCTGATGGTGCGGGAAACGCCGTTCAATCTGGCCCACCTGCGCAACATGACCTCGGTGACCGAAATGGGTGGCATCATTTTTCCGCCATTACCGGGTTTTTACCAGCGACCGGTGACCATTGCAGAGATGGTTGACCACACGGTCGGGCGGGTGCTGGACATGTTTGATGTTGAACATCAACTGACACCGAGGTGGAGCGGTTTGAAGCCGAACAACTAGCGGTTGGCAAGTTCACTGTATCTGCAGGACGTTAACGGAAAAAGCCCGTGATCTTTGGATCACGGGCTTTTTACTTGGTGCCGATTGCAGGACTTGAACCCGCCACCCCATGATTACAAATCAATGGGATACCGTCTTTATTAATATTAAGAAACTTTAGAAATTCTTGATTTAAATATGTAAAAACATTATTAATCATAGACTTAATCGTATTTTTACAATTCGTTGACGTTGACTGATGTTGCTCTATATACTCCAAATCGGAGTACATGACGGGTACACAGCGGGTACATGAATTACAGTACAAGGGATTAAGACTATGGCGAAGGTAAAGTTCACGGCCGGGCGGATTGCAGATTTCACTCATGAACAAGGCAAAAAAAGCCCTTCTTTTCTGTGGGATAGCATTGCACCAGGCTTAGGGTTGCGGGCAACGCCTGCCGGCGCAAAGTCCTACATCTTTCAATCCAAGCTGGACGGCCAAGTCATTCGCATCACGATCGGTGCACCTGACACGTGGACCATCGACAAAGCCCAGGCAGAAGCCCGTCGCCTGAAGGTCATCATTGATGGGGGCCAGGATCCCCGCCAAGTGAAAGCCGATGGATTGGCCTCCAAGCAAGCCGACCGTGACGCCAAGGAAGCAATCGCCACTGCATTGAAGGCCCGCCAGGCAAGCGAGTCGATAACGCTGGGCGACGTATGGCCCGTCTATGTGGCTGAACGCTCGCCAAATTGGTCCGTCCACCATAACGAAGCACACGCACGGATCATTCAAGCTGGTGGCGAGAACTGGAAGCGCGGGAAGAAAATCACCGAGCCGGGGCCGCTAGCATCACTGGCTGGTGTGCGGCTGGTTGATTTGACGATGCCGCGCATCGAAGCGTGGGCAAAGGTTGAAGCGATTTCCCGACCATCCAGCGGCCGCCTCGCTATGCGATTGCTCAAAGCCTGCTTGAACTGGGGTGCTGCCCATGCAGATTACGCCGCCATGACCACGACCAACGCAGCAAAGAGCACCAAGGCCCGCGAGAGCCTGGGCAAAGCCAAGGTGAAAAACGACGTGTTACAGCGTGAACAACTGGCCGCGTGGTTCGCCGCCGTTCGTCAAACCCGAAACCCGGTCATCGGCGCATACCTTCAATGCCTGCTGCTGACGGGTGCCCGCCGCGAGGAGCTGGCCGCCCTGCGCTGGACCGATGTGGATTTTCAGTGGAACAGCCTGAAACTGAACGACAAGGTGGAAGAATTCCGCATGGTGCCGATGACGCCCTATGTGGCGCACTTGCTGGCCGCCCTGCCCCGTCGCAATGAATGGGTATTCTCAAGCCCGGCATCCAGGGATGGAAATCTGTCCGAGCCGCGCTACGCACACAACCAAGCCACCGTTTCAGCTGGCCTGCCGCACCTGTCATTGCATGGCCTGCGCCGATCGTTCGCTAGTCTGTGCGAGTGGACCGAAACCCCTGCCGGTATTGCGGCGCAAATCCAAGGGCATGCGCCGCAAGGTGTGCGGGAACAAAATTATATCCGCCGACCGCTCGACCTGCTGCGCATGTGGCACGTCAAGATTGAAGGCTGGATGCTGGAACAAGCCGGAATCGAATTCGTGACGGTCACGCCGGGATTGCGGGCTGTGATTTAAACCGCCTTGAATATTCATATCTGTAACGTATAATTCACAAATCCCATGTACGAAATAACGGACTACCTGACGGAAACCGGACGCGACCCATTGAAGGAATGGCTGGCCAGCCTCGCCGACCGCCAAGCAAGGGCTCGTGTGCTGGTGAGAATACAGCGGATGGCTGCCGGAAACTTCGGTGACTACAAGCCGATTTCCGACGGCGTGTATGAACTGCGAATCGATTATGGGCCAGGCTACCGCGTGTACTACGCTAGAGCTGGCGCGAAAGTGCTGCTGTTGTTAATTGGGGGCGACAAGCGTAAGCAACAGGCCGACATTCATACGGCGCTGGCATATTGGAACGACTGGAATCGGAGAAATGCATCATGACAAAAGCAAGCAGGCCGCACGATGACGCAGTGGTGGAACTGCTGCGCGAAGATCCTGCGTTCGCGGATGAATACTTGGCTGCTGCTTTAGACGAGGCTGACCAAGAAGGGGGCCGTAAAGCACTGCTAGCAGCCCTGCGTCAAGTGGCGGAAGCGCAAGGCATGGCCGCCGTTGCCGAACGAGCAGGGATCCCTCGTGAAAGCTTGTATCGGGCGCTGTCGGGAGGGGGCAACCCAACCATCAAGACACTGCTGGCAGTGCTACATGGAGTAGGGTTGAAATTGGCCGTGCATCGAATCACGCCTATATGAACGATCAAAAATACACAGAATCAAACACAGTTTTTTGCAATACCGCCGCCTGACGTTATCAGGCAAAGCGGCGAAACATGGTGTCTCACCACCATGCCCGCCTAACCATCATCACTAAATGGAGTAGTAAAAATGGCTGATAACAATTCTAACCAAATCACTTCTGCAGACACAATCGACGAAATCGAATCTTTGTTGTCGCAAGCTGACGGAACTTTGGCGTTACTCGGCACAGGCGACCCGTCGCATGTTTCGAAGGAAAATATTTGGGATGCTATCGCTGGCGTGCGAAGACTCTTGGCGCAAGTGGGGCCGCTGACCGCTACTTTTGCAAAATGAATATTTAATTTCCTGAATTACAGCAACCCGCCTCAGAGCGGGTTTTTTTCGTCTAAAAGTTTCACAAATGAAAAGGTCGAATAACTCTGCATCACTTACCTTGATCGAGGTCGCCAATCCCGCACTACCGCAGGAAAGCGATTTAATTCAACGAGGTAAAGCATGGCAACCAATCAGAATATCCCACCAGCATTGGCGGCAATTTCGCAAGGGCGCGATCACCTGGTAACGAGCGAGTTTGCGCTAGCAACTGGCCGTAAGGCGCAAACCGTGAGAAAGAATTATTGCCAGACCGGGCATTGTCTCGGCCTTGTCCCGTTGAAGATCGGTGGCCTCCTTCTCTGGCCCGTTTCAGGAATTGCGGCGCTGTTGATGGGTGGTGCGCGATGAAAAAAGCTCCCACGGCCGGAGGCGGTGGAAGCTGTCTTCGCACTAGAACCGTTGGCGCGGTTCAAAGTGCGGTTTCTAAAACACTGGATTTCTTCTTCAATATTACCTTTTTTATCTTGGTTTTGTTTAATTTTATTGGCTCTTTCTGGCTCGTTACCGGCGGCGGTGCAGCATGAGCACCCTTGCCAGCACAGCGCTGAGATATGCAGAACTCGGGTTTCCAATATTCCCGCTTCAAAAAAACTCAAAGGCACCCCTGCGTGGCTCCCAGGGCTTTAAAGATGCATCGAACGATCCGGCCCGGGCACAGGCAGTATGGGGCGCGCATCCAGAATATAACATCGGCCTTCGTACCGGTTTCGAGCGCAACGGAAAAGTTTTAATAGCTATTGATGTGGATCCTCGCAACGGCGGCGATGACACATTGGAGAAGCTGATCGCAGTGCATGGCCATCTGCCTGATACTGCAATGGCCCTCACCGGCGGCGGCGGACATCACTTTCTTTTCTGGGCGCCACTAGGTATCGAGTGGCCATCAACGCTTGGCACCGGTATAGATATCAAGGGCCGGGGCGGATATGTTGTTGCGGCGCCGTCGGTTCATCCGAACGGTACGTCGTACGAATGGGAGGCTTCCAGCGATCTCCTTGAGGGCCAGGCTATAGCTGACATGCCGCGCTGGGTAATCGATGGGCACTCGATGGATGCTCGCCGCCAAGATACCGTGTCGACCAAATCGACGCCAGCACGGGCTATCGAAGTTCCACCGGAAACGGTGCGGGACTTGCGCAGCGCCTTGCTTTCCATGCGTGCCGATGATCGCGCCCTATGGGTTGACGTTGGCCATGCGCTCAAGGAGCTTGGCGAAGTCGGCCGGGGCTTGTTTATGGAGTGGGCGGCAACTTCGGCAAAATTCAATCCTCGTGATGCGGCCGACAAATGGGATAGCTTCAATCCAGAGCACACCGGTTACAAGGCGGTGTTCGCAAAGGCGCAGTCGGCCGGCTGGGTCAATCCGACAAAAGGAAAGCTGAATCTCCCTGTGCCTGCCGATCGCCCTAACGAGTTTCGATTGCTATCTGGCGCAGAACTTTGCGCCTTACCGCCCATGCGCTGGATGCTGCGCGGGGTGTTGCCGCTGGAAGGCTTGGCGGCGTTGTACGGCCCTTCAGGCTCCGGTAAATCATTCCTCATTTTGGATATTGCCGCTGCCATTGCTGGCGGCGACAGTGCCTGGTTTGGTCGGCGGGTAACGCAATGTCCGGTAACTTACTGCGCGCTTGAAGGTGAGGCCGGTATGGGCAAGCGCATTCACGCCTGGAGCCTACACCATAAGAAGCCTGTACCTGATTCACTGAAATTCGTTATTCAGTCAGTGGACCTGATGGGTGGCGGGGATGTCGCCGAACTGGCATCGGCTATCCACACTGAAGGTGGAAACGGTGGCCTCGTCATTCTCGACACCCTGAATCGCGCTGCTCCTGGAGCTGATGAGAATAGTTCCGTCGATATGGGTTTGCTGATTGCTGCTTCTAAGCGATTGCAGGGACTAACCGGCGGGCTGGTCTTACTTGTACATCACACCGGGAAAGACACCACCAAGGGTTTGCGCGGGCATTCCAGCCTGTATGCCGCGCTTGATGCAGCGATTGAGGTCAACCGTAACGACTCACGGCGGGAATGGTTGGTCGCCAAAAGTAAGGACGATGAAACAGGGGCCGCCCACGGCTTCAAGCTGGAAATCGTACCGCTAGGTTTTGATGATGCCGGCGATGAAGTCACGTCGTGCGCAATCTGTCCCGACGAGGTCCTGAAAGCTATCCAGCGAGTGAAGTTGCCAGCCAAGGGCAATCAGAAGATCGCACTGGATACCTTGGGTGAGCCGTTGCGCAAGTCTGCACACTTCGGCAAGGAAGGATCCCCGGCAGGCCATCCATGCATTCGGCTGGATGGCGCCATTGAGCTTGTTGCCGAACACATGATCTGCGACAGCAGGCACAAAACAACCCGTGCTCGCGAATCATTGAGGTCCCTAGTTGCCAGCGGAATTTACGGTGCGAAAGGGGATTGGTTATGGCGCGTTTGAAAAATTCAAAAACCACAATCCAGCCTACTTTCCCCGGCATTTCGGTCTTGCCCGAATCCGCCCGGTTATGTATACCCGGGCAGGGCATTTCGGGCGTATCTGGACGAGACCGAAACGGCCCTATTTCGGGTAATTCGGGCATTTCGGGCAATTCAAAATTAACGACGAACCCGCATGCAGCTTGCGATGCGCGGCTTCAAGGAATAGAAATGAACCAAATCAACAACTTTCACGATCTGGGAAAAATTGGCCCGGTTGGAAAAACTGCAATTCGGGTATTTTCGGTGTCGCACAAGGCAGCCGGAACCCTGCTTGCCAATTATGAAAAACTGCACGGCGCATACAGTCTGCGACAAGCTGAATCGCTGCGTCATGCAACATACCGAGATGCATCAAGGCTAGACGGTTGCGATCTTATCGAGGGTTTACTTTGGATTTTGCCCAAAGCAAGCGAAAGGGCCGCCGTGCTGGTCAATACGTCAAAGGAAGCACTGCCATGCAATGAGGCAGCGCAATGCTTCTGGCTTGGACTTAATGGTCTTGTTGGTGATTCTGGTGAGCCTATCGTGCTGAAAGTTGGGGCAAACACGCGAGTTTGGGTACCGAAGGCATAAATACCCGTTCGAACGCCGGTGCTGGACTGGCCGGCGGGTTATTCCCGCAAACCTTCCTCTGCCTAATTTTTAGGCACCTGAACCCATGGCAACAATCGAGAATGCATTTCGAATTTCCCTTTACGAGATTCAGCGGTATGCGGCTGTTCATGGTGGTCGGGGGATTGTCGTCCGATGCGGCGAAAAAATGGCCTTGGTGGACCTGATGCCGGAATTGATGACGGTCAAGAGCGCCGGGAAGACCTGGAGCGTTCCGATTGTGAAGTATCAGTGCCGGGAGGGACTAGTTCGGAGTCTCATGGTCAAGCCTTGCGCACATGAGGGAAATTGCACTGCCTTATACCTGGCCGCTGGAGAGTTGCAGTGCCGCCAATGTGCCGGCCTCATTCATAGATCGAACAGCGGGCATGAGAAGCAGCGCATCGAGGCCAAAAGGTGCAAGCTGCTTCAGCGTCTTGGCTTGAAGCCTTGGCAAATTCCAGAAAGCCGGCCGGCCAGAATGTGGCGCCGGACTTACCTGGCGATTTTGAATGAGCTTGCTGGGTTGGCGAGGTAGTGCCCGGACCTAATCAGTCTCATTTCCCGGATCCATCGGTACGGGTTTCGCCTTGAGGGCCAAACGTCGATCCCGATGCTGCTGAATCACTTGTGCTCGCTTCGCTGGCGGTAGTTTGGCCAGTGCTTCCGCTGCTTTCATTATTTTGGCCCGATCGGCCGGACTGGTTGTCATTTAGGTGAACTCTCCACAACGAGACTAAGAGCCATGCAAGCACCACATAGTGACTCGGAATTTTTGCCCCATATCCGAAGCTTCGTTCATGCCGTCCCCTGCATTAATGCATCGATACGTCGGCCACATTACGATGCTCGTTACGAGTAGTGCGGTGATGGCTAGGACAAGCGCGGCGGCAACTACATGGGCCTTTAAGATTTCCTTCATGGCGTCTCTCTCGTAGGGACTGAATTCGCTTACTTTGCGGAGCGAATCAAGTTGCTTAATGAATTGGCGGCAATGTGTAGGCGTGGGTAATGGTCGAACTGGTGGCCCAAATAACAGGTAATAAAATTACAAGAAATACAAGTCGAAATTGAACACCGTGCAAAAGTAGATCACGGAAAAAATAGTTGCAAACAAAAGCGTATTGGATTGGAAGTCTTCACGATATGCAACATAGGGCTGTTCAGCCAAACCAGATGATATTTGTCGCTCACTCGGACGAGTCGGCATTGCGAACGAAGCGAGGTACGGGCCAAATACCGCGTAACCAAAAAGTGTAAAAGTCTTAATCAATACCGGCTCTATGCAGGATGTGCAGTGAATCCGGCTTTCCCAGAACCATCCGTTGAGAACTGGTGTGAAAATATAAACCACGATCGCGATCGTCCAAGCGAGACGGCGCCCGTACTTTATCCAATTTGTACGATTGCTCACCTGTGCCTCGGGATTGGCTTTTGCTGTGTCATCGGTCTTTTGCTGCGCCTTCAAGGCCAAACGCCGAGCGCCCTCCTCCTGGATTATTTGCGCCCGCTTCGACGGTGGCAACTTGGCCAAGGCTCTCGCCAACTTGATTGCCCCCCTCAGAACTTCCGGTTTGATATTCATTTTTGAATTTCCCCTGGTGCTACAGGCTTTCGATCAGACTTTGCAGGCTCTGTTCTTCCATCTGATCCAACAGGTCCAGTTTCAGGGCTTCCGACTTCAGCGGCCCCTCCTTCGACCACTGGATCCGTGACAGCATTGCTTGCATCGAGTCCGACCACATCAGGGCTTCCGGCCACGCTTTCGCTGACTGGTTTCGTGCTATCAGTGCCATTTCCGGAAAGTGTTCCTCCGACATTTCCAGCGCCTGCCTTGCGCCCACTGGTCCCGCTTCCTGAAACAGCTTTGCCACCTTTGACTCCATCAGCGACTGGTGCTGGCCGGGGGTTATTGGCCACGACGCTTCCACTGCCAGTAGTGCTTGCAGTTCCTCGGGTACCGTCCTTGGCGCCCAAACCTTTTTCATATCGTCCATACACTTTGGCCCATGTGATTTCGACTGGCGCGAGAGTGTCCAGACGGAAATAATAGTAGTCCCGTTATTAATTATCTAAAAGACAATTTAATAATTAGTTGGAAATGAAGATCGACCACTTCGGTGACGACGATGAATCAGGCCGCTGAACCCAACGATGTCGCGCTCCCCCTACCGAACTAGGCCTTTCAGCAACGAAAAAAAACCTCAATCAATCCCTATCAACAGGGCAAGCCCTACTGATTGGAGAAAATACCAGTCGAAAATCTATCAATGAACTTGATTTTTTATTTGATAATGCATATTATCAATGGAAGCTAAGAGCACACTGATAATTTGAAAGGTTTGAAATGGCAAACTACGGATACGCGAGAACATCAACCCTGGACCAGCAATACGGGTTTGAGGATCAGATTGCAGTGCTCGAAAAGGCGGGCTGCGACATTGTATTTTCAGAGCAGGTATCAGCGACGGACATGGCGGCGCGCAAGGAATGGGCGGCAATGATGGCGGGCTTGAAAGCGGGCGACATCGTCACAATCACGAAAATCGATCGTGCTGCAAGGTCGATCAGTGACATGGTGGGCATTACGAAGGCGCTCAAGGATATCGGCGCATCGATCCGTATATTGGACATGAACATCGACACGAACACGCCAACAGGGGCGCTTATGCTGAACATCTTCAGTAGCGTCGCGCAGTTTGAGAAAGACATGATGCTGCAGAGGCAACGCATCGGCATCGAGGCTGCCAAGGCAAAAGACAAAGCTTTACCGCTTGCTGAGCGCACTTACAGAGGAGCCAAACCCACTGCCCGTGCAAAGGCTGATTCTGTTCTGGATCTTCTCGCCGGCGGCAAAAGGACGAAGGAAGAAGTCGCGAAGGAGTTGGGAATCGGCGTGGCCAGCGTTTACCGGATCATCAAGGCAGCAAAAGCCAATCCAGCGCCACAAGCCTAACTCAGACAGACAAAACCCACCAAGCCAACCCATGCGGAGCTTGGCGGGCCTCTAGTGCGTCCACGACCCCTCAAACGACGACGAATACGATTTACGCATTCATGCTCAGGTATCGGCGTAAGCCACACAGGAGATGAGCATGGGATTCGATCTGAGCAGCGTTGTTGCGGGATACAAGGGATATAAGGCCGCAGATCAGTATGCGCGCGATGAAACTTTCCTTCAGGCGCAACGTGACTATATGCAGGCAGACATGGCCGAGCGGACTGCCGGTGCGCCATCCCGCGCCAAAGCGCAAGAGTTCAACGACGCCAAAATTAATTCCGGTATGGGACTGCTGCCACAGCAAACTGCCAATGCGCAGGGTGCATTGGACGCACAAGCCGCCGATCAGGCTTTTGCCAGTGAGCGCAGGCCGGGATTGCAGGATACGGCGGTGATGGGCGATGCGACTGCCCGAACCAATGCGCGAACTGCTGACACCAATGCACAAACTGCCGGACTTGAATCCGCGGCGAACTACAAGTTTGCGCCAATCCGGATCCGGACCGCTTTAACAAACGGCATCCTAGATACAAATACGGCGCGCGTACACTCGATGGCCGCGATCGGCCAAGCACTGGTTGGCAACGATATTGAGGGCGCAAAGAGCATTGCGCATGACCTGGCCGATAACACCGATCTGTTTCCCGGCCTCAAAGGAAAACGGATTGGCAGTCTCACGTCCGGCGCCGATGCCAACGGCCAAAAGGTCGTCAACATGCTTGCCGAAGATGGATCAACCATGGGGCAGATTCCGTTTGCGGCATTTGCAGGGGCAATGCGGCAGACTCAGTCAAAACCTGACCTGAAGGAAGTCAAAGACGGGCATTCGTTGGTATCAGTTGGCCGCGATGGTGCCGCAACAGAGGTGTATCGGAACCAGGGCGACCCGGTTGCCAAGGCGGCGGCCAACCAGACCAGCTTGCAAAAAAATGCCGCCTACATTCAGAAAGTCTATGGCCTGACCGAGAAAGAGGCGCTGGCGCAGGCGCAGACCGGATCGCGCGAGGATCGGTTCACCACCGTCAACCGCCAAATGTCAAAAAATCAGATGTATCAGTCGCAGACAGACCCGGCCAAGCGCGCCGCCATGCGCAAGCCCTATGAAGACGAATACGATGCAGTCTACAAGAACGGTCCACAGACAGCCAGCGCACAAGCTCCTGCCGCTGTGCCGGCCAATGTCCTGAAGTTGTTCGACGGTCCGGGCCTCTAAACCAAGCAGCAAGCGCGCCGGTAGGTGACATCGAATAGCCTGGTGTAAAGCAACCTGATGCCCTTAAATGGCTTCAGGGGTTATGCATGAAAGCATTAGACAGCACTGATACCCACCGTGCCCGGATTGCCGGCCACATCAACGCAGCCCCGGGACTGCTTAAAGCCATCGACATAAGCAATGCTGTCGGCATCGGCTACAAGACCACGGTCGACGCACTCAATAACCTACTGCAAACTGGTCGAGTAGTCCGGCATGGTGCGAAGAGCGGCACGCGCTGGAGTCGCGCAATAATTCCAGCGGACGAAGCCCCATTGCGAGTAGAGGACTTCTGGCACGGCCAAAGGGTAGCCCCCACCCCGGGGGGGAGTGCCGCGAGCCGGTACCTGCCCAGCAAGACACCCCATATCGGTCAGACCCTCAAACATTGGGGAATAATGCATGAAAATTCCTAAATTTTTTTCGGCGGTAATTTGGGGGAAATATTTCCCCTCGCGCCAATCCCAACAGGCTAATCGAAAGTCTCGCTGAAGGGCCGGTTCATCAGGTTGGTCCACGAGCGTTCAACTTCCCGACAGGATCGACAGCACATTACCTGCTTGTGCTTCGGATAGTCCGGCGAGTAGAAGCAACCGCCACTGATCGTCAGGAACGAATTGGGGAACAGGCCTGTACGGGCATCCTCAAAGTTACGGCCAGCGGCATGCACGCCATAGAGAATTTCGGCGGGTTCGGAAACGAGTGTTACCTGATGCAAGGCGCAGAGCGTGGTTTCGGGCATGGCGGTATCGGTGTCGGGCGTCGCATCAGGATTGATGACTGAACGATCCTCTCACAACCAGGCGCATACGAAAATACCGTGCTCGACTTGCGAGTGTGGACTGACCGCGAATGGTTGCCCAATTTGGGGTACACAATGGGTACACAGCGCGAAATCCAGACCAGAAAAACAAAACGGGCTACAAGCCGAAACTTGTAACCCGTTGAATCTACTGAGTATTTCTGGTGCCGATTGCAGGACTTGAACCCGCCACCCCATGATTACAAATCATGTGCTCTACCAGATGAGCTAAATCGGCGAAACTTGGACAGCGCGTATTGTACTTGATTATTTAATGCGCGTGAGCGTTGGACGACCACCTTTTTTAGGCGGCTCCGGATCATCGTCGGGAGTGCTACCGCTTCCCTGGTCGAGCTGGCCGGACGGTACCGAGGTGAGCGTTGGTGCACTGCTCGATGGCATTTCAGTCACAGATCCAACCGCATCGTTGCCATCAGATCCATCGACGATCTCATTATCACGCGCAGGAAAGCGCGAGACTTCAAACGCCATTCCCTGACCGTTTTCACGCGCATAGATCGCAATGACGTTTTCGACCGGCACCGAAATATCCCTTGATACGCCACCAAAACGGGCACTGAAACGCACCACGTCGTTGTCCATTTTCAGCGCACTCGTCGCATCGAAGCTGATGTTCAGAACGATTTCGCCGTTCTTGACAAACTGCATCGGAACGCGGGTCTGCCCGTCGACCAGGACAGCGAGGTACGGGGTAAAACCATTGTCGGTGCACCATTCATAAATGGCACGTAACAAATAAGGCTTGGTGGAAGTTTCGGACATGAGACTCGGGCAAAAGCTTTTTTTGGGGGGATTGAACAAGAAAACTGTTGGCTGCACACTCTGCCTGATGGTTGAACCGGGATACGATTAAACGAATAGCAAAGTGCGCAGTAGCTTGTTGTCGTTGATCACCCGATCAACGACGCATTACTTTCTCAGAAGGTGTCAGCGCCTCGATGTAAGCCGGCCGGGAGAACATGCGCTCGGCATATTTCATCAGTGGCGCAGCGGTCTTCGACAGTTCGATACCGTAGTGATCCAGGCGCCACAACAATGGTGCAATCGCCACATCAAGCATGGAAAACTCATCACCCAGCATGTACTTGTTTTTCAGGAACAGCGGTGCGAGCGTGGTCAGACGGTCACGAATTTCATTACGTGCCTTTTCCTGCAGCTTTTCGGAGCCTTTGGATTTATCGTTCTCGAGCACATGTACGTGAACGAACAATTCTTTTTCAAAATTGAACAGCATCAGACGCGCACGCGCACGCATCAGCGGATCTGCCGGCATCAATTGCGGATGCGGGAAGCGCTCATCGATGTATTCATTGATGATATTCGACTCGTACAGGATCAGGTCGCGCTCAACCAGAATAGGCACCTGGCCGTACGGGTTCATCGTCGAAATATCTTCCGGCTTGTTGAACAGGTCGACGTCGCGCACTTCAAAGTCCATGCCTTTTTCAAACAGGACGAGGCGGCAACGTTGGGAAAATGGGCAAGTGGTGCCCGAATAGAGAACCATCATTTTGTAGTTCCTTAGAAACAAAGGGGTGAGACGATGGACGGCTCACCCCGGTAAACATGCCCGCAACGTGCGGGCAAGATAACTTATTTCACTTCTTTCCAGAATGAGGCATTCAGGCGCCAGACGATCACGCCGAAAATGCTCATGAAAATCAGGACGATCACGCCAAGACGACGACGCTGGTTTTGCGCAGGCTCACCCATCCAGTTCATGAAACCAACCAGGTCGCCGATGGCTTCGTCGTATTGCAGCGACGTCATCGTGCCCGGCTTAACCTGGGTAAATCCAACGAACTTATGCGTGACTTTGCCTTCTTCGTGCGGATCTTTCTCCTCTGCATACTTCGGTACCCGTGTTCCTTGCAACTCCCACAAAATGTGCGGCATCGCCACGTTCGGGTAGATCAGATTGTTCCAGCCTGTCGGCCGGCTTTCATCCTTGTAGAAGGTCCGCAAGTAGGTATACAAATAGTCGGAGCCCGAACCACCATCGGACGCCTTGGCACGGGCAATGACCGACAAATCCGGTGGAGGAACACCGAACCATTCCTTGGCATCCTTGGGTGACATCGATACCTTCATCAGATCACCAACTTTGTCATTCGCAAACAGCAGGTTGGCCTTGATCTGATCTTCGCTCAGACCAATGTCACGCATCCTGTTGTAACGCATTGATGCTGCAGAATGGCAGTTCAAGCAGTAGTTAACAAACAGCTTGGCGCCATTTTGCAACGAACTCAGGTTGTTGGAATGGTCTGGCGCGCGGTCCAGCTTCGGACCGCCCTCGTTTGCCAAAGCCAGTGCAGGCAGGAACGCCAGCGCCACTATCATTTTTTTCAACAGTTTCATTCTCGATCCCTTGGCGACTTAGTGCGGGTGAAACGTGACACGTTTCGGCACGGGCTTGAATTTTCCGGCAGCGCTCCACCATGGCATCAACAAGAAGAAGCCGAAGTAGATGACTGTGCAGATCTGTGCAACGAAGGTACGGCCATCAGTTGGTGGCAATATACCCAGGTAGCCCAGAACGAGGAACGAGACACCGAACAAGACATAAACATACTTGTGCCAGGTCGGGCGATAACGGATCGACCGCACTTCCGAATGATCCAGCCAAGGCATACCGGCGAGGATCATTACTGACGCGCCCATCAGGACGACACCGAAAAATTTCGCATCGAGCACGAACATGCTGGCAATCGCCACCAGGCCTATGACCGCCGCCGCCAATTTAGCCATACCGCTAAATTTGGACTTCAGGATCAGCAGTGCGACGTACCCAGCAACACCGGCCATCAACGCATACATGAACTGCGAGGTTGTGGCACGCAATACCGAGTAGAACGGCGTGAAGTACCAGACTGGTGCGATGTGCGCTGGCGTTTTGAGCGAGTCAGCAGGAAGGAAGTTGTTGTACTCAAGGAAGTAACCACCCATTTCCGGCGCAAAGAAGATAACGGCACTGAAAATCGTCAGGAAAATCACCACGCCGAACAGGTCATGGACCGAATAGTAAGGATGGGAAGGAATCGCATCAAGCGGATGGCCATCTGGTCCCAGCGTGTCCTTGACTTCAATACCATCAGGATTGTTCGAACCCACTTCGTGCAATGCGATCAAGTGAGAAACAACCAGTCCCAGCAGTACCAGCGGAATGGCAATCACGTGGAATGCAAAGAAGCGATTCAGCGTGGCATCCGACACAACGTAGTCACCGCGAATCCACAACGACAGATCCGGACCGATGAAGGGAATCGCACCAAACAGGTTAACGATCACTTGTGCGCCCCAATAGGACATTTGGCCCCAAGGCAACAAGTAGCCCATGAACGCTTCGCCCATCAGACACAGGAAAATTGCGACACCGAACAGCCAGATCAATTCGCGTGGTTTGCGGTATGAGCCGTACAGCAGAGCGCGCGTCATGTGCAGGTAAATGATGATGAAAAACGCCGATGCACCCGTGGAATGCATGTAGCGCACCAGCCAACCCCAAGGCACATCACGCATGATGTATTCAACCGAAGCGAATGCCAGATTGGCGTCCGGCTTGTAATGCATGACCAGGAAAATACCGGTCACGATCTGCATTACCAGAACCAGCATTGCCAGCGAACCGAAGATGTAGAACCAGTTAAAGTTTTTTGGCGCGTAGTACTGGCCCCACTGGTCGTTCCAGAGCTTGGTCAGCGGAAACCGGGAGTCAACCCAGTTCAGGGCCTTGTCAGCCATCGGCGCGTTGGCCGGAAGCTTCTTTTCATGAAATGCCATGATTACGCCTCACCTTTCTCGTCTTTGCCGATAACGATCTTGCCATCGCCAAGGAACATGTGACGCGGCACTTGCAGATTGTCAGGAGCAGGTTTGTTCTTGTACACACGCCCGGCGAGGTCGAATGTCGAACCGTGGCATGGGCACAGGAATCCGCCTTGCCAGTCGTCGGGCAGAGAGGCTTGCGGTCCGGGCTTGAACTTTGTACCTGGAGAGCAACCCAGGTGGGAACAAATTCCTACGGCAACCAGAATATCCGGTTTGATCGACCGGTATTCATTGCGTGCGTATTCCGGTGTCAGATCGTCCTTGTTGCGTTCCGAATGCGGGTCCGCCAATTCGGCATCGGTTTTCTTATCTTTTAGCGACGCCATCATTTCTGGCGACCTCTTCAGAATCCATACCGGTTTACCGCGCCATTCCACGGTTTTCATTTCACCGGGAACTAGCCCCGCTATGTCCACTTCCACCGACGCCCCAGCGGCTTTTGCCCGCTCGGATGGTGCAAATGTCGACACCAGTGCGCCTGCCACTGACAATCCTGCTACTCCGCCTGCCGCGCACGTGGCGACGAGCAAGCCACGTCGACCGGAATCGACCTGCTTTTCGTTACTCATACCAACCCCAATCAGTCAAAATGCGAATTCCGTTCGAAACTTCTAGCAACCTTAGATTATATCGGAGGCCACGATCCTTTTAAAGCAATTACATCCGTTTCGGCATTTTAACGGAGTTTTAAAGCTTGCTCCTGCAGTCCCGTTCCACCGACATTTCGCACAATGCGGTACCGAGCGCACAAACAAATTCAGACGATAATTTAATACCAAGCCTAGTTACCTCAAATCGCCTCCTGAAAACCCGCGTGACGCAGGCATTATGACGACGGTACAATTAAAAATAATGACAACTTATCAGGGAATAAAACATGGGGATGATGCAAGAATTCAAGACTTTCGCTGTCAAAGGCAACGTGATGGACTTGGCAGTCGGTGTCATCATTGGCGCTGCCTTCGGCAAGATCGTTGATTCGGTGGTGCAGGACCTGATCATGCCGATTGTCAGCACCATTTTTGGCGGCCTTGATTTTGCTAATTATTACATTCCGCTCAAGGGTCAAGGAATGCAGCTATCATTGCTCGAAGCGAAAAAAGCCGGAGCGGTTTTTGCATATGGAAATTTCCTGACCATCATGCTGAATTTCCTGATTCTGGCATTCATTATTTTTCAGATGGTACGACTAGTGAACGCGGCGCGTCGTAAAGAACCTGCAGTCGCGCCGGCTCCTGCGGTCACGCCGGAAGACATTGTCCTTCTGCGAGAAATCCGCGACGCGCTTCGCAAGCAATCTTCCTGACCTGTTTTAACGCACCCCGCGGCCGCTCTTCATCGACTGACGATTGAAGCGCGGACCTGGCGTCCTTTCCTTTCATCCACCACACCTCATTCCCTTACATTTAATTTATGCAACGTCTCTGGCTCTTGTTTGCCCAAACCGCTACTGTTGGGCTCGCGCTCTGGTTTATCGTCATTACGCTCAAGCCTGATTGGGTAGGCAATATTCCTGGCATGTCGCATCAGGTGCAGCTGGGTTCATCTGCTGTCGCGCTAAAAGAAACGCCACCTACCTCCGCGCCGGCAACGCAGGGATCATTCCGGGACGCGGCGCGGCTTGCGATGCCCTCGGTGGTGAATATCTACACGACCAAGGGCGCGGGGCAGGCACGTAATCCAATGCTGGACGACCCGTTTTTCCGCAAGTTTTTTGGTGACCGTCCTGATCCGGAAGAAAAGCAGTTCAGTCTGGGTTCTGGCGTGGTGGTAAGTTCGCAAGGCTACATTCTGACCAATAATCATGTGGTCGAGGCGGCCGATGAAATCGAAGTCGCTTTTGCCGATGGTCGCAAGGCAGCTGCAAAACTGGTGGGCACGGACCCGGAAACCGATCTTGCCGTCATCAAGGTCAACCTGCAAAACCTGCCTGCGATCACGCTGGGGCACATTGAACATGCGATGGTCGGGGACGCGGTACTGGCGATCGGCAATCCGTTCGGTGTGGGCCAGACCGTCACCATGGGTATCATTTCCGCGCTCGGTCGCAACCACCTCAATATCAATACCTTTGAAAATTTCATCCAGACCGACGCCGCCATTAATCCGGGCAATTCCGGTGGGGCGCTGATCGATGCGAACGGGAATTTGCTAGGAATAAATACCGCGATCTATTCACGCTCCGGAGGCTCGCTTGGCATCGGTTTTGCGATTCCGGTCAGCACGGTAAAAACCGTGATGGAATCGATCATCAAATCGGGGGCGGTCGTGCGCGGCTGGATCGGTGTTGAGCCACAGGACATCACACCTGAACTGGCGGAGAGCTTTGGATTAGGTCGAAAATCCGGCGCCATCATTGCCGGCGTGCAAAAAAACGGGCCGGCTGACCGCGCCGGCATGCGTCCCGGCGATATCCTGATCGCCGTGGAAGGCAAACCGGTTACCGACACCACCGAAATGCTCAATCTGATCGCGCAACTGGTGCCGGGCATCAAGGCAAAGATGACCGTGCAGCGCAAATCTCAAGAGACCACGCTGGATGTCACCATCGGCAAGCGCCCCAAACAGCAGTCACAGCCAATTGAACGCGAATAGGCGCCCATGCATCTGCGCGATCTGACCCAGTTCCTGGCAGAACTCTCCGAGAACAACAACCGTCCCTGGTTCATCATGAACAAGCCGCGCTACGATATCTTGCGCGCGGAATTCCTGGATCTGGTGACGACACTGATCGCGGATATGGCGCGTGTCGATCCGCTATTGGCCGATTGCAATCCTAAAAAAGCGCTGTTCCGCATCAATCGCGACATGCGTTTTTCGCACGTCAAGATCCCATACAAGACGACGTTTTCCGCCGCCATTATTCCAAATGGTCTAAAAAAGCCCAGCGATGGCGGTGGTCCCTCGTATTATTTTCAGATCGATGCCTATGGCACCCTGCTGGTAGCTGGCGGGGAATACATGCCGCCGGCGGACCGCCTGCGGTTGATTCGGCACCATGTGATTGATGATGCTGCCGGGTTTCACAAAATGCTGAAAAACAAGGCATTCAGGAAGCGATTTGGCGGCTTGCAGCAGGAAGGCAAACTGACCCGACCACCGAAGGGATTCGACGCTGCGGAGCCGCAGATCGAGATGATCAAACTGAAGAATTTCATTGCCTGGACAGAGACAAAACTCGATATCAACGCACCCGAACTGCTTGAGCGGGAACTGGCGCAGACATTCAAGGATGTACTGCCACTTGTTCAGTGGCTACGCCAGGCATAGACCGAAGCGAGCGCAATCCTCGCGCTTGCAACTTCCTTCAAATCAATCTATCGCGTTTCCGGCGAATCCTCTGGTGCCTGCGTCATTCGCACGAACATTGGCGCCACCAGTAATCCAATCTCGAACAAGACACACAGAGGCACTGCCAGCAACAACTGACTCATGATGTCGGGAGGGGTTACGACCGCTGCCAGAACAAAGGCACCGACGATCACATACGGTCGCACCTCGCGCAGCTTGGCTACCGAGACCAATCCCATCCGCACCAGCACGATGACGACGATCGGCACTTCAAACGTCAGGCCGAATGCGATGAACATCGTCATCACGAAGCCGAAATACGCATCGATATCCGGCGCCACCGAAATCGACTTCGGCGCGAAATTGTTCACGAAGCGAAACACCACGCCAAAGACCAGGAAATAACAGAACGCCACGCCAACGAAAAACAGCACTGACGACGACACCACGAGTGGCGCAATCAACTTTTTTTCGTGGGCATACAAGCCGGGGGCAATGAAAGCCCAGAGTTGATACAGCACCCAGGGCAGCGCGATCATGAACGCCGACAGCAACGTCACCTTGACCGGAATCAGGAAAGGCGTGATGACGCCCGTAGCGATCATCTTGCTACCAGCCGGCAGCGCCACCATCATCGGATACGCCAGCCAGTCATAAATCTGACCGGCCCATGGCATCAGGCAGAGGAACACGACCACGACGGCAATCGACGCCTTCAGGACGCGATTGCGCAGTTCAATCAGGTGCGAAATAAAGGTGTCTTGCACCCCTTCCGACAGTGGTTCTGTATTCATGTGATGGTGCCGGGGACAGAGAGTTTCAAAGTACAGGTGCGACCATGGCCGCACGGATAGTTACCGACCGCCGCCATCAGTGAAAAAAGCCGTTGCCGGAGCCGCTCGCGGGACGGAATTTTGCGACCCGCGCAGCGCCCGAGATAACGCGCGACTTGCGCCCGCTCTGGTGCTTGAACCAACCGGGCAAGGCCGAGTTGCGTGCCAGCTTTTTCTTGCGGAAATTTTTTACCTTGACCGCGACCTGGTCGGGCGTCGGCGTATCGCGCAGCGCGTTGTCTTCCTGCGTGGTGGTGCCATTCCAGGCAGCGTGCATCGAGCTTTCGGCTTCCTGCATGCTGTCGGAAATGCTTTTACCGACATCGCTGGCAGCTTCCTGCACATCCTTGTGCATCTTCCGCAGTTCATCAAGCTCGATTTCGCGGCTGACTTCGGATTTGATTTGCGTCATGTAGCGCTGGGCGCGACCATACAGCGTGCCAGCCATACGTGCTACGCGCGGCAGTTTTTCCGGGCCGATGACGATTAGTGCAACCACGCCTATCAGCGCAATCTTGGTAAGACCGAGATCAATCATGTCGGGGACTCAAAGTGAATCGATACGGTTGCGCAGCCTATACGCAACCGGTCGCATCAGCCTTTTGTCTTCTCTTTCGCCTCAACGTCGATGGTGCCCTTGTCGCTGCTCTGGGCTGCTTTTGCGGCCTTCTCGGCGGCATCATCCTCGCCTTTCACGCCATCCTTGAAACCCTTGACGGCCTTGCCCAGATCGCCGCCCATGCTGCCAATTTTCTTGGTACCGAAGACCAGCATCACGATCACCAGAACGATCAACCAATGCCAAATGCTAAATGAACCCATTACAGTTTCTCCTTGCCATTACAAATGAAATACGGTGAGTTGACAGATATTGCTAGCGTTGTCCGCGCCACGGCTGCGGGCCACCGAGTACGTGCAGGTGCAAATGGTACACCTCCTGACCGCCGTCCGGGCCGGTGTTAAAAACGGTCTTGAAACCGCCCTTGGTGCCTGTTGCCGAATCATTCACGTAACCACAACCCTGCTCGGCCGCCAGCTTTGGTGCCAGCAACATCATCTTGCCCAGCACTGCCGCGTGCGCATCCGTGCAATCGGCCAGCGTGGCCACGTGCTGCTTCGGGACGATCAGAAAATGCACTGGCGCTGCGGGGTGGATGTCCTTGAACGCAAGCACATCGTCGTCCTCGTAAATGACTGTCGAGGGAATCTGTTTCGCCGTGATCTTGCAAAAAATACAGTCGCTCATGCTGCTCCCAGGGGGTGATGGTACGTTGCGGCAACGCGCAACCTGTGACGAAATCAATCGCCGTTTTTTTCACGCTCGATCAGTTTGCGATTGGCCTTTTCTTCCAGCCCGGACAGGCCTTCGCGTCGCGCCAGTTCATCCAGTACCTGTTGCGGAGTGAGGTCGAACTGCGCCAGCAGGATCAGCGTATGGAACCACAGGTCGGCGCATTCGTAGAGCACTTTACTGGTGTCACCATCGACCCGTGCATCCTTGGCAGCCATCACGGTTTCCGTGGCTTCTTCGCCGATTTTTTTCAGGATGGCGTCGTCACCTTTGGAAAACAGCCGGGCAACATAGGATTGCGCCGGGTCGCCACCATTGGCAGGCTTGCGACTTTCGATGACTGCGGCGATGCGCTGGAGAGTTGTACTCATGATGTGCTGCTGCGTTCGCGCGCAAACGCAGTCGAAACCTTTAATGAAGAAAAAGAGGAACGCCGCTGAGATGGCGCCACTTGTTCGCGGGTTATTCGTCCACCGCCGTTACTTGTAGATCGTGGCCGGATCGACCAGGACGGGATCAACACTGTTCCAGTCACCGTCCCCCACCACGCCTTCGAATTTCTGGAAGAAGCACGAATGCCGCCCGGTATGACAGGCAATTTCACCGGCCTGTTCGACCCGCAACAAGACCACATCTTCGTCGCAATCGAGCCGTATCTCATGGACCTTCTGGATATGTCCGGACTCCTCGCCCTTGTGCCACAACTTCTTGCGCGAGCGACTCCAGTACACCGCTTCGCCCGACTCGACCGTACGCTCCAGCGCATCACGGTTCATCCAGGCAAACATCAGCACATCGTTCGAGCCGACCTCCTGGGCAATCACCGGCACCAGACCGTATTCGTCCCACTTGACCTTGTTCAGCCACTTCGCCTTGATACTCATGACAATCTCATTGGAATCTGTTGCGCCGCCATGAATTGCTTGGCTTCCGCAATCGTATGGTGGCCGTAATGGAAAATGCTGGCCGCCAGCACCGCATCGGCCTTGCCGATCCGGATGCCATCGACCAGATCCTGCAAACCGCCCACGCCTCCGGATGCTACCACCGGAATGTTGACGGCATCCGAGACCGCTGCCGTCAGTGCCAGGTCAAAACCGCTGCGGGTGCCGTCGCGGTCCATGCTGGTCAGCAGCAGTTCACCGGCACCGAATTCGGCCATCTTGCGGGCCCATTCGATGACGTCCAGGCCGGTCGGCTTGCGTCCGCCGTGGGTAAAGACTTCCCACTTGTTGTCGCCGGTACGCTTGGCATCGATCGCGACCACGATGCATTGCGAACCGTACTTGTGGGCGGCATCAAACACGAGTTGCGGATTGCTGATTGCAGACGAATTGATGCTGACCTTGTCGGCGCCGGCATTAAGCAGGCGGCGCACGTCTTCGACCACCCGCACGCCACCACCCACGGTCAGCGGAATGAATACCTTCGATGCCACCGCTTCGATGATATGGAGGATCAGATCACGTGCATCCGAGGTCGCCGTGATGTCGAGAAAGGTAATCTCGTCGGCGCCCTGATCGTCGTAGCGCTGGGCGATTTCAACCGGGTCACCCGCGTCGCGCAGCTCCAGGAAATTGATGCCCTTGACCACGCGACCAGCGGTCACGTCGAGGCAGGGAATGATGCGTTTTGCCAGCGTCATGGGGTGTCGATGATCGATTGCTGATAGTCGGCATCGAGCTGGTCGGCGCGCTCCTGCGCCAAGCGCAGGTCGAGCGTGCCTTCGTAGATCGACCGGCCGCAGATCACGCCTTCGATGCCTTCGCTCTGCACCGCACATAGTGCTTCGACATCCGTGATGTTGTGCACGCCACCGGAGGCAATGACCGGAATCGTCATGCTCTGGGCCAGCCGTACGGTGGCTTCCATGTTGATGCCGCCCATCATGCCGTCGCGGCCGATGTCGGTATAGACGATGGCTTCGCAACCGTAGTCTTCGAATTTTTTTGCCAGATCGATGACTTCGTGGCCGGTCAGCTTGCTCCAGCCATCGGTGGCAACCTTGCCATCACGGGCATCGAGGCCGACGATGATCTGACCTGGGAACGCGCTGCAGGCGTCTTGCAGGAAGCCGGGATTCTTGACCGCGGCGGTGCCGATGATGATGTAGCTCAGGCCGCCATCGAGATAGCGTTCGATGGTGTCGAGGTCACGGATACCGCCACCCAGCTGGACCGGGATTTCATCGATGCCGTTGGCTGCGGCGTAGTCGCGCACAGCCTTGATGATGGCCTTGACCGCGGCTTCGTTTTTTGGCCTGCCGGCGAAGGCACCATTGAGGTCGACCAGATGCAGGCGACGCGCGCCTTGCTGCAGCCAGTGGAGCGCCATCGCGCCCGGGTCTTCGGAGAATACGGTGGCCTGATCCATGTCACCTTGTTTCAGGCGAACACAATGACCGTCTTTGAGATCGATAGCGGGAATGAGCAACATGGCGGGCGGTTAAATTTTGTAGTGATTAAGTGGATGAAAAGCGATCAGGTCGACCGCGGTCAGGGATTCCAGTGCACGAAATTCTTGTAGAGCTGCAAGCCGGCCGATGCACTTTTTTCAGGATGAAACTGGGTCGCAAAAATATTGTCCCGCGCAACGGCGCAGGCAAACGGTGCACCGTACAGGGTTTCGCCGGCGATGTGTGCCGCGTTGTCCGGTTGCGCATAATAACTGTGCACGAAATAGAAATAGGTCTGGTCGGGAATGCCTTCCCAGAGCGGATGAGACATGGCTTGCCGCACGCGGTTCCAGCCCATCTGCGGCACCTTGAAACGCGAGCCGTCTTCCTGCAACTGGCCATCGAGCTGGAACTTGACGACCTTGCCTGGCAGCAGGCCGAGGCCCGGCGTATCGCCCTCTTCGCTCCAGTCAAACAGCAACTGCTCGCCGACGCAGACACCCAGCAGAGGCTTGGTACGTACCGCGTCGAGCAGCGCCTGCTGCAAACCGGACTCGCGCAGGCAGCGCATGCAATCGGGAATCGCGCCCTGCCCCGGCAAGACCAGACGATCCGCTGCGGCAATGACGTCGACATCACCCGAGATCCGGACATCGGCTTCAGGAGCCACATGGCGCAGGGCCTGCGCTACCGAGCGCAGGTTGCCCATACCGTAATCGACTACGACAATTTTGTTCATGCTTGACGATCAGACGTCGATAAAAGAAAACCGGCCACTTACAGCGATCCTTTGGTCGACGGTATCGTGCCCGCGGAGCGCGGGTCGCGCTCGGCAGCCATGCGCAAGGCGCGGCCAAAAGCCTTGAACACTGTTTCACATTGGTGATGCGCATTGTCACCAAACAGATTGTCGATATGCAGCGATACCAATGCATGGTTGACGAATCCCTGGAAAAACTCATGCACCAGATCGACATCGAACGCACCGATCATGGCGCGGGTAAACACCACACGGAATTCCAGTCCCGGACGGCCGGAACAGTCGATCACGACACGCGACAGCGCTTCATCGAGCGGTACATACGCGTGACCGTAGCGGCGCACGCCCTTCTTGTCGCCGATCGCTTGCGCGAAGGCCTGGCCTAGCGTGATGCCGACGTCTTCCACCGTGTGATGTGCGTCGATGTGCAGGTCACCATCGCAGTGAATGTCGAGGTCGATCAGGCCGTGACGCGCGATCTGGTCCAGCATGTGGTCGAGGAACGGCACGCCCGTATTGAGCTTCTGTATACCGGTGCCGTCGAGGTTGATCGCGACACGGATTTTGGTTTCGTTGGTATTGCGTATAACGGCGGCGGTGCGCTGGAATTCAGGTGCGGTTGGCATGTTACGGTCCGGAGGTCGGTAAAAGGGAGGCGGTAAGCGCGGCAAGAAACAGGGCATTTTCTTCCGGCGTGCTGACGGTAATCCGTAAGCAATCTTCCAGCAGAGAATGCATTTTACCCACATTTTTCACCAGTACTTTGCGCGCCAGCAGATCGGCAAAAACCGCATCGGCCGTTTTGCCCTCCGCGCGAATCCGGATCAGCAGAAAATTTGCCGAGGACGGGAACACGTGGACACCCGGCAGTGCCGCCAGCGCCGACCCGAGCAGGTGGCGTTGCGCGCGTAACGCCGCGGCCTGTTCGGCCAGCACGTCGGCATGTTCCAGTACAAATTCGGCGGCGGCCTGGGTCAGCACATTGATGTTGTAGGGTGGTCGTACCTTGTCGAATTCCGCCAGCAAGGCGGCACTGGCCGACATGTAGCCGAGGCGAATGCCGGCCAGTCCCAGCTTGGAGACGGTGCGCATGACCAGCAGATTGTCGAACTCGGCCAGCCGTGACATGAAGCTCGCTGGCGCAAACGGCTGGTAGGCTTCATCGACGATGACGATGCCGCTGTCACCGACAGCCCGGATGATCTCGACCATGTCGTCGGCGTCGAACAGCGTGCCGGTCGGATTGTTCGGATAGGCCAGATAAGTGATCGCCGGACGGTGTTCGGCAATCGCCGCCAGCATCGCGGCCTTGTCCAGCGTCAGGTCGGCCTGCAGGGGTACACCGATGAATTCGAGGCCGGCAAAACGCGCCGACATCGCATACATGACGAAGCCCGGCAACGGCGCGAGCACCTTTGCACCGGGACGCGCGCAGGCTACCGAGACCATCGCGATCAGTTCATCCGAGCCATTGCCCAGCACGACATCGAACCCCGCCGGCACGCCGAAGTGGGCGCACAGGCTGGCCTTCAGGCTGGCGTAGGTCGGCACCGGATAGCGGTTCATCGCGACCTCGGCCAAACGTGCGCCGAGTTGCATGCGCAGTTTGGGTGACAGCTGGTACGGATTTTCCATGGCGTCGAGTTTCACGAAACCATCGGCGTCCTGCACGTGATACGCCGACAGGGCCCGGATCTCTGGGCGAATGATGTTTTCAATCAGTGACATGGTGTGGTTTCCGGTTATGCAATTTAAACATCAGGCTGGTGCTGGAGCCGGGACCGGGTCATCCGACATGTGTGCGACAACGCCCTGCTGCGCCAGTCGCTGCGCAATCATCGCGCAGTAATCCGGATTCAGCTCGAACCCGACAAACTGGCGGCCGCAACGTTTTGCCGCCACTGCCGTGGTGCCGCTACCCATGAAAGGATCGAGCACCACGCCACCGGGCGGACAGGACGCCTTGACCATGCGCTCGATGATTTCGAGCGGCTTTTGCGTCGGATGATCGGCCCGTTCGCGATGCTCGCGATGCAGGCGCGAAACGCTCCAGACATCCTTCGGGTTGTAACCCAGTTCCAGCCATTTGGCGCCAACGAAAATCGACCGCGAGCGCGCCTTCTTGGTCACCGCGTCGTACGGCACGCGGATGGCATCGAGGTCGAAGTGGTAATCCCTGGCCATCACGAAAAAACCGATCGTGTCATGCACTGACGAGTACTTGCGCACCGACCCGCCCATCGACGGCACGCGGCGATCCCAGACGATTTCGTTGACCATCGTCATGCGCTGTTTCAGCATCACGAAGACTTCCGGCGAATAGCGCCAGGTCAGGAAAATGTACAGACTGCCGTTGGCCTTGAGCTTGGGTAGCGCCGCATCGATCCAGCGTTCCATCCACTGCAGATAGTCGGCGGTGGCCAGCTTGTCCGAGTCGTTGCCGTAATCCTTGCCCAGGCCATACGGCGGATCAGCCAGGATCAGGTCGATCGCGCCATCGGGAATCCGCGCCAGCCCTGCCAGCGCATCTTCGCAAAAGACCTGGTTCAGCCAGTCAGCCACGGCCGGATCCCGGCTTCACCGGAAACGCATTTCCGCCGAACGGGCATGGGCCTGCAAGCCTTCGCCATAGGCCAGTTCGGCAGCGATCTTGCCCAGCGTGTGCGCACCGGCGGCGCTGACATGGATGATCGACGAGCGCTTCTGGAAATCGTAGACGCCCAGCGGCGACGAAAAACGCGCCGTGCGCGAGGTCGGCAACACATGGTTCGGACCGGCGCAATAGTCGCCCAGCGCTTCGGATGAAAACCGTCCGAGGAACATGGCGCCAGCGTGGCGGATCCGGTCGGCCCAGCGCTGCGGGTCTTGCGCAGAAATTTCCAGATGCTCGGCGGCGATCCGGTTGGCGATCGCGCAGGCTTCTTCCATGTCGCGCACCTTGACCAGCGCACCGCGATTGGTCAGCGAGGTGGCGATCACGTCCTTGCGTGGCATGTCGGCGAGCAGGCGGTTGATGCTGGCTTCGACCGCGACCAGATACGCCGCGTCAGGGCACAGCAGGATCGATTGCGCCAGCTCGTCATGTTCGGCCTGCGAAAACAGGTCCATCGCGATCCAGTCCGGATCGGTGCTGCCGTCACAGATCACCAGAATCTCGGAAGGCCCGGCAATCATGTCGATACCGACGGTGCCGAACACGCGACGCTTGGCAGCGGCCACGTAGGCATTGCCGGGCCCGACGATCTTGTCGACTTGCGGAATGGTCGCAGTCCCGTAGGCCAGCGCACCGACAGCTTGCGCACCACCGATCGTGAACACGCGATCGACGCCGGCAATCGCGGCTGCGGCCAGTACCAGCTGGTTTTTGACGCCGGCAGGGGTTGGCACCACCATGATGATTTCAGAGACGCCCGCCACCCTGGCCGGAATCGCGTTCATCAGCACCGACGACGGATAGGCCGCCTTGCCGCCCGGGACATAGATACCGACGCGGTCCAGCGGCGTGACTTTCTGGCCCAGCACGGACCCGTCGGCTTCGGTGTAGGTGAAGCCGGCCGAACCGCATTCCTGCTTTTGCCGCTCGTGATAACTGCGCACGCGATCCGCGGCCTGCTGCAACGCATCGCGGCGGACCGGCGAGAGGTTCTCCAGCGCGGCATGCAATTCGGCCTGCGCGATTTCGAGCGTGCTGACGCGGTCGGCTGCGAGGCGGTCGAACTGATTGGTGAACTCCAGCACGGCGTCGTCGCCACGCCGCTTCACTTCCGCCAGGATATGCGCGGCAGCCTGGTCGATGGCCGCGTCTTCCACGGTGTCGAAGGCCAGCACGGCATCGAGCTGCGCCAGGAAATCGGGTTCGGTCGAATCAAGTTTGCGGATCGGGAGTGTCATCGCGAGGTTGCTTTCTGTATCTACGTTGATTGTGCGATCCGGGTGGCTCTTTCGAACGCTTCCAGAATCGGCTGCAGGCGCTCACGCTTGAGTTTCAGGGCGGCCTGATTCACCACCAGCCGCGCCGAAATTTCCATGATGTGCTCGACTTCGACGAGGTTGTTGGCGCGCAGCGTATTGCCGGTGCTGACCATGTCGACAATCGCATCCGACAACCCGACCAGCGGCGCCAGCTCCATCGACCCGTACAGCTTGATCAGGTCGACGTGCACCCCTTTCGAGGCAAAGTGTTCGCGGGCGGTTTGCACATACTTGGTCGCCACGCGCAGTCGCGCGCCATGCCGTACCGCCGTTGCGTAATCAAACCCGGCCTGCACCGCCACCGACATGCGGCAATTGGCGATATTCAGGTCGATCGGCTGGTACAGGCCTTCGCCACCATGTTCTTTCAGGACATCCTTGCCGGCGACACCGAAGTCAGCCGCGCCGTACTGCACGTAGGTCGGCACATCCGAGGCGCGCACGATGATCACGCGGACATACGGGTCATTGGTCGGCAGGATCAGTTTGCGCGAGGTTTCCGGATCTTCGGTGACCATGATGCCGGCAGCTTCGAGCAACGGGATGGTTTCTTCGAAGATGCGGCCCTTCGACAGGGCCAGGGTGAGTTGCTGTTCCATGGGGATGGTTGTTGGTCCTGATGTGGGCATGTGCATTATTTGACCCGCTCGATCTGGGCGCCGACGGCCGACAGTTTGACTTCCATCCGGTCATAGCCGCGATCCAGGTGGTAAATCCGTTCGATCAGGGTCTGGCCTTGCGCGGCCAGACCGGCAATCACCAGAGACGCCGAGGCGCGCAGATCGGTCGCCATGACCGGTGCGCCGACGAACTTGTCGACACCCTTGATGATCGCAATATTGCCTTCGATATCAATCGCCGCGCCGAGGCGGTTCATTTCCTGAACGTGCATGAAGCGGTTCTCGAAAATCGTTTCGGTGACGTGGCTGGTGCCGTCGGCGATACAGTTGACCGCCATGAACTGGGCCTGCATGTCGGTCGGGAAGCCCGGATATTCGGTGGTGCGGAAGCTGATTGCTTTCGGACGCGCGGCCATCTGGACGCGAATCCAGTCCGGCCCGGCAGTCAGGATCACGCCGGCTTCGCGCAGCTTGTCGAGCGCCACGTCGAGGATGTCGCTGCGGGTGTTTTTCAGGATCACGTCACCACCGGCGGCAGCGACAGCGCACAGGAAGGTGCCGGTCTCGATACGGTCGGCAATCACCGTGTGTTCGGCGCCGTGCAGTGCTGCCACGCCCTGGATCACCAGCCGGTCGGTGCCGATGCCGTCGATCTTTGCGCCCATCTTCACGAGCAAATTGGCGAGGTCGGCCACTTCGGGCTCACGGGCGGCATTTTCCAGTACGGTTTCGCCGTCGGCCAAAGTCGCGGCCATCAGCAGATTTTCGGTGCCGGTGACGGTGATCATGTCGGTGACGATGCGGGTGCCGCGCAGCTTCTTGGCACGCGCCAGTATGTAGCCGGCCTCGATGCTGATCTCGGCACCCATCGCCTGCAAACCCTTGATGTGCTGGTCGACCGGACGCGAACCGATCGCGCAGCCACCCGGCAGCGATACCTTGGCCTCGCCGAAACGTGCCAGCAGCGGACCGAGCACCAGGATCGAGGCACGCATGGTCTTGACCATTTCGTACGGCGCTTCAAGGCTGTCGATGGCGGCACCATTGAGCATGACCCGGTTGCCTTCCTGCTCGGCGCGCAAACCTAGCTGGCGCAGCAGTTTGAGCATCGTGGCGACATCCTGCAATTGCGGCACGTTCGACAGTTGCACGCTCTCGGCGGTCAGCAGACCGGCGCACAGGATCGGCAGCGCGGCGTTCTTCGCGCCGGAAATGAGGATCTCACCGGACAGGCGGTTGCCGCCGGTAATCAGCAGTTTATCCATTATTGGGCGAATTCTTCGGGTGTCAGGGTCTTCATGGAGAGCGCGTGGATTTCTTCGCGCATGCGGTCGCCCAGCGCGGCGTAGACAATCTGATGGCGCTGGATCAGGCGCTTGCCGGCGAAGGCTTCCGAGACGATGACCGCCTTGAAATGCTGGCCATCGCCTTCGACGTCGACGTGGGTGCAGTCGAGACCGGCTGCGATGTAATTCTTGACGAGTTCTGGCGTAGGAAACATGGTGTTGTATCTTTAAAATGGGTCGCTAAAAAAAGGCGCCAGGCGGCACCCTCAGTAACGAAGTTTGTAGCCGCTCTTGAGCATGCCTATGGCAATGGCACCAAGCAGCACGGAAAACCCCGCAACGATCGACAGACTCAGCAGCGGGTCGACATCGGACTGGCCGAAAAAGCCATACCGGAAGCCGTCAATCATGTAGAAAAACGGGTTGAAATGCGACACCGTCTGCCACACCGGCGGCAACGACTTGATCGAATAAAACACGCCGGACAGGAACGTCGCCGGCATGATGAAGAAGTTCTGGAACGCCGCCAGCTGGTCGAATTTCTCGGCCCAGATTCCTGCGATCAGCCCCATCGTACCAAGCATCGCCGCACCCAGCACCGCAAAAATGGCGATCCACCATGGCGCAACGAACGACAGGTGCGCGAACCAGGCGGTGATCACGAAGACGCCGGCGCCGACCGCCACACCGCGCACGATCGCCGCCAGCACGTAGGCGCCAAACAGCTCCCAGTGCGACAGCGGTGGCAGCAACACAAACACCAGGTTGCCGGTAATCTTGGACTGGATCAGCGATGACGACGAATTGGCAAACGCATTTTGCAGTACGCTCATCATCACCAGGCCGGGAATCAGAAACGCCGTGTAGCCCACCCCCGGATACACCTGCACATGGGCTTCCAGCACATGGCCAAAAATCAGCAGGTACAACATGGCAGTGACGATGGGCGCGGTCAGGGTCTGGGTCGCGACTTTCCAGAAACGCAGGACTTCCTTGTAAAACAACGTCTGGAAACCGATCATTTTTCACCATCCATAATTTGCAGGAAGACATCTTCCAGATCGGCTTGCTGGAGCTGCATGTCTTCAATCACCGCACCGCCTTCACGTAATCGTGCCAGGATCGGCTCGACATCGTTGTAGTCGGCCACGCGCAGCGTGAATTGGGTCCCGCCCAGTAGCTGATCCGGAATCGCCACCAGCGGCTTGAGACTGTCGGGCAACTGACCACTGGCCAGCCGCACCACCAGTTGCGAACCCGAAATTCGCTGAATCAGCTTGGCAGTGGTGTCGAGCGCGACCACCCGGCCGGCCTTGAGCATCGCCACTCGGTTACACAGTGCCTGCGCTTCTTCCAGATAGTGGGTCGTCAGCACCACAGTGTGTCCTTCGCGGTTCAGGCGCGCGACGAATTTCCAGAGCGTCTGGCGCAGTTCGACATCGACCCCGGCGGTCGGCTCGTCGAGCACGATCACCGGTGGCTTGTGCACCAGCGCCTGGGCGACCAGCACGCGACGCTTCATGCCGCCCGACAGCGAGCGCATGTTGGCATCAGCCTTGTTGGTCAGATCCAGGTGATGCATGATTTCGTCGATCCACTTGTCATTGTTCTTCAGGCCGAAATAACCGGACTGCATGCGCAAGGTTTCGCGCACCGAGAAAAACGGATCGAACACCAGCTCCTGCGGCACCACACCGAGGCGCGAACGCGCTGCGCGGTAATCGGTGACGACATCATGGCCCTCGATCGTCACGGTGCCGGCGTCGGCCCGGTTCAATCCGGCGATGATCGAGATAAGCGTGGTTTTGCCGGCACCGTTCGGTCCGAGCAAGCCAAAAAATTCGCCCTGTTCGATCGACAGCGATACCCGGTCCAGTGCCCGCAGGGACTGGTAATTTTTTTCAACGTTGGTGATCTGGATGGCGGCCATGGCGGCGAATGTGCAATTCTTGAAGTGAACCGAAAACGGTAACCCTAAAGGCGGTTCGTCATCTGGCGAAAGCCTTGGATTATAGGGGATTTCTGATGGCGACTGCCCGACTGTGCGTCGGAATCAGTGATGCGGCAGATCGGTTCGACCGCTACCGGCAGCATCGAACCCGAGCAGATCGGCGACGCCGTAGAGTGTCGCCAGGCTCACCAGACTGGCTGAGGCGTTGACGAATGTCAGCGATGCTGGTGCTGGTGCGGCCAGCGCGGCGCGTTGCCACGCCAGCAGGACCGCGATGGCGCTGGAATCAACTTGCGCGACCTTGCCAAGATCAATGACCTGCCGTCCCGTTGCGATCGCCTTCAAGCCCTCTGCCAGTGCAGACGTGGCATGCGCGAAGGTGAGGGGCAGCGACAAGGACAAGACGGACTCGATCATGGCAGGGATCAGGATGCTGCTTTGGCTTTGGCGGTGGAATCAGCCAGCTTGCGGTTTTTATCGGACAGCGCCTTGATCAGACCGTCGACACCACCACGACCGATTTCGGCAGCGAAGGTGCTCTTGTAGGTTTCGACCAGCCAGGCGCCGAGCACGTTGACGTCATAGATTCTCCAGCCGGCGCCAGTTTTTTCGAGGCGGTAATTGATCTGGATCGGCTCGCCACGGGACTGCAGTACCTGCGAGCGCACTTCGACATCGGTGTCTGCAGGATCGGAACGCATCGGCCGGAATTCGACCTTCTGGTCGCGCACTTGTGAAATGGCGCCCGAGTAGGTGTAGACCAGCAGGCTGCGGAATTCGGTGGTCAGCTTTTTTTGCTGTTCCGGTGTCGCAGTGCGCCAGAAGCGGCCGGCTGCCAGCGCGGTCATTTTCTGGAAGTCAACGAACGGCAGGATTTTTTCCTCGACGACTTGCAGAACACGGGTCTGGTTACCACCCTGAATATCCTTGTCACCCTTGGCGATGTCCAGGACTTCCTGGCTGATGCGCTTGACCAGCGCATCCGGCGCTTCCAGGTCAGCGGCATAGACCGGAGTGATCGTTGTGGTGAGCGCCATTGCACCAAGAGTGACGACTGCAGCAAATAACTTTTTAAATTTTTCCATGATTTTCCGTTTGGATGGTTGGGCGGTTTGGCTCAATCCGCCTGGACCAATAACTGTTTAGCGGGTGTGTCGGATGACAGCGTCGATGACAATGCGTCCGAAAGCAGCGTTTGCGTGGCGATCTCCGCCGGACCGGCGTCATTGCCGATAGCGGCCTGCGCTGCTGGCGTCGTGACGATCAATGCCTCCGACTTAGCTGCGGGCAACATCGGCGCATTCAAGTCCTCGCTGACTTCCATGCCCACTTTGCGTGCGCGGCCATGCGGAATATCGCCATCATAAATCCGGCTCTGACGCCGCTGGAGATAGGCATCGCGGATGAATTCGTAGCGGTCCAGCGCGGCATCTTCGATCAGGCTGGACGCATCCAGCACGCTGGCGCGCAGGTCGACGACACGGGTGACCGTACCGGCGTAACGTGCGCTACGCGGGTCCTTGTAACTCCACGGGTCACCCGCGAAATCGACTGGCGTGGCAATCGTATCGCGCAAGGTTGACGATCCCAGCAGCGGCAGCACCACATACGGACCGGATTTGACACCCCAGACACCCAACGTCTGGCCAAAGTCTTCGCGATGCTTCTGCAAACCGGCTTCCGAACCGATGTCGAGCAAGCCGCCAAGGCCGAGCGTGCTGTTGACCGCCACACGCATGAAGTCATTCAGGCCGTCTTCCACTTTGCCCTGCAGCAGATTGTTGACCGCTGTCCAGACGTCGCCGAGATTACCAAAAAAGTTGCCCACGCCAGTCTGCACGAATTGCGGCAGCACATCGCGGTACACGGTCGCAGCCGGCTTCAAGGCAACCCGGTCGACGCCGTCATTGAACTTGAACATGGCGCGGTTGTAGCCTTCGAACGGATCTTGCGGATTGCGGGTGCTGGCGCAGCCGGTAATGGCCACGGCCAGTACAAGAATGGCGATACGTTTCAGAGCGGGGTTCATTTTGGTGGTTCCTTTCCTTCGGCTGCCTTGCTGAACAAGAACTGACTGATCAGGTTCTCAAGCACGATGGCCGATTGCGTCATTTTTATTTTGTCCCCGGCGGCCAACAAGTTGGTATCTCCACCAGGCTCAAGGCCGATGTATTGCTCGCCCAGCAAACCGGACGTCAGAATTTTTGCCGAACTGTCTTTCGGAAACTTGTATTTGCTTTCCATGTCCAGCGTCACCACTGCCTGGAAGCGTCCGTCATCGAACGAGATGTCCGACACCCGACCGACCACGACACCGGCACTTTTGACTGGTGCACGTGGTTTCAGACCACCGATGTTGTCAAAGAGGGTCTTGACCTGGTACGTTTTTGCGAAGGACAGCGAGCTCATGTTACCTGCCTTCATGGCCAGGAAAAATAGCGCCGCAGCACCGAGCAGCACGAACAGGCCAACCCACAGATCCAATGATTTTCGTTGCATGAACCGATACCTCAACTCAGGGTGAACCCTGTTAGTAAACCACTATTATTGTCAGTGCAGGGCAAGCAACCGATCAAGCGATCGGCCATGCCCTGCGCTTGCTGCGCTGCAGGTCAATTGAACATCAACGCCGTCATCAGAAAGTCCAGCCACAACACCGTCAGCGAGGCAATCACCACAGTCCGGGTGGTTGCCCGCGCCACGCCCTCTGGCGTCGGCTGCGCTTCATACCCCTGATACAACGCAATGAACGTCACTGCCACACCGAACACGACACTTTTCAGCACACCATTCGCGATGTCCTGCCAGATATCGACGCCACCCTGCATCTGCGACCAGAATGCGCCCTCATCGACACCGATCATTTTCACGCCGACCACATAGCCACCCATGATGCCGACCGCACTGAAAATCGCTGCCAGTACCGGCATCGCAATCACCCCCGCCCAGAAACGCGGCGCCAGCACGCGCTGGACCGGATCGACTGCCATCATTTCCATGGCCGACAGTTGCTCGCCAGCTTTCATCAATCCGATCTCGGCCGTCAGCGAGGTTCCAGCCCGTCCGGCAAATAGCAGTGCCGTAATTACCGGCCCCAGTTCACGCGTCAGCGACAGCGCCACCAGCAAACCCAGCGCCTGTTCGGAGCCGTATCGGCTCAACGTGTAATAGCCCTGCAAGCCCAGCACGAAACCGACAAACAGACCAGACACCGAAATGATGACCAGAGAATAGTTACCGACAAAATGAATCTGGTCACTGATTAACCGGGGCCGGCGCAACAGGCTGCCCGAAGCGCGCAGAATGGCCAGGAATGCACGCGTCGCGTAACCGGCATTTTCGGCGAACTCGCGCAGTGAGCGGCCCAGTGCGGTGATCCAGAGCACCATCATGACTGCCGCTCCAGGCCAAGATCAATCGCCAGCGATTTACCAGGATAATGAAACGGCACCGGCCCGTCCGCCTCGGCATGGACGAATTGTTTGACATACGGATCAGCCGACACACGCATTTCGGCGGGCGTACCCTCGGCCACGATTTTTCCGCTTGACAGGAAATAGACGTAATCGGCGATCAAAAAAGATTCATTCACGTCATGCGACACCAGAATCGAGGTCGATCCGAGCACATCATTGAGCTGGCGAATCAGGTTCGCTGTCACGCCCATCGAAATCGGATCCAGGCCGGCGAATGGTTCGTCGTACATGATCAGCTGCGGGTCCAGTGCGATCGCCCGTGCCACGGCAACCCGTCTTGCCATTCCGCCCGACACTTCCGCCGGCTTTAATTGCGCCGCATTGCGCAGACCCACCGCCTCCAGTTTCAGTAATACCAGATCACGCAACAGGTCTTCCGGCAAATCGGTATGTTCGCGTAGCGGAAATGCCACGTTTTCAAACACGGTCAGGTCGGTAAACAACGCGCCATGCTGAAACAACATGCCCATTTTGCGGCGCATCGCAAACAACCCTTGTTGCGACAACTCATGCACTACCGCACCGTCGACCGTAACCGCGCCCGATTGCGGGGTTAGCTGACCTCCGACGAGCCTGAGTACCGTGGTCTTGCCGGAACCCGAGCCACCCATGACTGCAATGACCTTCCCGCGTGGAAAATCCATACGGACACCCGACAGGATCGGACGTTCTCCATAAGCAAAATGCAGATCGCGGATTTCGACGAGATTGGACACAAGGGAATTGGGCTGTTGCAAAACCGTGATTGTAGAACAGATCGGAGGAACGCTCAGTGCAATGCACAATAAGACGTGCGCGACCCCACATAGGGGGCCGCGCAGGCGGGACGAACAGGCTTTAGTGCAGAATTATCGTGGCAAAACCGACTCACCCATCAGGAATTCATCGACAGCGCGCGCGCACTGACGACCTTCGCGTATCGCCCAGACCACCAGCGACTGGCCGCGACGCATGTCACCTGCCGCAAAGACCTTGTCGACCGAAGTCTGATAGCAACCTGCGCCATCGGTGGTGGCCTTGGCATTGCCGCGGCTGTCTTTCTCGACACCGAAGGCTTCCAGCACCTGCGACACCGGCGACACGAAGCCCATGGCCAGCAGGACCAGGTCAGCTTTCATTTCGAATTCGGAATCCGGCACTTCCTGCATGCGGCCATCTTTCCACTCGACCCGGGCAGCGATGAGCTTGTCGACCTTGCCGTTCTTTCCTTCCAGGCGTTTGGTAGCAACGGCCCAGTCGCGCTCACAACCTTCTTCGTGCGAGGACGAGGTGCGCAATTTGGTCGGCCAGTAAGGCCAGACCAGCGGGCCGTTTTCCTGCTCCGGCGGTTGCGGCATCAGTTCGAACTGGACCACCGATTGCGCGCCCTGCCGATTCGAGGTGCCGACACAGTCCGAACCGGTGTCACCACCGCCAATGACGACCACGTGCTTGGCCGTGGCCATGATCTGGTCCCTGACCTTGTCACCGGCATCGACCTTGTTTTGGAACGGCAGGAAGTCCATCGCGAAGTGAACACCCTTGAGTTCGCGGCCCGGCACCGGCAGGTCACGCGGATACTCCGCACCACCGGCGATGATGACTGCGTCGAAGTCCTTTTCGAGCTGCTCCGGGAAAATGGTTTCCTTGGCCCAGTTATTCACGTTCAACGGAAAGTCCTTGCCGATCAGCACGCCGGTGCGGAAGGTCACGCCTTCGGCCTCAAGCTGCTCGACACGGCGGTCGATATGGGTTTTTTCCATCTTGAAGTCAGGAATGCCGTAGCGCAGCAGGCCGCCGACGCGATCGCTCTTCTCGAACACGGTGACATCGTGACCGACGCGGGCCAGCTGCTGGGCAGCGGCCATGCCGGCAGGACCGGAACCGACGATGGCGATTTTTTTACCGGTGCGGGTGGCCGATGGTTGCGGCACGACCCAGCCGTTTTCCCAGCCCTTGTCGATGATGAAATGTTCGATCGACTTGATGCCGACGGCGTCGCTGTTGATGCCCAGCGTACAGGCGCTTTCGCACGGTGCCGGACAGATCCGTCCGGTAAATTCCGGAAAGTTGTTGGTCGAATGCAGGGTTTCCAGCGCTTCGCGATAGCTGCCGCGATACACCATGTCATTCCAGTCCGGAATGATGTTGTTGACCGGGCAACCGGTATTGCAGAACGGAATACCGCAATCCATGCAGCGCGAAGCCTGCACCTTGGCTTCACTGTCGGCCAGGTGGAGCGTGAATTCCTTGTAATGCTTGGTGCGCAACTTCGGGTCTTGGCTTGCCTCTTTCAGGCGCTGAAATTCCATGAAGCCGGTAATTTTTCCCATGATCGATCCAGGTTGTACGACGTATTATTCTAAGAAACTCGGGCAATAACGCGATCCCGGCGGGCGGCGCTTGCGCAGCCGCCCTGCCGCTTCGCGCCGTTATGCCGGAACTTTTTCCTTGGCGGCCTTGGCGTTGCGCGCCGCATCCATTTCGCCCAGCGCCCGCTTGTACTCGGTCGGGAACACCTTGACGAACTTACTGCGCGACACGGTCCAGTCATCCAGCAAATTACGCGCACGCGTGCTGCCGGTGTACTTGAAGTGACGCTCGATCAAGGCTTTCAGGATCGCTTCGTCGGTCTGACCGGCACCACCGCGCAACAGGCTGTGCCAGCCGGCACGGTCGCCGATGGCTTCCTGCTCGGCGTGCGGTGCCACCACATCGAGTACCACCATGGCCATGTTGCAGCGTGATTCGAAGTCACCGTCAGGATCGTAGACGTAGGCGATCCCGCCCGACATGCCGGCAGCAAAATTACGCCCGGTCTCGCCCAGCACGACCACGGTACCGCCGGTCATGTATTCGCAACCATGGTCGCCGGTGCCCTCGACGACGGCCGTGGCGCCCGAATTACGCACCGCGAAGCGTTCACCGACGACGCCGTTGAGGAAAGCTTCACCCGAAATCGCGCCGTACAGGACGGTATTGCCGGCAATGATGTTGTCGACCGCGCGGCCACGGAACTCGGTATTGGGACGAACGATGATGCGCCCGCCCGAGAGGCCCTTGCCGACGTAGTCGTTACCTTCGCCGACCAGATCGATCGTGATGCCGTGCGCCAGGAACGCCGCAGCCGATTGGCCTGCCGTGCCTTGCAACTGGATATGAATGGTGTCGTCCGGCAAACCTTCATGGCCGTATTTCTTGGCCACTTCGCCCGACAGCATCGTGCCGACCGTACGGTTGACGTTGCGCACTGGCGAAATGAACGAGACTTTCTCGCCTTTTTCGAGTGCAGCCCGGGCTTGCGTGATCAGCTTGTGATCCAGCGCCTTGGCCAGTCCGTGATCCTGCTCTTCGACCTGGTAACGTGGTTCGTCGGCAGGCATCTCCGGCAGATGGAAAATCCGGCTGAAGTCGAGGCCCTTGGCTTTCCAGTGGGTGACCGCTTTCGACTTGTCGAGCAGGTCGGCGCGGCCAATAAGTTCATTGAACGTGGCGATACCGAGCTGGGCCATGATCTGGCGCGCTTCTTCGGCGACAAAGAAGAAGAAGTTCACGACATGTTCCGGCTTGCCCGAAAATTTTTCGCGCAGGACCGGGTCTTGCGTAGCGACGCCGACCGGGCAAGTATTCAGATGGCACTTGCGCATCATGATGCAGCCTTCGACCACCAGCGGTGCCGTCGCAAAACCGACTTCGTCTGCGCCCAGCAAGGCCGCAATCACAACGTCGCGACCGGTCTTGATCTGGCCATCGGCCTGCACGCGGATACGGCTGCGCAGGCGGTTCAGCACCAGGGTCTGCTGGGTTTCGGCCAGACCGAGTTCCCATGGCGAGCCGGCATGCTTGATCGACGACAACGGTGAGGCACCGGTGCCGCCATCATGGCCGGCGATCACGACGTGATCCGACTTCGCTTTGGCGACACCGGCAGCAATCGTGCCGACACCGACTTCGGAGACCAGCTTGACCGAGATCGAGGCTTTCGGATTGACGTTTTTCAGGTCATGGATCAGCTGCGCCAGATCTTCGATCGAATAAATATCGTGATGCGGCGGCGGTGAAATCAGGCCCACACCCGGCACCGAGAAGCGCAGCTTGGCGATGTATTCCGAGACCTTGTGGCCCGGCAGTTGTCCGCCTTCGCCCGGCTTGGCGCCCTGCGCCATCTTGATCTGGATCTGGTCGGCCGAAACCAGATATTCGGTGGTGACACCGAAACGTCCGGACGCCACCTGCTTGATCTTCGAGCGCAGCGAATCGCCTGCCAGCAGCGGGATATCGACCACGACGTTTTCGGCGCCGATGATCGACGCCATCGAATCGCCCTGCTTGATCGGAATGCCTTTCAGCTCCTGCTGGTAGCGATGGGCGTCTTCGCCGCCTTCGCCGGTATTGGATTTGCCGCCGATACGGTTCATGGCGATGGCCAGCGTGGCGTGTGCTTCGGTCGAAATCGACCCGAGTGACATCGCGCCGGTGGCAAAGCGCTTGACGATTTCCTTGGCCGGCTCGACCTGATCGAGCGGGATGGCCTTGGCAGGATCAATCTTGAACTCGAACAACCCGCGCAACGTCATGTGGCGCTGCGACTGGTCGTTGATGATCTGCGCGTATTCCTTGTACGTGTTGAAGTTGTTGGCGCGGGTCGAATGCTGCAGTTTCGCAATCGCGTCCGGCGTCCACATGTGGTCTTCGCCGCGCACGCGGAACGCGTATTCGCCACCGGCATCGAGCGCATTGGTCAGGACCGGGTCCTTGCTGAAGGCGGCGTGATGCAGGCGCAGTGCTTCCTCGGCGACTTCGAATACGCCGATACCTTCGACGTTCGATGCGGTGCCCTTGAAGTACTTGTTGACCAGCCCCTTGTTCAGACCGATCGCTTCGAAAATCTGCGCGCCGCAGTACGACATGTAGGTCGAAATACCCATCTTCGACATCACTTTCAGCAAGCCCTTGCCGACGGCTTTCTGGAAGTTGTAGATGGCTTTCTCGGGCGACAGTTCACCCGGCAAACCGGCCGCCATGGAGGCCAGCGTATCCATCGCGAGGTACGGATGGATGGCTTCGGCGCCGTAACCTGCCAGTAGCGCAAAGTGATGCGTTTCACGGGCTGAACCGGTTTCGACCACCAGCCCGGTCGAGGTGCGCAAGCCCTTGCTGACCAGGTGCAAGTGGATGGCGGAGGTGGCCAGCAATGCCGGAATCGCGACCTGTTCGCCATCGACCTTGCGGTCCGAAATGATCAGGATGTTGTGGCCCGAATGGACCGCATCGACTGCTTTGGCGCAGAGCGAGGCCAGGCGTGCTTCGATGCCTTCCTTGCCCCAGGCAATCGGGTAACAGATATTGAGTTCGTGCGACTTGAATTTGCCGCTGGTGTGAGCGCTGATGTTGCGCAGCTTGGCGATGTCGTCATAGTCGAGCACCGGTTGCGCGACTTCGAGGCGCATTGGCGGGTTGATGTTGTTGGTGTCCAGCAGGTTCGGTTTCGGACCAATGAACGACACCAGCGACATAACCATGGCTTCCCGGATCGGATCGATCGGCGGGTTGGTCACTTGTGCAAACAGCTGCTTGAAGTAGTGGTACAGCGTCTTGTTCTTGTTGGACATGACGGCCAGTGGCGAGTCATTGCCCATCGAACCGGTAGCTTCTTCGCCATTCGCGGCCATCGGCGACATCAGGAATTTCAGGTCTTCCTGGGTGTAGCCAAACAATTGCTGGCGGTCGATCAGCGGCAAGGTGGAGGTCGGCTCGGCCGGCTCGGATTTCAGTGCGTTCAGGCGTATCCGTACCGAAGCAATCCATTGTTTGTACGGCTTGGCATTGGCGTAGGTATCTTTCAATTCCTTGTCGCCAATGATGCGACCGGCGTCGAGGTCGATCAGGAACATCTTGCCCGGTTGCAGACGCCATTTCTGGATGATCTTCGACTCCGGAATCGGCAGCACGCCGGATTCGGACGCCATCACCACCAGGTCGTCATCGGTGACGATATAGCGCGCCGGACGCAGACCGTTACGGTCGAGCGTGCCGCCAATATGACGACCGTCGGTGAATGCCATCGCTGCAGGACCGTCCCATGGCTCCATCATCGCCGCGTGGTATTCGTAGAAAGCGCGCCGGTTGTCATCCATCAGCGTGTGATTTTCCCAGGCTTCCGGGATCATCATCATCATCGCCTGGGCAATCGGATAGCCGGCCATGATCAGCAGCTCAAGCGCATTGTCAAAGCTGGCGGTATCGGACTGGCCTTCGTAAATCAGCGGGAACAGCTTCTTCAGGTCATCGCCCAGCACCGACGATTTCATCACGCCTTCGCGGGCGCGCATCCAGTTGAAGTTACCCTTGACGGTATTGATCTCGCCGTTATGGGCGATCAGGCGATACGGGTGCGCCAGCGGCCATTCCGGGAAGGTATTGGTCGAGAAGCGCTGATGCACCAGTGCCAGCGCGGAGATGCAACGCGGGTCCTGCAAGTCCTTGTAGTAGACACCGACCTGATCGGCCAGCAACAAGCCCTTGTAGACCACGGTACGGGCGGACATCGATGGCACGAAAAACTCCTTGCCATGCAACAGGTCCAGCGCCTGAATCGCGTGACCGGACGATTTGCGGATCACATACAACTTACGCTCAAGCGCATCGGTGACCATGATGTCCTGGCCGCGGCCAATGAAAATCTGGCGGATCACCGGCTCTTTGTCGCGCACGGTCGGTGACATCGGCATCGTGATATCGACCGGTACATCGCGCCACCCCAGCACGACCTGGCCTTCGGCCAATACGGCCCGTTCGATTTCCTGCTCGCAGGCGATGCGCGAGGCATGCTCTTTCGGCAGGAACACCATGCCCACGCCGAATTCGCCAGGCGGCGGCAGCTCGACACCCAGCAGCGCCATCTCTTCGCGGTAATACTGGTCCGGCACCTGAATCAGAATACCTGCGCCATCACCCATCAATTTGTCCGCACCCACCGCGCCCCGGTGATCCAGATTTTTCAGGATCAGCAGTCCCTGCTCGACGATCGAGTGGCTCTTGTTACCCTTGATGTGGGCGATAAAGCCGACGCCACAGGCATCGTGCTCATTGGATGGGTCATACAAACCTTGCGCATGCATTATTTTTCTCCCGACCGGACGAATTCGAACGTGCAGGATAGTGCAGCGCAAACCATACTGCAACTTCTTTAATTAGGGTCAGAGTCAATTAAATTCTCCGAAATCCGGATTTTTTATTAAATGGGGACAGAGTCAATTTGCTTGAATTGTCGCGATGACGAAATGGCCTTGCGCGATCAGGCTTCTTCGACCACCTTTAACTTCGGCGGTCGGCCGCGCCGTACCGGTCCGACACGGCGCTGCAGCCGCTTTTCCATCTGGGTCCGGAATTGCGGCGACCCCAGGGCCCAGCCTTTGAGGACGGCATCGGTCAGTGCCGTCATTTCCTCTGAACTCAGTCCTTGCTGCACCAGCGCCCGATAGGCGGCCTCGCGCTGGAATGGTGTATTTCCCAGAGACCAATACAAGGCATGGTCCGTGATCAGCGGATTCGACTGGGTACCTACGTGATGCGCATAACTCGACCACGGGAAATCCGCCGGATCGGCGACCATTCCGGCACGCACCGGATTGAGTTCGATATACCGGCAGCAGCTCATGAAATACGGCTCGGCATCGATCAGCGTGGCCTTGAAACGCCCCTGATAGAGGCCGCCGACGCGCTCGTACTTGCGATTAAAGTACGGTACGTAATGCCGCCCTATCCATTGCATCATGCCACTCAGACCATCCTTGTCGGATGGCGATGCCAGCAAATGCAGGTGGTTCGGCATCAGCACGTATGCGTGGATGGCGACCTTGAACTGTTTGGCGGCCTCGTACAACCAGCTCAGGAAAATCCGGTGGTCATCGTCATCCCGAAAAATTACGCGCCGGTCGTTGCCGCGCTGAATGAGGTGATGTGGTTGATCCGGGATAACGAGACGAGGTAAACGGGCCATGGTGGTTGCGCTGTGCAGAGGTCGGTAGGAAGGTGATTCTAGATGACGGCTGGTCGTTTTAATTGACTCTGACCCTAATTATTTCCACAACAGGATACTGAATTAATTGACTCTGACCCTAATTAAAATCTAGTCACGGAAAAATTTCAATCGGGATTGCAAGGCCTCGGCGCTGAACAGGTGTTCGGTCGTGTGCCTTGCACAGTCACCGATCGCGGCGCGCAGCGCGGGATCAGCGTGGAGGCGCTGCAGGATGGCGTGGGCTTGTTCGGTGGTGTCGAACAGGAAGCCGTTTTCGCCGTGGATGATGTGGTCGGCATAGCCACCATGGGCGTGACAGACCACCGGTAAACCGCACGCCATGGCTTCGACAACGACACGGCCGAAGGTTTCCACATGCGTGCCTGACCGGTAATAGAACACGTCGAGTCCCTGCAGAAACTGGTCTGGCGGAACAGTGCCTTCCGGTGTAATCAGGCAGCGTGGATGCGCTGGCAATGTATTCTGCAGGATGGTCGCGCCCTGCAGCCGGAGTTGCCAGCCTTCGTCGAGCAGGTGGCGATACAGGGTCGGGTCGTCCGGATGATGCTTGTCTGCGGTGTCGCGGCTGAGGCGGCCTACGACCAGTCTTGACGAACCGGCTCCGCGACCGGCTCCGCCCTCGCCCGGCAGCCTTGGCGCGGGATGAAAGCGCGCAATATCAATCGGCGACGGGTGCACCACGCCCTCGATCTGCAGGATTTTTTTCTGGAATTCCGAGATCAGCACGTACTCGGTGCGTGGCCATCGCAGCAGCGCTCGATGCTGCGATGTCAATGCCAGTATTTTCGGATGGAATGTATTGAATACGTAGATCAGCCGGCGCGGCCGCGCCACCAGAAAAGGCCAGACCCGATTGCGCCAGTGCGCGCCAAAAAAAACATAGTTGCCGCCGTCAGGCACCTGCCTGCGCAAGACCGATACATGCCGGATCGGATAACGCGCCAGCAATGCCGGCGAGGCTTTTGATGACGTAGCCCAGAGCTGCACCGGAATCTGCTGCCTGGACAGCATCTCGAAGACCGAGAGCGTTTCGAGTTCGCTGCCGCCAAACGGATTGCGGAATCCATTGAACAGATGCAGTGGTGGCGGGCGCGTCAAACCGGCCACTCCTGACGCAATAGTGCATAGCAATTCAGATCATGGAATTGACCACCCCAGCGCGCCTGCTCGCGGTGCACCCCCTCGAACCGGAAGCCGAGTCGGGTCAATAATGCAATCGAGGCCGCATTGTCGGGATGGCTTTCGGCCTGGATCCGGTGCAAGTCCATGCTGCGGAACCCGTGGTCGAGGATCGCGCGGACGGCTTCCGTCATGTAGCCGCAGCCTTGCAACGGTGCGGACAGCTCGAAGCCGAGCAGGCAGCTGTGCCAGCTTTTGTTCCAGCGAAAAAATCCGCTGGTGCCGACCAGATCGTCACAGCCATGCCGGGCAAGTCCCCAGCGCAGTCCGGTGCCGGCGCCAAACCAGCTGGCGAACAGGGCAGCCAACTGGCTGGCCTGCATGTGGCTCGTGATCGGATCGACACCGAACCAGCGCATGGTATCGGCATCGGAATGCATCCGGAACAAGGCATCGGCATCCGCAGGGACGATTTCCCGCAGGGTCAGGCGTTCGGTGTTCAGTACCGGAAAAACCAGGGACATCGTGCAGCTCCGCTACCGTGTAAAGCGTTCACGATAACGGAAACCGTATCGCTGATCAATGCAGGCGCCACACCGATACTGACGCTGCGTGCGTGACCGATTCGGATTCATGGATGGGCAGTGGCACGTACTCCGCTCCGGCCATCCCGCAACACCCTGCGGCAATCGACATTCGTCCGGCGATGTCCGCACTCGGCGCGCTGCCCTCGTTGGCAACCTTGACAGCCCGATGGCGCGTGCTGTGGCTGAAGTTTTAATCGCGCTGGCGCTGCCGTTCGAGGGCCAGCACAAGCAAGGCGCGCATCTCGTTGAGCGGGATGATCTCGGCAGGATCGATTCTGGACGGTGTCACGGCACGATCCCAGTCGCCGTACAAAAAACCCACCGGTAAGCGATTGACGGTCAGTGGCATGACCACGAAGCTGCGCACGGAGGGAAAGGCATCTTTCCACCAACGCGGCAACTTGCTGATGAATGCCGGGTCACGGGCATTTTCGACAAAGATCATCTTGTCGTTGGCGAGTGCTGCATGAAAGACATCTGGCTGATACGCCACATCAAAATTGAGCCGCGGCGCCATGTCCTGCAGGTTAGCGCCCAGACACATGCGCGCCTGGTAGCGACCATCCTTGTGGATGCGCTGAAACAGAGCGGCATGGCTCAATCCCAAGCTGTTGAACAGCGTTTCGAGCGCCATCGACATCAGCTGACCCGTGGTCGATGATTTGCTGATGTCACCCAGATCGGCCACACCGCGCACCAGCAACGCGGTCGCATTGACGGGCTTGCCGGTAGTCACCGCCTTGTCAGCGGCGGAAAGCGGCGGCGTAACCTTGGCCAGGCGCGACGCCGGCGCACCTTCGTCGCGCGCTGCCTGCTGGGCGACCTCCACTGCGATCAGTAATTGTCGGGAGTCGACGCCCAGCATGCCCGCATAACCGTCTGCAATCCGGTCTAGCGCGAGCGCAAGCCCGGCACTGCCGGGTACTTCCGTCATTAGTACTTCGGCGCACGACAAGGACATGGTCGATACCGCCGCCAGCCATTGGCTGTGATCCAGCGGTTCATCGAGTGCGATCGGATGCACATCTTTGAGCGTGTCGACCAGGCTGTTTGGCAGGCCCCATTGCAGTGCCACCATCCGGCCAATATGGTCGAGTCCGAGGCCGAGAACATGGCGCGCATGTAAATCTTGCGGTGTACCCTCGACATTGGCCGCAGTCAGGATTTGCTGCCATAGCTCGGGCAAGTAAAAGGCCACCATCATGCGCCCCAGCCCGTGCAGCATCGAGCACACGACCGCTTCCTCAGCATCCCGGGTGCTCGCCGATGACGCTATCTGGCGTCCGATGTGGCCGGACAGCACCGCCTTTTCCATTTCGCACCGGGCGAGCGCGGAATCTGCCGATGCCACCGACAGGCCGTCGATCAGCTTGACGCCCAGTGCCAGATGGCCAATGGCGTCGGTACCCAGAACCACCACCGCCTTCGACACGGTATTGACGTCCCGACCGAACACCGCATACATCGGACTATTTGCCAAACGCAACACTTTTTGCGTCAATGCCGGGTCCGACAGCACCGTGCGCGCCATATTGAAATCACGGTCATCTTCGCCGCGCATGGCACCGAGGATCGCGCTGACCACTTTCGAAAAACCGGGCAGGTCGCCGCGCTGACGTACGCGCGTCCAGAGCAGTTGCAGGGTTTGTTCGGGGTCGGCGGCGTGTTCGATCATGGGGTCAGTTCTGCCCGACAGGAACCGGGGCAGCCGCGTTGGCGCCGGCCCGCAGCAGGGCAATCGCCGCGTCCGGCATCATCGGCCGGCCGGTGTAGTAACCCTGAATCAGATTGCATCCTTGTCGTGACAGAAACGCCAGTTGCTCGGCATTTTCGACCCCTTCGGCGACTGTCGTGAGATTCAGGTGACTGGCCAGACTCAGGACAACATTGCAGATTGCCGCATCCTTGACCGACGCCGGCAAGTCCTGCACGAAGGCGCGGTCAATTTTCAGGGTGGAGATCGGGAAACGCTTCAGGTACGCCAGCGAGGAATAGCCAGTACCGAAGTCATCGATCGCAATTTTCACGCCGCGGGCACTGATCTGATTAAGCATGGCCTCGGCATGCTCGGGGTCCGACATCAGGATGCCTTCGGTAATTTCGAGCAGCAGCTCGGCGCCAACGATGCCCGAACTCTTCAACGCATTATCGATCACGCCCAGAAAGTGCTCATTGCGAAATTGGCGCGGACTGACATTGACCGAGACATACAGAGGGCGCCCGGCAGCTTCCTGGAAGCGCTTGAGTTGCATGCACGCCGAGCGCAGCGCCCACGCACCCAGCAAATTGATCAGGCCATTGCTCTCTGCCATGGGAATGAATTGTGACGGCGAGACCGGCCCCAGTTCCGGACGCATCCAGCGCATCAGCGCTTCATAGCCGAGCACTTCGCAGGTTACCGCGTCGACGATCGGCTGGTAGTGCAGGAAAAATTCGCCGTTGCGCACCGCGTCAAACATCGCGGCTTCCATCGATACGTCGAATTCCTGCTGATTGAATTTTTGCGGGTTGTAGACGACGCAACGCGCCTTGCCCGTTTCCTTGGCGTGGCACATCGCGGTGTCGGCGTGACTGAGCAACTTGACGTCGTCGTCGCCGTGATCCGGATAGGTAGCCGCACCGATCGAGGCACCGACGTATAAGGTGTGTCCCTGGATTTCAAACGGTAGCTGCATGTGAGAAATCATGCGCTTGGCAACTGTCTGGATTTCGGCTTCGCTGACGGCACTGGGCAAGATGGCAACGAACTCGTCGCCACCAACGCGCGCCAACGTATCGACGTTACGCAGCGTCTCGCGCAGACGCTCACCGGCCATCCGCAACAGCGTGTCACCAACCATGTGCCCGAGCGCGTCATTGACCTTCTTGAACCGGTCCAGATCCAGCGCCAGCACCGAAAATCCGCGCCCGGTGCGCTTGGCTTGCGCAATCGCCATGTGCAAGCGGTCGGATAACAGGGAGCGATTCGGCAATCCGGTCAGCGCATCGTGCGTGGCCATATGGCGCAACCGCTCTTCGGTATCTTGCTGCACCGAGATATCACGGCCGATGGCCAGCAAGCCCGGCTTGCCATCCGGCGTTTGATAGTTGGTGATCTGTAATTCAAACCAGAGAGTCGACCTGCGCGTGTTCAGGCGTGCGTTGACTTTGCCGGGACGTCCGCTTTCGACTGCCTGTGTAATAGCAAGATTGATGACGAGGCGGTCGCTCAGCGGCGCGAGCTCGGACAAGGTCCAACCCACAATATTCCCGACGGCTCCGAGGGACTCCAATGCGCGACGACTCACGTGCAGAATCTTGCCTTTTTCATCCAGGCAAAACACGGCATCACCCGCAGCCTCAAGCAGGCTATCGAGCGATTCTTTAGAGCCAGCTAACGCAAAGCCATTGCTTCCTATAAACATCACACCATTCTAGGTTAGGCCAAACACGTTATCGTTTTCACCAGCATGCGCCAATGGAAATACCCGTCTCGAAAAGAGGAAATCAATACTATAAATACTTTTCAGCAATAGTCCACAACCTTCAGCATCTTGTCAAGTTGGCATCAACTTAATAGTTCATGTGCGATCTTAAGTGTTTTAACAAATGCTAGGTGGAAATTTAATAGGTAAATGTAAATATTAGATTCCCTCTCCTAAATACCGGGGCGTCAACGGCAAAATCGTTCACCGCTGCAGCCTGAACCGGGAGGAACGTCGCCCGGACGGGCATTTTTATTTGGCGAGAACAGAGACTCAGACATCGGTTCGCAGGCGCTTGGGTCACGGCCATGCCGGGCAAACCCTTGGGAATCGACATCAAAATCATTGGCGCGTCATCGCGTACCTGATTCCGCAGATCATCTGCCTACAGTCGGACCGGGCAATCAAAAGCCTGCTGAGTCAGTGACCGAGCAGGCTTTGATTACCAACATTACTTAGAGCGCTTCTTAGAACACTTCTTAGAACGGAATATCGTCATCCATATCCGAGAAATTCGGTGCAGGACGCGAGGCAGCCTGCTGGCGCGGGGCGCTGGCTGCCGGTGCTGCTGCGGCTGTCTGGCGCGGCGCAGGTGCGCTGCCGTACTCTTCATCCATACCACCGCCACCACCCATGCCTTGCCGGCTACCCAGCATCTGCATCGTATCGGCGATGATTTCGGTGGTGAAGCGTTCGACATTTTCCTTGTCGGTCCACTTGCGGGTCTGCAGCTTGCCTTCGATATAGACCTGAGAGCCTTTTTTGAGGTACTGGGCGGCGATTTCGGCGAGCTTGCGATAGAACGTGATGCGGTGCCATTCGGTGAGTTCTTTTTTCTCGCCAGTGTTCTTGTCTTTCCAGCTTTCGGTCGTCGCCACTGCGATGTTGGTGACCGCTTCGCCATTGGTCATGTAGCGGGTTTCCGGGTCGCGGCCGAGGTTGCCGATGATGATGACTTTGTTGATCGATGCCATGCTGATTTCTCCTGGAGGTACTGTGTCACGGCCGTCAGATCGTGCGCCGCTGAATCGTAGAATTGGCCGCAATTATAAGCTAGCCGGTGCACACAACCGCACCCAACCGCACGACAGCACGGCCAAGCCACAGCAGTGTGGTTTGGCTGCAGCCATCCTTCGCGGGCATGTCGTCTTGTTCGGACACGACAAAGCCCATGTGCCACCCGGCGGGTCGCGAGGCAACCGGCAGGGGCCCTGCCCGGCCTTGCAAAACCGGCTATAGTATCGGGTTGATTCGTCCTGCGGCGGCAGCCTACCTGGCCTGCACGCCGCGCGACCACCACGCAGAAAGCAGTTCATGGACGAAATTCGCATCCGAGGCGCGCGCACGCACAACCTCAAAAATATCAATCTGGATCTTCCCCGCAACAAGCTCATTGTCATTACCGGATTGTCCGGGTCCGGCAAGTCCTCGCTGGCATTCGACACGCTGTATGCAGAAGGCCAGCGGCGCTACGTCGAGTCGTTATCCTCGTATGCGCGCCAGTTCCTGCAACTGATGGAAAAGCCGGACGTCGACCTGATCGAAGGCTTGTCACCGGCCATCTCGATCGAACAAAAAGCCACTTCGCACAATCCGCGCTCGACGGTCGGCACCGTCACCGAAATCCATGACTATCTGCGCCTGCTGTATGCCCGCGTCGGTACGCCCTATTGCCCCGACCATCCCGAAAATCCGCTGGCGGCGCAATCGGTGTCGCAAATGGTCGATGCCGTGCTGGCCATGCCGGAAGACACCAAGCTGATGATCATGGCGCCGGTGGTCTCGAACCGCAAAGGCGAGCATGTGGATCTGTTCGAGCAGATGCAGGCGCAGGGATTCGTGCGCTTCCGGGTCCAGACCGGCACCCATCCGGCCAAGATTTATGAAGTCGATGATCTGCCAAAACTGAAAAAAACCGAGAAGCACACGATCGATGTCGTGATCGACCGCATCAAGGTCAAGGCCGATATCAAGCAGCGCCTGGCTGAAAGTTTCGAGACCGCGCTGCGACTGGCCGATGGCCGCGCGCTGGCGCTGGAAATGGACAGTGCGGTCGAGCACCTGTATTCAAACAAGTTCGCCTGCCCGACTTGCGGCTACTCGCTGCAGGAACTGGAGCCGCGGCTGTTCTCGTTCAACAATCCGATGGGTGCGTGCCCGGAGTGCGACGGCCTCGGTCATATCGAGTTCTTTGACCCGAAACGCATCGTGGCCTTTCCCAACCTGTCGCTGGCCAGCGGTGCGGTCAAGGGCTGGGATCGACGCAACCAGTTCTATTTCCAGATGCTGACCAACCTGGCGGCGTTCTATGAATTCGACCTCGATGCGCCGTTCGAAAAATTGACCGAGACCGCACAGCAAGCGGTGCTGTACGGCTCGGGCAAACAAGTCATCCCGTTCACCTACATCAACGAGCGCGGCCGTGCAGTGGTGCGCGAACATGCCTTCGAGGGCGTGGTCAACAACCTGCAGCGGCGCTACCGCGAAACCGATTCGAATGCGGTCAAGGAAGAGCTGGCCAAGTTCATCAACGAGAAAGAATGCCCGTCCTGCCATGGTGCGCGCCTGCGTATCGAAGCACGCTACGTCAAGGTCGGCAACGGCGCGCAACAGCGCGCGATTTATGAAGTCGCCGCGACGCCCTTGCGTGAAACGCTGGAGTTTTTCGAGACCCTGATCCTCACGGGTGCGAAGAAAGAAATCGCCGACCGCATCACCAAAGAAATCATTTCGCGCCTGCGTTTCCTGAACAATGTCGGGCTCGATTATCTGTCGCTGGAACGCAGCGCCGATACGCTGTCGGGCGGCGAAGCGCAGCGCATCCGGCTGGCCTCGCAGATCGGCTCCGGCCTGACCGGCGTGATGTATGTGCTCGATGAACCATCGATCGGATTGCACCAGCGCGACAATGACCGGCTGATCGCCACGCTGCGGCATTTGCGCGATATCGGCAACAGCGTGCTGGTGGTCGAACATGACGAAGACGCGATCCGTTGCGCCGATTATGTGGTCGACATGGGACCGGGCGCAGGCGTGCACGGTGGTGAAATCATTGCCGAAGGCACGCTCAAGGAAATCCTCAAGAACACCAATTCGCTGACCGCCAAATACCTCAACGGCACGCTGGAAATTGCCATTCCGGCCAAGCGCCATGCACCGGACCCGAAGCGCCAGTTCGTCATCACAGGCGCCTCCGGCAACAACCTGAAGAACGTCACGCTGGAGCTGCCAGTGGGTCTGCTGACGTGCGTGACCGGCGTCTCCGGTTCCGGCAAATCGACGCTGATCAACGAGACGCTGTATCACGCGGCGTCGCGTCATCTGTACGGCTCGCAAGCCGAACCGGCTGCGCATGACAGCATCAGCGGCTTCGAGCATTTTGATAAAGTCATCTCGGTCGACCAGGGCCCGATCGGGCGCACGCCGCGCTCGAATCCGGCCACCTATACCGGTCTGTTCACGCCGATCCGCGATCTGTTTGCGACCGTCAATGCGGCCAAGGAACGTGGTTACAGCGCCGGGCGTTTTTCGTTCAACGTCAAGGGCGGACGCTGCGAAGCCTGCCAGGGCGATGGCGTGATCAAGGTCGAGATGCACTTCCTGCCGGACGTGTACGTGCCGTGCGATGTCTGCCACGGCAAGCGCTACAACCGCGAAACACTGGAAGTTTTATACAAGGGCAAGAACATCACCGAGGTACTCGGGATGACGGTCGAGGAAGCCCATGTGTTCTTCCTGCCGGTGCCAGTGATCGCACGCAAATTGCATACGCTGCTCGATGTCGGTCTGGGTTACATCCGGCTCGGCCAGAGTGCCACCACGCTGTCCGGCGGCGAGGCGCAACGGGTCAAGCTGTCGCTCGAACTGTCCAAGCGCGACACGGGTCGTACGCTCTACATCCTCGATGAACCGACCACCGGCCTGCATTTCCATGACATCGATTTGCTGCTGAAAGTGATCCACCGGTTGCGCGACCAGGGCAATACGCTGGTGATCATCGAGCACAACCTGGATGTCATCAAGACTGCCGACTGGGTCATTGACCTGGGACCGGAAGGCGGCGCCGGTGGCGGTCAGATCATTGCGACCGGTACACCGGAACAAGTGGCCAAAAATCCGGACAGCTTTACCGGCAAATACCTCGCGCCACTGCTGAAAAAAAAGAAAGCCTGATCGCTCAGGCTCACTGCGATGGCGCGCTCGGTTCAGCGCGCCATTTTTTTATTCCGGCCACCATCGCTGTCGACGAACCCGACCACCGTATCGAGCACCGGCGCCAGGCCGCGCAACGGCCAGGCGAACGCGCCGATCAGCGAGACATGGCTGGTGTTGTCGAAGTAGATTTCCTCGACTGGCACGCCAGCGGCACGCAAGCTGGTCGACAGTCCGGTCGTGTTGCGCACGGCGTTGACCACCTTGTCGGCATGCGACGCGATCAGCAGTGCCGGTGGCGCGCCGGACGTCACGTGATTGATCGGCTGGGACTCGGTAGGCGTGTCGGGATAGAAGAACACCGGACGCACGTCGCGGTTATCGATCGGAATGAAATCATACGGCCCCGCCAGTCCGATCCAGCCCCGCAATGCAGTTGGCGATGCCCCCTGCGCCGCGAGCCAGCGGGTATCCAGCGCCACCATCGCCGCATTGTAGGCACCGGCGCTGTGCCCCATCACGAAGACCCGTTTCGGGTCGCCGCCGTACCGCTGGATTTCTTTCAGGGTCCACGCCACTGCCTGTGCGGAATCGTCGACAAATGCCGGATAGCGCACTTGCGGATAGAGCCGGTAATCGGCCAGCACGGCCACGATGCCGCGGGCAGCAAGTGCCTCGCCGACGAACGCGTAGTCGCTACGCGAACCCATGTTCCAGCTGCCGCCGTAAAAAAAGACCACGACCGGTGCCGCCGCCTTGGCGTCACGCGGACGATAGATATCGAGCTGGTTGCGCTGATCGCTGCCGTAGTGGATGTCGCGGCTTTTTTCGGACGCGTAACCGGGCGTCGCGGCGTTAATCAGCGTCAATGGAGAGCAAGCCGTCAGGCCGCCCAGCAGCAGCAATGGCGTCATGCCGATGGCCAGAATTTTCAGTGAAATGGTCATGCCGTGATCCTGTTGTGAAGGGCGCAAAAAAAGCATCGTATTGCCGACCCGATGCCTGGTTGATACGCATGCTAATCGCAAACGGATTCGTCCGTGCGCGTGAGGCTGGAGACGACCGCGCCGCCGGACCGGCACTGCGCTCCAGAATCGTCAGGCTTTCAGCAGACGCTTTTCTGCGCGCGCCACGCTCTCGGTGGTGCCGCGCAAGACGAGGATGTCGCCGCCCTGCAGGACGGTATCGGGCTTGACCTCGATGCGATTCTTGCTGCGCCGGATCGCGGTCACTTCAGCGCCGAACTCCTGCAGATTAATCGCGATCAGTGTCTTGCCAATCGCTTTCACATGATTGCCCAGCGTTACCGAATGCAGGCGCACATGCAGGTGATCAGGATCGTCTTCGGCGTCGCTGGTGCCGTGAAAATAACCCCGCAGCGAGGCATAGCGCTCGTCACGCGCAGTTTGCACCCGATGCACCACACGGCGCAGTGGCACACCCAGCATGACCAGCGCATGGGAGGCCAGCATCAGGCTACCTTCGATGGCTTCCGGCACCACTTCGGCAGCACCGGCGGCACGCAACTGGTCGAGGTCGGTATCGTCATAACTGCGCACGATGACGGGCAATGCCGGTGCCAGTTCATGCGCCAGATGCAGCAGCTTCAATGCCGACGGCGTACTGGCATACGTCACCACCAGTGCCGCCGCGCGATGGATACCTGCTGCCACCAGCGACTCGCGGCGCGCCGCATCGCCGTACGACACGTGGGCGCCGGATGCCTGCGCCTCCTGCACCCGGTCAGGATCGAGGTCGAGCGCGTGATACTGGATGCCTTCCTCTTCCAGCAAGCGCGCCAGGCTCTGGCCGCTGCGACCGAAGCCGGCGATGATCACGTGCTTCTGGGTCTTCATGGTACGGGCGGCGGTCTGGGTCAGCGCGACCGATTGCATCATCCATTCGTTGGCCGACAGCTTCATGACGATGGCGTCGGATTTGGCCAGGATGAACGGGGCAATCAGCATCGACAGCACCATCGACGCCAGGATCAGCTGCACGATGAACGGATCGATCAGTCCCAATCCGCCGACCTGATTGAGCAGCACGAAACCGAATTCCCCCGCCTGCGCCAGTGCCAATCCGGTGCGCAATGCCACGCCGGTCGAGGCACCGAACAGGCGGGCCAGCCCGGTGATGAGGACGAACTTCAACAGGACGGGCGCAGCCAGCAGGAGCAACACCAGCCACCAGTTTTCCAGCACCAGCCGGACATTGAGCAGCATGCCGATGGTGATGAAGAACAAGCCGAGCAGGACATCCCGGAACGGCTTGATGTCTTCTTCGACCTGGTGCTTGTATTCGGTTTCGGAAATCAGCATGCCGGCCACGAACGCGCCCAGGGCCAGCGACAGGCCGGCCTTTTCGGTGATCCAGGCCGCCCCCAACGTGATCAGCAGCAAGTTCAGCATGAACAATTCCTGCGAGCGTCGCTTGACCACGACCCGGAACCAGTTGCGCATCAGCTTCTGGCCGATGACCAGCAGCAGGACCAGCACACCGACCGCCTTGAGCGTGGCCCAGCCAAGCGTGACGGCGATATCTTCCGGTGCCTGCGCCAGCGCCGGCACGAGGATCAGCAAGGGCACCAGCGCCAGGTCCTGGAACAGCAGGATGCTGATGATGCGACGGCCATGTTCGCTTTCGAGTTCCAGCCGTTCGGTCAGCAGTTTCGAGACGATCGCCGTCGACGACATGGCCAGTGCGCCGCCCAGCGCAAAGGCGGCACCCCAGCTGATATCGGCCACCTGCGGCAGCAAGCGGGCGGTGCCCCAGCCGCACACCATCGTCGCCAGAATTGTCAGCAGCACCTGCGCCATGCCAAGGCCGAACACGGTACGCCGCATCGATACCAGCTTCGGCAAGGAAAACTCCAGCCCGATCGAGAACATCAGGAACACCACACCAAACTCGGCCAGTGTGTGCGTCGTGCTGGTGTCTTCGGCCCAGCCAAGGCCGTGCGGACCGATCACGATGCCGACCGCGAGGTAGCCCAGCATCGGCGGCAAATGCATCATGCGAAAGGCAACCACACCGAGGACGGCGGCGCCGAGTAGCAGCAAAGTGAGTTCTAGCGCGGAATGCATGGGGAGCGAAGATATCCTTTAAGCGAACGCAAGGCGATTTTTTAGTTACGGCTGGCAGATTTTTTGCTTTGGTAATTCGTTTATACTTTCGGGCATGAGTGTACCCCATCAAAAACCAGTTCCCGAGGCGTTGGACGCCGACCACGCCGCCCACGCAGCCCGCGCTGGGCGCGCATTGCAGCTCGGCCGCGAAACCCTGCAGATTGAAGCCGATGCGCTGCTTGCGCTGAAAGACCGACTCAACGGCGCCGCCGGTGTACGGTTTTCCGAGGCCGTCGAATTACTGCGCAATTGTACCGGCCGCGTGGTGATTTCCGGTATCGGAAAATCCGGTCACATCGCCCGCAAGATCGCCGCCACCCTCGCCTCGACCGGCACCCCGGCACTGTTTGTCCACCCGGCCGAAGCAGCCCATGGTGACCTCGGCATGGTGGCGCAGGATGATGCCTTCGTGGCCATTTCGAATTCCGGTGAAACCGCCGAACTGATGGCGATCGTGCCCATCATCAAGCGCATGGGCGCGACCTTGATTGCGATGACCGGCCACGACAATTCCAGCCTGGCACGCCTGGCGACCGTGCATCTGAACGTGGCGGTGGACAAGGAAGCCTGCCCGCTTAACCTCGCGCCGACCGCCAGCACGACGGCGGCACTGGCACTGGGCGATGCGCTGGCCGTGGCATTACTGGACGCACGCGGCTTTCGCGAGGAAGACTTTGCCCGCTCGCATCCGGGTGGCGCGCTGGGCCGCCGCCTGCTGACGCACGTGCATGATGTGATGCGCAGCGGCGAGCAGATTCCTGCGGTGCTGGCGAGCGTGTCGTTATCCCTCGCACTGGCCGAAATGACCCGCAAGGGCATGGCGATGACGGCGGTCGTCGATGCTGATTTCCGGCCGATCGGCGTCTTTACCGACGGCGACCTGCGCCGCCTGATCGCGCATGTGCAGGACTTCACCAGACTGTCGATTGCTGACGTCATGCATGCCGATCCGCGCACCATCGGCCCGGACCAGCTGGCGGTCGATGCAGTGCGCATCATGGAAGAGTCCCGCATCAATCAGCTGCTGGTAGCCGATGCCACCGGCGTCCTGGTCGGTGCCTTGCATATCCATGACCTGACCCGGGCCAAGGTGATCTGATGCCGTCGATCCTGACCGAAGCAAATGCAACCGCGAACGCGACCTCACGCGCAGCGCAAATCCGCCTGATGATTTTCGACGTCGACGGCATCCTGACCGATGGCAGCCTGCATTTCGGCGCCGACGGTGAACTGATCAAGACCTTCAATGTCCTGGATGGCCAGGGCATCAGGCTGTTGCAGCAATCGGGCGTCGCCACGGCCATCATCAGTGCGCGCAAGTCGGCACTGGTACAGCGGCGCGCGAGCGACCTCGGCATCACGCACGTGATCCAGGGTAGCCATGACAAGCGCGCGAGCTTCGAGCAGTTGCTGCTGACGACAGGATTCAGTGCCGGGCAGTGCGGCTTTATCGGTGACGATGTGATCGACTTGCCGGTCCTGCTACGTGTCGGCTTTGCCGCCAGCGTACCCAACGGTCACCACGAAGTACGCCAGCGCGTGCACCACGTGACCACGGCGCATGGCGGTGGCGGTGCGGCGCGCGAGCTGTGCGATTTCATTTTGCGCGCACAGGGCAACTATGAGGCGGCGCTAGCGCCGTATCTGGCGTGAGTAACAGCAGCAACGGCGCGAAGGCTGCCAACCGCTTCCGGCTGGGCCTGCTGATTGCGTTGAGCGTGACGCTGGTGCTGGGTAGTTTCTGGCTGATCGAAGTGCTGCGCAAGAGCGGCCTCGCAGGCATCACCGAACCGGCGCGAACAGCGCCCGACTATTACGTGACGCATTTCACGTTCGTCAAAATGGCGAAGTCACAGACCGGCCGCTACAATATTTCGGGTGACCGGCTCACCCACAGTCCGGTCGACGATTCGCACGAAATCACCCGTCCCGTCATCCACAACCTGACCACCGGTCGACCGCCGATGGTGATGACGTCCGACCGCGCGCTGGTCAGCAAGGACAATACGGAAGTGCAAATGATCGGCAACGTGGTGGTCGACCGGCCGCCCTCGCGTGACACCCAGCTGTTCCACATGACATCGCCCTATTTGCTGCTGCTGCCTGAAGACGATGTGATGAAGACCGACAAACCAGTCGACATGACGCTAGGCAAAACGCAGTTGCGAGGCACGGGAATGGTCGCCAATAATGCGACCCGACAGCTCGACTTGTCGCACCGCGTGCACGGGGTATTTCCACCCTCGGCTGCGCGCTGATTTCGTCGCTGCGCTTTCCTTAGAATGATTCAAACAGGACCCTCCATGAAATCGCTTTTTCCCCTCGTTATGCTCATGCTCAATATCGCCATCGTGCCGATCGTGCATGCTGAGAAGGCAGACTCCGGCAAACCCACCGTGGTCGACGCCGATCAGATGGCGTACGACGATGTCAAGCAAATCAATACCTTCACTGGCGCAGTGATTGTCACGCGCGGGACATTGCTGATGAAAGCCGCACGCGTCGTCGTCACCCAGGACGCTGCCGGTTACCAGTTCGCCACGCTGTACGCTGCGCCCGGCAGCCTGGCCAGTTTCCGCCAAAAACGCGATGGCGGACCCGACCTGTGGATCGAAGGTGAAGCCGAACGGATCGAATACGATGGCAAGACCGAGCTGGTCAAACTTTTTTCAAAGGCAAAGATGCGTCGACTCGACGGCACCAAGCCGACCGATGAAGTCGAAGGCGAATTCATTTCGTATGACAGCCGCAGCGAATTTTTTTCGGTCAACAACACTGCGACTGGCCCCGACAGCAAGGCCGGCGCGGGTCGCATCAAGGCCGTGATCCAGCCACGTACGCCGGGTGCCGCCAAATGACGGCCGAGATGACTGCCAGCAAACTGATCGTCAGCGGTCTGAAGAAAAGTTACGGCGTACGGCAGGTCGTCAGCGATGTCGCGCTGGAGGTAGGCAGCGGCGAAGTGGTCGGCCTGCTCGGCCCGAATGGTGCCGGCAAGACCACCTCCTTTTACATGATCGTTGGCCTGGTCCCATCGGACGCTGGCGAGATCCGGCTGGACGGCGTCGACATTTCGCGCCTGCCCATCCACCAGCGGGCGATGCTGGGTCTGTCGTACCTGCCGCAGGAAGCGTCGGTGTTTCGCAAGCTGAGCGTCGAGGACAATATTCGCGCGGTACTCGAATTACAGCGCGAGGCAGGCAAACCACTGAGCCGGCAAGTCATCGATCAGCGCCTTGACACCTTGCTGCAGGATCTGCAAATCGACAAGCTGCGTGACAACCAGGCTCTGTCCCTGTCCGGCGGTGAACGACGTCGCGTCGAAATTGCGCGTGCGCTGGCGACCAATCCGCGCTTCGTGCTGCTGGACGAACCGTTCGCCGGCGTCGACCCGATTGCCGTGATCGAAATCCAGCGCATCGTGCGGTTCCTGAAAGAACGCGGCATCGGCGTCCTGATCACCGACCACAACGTGCGCGAAACGCTGGGCATCTGTGACCGCGCCTACATCATCAACCAGGGTGCTGTCCTGGCCAGCGGACGCCCGGATGACATCATCGCCAACGAGTCGGTACGCCGGGTGTATCTCGGCGAACACTTCCGGATGTAGGCCCGGACCACGATGAAACAATCCCTCCAGCTCCGCACCTCACAGCATCTTGCGCTGACACCGCAACTGCAACAATCGATACGGCTATTGCAGTTATCCACGCTGGAACTGCATCAGGAACTGGAGCAGATGCTGACCGACAATCCGCTACTGGAACGGCTCGACGATCCGCTGGATCATTCGGTACGCCTGCTCGCCGATGGTGCCATCGGCGCCGACGGCATTCGCCAGCAAGGTGCCAGCGAGGATGCCAATGCCGCCCCTCCCAGCAGCGACGGCGAAGCGCCTGCCGAGGTCAGCAACGAGGCACCGGAAGGCGCCGCCAGCAGCGAATCGGACTGGACCTTCGACGACGTTGCGCGCACCTCCAAAGCGCCGGAAGACGACGATGCGCGACCCCAGCTGGAAGCCCATGAACTGACGCTGCGCGATCATTTGCTGGAGCAGATGCGGGTCACCGTACGCAATCCGCGCGACCGGGCACTGGTCGAACTGATGATCGATGCACTCAACGACAACGGCTATCTGGAAGACACGCTGGAGGCGATCCACGAGCGCTTGCCGGCCGAACTGGCGATCGACGCCGACGAGCTGACGATCGCCCTGAAACTGCTGCAGAGCTTCGATCCTGCCGGCGTCGGCGCACGCAATGCCGCCGAATGCCTGGCACTGCAGATCCGGCGTTTTCCCGGCATTGCCATGGTGACCCGGCGCATGGCGCTGGACATCGTCGAACACTATCTGACGCTGTTTGCGCAGCGTGATTTCAGCAAGCTCAAGAAGGCGCTGGACTGTGACGATGAAGACCTGCGCGAAGCACAATGCGTGATCCGGCAATGCAATCCGCACCCCGGCGCGATCTTTGGCAGCGGCACCTCGGACTACGTGGTGCCGGATGTCATCGTCAAGCATACCCGCGCCGGCTGGCAGGTCATGCTCAACCACGACGTGATGCCGCGCCTGCGCGTCAACGCCCTGTACGCGAACATCCTGAAGCAGAATAAAGGCGATGGTTCACTGACATCGCAGCTGCAGGAAGCGAAGTGGCTGATCAAGAATATGCGTCAGCGTTTCGATACGATCCTGCGCGTGGCACAGGCAATTGTTGAACGCCAAAGGAACTTTTTCTCGCATGGTGCGGTCGCCATGCGCCCTCTTGTCTTGCGCGAAATTGCTGATACACTGGGTTTACACGAGAGCACCATCTCCCGTGTGACAACCCAGAAATACATGCTGACCCCGCATGGCATGTTCGAGTTAAAGTACTTTTTTGGCAGCCATGTCGCCACTGAAGCCGGGGGCGAAGCGTCCTCAACGGCGATACGGGCACTCATCAAACAATTGATAGGAGCTGAAGACCCGAAGATTCCATTTTCTGACAGCAAAATCGCAGACATGCTGGGAGAACAGGGTATGGTGGTGGCACGACGCACCGTCGCAAAATATCGAGAAGCCCTGAAAATCCCATCCGTCAACCTGCGCAAGGCACTGTAATTTTCTTCCAAGTTTTTCCGTAGTTTCATTTGTCATGTTTTACCTGTCGTTGTGTTCGACAGTGCCCATCCGGGTACAAAACGAACCTCCAGCGGCACTATTCAAAGGAGCGCCGTATGAATCTCACAATCAGTGGACATCATCTCGAAGTGACCCCTGCCATCCGTGAATATGTGCAAAGCAAGTTGGAACGCATCAAACGTCATTTCGATCACGTCATTGATATCGCTGTCATCCTGACTGTAGATAAACTCCCCGAAAAAGAAAAACGGCAACGAGCAGAAATCAACCTGCACGTGCGCGGCAAGGACCTGCATGCAGAAAGCATTGCCGAGGACCTGTACGCCGCCATTGATGCGCTGATCGACAAGCTCGATCGCCAGGTCATCAAGTACAAAACCAAACTGCAGGACCATCAGCACGACGCCATCAAACACATCCCTGAACCGGTTGTCGAGATATCCTCCTCCTGACTGATCTGCTGCCGGACAAACCGGCATGAACGAACCTGGGGCGCATTGATTGCGCCCTTTTTAATCGCCTGCAATTGACTTGCCTGCAATTTAATGTAATCCGATGGACTCCAGAACATGACCGCACTCATCCAGACCCAAGTAACCAACGCTATCGGCAACATCACGCTTGACCGGCCCAAAGCCCTCAATTCTTTGTCGCTTGCAATGGTGCGCGAACTGACCGGGATCGTGCTGGGCTGGCGCGACGCGGCGACGGTGCGTGCGGTGGTCATTACCGGCAGTACCGGAAAAGCATTTTGTGCCGGTGGCGATATCCGGTTTTTTTACGAGGCTGGCCTGTCGACACCCCAAGGCGGCAGCGCGGCGCTGGACGATTTTTTTAGCGAAGAATATGCCCTCAACCATCTGATCCATTTTTTCCCGAAACCGTGGATCGCCGTGATGGACGGGATCGTCATGGGCGGCGGCATGGGGCTGGCGCAGAGCGGCGTACAGAACCGTCTGCGTATCGTCACCGAGCGGACCAGAATGGCCATGCCCGAAGTCAATATCGGTTTGTTTCCGGATGTCGGCGGGAGTTATTTTCTGTCACGTTCGGCAGACCAGCTGGGGACGTATCTGGGTGTCACCGGCGAGATGATCGGTGCCGCCGACGCGCTGTATGCGGGCTTGGCGGATGTCTTTATTCCGAGCAGCGAACTGCCGGCTTTACGCACCCTGCTGGAACACGACAACAGCGCCGATGTACGCCACGCCATCCGCGAATTTGCCAGCGCCTTCAGGGATCAGTGCGACCCCGCCGGCAGCACGCTGGCACGTCATCACGCCGCCATCCGGCAGCACTTCAGTCTGCCGTCGGTACCGGACATCGTCGCCTCGCTGTCGCAGGACGACAGCGACTTCGCGCAGACCACGCTGGCACTGATGCAAAAACGCTCGCCGCTGATGATGAGCGTCACGCTGCGTCAGGTGCGTCTGGGTGCCACGCTGGATCTGGCGGGATGTCTGCGCATGGAACGCACGATGGTACGGCGCGCGTTCGAGCGCGGCGAAGTGCTGGAAGGAATACGTGCGGTCGTGATCGACAAGGACAACCAGCCGCAATGGCAACCGGCGACGCTGGCCGAGGTGACCACCGAGATGGTCGACGCGTTCTTTGTTCCGGCCTGGCCGGCTCAGGCGCATCCGTTGCGCGATCTGGTGAGTTCGGTAGCATAGGCCGGCCAGTTGGCTGACTGACGTCACATGCTCAGACTTCATCCACCATGAAAATGCGCCGGTGTTCACGAATCGCATAGCGGTCCGTCATCCCGGCGATGTAGTCCGCCACCTTGCGCACCTGCGCTGCATCATCACCCTTCTGCGACTGGTAATCAGGCGGCAGCAGGCTGGGCTCGCCAATGAAGACGTTGAAGAGGTCGGTGATAGTGCGGCGGGCCTTGCTGGTCATCCGGTTGACCAGATAATGTCGATACAGATTCTCTCGCAGGAACTGTTTGAGCAGTGTGGCCTGATGCTGCATCGCCGGTGAGAAGGTAATCAGCGGCGGTGCATTGCGCACGTCATCGAGGCTGCGCAGGTCGGCCTGCCTGATGCGCTCTTGTGATGCGGCGATCAGGTCGACAATCAGCGCATTGATCATCCGCCGGATGGTCTCGCTAATCGCGCGACGACCGCTGATGCCGGGATAAATTACCTCCACATCATGCCGGTGCTGCGCATACAGATCCACCTCGTCGAGCTGGGCGACGCTCAACAATCCCGAGCGCAAACCGTCATCAATATCGTGATTGTTATACGCAATCTCGTCGGCCAGATTGGCCAGCTGGGCTTCCAGTGTCGGCTGCTTTTTGTCGAGGAAGCGCTGGCCTATCGCGCCCAGCGTGCGGGCATTGGTCGGCGAACAGTGCTTGAGGATGCCTTCCCGGGTTTCGAACATCAGGTTCAGGCCGTCGAAGGCGCCGTAGCGCTCTTCCAGCACGTCGACCACACGCAGGCTCTGGAGATTGTGTTCGAAGCCGCCGTGGTCTGCCATGCAGGCGTTGAGTGCATCCTGACCGGCATGACCGAATGGCGTGTGGCCCAGATCATGAGCCAGCGAGATGGCTTCGATCAGGTCTTCGTTGAGCTGCAGATTGCGCGCAATCGAACGGGCGATCTGCGCCACTTCGATGCTGTGCGTGAGCCGGGTGCGGAACAGGTCGCCTTCATGATTGACGAAGACCTGGGTCTTGTATTCCAGTCGGCGAAACGCCGCGCAATGAATGATGCGGTCGCGGTCGCGCTGGAATTCCGAACGCGATGCCGGCGCGGGTTCGGCAAACTGTCGCCCCGGCGACGTCGCAGATTGGGCGGCATAGGGTGCCAGCTTGGTGTCAGCAGCAGTGTCACGATGAATCATTGAGTGCCTTTTCAATCCCGGGGCCTGAACTGTATCCCGTTCAGGCAGTATGCACGCAGGCGTGCAGCGTCGCGGCCACCATCGCGTCGGCGGCGCCGGTAATGACGGCAGTTCCCAGCGGTTGCAACAGGATGAACTTGATCGCGCCACCCTCGTTTTTCTTGTCGACCTGCATCAGGTCAAACCAGGTGACCTGTCCGAGATCGGGTGCCACGGTCGGCAAACCGGCCGCCGCGACCAGGCGCGTCAGACGATCTTTCGCCGCCGCGTCGATGTAACCCAGTCGTTGCGACAGATCGGCGGCCATCACCATACCGCAACCCACCGCCTCGCCATGCAACCAGGTGCCGTAACCAAGACCGGCCTCGATGGCATGGGCAAAGGTATGACCAAAATTCAGGATCGCCCGGATGCCCGATTCGCGCTCGTCCTGCCGCACGATCTCGGCCTTGATTTCGCAGGAGCGCTGGATGGCCCAGGCGATTGCTGCCGGATCGCGCGACAGCAGTGCACCGATGTTGGCTTCGATCCAGTCAAAAAATACCGCATCGATGATCGCGCCATGCTTGATCACTTCGGCCAGGCCTGCTGACAATTCCCGCGCCGGCAAGGTGTCGAGCGTACCGGTGTCGGCGATTACGGCTTGCGGCTGGTAGAACGCGCCGATCATGTTCTTGCCGAGAGGATGATTGATGCCGGTCTTGCCACCCACCGACGAATCGACCTGCGACAGCAAGGTCGTCGGCACCTGGATCAGCGGCACGCCACGCATGTAGCTGGCGGCGGCAAAGCCGGTCATGTCGCCGACCACGCCGCCACCGAGTGCGATCAGGGTCGTTTTCCGGTCGCATTTTTCGGTCAGCAATCCATCGAAAATGGTCATCAGGTTGCGCCAGGTTTTTTCTTCTTCGCCATCGGGCAGGACGATGGTCGTGACCTGCTTGCCGGCGGCCGTCAGTGTGCGAGTCAGGCGCGCCAGATACAGCGGTGCGACCACGGTGTTGGTCACGATGGCTGCGCGATCGCCGTGCACGTGGCGGGCCAGCAGGTCGGCGTCATCAAGCACACCGTGGCCGATCGTGATCGGATAGCTGCGCACGCCGAGGTCCACCTGCAGTGCGATCGGTGACAATACAGGCACAGGCTGTGCCGGCAGGCAAGGCAGCGCATCGGTCAGTACAGGTTCAGTCGGCATGGAGGCAGCAGTCAGGGGTAAGGCAATATCAAGTTGGGAAAGGATATGGTTCACCAGAAACTGTACATTGGGGCGGCCAGTATCGATGACGATATCCGCAATTTCGGCGTACATCGGGTCCCGCTGGCGAGAAATATCTTCGAGGCGGCGACGCGGATCGGCGGTTTGCAGCAGCGGCCGGTTTTTGTCATGTCGGGTGCGTTGCAGGATGCTGTTGACGCTGGCACGCAAGTAGATCACGGTGCCATGCGCGGCGAGCAAGGCACGGTTATCGGGATTGAGCACGACGCCGCCGCCGGTGGCCAGCACGATGTCGTCGAGTTGCGTCAGGTCGCGGATCACTTCCGCTTCGCGCTGGCGAAACGACGCCTCGCCTTCGATTTCAAAAATCAGCGGAATCGAAGCGCCGGTGCGCGCCTCGATTTCGTGATCCGAATCGATGAATCGCTTGTTGAGTTTTTTGGCAAGGGCGCGGCCGACCGTGGTCTTGCCGGAGCCCATCAGGCCGATGAGAAAAATGTTTCGTGTCACGTTGTGTCAGTCTTTAAAGCGACCTGGCAGGTGGCAGGTGCCGGTCGTGTATGCGTTCGTGCGCCCATCATAAAGCAGTGTTCGGCAAAGCCGGATTTTGGGCTTGTCCGCTGACCGGAAAAACCGATGGCCGGGTATGCAAACCCCGGCCATCGATGGCACTGCAGCGAGCCGAATTATGGCGTCAGCTGCAGTGTTCTGGAAGTCACAAGTCCGCGGGGCGACTTCACGGTAATGTCGACAAAATCGCCGGTGACGCAGGTCGGCGCTGCGATCACCGCAGCTATTATCGGGCCGACCGTGTTCGGGATGATGCCTGGCGTAACTGTCGCGGAGCAAGCTCCCGTAGGACTGGCGGCGCGCCCGTCAACTGCTATGGTGGTTCCTGTCGGCATGCTGTTGCCATTCACGTCAGCCACCGTGAACCCGATGCCGCTCCCCCGCGACGTTGTCTCCAGACTGAAATAGGCTTGACCACTGGCGAATACCACCATCTGATGCCCCCTCACGTCAGCCGCACCCCAGACACCATCGCAGGTGTCGGTGCGTCCCTTGTAGCCGCCCACACACACGGTGGTGCCAGCGCGCGGAACAACGAACTCTCCCGTATCAAAGAGGTTACTGAAGTTATCGTCACGGTAGGCATTGCCCAGATCAGTGAATGTTTCGCCGGCGTCATAGACGTTGTTGCCATTGGCATCCACAAAATCTTCTTCGCCCGGCGTGTAGGCAAGGATGGCGACCCTGCCATTTGCCGGCCGCGTACCCTGCGAGCGGATCGAGGTTGTGCAGGACGACGCGGACGTGCCATCCGAGAGCGCCGGAACCACACAGGTTGCCGGCACCATCACGCCGGAACTGGCGACGAAGTTGACGGACGTACCAACCGGCACCGGATTGCCCTGGCGATCGGCAAGGGAGAGCGTGATGTTGGTAGACACGCCATCGGTAAACAGTCCTTCGATGCTCAATTTTTCAGCAGCAATGCTGGTTGCTGATTGCACTGGCACGCCCGAGGCGACCAATAGCGTATTGGATTTTGAACTGACCGACTGGTTCGAGGCGAGTACCGCATTGACTTGAAGCGACGTCGGTATCGAACCGGAAAAGACCGGGACCGATACCACGCCAGCGCTGTTGGTGGTTGCCGCCACGGTGGAAGTATTGCCGACCGTGCCCAGCGAAACGCCTGGTGCAGCGTTGGTCAGCGACAGATTCAGGGATTGATTTTGCAGCGGATTGCCGCTGGAATCGACCACCTTGAACGACACTTGCGACTGCGTCGCGCCAACCGAGCCGACCAGATAAATCAATTGCGGCGTGGCGCTGACGAACTGGATGTTGGTTGCCAGCGTAGGCTGTACCGCGATGGTTCCGCTCAACGACGACGCGCTGGCTGCGGCTGCCGTGACGTTCACATTCGCGCCGGCGCAGCCCGGGATCGTGGTGGAATTGGCGGTGTACGTCGACGATGCCTTGCCGGTGCCATCGGTGGTCACGGTCGCCGGTGTGACCGTTCCGCAGCTGGCGGTAAATGTAATCTGTACTGGCGTATTCGTGGCCGCTGCACTATTGATGTTGGCAGTGACCGATACGGCCCTGGTACCGTAGGCGGCCAGCGGCGTGCTGGTCTGGACATCCAGCGTCGACAGCGTCAGATTCGCGGGCGATAGCTGATAGTCGATCGACCCCGCGGTGAGGATGCCGGTACCACCGGTCGATGGCACGACCGTAGCGGAAGCACTCAACGTGCCACCACTGCCGGACGACAGGGAAGCAGGCGTGATCTGAATCGTGGCGATGCCGGTCACGGCATCTGTCAGTACCGCGCCGGAGAGTGGGCTGAACGTGATCAGGGTGGCGTCACCGGTAAAAGTGACCAGCTTGCCCTTCACGGGATTGTTTTTCTCGTCCACGACGGTCGCCTTCGCGGTGGTCACACCCGACGCATTGATCGACGACGTTGCGGTCGCACCGTTAAACAGTGTCAGCGTTATCTTTGGAACGGAGGCGGTGATCGTCGTGCCGCCCGTACCGCCCGCTGTGCCACCCGTGCCACCGTTGGTGGTTCCTGAACCCGTACCGCCGGTGGTACCCGGAGAGCCGCCGCCGCCGCCGCAGGCACCCATCAACAGTGCGCAGGCCAACACCATCAGTGTGCCGGTCGATTTATTGTTCATGTGATCTCTCGATATTGGTTGCATGTGATTGCGTGTCTTTGGGTGTCTCTGGTCTGTTTGCGTATCTGGCCTACTTCGGCGCGACCGCGTTTGCCGTGCTGCGTCAGCGAGTCGACAGTCTGTCCGCCACAATCTTGGGCGTAATAAAAATCAGCAGCTCCGTCTTGTCATTGGTCCGGCCAGTCGTCTTGAACAGATTGCCAACAATCGGAATGTCACCGAAAAATGGAATCTTGGTGACCGAGTCCAGCTCACGCTGCGTGAAGATACCACCGAGCACGACCGTACCGCCGTTTTCAACTTGTACGTTGGTCTTCACGTGTTTGGTATTGATCGCAAATCCGCCCGGAGCCGGTGCACCGCGACTGTCCTTGTTGACGTCGACGGTCAGGATGATATTGCCGTCCGGTGTAATCTGGGGCGTGACTTCCAGCTTCAGGTTGGCTTTCTTGAACTCGACCGAGGTGGCGCCGCTGCTGGTGGCTTTCTGGTACGGGATTTCTTCGCCTTGTTCGATCAATGCCTGTTGCTGGTCCGCAGTGACGACACGCGGACTGGAGATGACCTTGCCGCGACCGTCGGCTTCCAGTGCTGACAATTCCAGATTCAGGAAGCGATTGGCCGCTGCCGAAAACAGACTGACCGCCAGGCTACCGGCATTGAGTCCGTTGATACCGGCTGCCGGCAAGCTGACAAACTGCGAATTCGGAATGAAGCTGCCGTCGGTGATCGTGGCTTGCCCGGTCTGCTCGCCGACGCCAAGATAATTACCGGTCACGCCAACGCGGGTGTTGCCGGCAACCTGGTAGCCACTCTCACCACCACGCGTGGTGCGCAGGTCCGTGAAACCAAGCTTGGCACCGAGGTTTTTGCTGAACGTGTCGTCTGCCTCGACAATCCGCGCTTCAATAAGCACCTGACGCGTTGCCACGTCGGTGATCTGGATCAGCTTGCGTACTTCGTCGAGCTTGGAGGCGATATCGGTGACGAACAGCTTGTTGGTACGCGGGTCAATCGCGGCACTGCCGCGCTTGGACAGTATGCGATTCTTGCCGTCGCCGGACGAGCTGTCCAGGCCAAACACCATCTTGAAGGCTTCGGCTTTCTGATAATTGAGCTGGAAGGTCTCGGTCTTCAACGGCTCCAGATCGGCGATCTGGGCGCGCTGTTCCAGTTCGAGTTTTTCCTTGGTCAGCAATTCATCCTTGGGCGCGATCCAGAGCACGGTGCCGTTCTTGCGCATGTCCAGACCTTTGGCCTGCATCACGATGTCCAGCGCCTGATCCCACGGCACGTCTTTCAGACGCAAGGTTAGATTGCCAGAGACTGTGTCGCTGGTGATGATGTTGAGGCCGGTGAAGTCGGCGATGACCTGCAGGACCGAACGCACTTCGACATTCTGAAAGTTCAGCGACAGCTTTTCGCCGCGATATCCCTGGGTGCCCTGGGATAACTTGTTGGGCTCTTCCTTGATCGGCCGCACTTCGATGACCAACTGGGAATCGCTCTGGTAGGCACTGTGCTCCCACAATCCCTTGGGCTCGATGACCATCCTGACGTTCTCGCCCTGCGGTGACGTGGTGATGATTTTTACCGGCGTACCGAAATCCCCGACATCCATCCGCCGCCGTAACACGTCAGGCAATCCGGCCTTCAGAAAATCCACCACGATGGTTTGTCCTTGCTGCCGGACATCGATGCCCATCTGGTTCGATGGCAAGTCGATCACCACCCGACCTTCGCCGGAAACACCGCGACGGAAATCGATATCCCTGATCTGCAATTTGCCGGGCAAGGCCTTGATCGCGGGAACAACCGGCAAGCCGGCCGCGTTGACCGGTGTTGCCAACCCGCCAGAGCCATCGATCGTGACCACCACCGAATTGCCTTCGACCACGGTCGCGTAATTCAGGCTGCGGCTGAGATTGAATACCAGGCGGGAGCGCTCCCCGGCCTGGACCACATTGACGTTGCGCACGTCGCCCAGGCTAATATCCTGAGCAGATTTTCCGGTGGCATTGGTGGTACCGACAAAATCCAGCGCAATCCGGGCGGGACTGGCAATCGTGAAGCCGATAGGTGGTTTGCTGACCGGATTTTTCAGCAGAATCTTGACGATCACATTCGCACCTTGCTGGTTGGCGCTGATGGATTCGATGGCATTTTCCTGTGCCTGCGCCCAGCCCGCTGCGCCGACCAGTCCGACCACGCCGCAAAACTTCAACAACTTTTGTGCGATCGTGCCGACCATGCCGAACGTGATTGCTGAGTGTATTTTTAACGCGCTCATTTCTTGGTCTCCTGCAGCTCTAACTTGCCTTTGCGTTCGACCCATTCGCCGGACGCATCTTGAACGATTTCCCGCAGTTCGACAGCCGATTCAGTGATGCCTGAAACCATGCCGAAGTTCTGTCCGATGTAGCTACCTTTTTTTACCTGGAACAATGTTTTGTCCGCCAGGATCAGTGCAAAACTGGCGCCGGTCTTTTGCAGCGTACCGACCATCTTCAGCGTATCGAGCGGATAGGCTTCCAGCGGCTCCCGGCGACGCTCGAGGTCAGGCTTCATACCCGAACTGTTGGCCTGTAATTTTGCAAATGCCACCGCCAGCTTGGCCGGATTGTAGGGGTCGATCGCGCTTTTTCCGGCATAGGTGAATGGGGTGAATTTCTTGGGTGGCGAGAGCATTGGAATGGAGACTTTGGTTTGCTTGCGCACCTCGTCCATCCACGTCCTGACTTCTTGTACGCCACTGTCGCCGCAGCCGGACAGGATGCATAACAACACCACACTCGGCATGGCGGTTCCCAGCCGTGACAGGACGGTCATGGTTTCCCCTTCGTCTTCTCTGCCGCAACCTTGCGCTGCGCCAGAATTTCATCCTGATCGAGATACCGGAATGTCTTGGCGATTGCCTCCAGCGTGAGCACGCCCGAGGCGGCTGCAGACAGGCTCATGTTGTTGAGCGTGACGATGCGTGGCAGGTTGGCGATGTCGCTGGTGAATGCACCGACATCGTGATAATTCCCGGTGACCTTGATATCGATCGGCAGCTCTGCGTAGTAATCGCGGACGATGACCTGGCCAGGCCGGAACAGCTCGAATTGCAGACCACGTCCGACCCCGGCCTGGTTGATATCCGACAGCAGCGCATCCATTTCCGCCTTGCTTGGCAACTGCTTTTCCAGCGTGGCGACATACTCGCGCACCTGGTCTTTTTGCTTGCGCAATCCCTCGAGATTGATCGATTGCTGGATCTTGCTTTTGTACGCATCTCTTAACTGCAGCTCGGCCGCTTCGCCGGCGTTGAGCTCATCGATCTGGCCACTCCAGTACAGAAACCAGCCGAGTATCATCGCCACAGTCAGGACGCCGACGCTACACAACAAGCGTGGCGCCAGCGGCCATTGGCCAGGATGACGCCCACTCAAGCCCCGAAACTGACCCGCCAGCGATTCTCCGAAATTTTTCAAATCTGCCATCACGGATCTTTCGTTTATTGAGGTTTGCCAGGCACAACGATTGCGGGAACCGTTGCCTTGGCTGTTGCCGCATCGGCAGCAGGCTGGTCTTTATCACGTGGCCGCTTGATGCCGACGTTGATGATGAAATCGAAGACCCGTTTTGTGTCCTTGTTTTGTCCAATGGCGACCGCTTTGATTTCAATCAGGTCTGGTCGCTCGAGCCACGGCGAGTTATTGCTGAGGTTACGCAGCAGCTCGGAAACCCGTTCGTTGGATTGGGCATAGCCATTGAGGACGACACGCTGGCCTTCTTGCTTGAATGACTTCAGATACACGCCTTCGGGTACTTGCCGGACCAGTTCATCCATCAGATATACCGGCTGATTGCGGTCACCCTGCAAGTCTTCAACCGCTTGCTGACGCGCTTTCAGTGATTCAATTTCGGCTTTAAGCGTGGCAATTTCCTTGATTTCATTGTCGAGCTTGAGATTCTCGGCTTTGATGAAATCATTGCGCTGGTTCTGGCCCGAAATATTATTCGCAATAACGACGCCCACCAGCAACACGACCAATGCACCAATCAACGCGGTAACCACCATCATCGCGATAAAGGCATTTTTGCGTTGCTTGCGCCGCTCTTCGCGGTGTGGCAACAAATTAATCCGGATCATTAGTCAAACCTCCGCATCGCGAGACCACAGGCAACCAGATAGGCGGGTGCTTCATTGCGCAGTTGTTTTTCGCGGACATTCGCTGCGAGCTGCATGCCCTTGAAGGGACTAACGACCGATGTCGTCAGCTTGGTGCGCACGGCCACCGTATCCACCAGGCCGGGGATGATGGCGCAGCCACCCGCGAGGAATATCTGGTCGATGCGGGTGTAGGGTGTCGAGGTAAAAAAGAACTGGATTGCCCGCGTCACTTCGAGCGCGGCGCTATCGAGAAACGGTTCGAGGATCTCCTGTTCATAGCCCTCGGGAAGATCGCCGGTTTTTTTCTTGGCTTCGGCATCCTCGTAGGACAACCCGTAGGCACGCACAATATCCTGGGTCAATTGATGGCCACCGAAAGGTTGTTCACGCTCGTAAATTGTCTGACCATCGAGCAGCACCGAAATGTGCGTCACCTGGGTACCGATCTGAAACAGCGCGAAAATCTGCCCCGCGCCACCTTGGGGCAATTGCGATATCAGGCGGTCCAGGGCCGTCCTTGCGGAATAGGATTCGATATCCATGACGATGGGCTTGAGTCCGGCAGCCTCGGCGATCGCAACGCGGTCTTCGACTTTTTCCTTGCGCGTGGCGGCGATGAGGACCTCGACATCTTCGGGTGAATTCGTGACTGGTCCGACAACATCGAAGTCAAGGCTGACTTCGTCGAGAGCGAACGGAATATATTGGCTGGCTTCGGTTTCGACCTGGAACTCAAGGTCCTCTTCCGACAGGCCGCCGGGCAAGACAATTTTTTTGGTGATGACGGAGGCTGGTGGCATGCCCAGCGTGACGAGCTTGGCGCGGGTACCGCTTTTTTTCCAGACACGCCGGACTGCTTCGGCGACCTGTTCGATATTCTCGATGTTGCCGTCAACCACGGCACCCCTGGGCAGGGCTTCTGAGGCAAAGTGCTCAAGTCGTAATTCGCTTTTTCCTGCATCACTCAGCTCAACCAGACGTACACCGGATGTGCTGATATCGAGGCCTATCATCGGAGCATTTTTGCTGCCGAACAACGATCCGAGATCTAGAGCCAATGGAATTCCTCCGTGCCGACACTGCTACTGTGAGACCGGCTCAACAAGGCGTCTGCTGAACTGATCGAATCTTGTACGAATTACTAAAAATTCCGTTTAAAAACCGCTGCTTGCCTGCCCTTGTAGGAAGGTACGTTAAATCGTAGCAACAAGGCGCAGAAAGTGTAAAGCACTTTCCACAAAGTAATTTGCAATGCCGTTGTCAAAAGCCGACGAGAGTACAGCGTCCCGGATGAATTTGCACTTTTTAAGCGGCAAGCCGGTCTGCCGAAAAGCTGCCGCTATAATGCATCGAACCTTGACCTCACCTGCCCAGAATGACCACTAAAAATTCGCCTGCATCAGCGCCGTCTACTGCCCCATCTGCGCGTCGCGCCTCAAGTATGTTGAAAAAGATTTTATGGGGACTGACGGGTGTCTGTGCCGGCCTGGTTGTCGCTGTCATGCTCATCATTGGGTTCACGTTGGCACTGGCCTATCCGAAGCTTCCGCCACTGGATTCGCTGACCGACTACCGCCCCAAGATTCCACTGCGGATTTTTTCGGCAGACAATGTGCTGATCGGTGAATTTGGTGAAGAGCGCCGTAACCTGGTGCGCATCAAGGATATCCCGGAGATCATGAAAAAAGCCGTGTTGGCGATCGAGGATGACCGCTTTTACGAGCATGGCGGTGTCGACTACCTCGGGATTCTGCGGGCAACGTTGCACAACCTCGCTGGTGGTGCGCGACAAGGTGCCTCGACCATCACGCAACAAGTCGCGCGCAACTTCTTTTTATCGAGCGAGCAAACCCTCAAGCGCAAGGCCTACGAAATTTTGCTGGCATGGAAAATCGAGCAAAATTTAACCAAAGACCAGATTCTTGAGGTGTATCTGAACCAGATCTATCTTGGTCAACGCGCCTATGGATTTTCCTCTGCAGCACAAATTTATTTTGGCAAAAAGCTGCCTGAGCTGACGATTGCAGAAGCCGCCATGCTGGCAGGCTTGCCCAAAGCGCCATCGGCCTATAACCCCGTCGTGAACCCGAAACGCGCAAAGGCCCGCCAGCAATACATCTTGTTGCGCATGCACCAGCTCGGCTACATCACGGATGCCCAGTTCAAAGAGGCGCAACAGGAAGAATTGAAGATCAAGACAGACACCACGGAGTTCGGTCTGCATGCGGAGTATGTGGCGGAAATGACGCGCCAGCTGGTCTACGAACAATACAAGGAAGACACCTATACGCGTGGACTCAGCGTGTTCACTACCATTACCAAAGCGGATCAGGACGCGGCTTACATTGCACTACGGCGTGGTGTCATGGATTACGAAAAACGCCACGGCTATCGCGGTCCGGAAGGCTACATGGAGATCCCGGCTTCGAAGGACGAAGCGGAAGATGCGATTGAAGTCGAACTGGCCGACCATCCGGACAGTGACGACATCATTGCCGCAGTGGTTCTGGAAGCGTCACCCAAGGCAGTCAAGGCGGTGCTGGCATCCGGCGAGGAAATTGCCATCACCGGCACCGGGCTGTCATTTGCAACCAATTTACTGAGCGACAAGGCGCCGCCGAACCGGCGCGTCAAACGCGGTGCAATTATCCGCATCACCCAGGAGGGACGCGCCTGGAGCATCACCCAGATGCCCGAAGTCGAATCGGCATTTGTCGCCACCAGCACCGAAGACGGTGCGATCCGTGCGCTGATCGGCGGCTTTGATTTCAACCGGAACAAATTCAACCATGTCACGCAGGCGTGGCGTCAGCCGGGGTCGTCGTTCAAGCCCTTCATCTACTCGGCGTCGCTGGAAAAAGGTTTATCCCCGTCCACCATCATCAATGACGCGCCGATTAGCTTTGGTGCCGGGCAAACAGGTGGGCAAGCCTGGGAACCAAAAAACTATGATGGAAAGTATGAAGGCCCGATGACCATGCGCAAGGGATTGACGAAATCGAAGAACATGATTTCGATCCGCATCCTGAACAAGATCGGGGCAAAGTACGGTCAGGAATACACCAGTCGATTCGGCTTCGATTCGGCAAAAAATCCGCCCTATCTGACGCTCGCGCTCGGCGCGGGCGCGGTCACGCCATTGCAGATGGCAGGGGCTTACGCCGTATTTGCCAATGGCGGCTACAAGATCAGTCCGTATCTTATTTCACGGATTACCGACAGTGATGGCCGGGTGCTGTCACAGGTAACGCCGGACAAGGCAGGTAACGAGGCCAACCGGGTGATCGACAGCCGCAATGCGTTCATGATGGATAGCATGCTCAAGGATGTCGTGAAATACGGCACGGCAACCAAGGCGCTGGTGCTCAAGCGTAGCGATATCGCTGGCAAGACGGGTACGACGAACGATTCCTTCGATGCGTGGTTCGCGGGGTATCAGCAAAAACTGGTGGGCGTTGCATGGATCGGATTCGACCAACCCAAAAACCTGGGGAACCGTGAAACCGGCGGTGGCCTGGCACTGCCGATCTGGATTGGCTACATGCAAAAAGCACTGAAGGATGTGCCGATCGACGAACGTGACATCCCCGCTGGCATCATTCAGGCAAACAACGACTTTTACTACGCAGAGAATCCGCCCGGAATGGGCGTCGGCAGTCTGGGTGTCGGTGAGCACTCCGGTACCGGACCGGAGACCGAAAAAACCCGCGACGATGTCAAGAACGAGTTGTTTTAACGCGTCGCTGTTAAAGAGTGATCTTTAGAACGCGACTTCCGCGCCGCCCTGCTGGCTAACCATCGCCGACAGGGCAGCGAACAATTCGGAGTCATCGCGCGTATTGCGCCAGTGCTGTCCGTCATGCCTGTAATGAAAACCGCCGGACTTGGCAGCGACCCACATTTCGCGCATCGGGGCTTGGCTGTTGACGATGATCTTGGAACCGGTCTCGACGAATTCGATTTCCAGTACATTGCCACTGCGACTGCACTCCACGTCGACTGCATCGACAATGGCTGGCCGTTCCAATGCGGCCTCGATACCGCTCAATGCAGCTTCCGCCAGCACCAGGAATTCGGATTCTGTCATGTTAAACTCTCTTCAATAAATCAAACCGAGATTCTAAACGTGAAGCACACCCTGCCCCTGTCCAGCCTGCCTGTTTTGCTAAATATCCTGCTGGCAGGCGTGTTCCTTGGTGGCTGCGGACAACGTGGCCCCCTGACCCTTCCCGTCAGGCCGCCAGCGCCGATTAGCGCTACTGCTGCACCCGCATCTGCTCCTGTTCCTGTTCCTGCCACTGCCCCCACCGTCAAGTCAACCGTACCTACGGCTGACACCGCTCCTAAATAGTACGAAGTAGTACGCCTACAGCACTGATCCCATGTCCCATTTTTCTTGTCAGAACGGTGCCCTGTGCGCCGAAAATTTACCGCTTGCCGCCATCGCTGACCAGTTCGGTACGCCGACGTACGTGTATTCGAAGGCCGCCATTAGCGAAAATTACCTGTCGTATGCGCTGGCCTGCCGTCAGAACGGTCGTACCGCCGAGACAGCCCTGGTGTGCTATTCCGTCAAGTCCAACTCCAATCTCGCCGTATTGCATCTGCTGAGTCAGCTCGGATCAGGTTTTGACATCGTCTCGGGAGGCGAATTGTTGCGGGTACTTGCCGCTGGCGGCGATCCACGGAAAATCATTTTTTCGGGCGTAGGAAAAACGCGCGACGAGATGCGCCTGGCGCTGTCGCATGGCATTGCCTGCTTCAATGTCGAATCCGTGTCGGAACTGCATCGCCTGAGCAGCGTCGCCAGTGACATGGGCGTGAAGGCGTCGGTGTCACTGAGGGTCAATCCGAATGTCGATGCGAAAACCCATCCGTATATCTCCACGGGACTGAAGGAAAACAAGTTCGGTGTCGCGTTCGAGGATGCTCTGTCGATCTACCGCACCGCCGCCGCCTTGCCCGGCCTGACAGTGACCGGCATCGACTGCCATATCGGTTCCCAGTTGCTCGACGACGCACCGCTGCTGGAAGCGCTGGACAAACTGATCGAACTGATCGATGTGCTGGCCGCGGAGGGCATCATTATCCATCACCTCGATATCGGCGGTGGCCTTGGCATCGATTACGAATCCGAAGCACCGGTGGCGGTGAGCGATTATCTGGCAAGACTGTTCGCGAAAATCGACGCTTGGCGCGTCGCAAAACATCAGGGTGCTCCGATCAAGGTGTTGTTCGAGCCCGGCCGTTCGATTGTCGGCAATGCCGGCGTCTTGCTGACCAGGATCGAGTACCTGAAACCGGGTAGCGAAAAGAATTTCGCGATTGTGGACGCTGCCATGAATGACCTGATGCGTCCGGCGATGTATCAGGCATGGCATGGCGTGCAAGCTGTGGCACCGCGCGCTGGCACGCCTACCGTCTGGGATGTCGTTGGTCCGGTATGCGAATCCGGTGACTGGCTCGCCCGCGCCCGTGCGCTGTGCGTCGAAGAAGGTGACCTGCTTGCCATCATGTCGGCCGGCGCGTATGGCATGACCATGTCATCGAACTACAATACCCGCGGGCGCGCCGCCGAGGTCATGGTCGATGGTGATACCAGCCATCTGATCCGTCAGCGCGAAACCCCTGAACAGCTGTTCGCGCTCGAAAAAATCATCCCGTAATTCAGCAATCCTGACGGTGCAGGGTGCCCGGCACGTTTATGGCCGGACCGCCTCGTTCGCTAGGCCGTTCGGATGGCTGTTTGTCTGACCGCACCCCGACGCCACCAGTAGATTCGCATCCCCAGCAAGGCCGCCACCAGTAGCGCAAACAGCATCGGCTGCAGCAGATTATTCTTGGCCGCCTTCATCCACCAGAAGTGCAGCACGCCGAGCGGAACGATCAGGTAGATCAGGCGATGCAGCCACTGCCAGCGCTTCCCTCCCATCAACCTCACCATCGCATTGGTGCTCGTCACCGCCAGCGGAATCAGCAGAACAAATGCGCTGAAGCCAACCGTGATGAAGGGACGCTTAAGTACATCCTTCCACATCTCGGCGACATCGAATGCGTGATCGAACCAGAGGAATGTCAGGAAGTGCAATGCGACGTAGAAAAAGGCGAACAGTCCGAGCATGCGCCGCAATTTCACCAGCCAGTTCCAGCCAGTCAGCTTGCGTAACGGTGTCACCGCCAGCGCAATACACAGCATGTAGAGGGTCCAGTCGCCGGTGTTGCGGGTGATGAATTCAACCGGATTGGCGCCCAATTGATCCGTGAAGGTCGCTATCACCAGGCGCAGGAATGGCAGTGTCGCCAGCAGAAACAGGCTCAATTTCAGCCACCTGATTTGTGTCGGGCTTAGGTTTTTGAATAACATCGGAATGATCGCATCACGTCAGGTCGCGCAGCCGCCCGGAAAGGTTGGGCGTTAAAAACGGGCCTCAGAAAAACTTTTTGAGATCCATGCCTTTGTACAGGGAGGCAACATCGCTGTAGCCGTTGTACATCAGCGTTTTGCGCTTCCTGGCAAACAAGCCGTCTTCACCGATGCGCCGCTCGCTACTTTGCGACCAGCGCGGATGATCCACCTCGGGATTGACGTTGGAGTAGAAACCGTACTCGCTCGGTGCTGCGATGTTCCATGCCGTGCGCGGCTGCTCGGACGTAAAACGAATCTTGACGATGGACTTGGCCGACTTGAAGCCGTATTTCCAGGGAACGACGACCCGCACTGGCGCACCGTTCTGGTTCGGCAGCACTTCGCCGTACATGCCAAAACTCAACAACGCCAATGGGTGGTTTGCTTCATCCAGCCGCAGCCCTTCGACGTAGGGCCATTCGAGCACCGGGCTGCCCAGCCCCGACATGCGGGTTTTGTCTGCGAGCGTGATGAATTCGATGTATTTCGCGTTGCTGTTCGGCTCGACTTTCTTGATCAACGCAGACAACGAATATCCCACCCACGGGATCACCATCGACCAGCCTTCAACGCAGCGCAGGCGGTACACGCGCTCTTCCAGCGGCGCCAGCTTCAGCAAGGTGTCCAGATCGAGCACCATCGGCTTCTTGACTTCGCCTTCGATGGCAACGGTCCATGGTCGCGGCTTGAGGGTACTGGCGTTGGTCGCCGGATCAGCCTTGTCGGTACCGAATTCGTAATAGTTGTTGTAGGTGGTCGCATCCTTGTACGACGTTGGCTTTTCCGTGGACAAGAAAGCCGGATTCGCTTTGCCCACCAGTTTTTGTGCAGAAGGCGATTGCGCGAAGGCTTCCCGGGATGCCATTTCGAGCAGTGCGCTACTGGCGATCGAACCAACCGCCAGTTGCTTGATGAAACTACGGCGCGATTCGAACACCTCGCGCGGTGTGATTTCAGAAGAAAACGGGAGATCGATCCCGTTCGGATTGCGTTTGATTATCATGGGAACTCGCTCTCTGGACAGTCAAGATGGGTATCAGTCGGTACAACCTGGTCCCACCTTACACGTATTTGGACGAGGTCGTTACCCGTGCTCCCCTGCCAGATCAGAGTTGACCGTAGCTATGCAGACCCGACAGAAACATGTTTACGCCCAGGAATGCGAAGGTCGTTACTACCAATCCGACCACGGCCCACCACGCGGCAAAGCGCCCGCGCAAGCCTTTCATCAGACGCATGTGCAACCAGGCCGCATAGTTCAGCCAGACAATTAGCGCCCAGGTTTCTTTCGGATCCCATGACCAGTAGCCGCCCCAGGCTTCGGCCGCCCACAGTCCACCCAGAATGGTCGCTATCGTGAAGAACGTGAAACCCACAGCGATCGACTTGTACATGACGTCGTCGAGCACTTCTAGCGCCGGCAAGCGGTCCGCGAGAATGCCATTCGATTTGAGCAGATAGGCAACGCCGACCATTGCCGCCAGCGAGAAGGTGCCGTAGCCAATGAAGTTGGCAGGAACATGGATCTTCATCCACCAGCTTTGCAACGCAGGTACCAATGGCTGGATTTCTGCGGCATCGCGGCTGACGGTGTACCACAACAGGAAACCAACGGCCGCCGAAATCACCAGCATGACAAATGGCCCCATCTGGCGAGTCTGGTAATGCTGCTCGTAGTACAGGTAAAACAGGGCCGTGATCATGCAGAACAGTACGAACACTTCATACAGGTTCGAGACCGGGATATGACCAACGTCGGTACCGATCAGGTAGGACTCATACCAGCGCACCAGCATGCCTGTAAATCCGAGCACCACCGCAGCCCAGCACAGCTTGCTGCCAATCGCGCTTCCGAAGTCCGAGCGCGTGATCAGGCCGCCCCAGTAAAACAGCGTCGACAAAAAGAACAATGTGCTCATCCAGAGGATGGCTGACTGGCTCGACAGCATGTATTTCAGAAAGAACTTCTTGTCCGCCATTTCCAGCGAGCCGCCGTACATCGCCATCGCCGACAGCGACAGTACTGCCAGCGCGAGCATCAATGGGCGGATCGGCTTCCATTGCCAGCCCAGCCAGGCAAACGTCGGTGCTGCGAGGACAAGAATCGCCTTTTCGTAATAATCCATGAAGCCGCCAAAGCGGTTCAGGGCATAAAGCGATCCCGCCACCAGTATCAACGCGAATAGCCAGTCGAGCACATTCAGCTTTTTGAAGAACCCCTCCGGGGCGGCATAAGGTCGGTCTTGTACGAGTTGCATTCTTTTCTCCGGTGTCGCTGCAGATTCAGCGAGGCTAGCTACCATCAATATTCGGGGCTGACAGTATCAGGATTGTTGCGGCAATTGCTGTTTCAACACGTCAAACTCCTTCTCAAAGTCCAGCGTAATGCGCTGGGAACTCATCGCCATCAGCGCCTGCGCCTTACCATCTTCAGCCGAAGTAATCCAGATCCAGAGTCTGCGCTCACGAATGTACAGCATTGAAAAAATTCCCATCACCAGCAGCAAGCACCCCAGATACACCACATTCTTGCCTGGTGCGCGAGTGACTTGCAATACCGATGCTTTTACTTCATCAAAACCTTTGAGTTGCAAGTATACCGGCGCGCCGTAAAAGAAGGTGTCGGCGTAAGCGTTGGTGGCAAGCTGCAGGAATCGCGCGTGCTTCTCGTCGGCAATCACCGGTGCCAGACCATCTTCCGCACGGGCGATTTGCCAAAGGTCCCACATGCTGCCGTTCAGGATCTTCATGAAAATATCAGCCGCCTTCTCTTGCTCGGCCTGCGGCACCCGTTCGAGGAACCTTGAGACGGCAACGTAGCCCGACTGCACACTGTCGCCAGCAAAAATCGACAGACCCTTGATGGCTGATTGCTCGAGCTGCTGTTGCAGCGCCTGCACGCCGTCCCGGTTGCCGGGCAAGGCACGTTCGGCGTAGCGGTGCGCCGCCTGGGCACGCAGCTTCGGACTCTGGATCGCAGCGCGCAAGCGCATCCATTCGTCGACCGAATCGTTATCGTCGGCGGGGATGCGCAGGTAGCGGAATGGCTCTGACGGAGATTCCCGCATACCGGCCAGGAATACATAACCGCCGTCCGACTGTACCGACTGCATGTAGTTCTGATATTCACGGGCCTGGCCGGTCTTGTCGCGTAGTTTGTATTGCACGCTAGGACCAACGTTTTTCAGTTCCTTGACGGTGGCGCTTTTTGCACCGGAGCCGAGATGCTTGTCGAGCCCTGCAGCAAACGACTTTGTGACTTTGACGGAGCGCAAATCCTGGCCACTTTGCGCCATGTTTTCCACATTGAATGGGCGAAAGCCGGACCATTCCACCGTGTATTCATTGTCTTTGCCGCCTTTCAGCGGCGTGGTGTTTCCGACTTCGCCAGAAACAGCAAACGTCGTATTACCTGCTCCGGTCATGGGGTAACCGGACAGTTTCAGCTTGCTGCCGCCATCTTCGAAACTGGATTGATAGACCGACAGCCCCTTGTAGACCAATGGCTGATTCACTTTAATGGTAGCGGGAAATTTCTTGCCTGTTTCATGGTCGGTAATCTCGACCTCACTGGCAAACAGCTTGGGCATGCCTGTCGAATAAAAGTCGATGATGAAACGATTGAGTTTGATGGTGAATGGCAAATCCTGAATAAATACGCCACCTTGCTGCGCGATGATGGCGGTATTGCTGCTGGCGCCTTCGGGAATCAACGTGTTACCGCGAAATGTAGGATTACCTAGCCCGAGTCGATGCTGTGCCGGTATGTCGGCGATGACACCGTTTCCGGCGAACGGCGTTTTTCCCTGGAACCAGCCTTGAAACCGCATGGGCAAATCCGAATCAAGCAAGCCACCGATACAAATGATGACGATGGCACTGTGGGCGAAGATATATCCCCACTTGTTCGCCGCACCTTGTTTGGCGGCCAGTAACGTGGCGTTTTCCTTGTCGACCTGTTTGACCTTGTAGCCGCGTGAAGCGATCCGATCGGTCAGCAGCGTTACAAGCTCGGCACGCGTCCCTGGAAAACTCCATTCGGCTTTGTGACGGAAGTTGCGCAAGGATTGTTCGCGGACATTCTCGCGCCAACTGCGCATGTCTTTGAGCATTTTTGGCGCGTTACGCGAAATGCACAGGGAGGTCGATGCGACCAAAAACGCCAGAATCAGCAAGAACCACCAGGAAGAATAGACCGCGTACAAGCCGATCTTGCCGAACACCTCAAACCAGAATGGACCGAACTGATTAACGTAATTCGGCATCGGCTCGTTTTGCTTCATCACCGTACCGATAATGGAAGCGATCGCCAGTAGCGACAGCAAGCTGATCGCAAAGCGCATGGATGAGATCAACTCGACGAAGGTTGCAAGCCAGCGCCGATTGGTTTTCAGTTGTACACCTGTCGTGCTTATGGTCATGGTCTTTTGGAATGCAAAAGGGGCGGCTTCAGCCACCCCTCGGAACGTTGTTCGGACTGGATCTCAGTTTATTTTAGCCCGGCAATGTAATCGGAGACTGCCTGCATTTCGTCATCGGACAGACGCTTGGCAATGGTCGTCATCTGTACGCTGTTCTTGCGGGTGCCGGCGCGGAAACTGGTGAGCTGCGCCAGTGTGTACTCCTGATGCTGACCACCAAGTCGTGCGAATTGTGCAGGGATACCTGCACCGTTCGGACCATGGCAGGAAGCGCAGGCTGGAACATTCTTTTCAGCGATGCCACCACGATAGATTTTCTTGCCTGCTTCGACGGTATCCTTGTTCTTTGCCGCACCTGGCTTGGCGACCTGCGCGTCAAGGTAGGCAGCGATATTTTTCATCTCATCGTCGGTCAGCGCTTTGGCAATCGTGGTCATGATTGCATTGTTGCGATCAGGACCTTTGAAATTCATTAATTGCTTGTACAGGTAGGCTTCATGCTGACCCGCCAGCTTGGGGTTTGTTGCTATCGCTGAATTACCGGCAGCGCCGTGGCAAGCGACGCAGGCTGGAATGTTACGCGTTGCATCACCGTTGGTGTAGATGGACTCGCCTTTGACAGGATCGGCCTTGGCAGCTGGCACAGCGTCAGTTGCGTGCACTACCGACGACAAAGCCAGAGCAGCGATAAATAATGATTTCACGACGGGATAAAAAACTCGATTCATTCAAACACCCTGAGACTTAATATTAAAATGCTGCCCTGATGGCGACGGACTTGCTACTATTGCGCACCTCATTGTAGAAGCAAAGGCGGCGTAGCGCTTAGCCGCCCATTGTACAATAGCTTGCTGGCATTTCGCCCCTACCACCGTATTTTCTGTTCACTCTATGTCCCAACTCTGGCAAGCCCGTTTTTTCACCACGGTGAATCATCTCCGTGATTTGCCGACTACGCAAGTTCCTGAAATTGCCTTTGCAGGCCGTTCCAACGCTGGCAAGTCAACGGCAATCAATATCCTGTGCAATCAGAAGAAGCTCGCCTTTGCGTCAAAAACGCCAGGCCGCACGCAGCATATCAACTATTTCTCGATTGGTGGCGCGCAGATTAATCAGCATCGCAAAGACGTCACTAAAGTTGATGAAATCCGCGCCCTGCTGGTCGACTTGCCTGGCTACGGCTATGCTGAAGTCTCTGGTTCAGCCAAGCTCCACTGGCAGGAATTGCTGGGCGATTACGTACAGCGCCGCGAACAACTTGCCGCACTGGTGCTCATCATCGATGTCCGCAGACCGTTTACTGATCTGGATATCCAGATGCTCGAATGGTTTGCGCCAACCGGCAAGCCTATCCACTGCATCCTGACCAAAGCCGACAAGCTCAACCGCAATGATGCTGCGAACGCACTGCGTCTTGCACGCGGTATTCTGTCAAGCTATCTGGATGCTGAAGGCAAGCCGTTCCCGTTCACGGCGCAACTTTTTTCCGCGCTGAAGAGAACGGGGCTGGAAGAAGCCGATGCGCGAATCTGCTCCCTGGTTGGCCTCACAACCGAAGCAGTTTTACCGACGGCAGAAATAGCTTCAGATGACACCGCACCGATCGGCTAAGCGCTGAGTGGTCGAAAAAAACCCTGGAGAAAGGGGAATATCTCCAGGGTAAAAATGCCTTATCGCAATCATCACAATTATCGATACGGCCCCGCTCAGGGAGGAGAAGCGGGAGGCAAAAAAATTACCTGCCGTTTTGAGGCTATTCCAGAATAAAAGTTCCGGCCACAAGCCGAGCGGATCTGAAGGTGCCCGATCACCAGAGCGAGCCCATTTCTGCGCCACGATTAATCGACACGTCAACCTTGAGCCCACATCATGTCTACTCTCCTCAAACCCAGTCAATTTCCGGCCATTCGCATGCGTCGCATGCGCAAGGATGCCTTTTCGCGTGCCATGATGCGCGAAAATGTGCTGACCGCCGCGGATCTGATCTATCCGGTATTCATTCAGGAAGGTCGCAATCAACGCGACAAAGTGACCTCGATGCCTGGCGTCGAACGGCTGTCGATTGATGAGTTACTGGGGGTTGCCGAAGAATGTGTGGCACTCGGCATACCTGTGCTTGCCTTGTTTCCGGTGATCAGCAGCTCGTTGAAAACACCGGATGGCATCGAGGCGACGAATCCCGACGGGCTGGTACCACGTGCTGTCAGAGAGTTGAAACGTCGCTATCCCGAGCTGGGCATCATGACGGATGCGGCACTCGACCCGTACACCAGTCATGGCCAGGATGGCGTCATCAATGCTGCGGGCTATGTGCTCAACGATGAAACCTGCGAACTCCTCGTGAAACAGGCACTCACGCAGGCAGCAGCCGGGGTCGATATCGTCGCACCGTCCGACATGATGGACGGGCGAATCGGCGCGATCCGGAACGCGCTCGAAGCTAACCAGTTCATCCACACACGGATCATGGCCTATTCCGCGAAGTATGCCTCGGCGTTCTACGGTCCATTCCGGGACGCGGTTGGTTCGGCAGCCAATCTCGGAAAAAGTGACAAGGCGACTTATCAGATCGATCCGGCCAACAGTGACGAGGCGTTGCGTGAAGTGGGACTGGATCTGGCGGAGGGAGCAGACATGGTCATGGTCAAGCCAGGCATGCCGTATCTCGACATCGTGCGTCGTGTCAAAGACGAATTCAAAGTGCCCACGTTTGCCTATCAGGTCAGTGGTGAATACGCGATGCTCAAGGCCGCGGCTCAGAACGGCTGGCTCGATCACGACAAGGTCATGATGGAGTCCATGATCGCCTTCAAGCGGGCTGGCGCCGATGGCGTACTCACTTACTTCGCCCTGGACGTCGCGCGACGGTTAAAACTCGGGTAATTGCGTCATGCGTGTGGAGCGGCCCGTAACTGGCCGCTCCCAGTCGCCGCTTTGCCAACGTGCGCTGTACAGGAAAAGCATTCCATGGATTTTTTTCATATTACGACGGACCACGTTACGCAGTATGTCGCGTCTCCGACATCGCTACCGGAAGACGGCTTTCTGTGGATCGACGTCACCAGAGAGGACATCGCTCCCAATATCGAGGCGTGGCGCGACGAGATTGCCCGCGTTACTGGTGTAACCATTTTTGACCTGCATTTATCCGATGTGATGAATCTTACGCATTCATCGTATTTCGATTCGACGCACGACTACGACATGGTCGTCTTTCGTAAGTTGGCGCTGCCGACTAACACTGCCGCTGCCACCGATCTGCCGGCGCCGCGAGAGAATAAAGACGACACCGGACGAATTCCATCCGCGCTCAAGAAGCTCCTGACGCATCCAGTCACATTCATTGTTGCAGACCAGCTGCTCATTACCGTCCATGCCCGGGATGCCCGCACCATCAATACGGCTCGGGCAAAACTACTCGACTACAGGCACCAGAGCAACGGGAGTAGTCCCCGCAACGGTCGCTTGCCGGCGTCACCGCAGGAATGGATGTTGCGGTTGCTAAATCTGATGGTGGATCAATATCTCGACCTGAGACAGCCACTCACTGTACAAATCGACCGCTGGCAGCGTGCGCTATTGAATCCGCGACGTCCGTTCAACGACTGGCTTGCCTTGCTGGATGCACGTATCGCGTTGAGGAAGCTAGACCACTTATGCGAGGAACAACACGACGCGTTGCAGGAGTTGCGGGATCAGTTGATCGATACGTATCGGGAGACCGACAATGACCGTACCAAGGACCATCTGCTGGTACGGGTCAACGATGTCATCGAACATGTCGGCCGCGTATTGAATCACGCACGTCGGCTGGAATCGTCGCTTGAGTCTGCGGTACAAATCCATTTCTCGGCAATGTCGCATCGCACTAGTGAAATCATGCGCACGCTGACGGTCATCACCGCGTTATTCATGCCACTCACTCTGGTTACCGGAATATTCGGTATGAATTTCGACGTGATGCCGCTCTTGAAGAACAAGGAAGGCTTCTGGCTAACGATGGGAGGAATGGCGGTAATCGTAGTGGGACTTCTGCTGTTTTTCCGACGCAAGCGCTATCTTGATGAGTAACCAACGAGTATAAAAAACGCAGCCGCGGCTGCGTTGGATTGCCAGACATCCTATTTGTTCGGCTGGGGCGTCATCCGCAAATACGGGGTTGCGGCAGTAAAGCCTTTCGGATATTTCTGACGAATGACTTCCGCGTCCTGAATTGACAAGGGAATGATGACGTCGTCACCATCGCGCCAGTTGCCAGGCGTCGCTACGGTGTAGTTATCGGTAAGCTGAAGCGCATCGATCACTCGCAACACCTCGTCAAAATTGCGCCCGGTGCTCATCGGATACGTCATCATCAGTCTGATCTTCTTCGCCGGATCGATCACGAACAACGCACGGACCGTCATCGTCTCTGACTGGTTCGGATGGATCATGTCGTACAACGTCGAAACAGACTTGTCAGCATCTGCAATAACAGGGAAGCCGACAACCGTTTTTTGCGTTTCTTCAATATCCTTGATCCATTGCACGTGCCGATCAGCAGCATCCACCGACAGAGCGATCGCCTTGACGTTACGCTTGTCAAATTCTGGCTTGAGTTTGGCGGTTAGTCCCAGCTCCGTCGTACACACTGGTGTGAAATCAGCCGGATGGGAAAACAGCACCACCCAGGATTTTCCAGCCCAGTCATGAAATTTAAGTCGCCCAATTGAACTATCCTGTTCAAAATCCGGTGCAACGTCACCTAATCGTAATGTCATAACAGTCTCCTCGAATAAGAATTTCACTATCACGCCTGCCAAGGCGTTTTTAAAAAAATACTAACGAATGTCGAAAACAATCACGCCGTCTTGCTTACCATTGGCAATTATTCTGCCCGGGGTAATGACACACTAAATCGCTCGGCGTTTTGGTATCCAATTACCCGCGTTCCTGATAATTCTTCGCGGTTACGGAAGAAAATAATGCCTGGCGGACCAAACAGTCCGAACCGTTTGAGCAATGCCTTGTCATCGACATTGTTGTCAGTCACGTCAGCCTGCAGCAGCACCATTTGCTCAAGACGAGGTTGAATTGCCGGATCTGCGAACGTCAGTTTCTCCATTTCTTTACAGGACACGCACCAATCTGCGTAGAAATCCAGCATCACCGTCTTGCTACCGGCTTTCTCTAATGCCGTATTGAGTTCAGCCAGAGATTTCACCTTCAAGAAGGTAACTTTCACGTGCGGAGTCGATGACAAATGCGCAAGAGGAGCAAGAACGTCGCGACCACCGCTGGCAACACCAACCAATTGCATCAAGCCAAATGCAGCAAATACCATCCCGACACACTTAGACATCCAGCCAGAGCGCTTTTGGGTCAGCAAATACATGCCGTACCCGATCCCGATGAGGGCCCAGGCCAACATTTGCACCACGGGAGTTAGTACCGGGCTCACCATCCATAAAGCGACTGCGAGCATCAATACGCCAAAAAATTTCTTAACCGACTCCATCCATGCGCCTGCCCTCGGCAACAAAGTGCCGGCAGACAAACCGAGCAAAAGTAGTGGCACGCTCATGCCAACCGCCATCGAAAATAGCGCCCCGCCACCGATCAAAACATCACGGGTTTGACTGATATACACCAGTGCACCAGCTAACGGCGCAGCGACACAGGGACCGACGATCAGAGCTGATAGCGCCCCCATAATAAAGACGCCAACTAACTTTCCGGATCGCTGGTTGCCTGACGCCGATATCAAGTGCTGCTGGAAAACTGTCGGCACCTCCAACGCGTAGACCCCAAACATCGATAACGACAGTCCCACCATCAGAAACGCAAAGCCCGATAACACCCATGGATTTTGTAGCGTCGCTGACAAACCTTCGCCGATCAACCCAGCCGCGACCCCTAGCGCCGTGTAGACAACCGCCATGCCAAACGCGTAAGTTGCCGACAACAGGAACCCACGCCCTCGGCTAACTCTCACACCTTCGCCAATAATAATGGATGACAAAATCGGGACCATCGGTAGTACACAAGGCGTGAAGGACAGGCCCAGACCCAACAAAAAGAACAGTGGCAGAATCAAAATCAATCGACCACTCTTGAGCGCCGACTCGATCCGCCCCGATTCTGTCGACGATGATGTCGCCACTGACGGTGTGACCGACGGGGGTCCGTTCGGACCGGTGCTACTGCTAGCGCCTGAACTCAATCCAGAGAATAGCCCCCCCGAGCCTGCACCGAGTCGAGCGACGCTGTCCATGGGTGCGTAACAAAGCCCCGCGTCTGCGCAACCCTGGCCCGTGGCGGTGAAGGAAAACCCGCCAGCAGCTGAAAACGGGACCAGAATCGTTACTGAAGTTCGGTAGGTTTCAACATTTTTTTGAAACGTTTCATCAAATTTCACCTTTCCCGGTGGGAACTCCGCATTTTTCAACGTCGCCTGGCCTGCCTTGAATCGAAAGTGATCCCGATACATATAGTAGCCATCCGCAATTTTATAGCTCACTGCTATTACACCAGGGGAAAGAATTTCTGCTGAAAACTGGAAGGCCTTCTCGGGCTCGAGATACTCATCAGCAGCGAAAGCTACTGGTGGCGTGTAGGAGCATATAAGAATCAGACTACACCATAAGAAATGACCTAACCGTCGGTAAAGATTGACTAGCATTAACACTTTTCCAATTTGATGAGTTATCGCGGAGTAAATAAAACGAGATCGAAGCAAGCAAATTTCTTCTATCGCGCCATACTCGCACAACAGGCGAGACTGCGCTCGCGACGCCACGGCGATGAACCTGACGCCGACACTGATGGCCGAAGCCAACTGCGCGCAAGCCAATGGGAAAGCGGACTATTCCCCAGATGAGACATAAGGACAGCAGCGTATAAAAAACAAAAAAGCCAGGGATCACCTGGCTTTTTTATGTTCTTTAACGCAAAAGAAATTATGCAGCTTCTTCCATGTCGACAGCTTCTGTTTCGTCCGGACGGTCCAGCAGCTCGATGTAAGCCATCGGCGCGTTGTCACCAACGCGGAAGCCCATCTTCAAGATGCGCAGATATCCACCATTACGATTGGCATAACGCGGACCCAGTTCGGCAAACAGCTTGACGACCATTTCACGATCGCGAAGACGGTTAAAAGCGAGGCGCTTGTTTGCAAGCGTATCGGTCTTGCCCAGAGTCAGGATTGGTTCGATGACACGACGCAGCTCTTTAGCCTTCGGCAAGGTCGTTTTGATTGCTTCATGACGCAACAGGGACACTGTCATGTTGCGCAGCATTGCAAGACGGTGGGATGATGTGCGATTTAATTTACGAAGACCGTGACGATGACGCATAGTAAAACCTTTCAGTTATCAATTAAATCCAGCTCTTCGATCGACAGGGCATGTTGCCTGGTCGCGGGCCGGTAGTGTGTTCATAAAAAAGCCGAGGCCATATTATGGACCCCGGCAGTACCAAATAACAGCTTATTTTTCCAGGCCGGCTGGTGGCCAGTTTTCGAGCTTCATGCCCAATGTCAGACCGCGGGAAGCCAATACTTCCTTAATCTCGTTCAACGACTTGCGACCCAGATTTGGCGTCTTCAGCAACTCGTTTTCGCTACGCTGGATCAGGTCACCGATGTAATAGATGTTTTCGGCCTTCAGACAATTCGCTGAACGCACCGTCAACTCAAGGTCGTCTACCGGGCGCAGCAGGATCGGATCAACTGAAGGAGCACGCGAAGGCGCCTCGGCAGCGGCTTCCGTTCCTTCAAGAGCCGCGAACACATTCAACTGATCGACAAGCACACGAGCCGATTGACGAATCGCTTCTTCCGGTGAAATAACACCGTTTGTCTCGATGTTGATTACCAACTTGTCCAGATCAGTTCTTTGCTCTACACGCGCCGACTCAACGAAGTAAGACACACGACGAACAGGAGAAAACGATGCATCCAAAATGATGCGACCAATCGTCTTGTTGGTATCTTCCGCCAAGCGACGGACGTTTCCTGGCACATAGCCACGGCCTTTTTCGACCTTGATCTGCATGTCAAGCTTACCGCCAGCGGTCAGATGCGCAATCACGTGCGAAGGGTTGATCAGCTCAACATCGTGCGGAAGGTCGATATCAGAAGCAAGTACCTCGCCCTCGCCTTCTTTTTTTAACGTCAACGTCACTTCATCGCGATTGTGCAGCTTGAATACGACACCCTTCAAATTCAACAGCAAATCGACGACGTCTTCCTGCACGCCATCCAGCGAAGAATACTCGTGCACGACACCAGCGATTGTCACTTCTGTAGGCGCGTAACCAACCATGGACGACAAGAGGACACGACGCAGCGCGTTACCTAATGTGTGGCCATAGCCACGCTCGAAAGGCTCCATGACGACTTTTGCATGACCTGCGCCCAGCGCTTCAACTTCGATAATGCGTGGCTTTAACAAACTATTCTGCATGAAATGTCCTTTTCAATACCCCCGGCTCATTACACCGGTAAGGCTGACGGCAAGACCAAAAGGCCCACTGAAAATCAGTGGGCCATCAATAATCTATTAACGGGAATACAGTTCGACGATCAGCGATTCATTGACATCGTGAGCGATTTCGCTACGATCAGGAACAGACTTGAATGTTCCTTCCATCTTCTTAGGGTCAACTGATACCCATGTTGGCATGCCAATCTGCTCGGCCAGTGACAGCGCTTCAACGATACGCACTTGCTTCTTTGCTTTTTCACGAACAGCAACGACATCGCCAGCTTTGACTTGATATGAAGCGATGTTGACCACGATTGCGTTGACTGTGAATGCTTTGTGCGAAACAAGCTGACGCGCTTCAGCACGGGTGGAACCAAAACCCATACGGTAAACAACGTTGTCCAGACGAGCTTCGAGCAACTTTAACAACGTCTCGCCAGTATTACCTTTGCGCCGATCAGCTTCGGCGAAGTAGCGGCGGAATTGACGCTCCATCACACCGTACATGCGCTTTACTTTTTGTTTTTCACGCAGCTGATTGCCGTAGTCGGAAGTACGCGCACCAGAAGTGCGGCCATGCTGACCTGGCTTCGAGTCAAGTTTGCATTTTGAGTCCAGCGAACGACGAGCACTCTTCAGAAAGAGGTCCGTACCTTCACGACGGGAAAGCTTTGCCTTAGGGCCAATATAACGTGCCACGGTGATTCCTTTGAAGTATGACGCCCCTGAGAGAAGTAACCTTCCCTACAAAAGCGCTAGTCTGGTTTTCATGCAACCAAACGGTGGGCTTAATAACGAAAACCGCCAAATGATTTGGCGGTAGGTCACACAGTCTAACAGAACAGAATCAAATACGACGACGCTTCGGAGGACGGCAGCCGTTATGCGGAACAGGAGTCACATCCTGAATCTGGGTAATTTTGATGCCCAGATTGTTCAGCGCACGAACTGCAGACTCGCGACCAGGTCCAGGGCCCTTGATGCGAACTTCAAGATTCTTCACACCGCACTCAACTGCAACCTTGCCAGCCGCTTCAGCAGCAACCTGGGCAGCAAACGGAGTCGATTTACGCGAACCCTTGAATCCAGCGCCACCTGACGTTGCCCAAGACAACGCATTACCCTGGCGATCGGTGATCGTAATAATTGTGTTATTGAACGACGCGTGGATGTGCGCGATTCCCTCAGCAACATTCTTTTTAACTTTTTTACGAACGCGCGCAGCAGCGGCGTTGTTTGGGGCTTTTGCCATGATTATTTCCTTGAATCCATCAAATCAAACAAGTGTCTGATTATTTTTTCAGCGACTGTGCTGCCTTACGAGGACCTTTGCGAGTACGCGCGTTTGTGCGAGTACGCTGTCCGCGGCAAGGTAAACCCTTACGATGGCGCAAACCGCGGTAGCAACCCAGATCCATCAATCGCTTGATGTTCATGGATACTTCACGCCGAAGGTCGCCCTCGACTACAAACTTGGCGATTTCGTCACGAAGTTTCTCAAGTTCGCTGTCGTCAAGATCTTTAATCTTCTTAGTAGAAGGAACACCCGTAGTTTCGCAGATTTTCACTGCGCGCGGGCGACCAACACCATAAATTGCCGTTAAGCCGATTACGGTGTGCTGATGATTTGGGATATTTACCCCTGCAATACGTGCCATTCGTTATTCCTCAATAAATAACGTTAATTAACCTTGGCGCTGTTTATGGCGCGGTTCGATGCAAATGACACGAACTACGCCTTTGCGCTTGATGATCTTACAGTTGCGGCAGATCCGCTTAACTGATGCGAGCACTTTCATATTAGCCCTCTCTCTTTCAGTTCTATATAAAATTTAAAACTACTTGGTTCTAAAAACAATGCGTGCTCTGCTCAGATCATAAGGCGTCAGCTCAACCGTCACCTTGTCGCCAGGAAGAATGCGAATATAGTTCATACGCATTTTTCCAGAAATATGACCCAGAACGACATGCCCGTTTTCTAACTTGACTCGGAAAGTCGCATTGGGCAGATTCTCAAGAATCTCGCCTTGCATTTGTATTACGTCGTCTTTTGCCATTCGGTATGCTCGGTCTCCTGGGCGCTTAGCGAGTCGGAATTCCGCCCTTGAAATTCGCTTTACGAAGCAGTGATTCGTATTGCTGCGACATGACGTAGTTTTGAACCTGCGCCATAAAATCCATCGTTACCACCACGATGATCAATAAAGATGTCCCGCCGAAATAAAACGGAACCTTGTATTTTGCGACCAGAAACTCCGGCAACAGACATACCAACGTTATGTACACCGCACCTGCAAGGGTCAACCGCGTCAGGATCTTGTCGATGTACCGCGCTGTCTGATCACCTGGACGAATACCCGGAACAAAAGCCCCACTCTTCTTCAAGTTGTCAGCCGTTTCCTTGCTGTTAAAAACCAGCGCGGTGTAGAAGAAGCAAAAGAAAACAATTGCAACTGCATACAATAACGCATGTATCGGCTCGCCCGGCGCCATCGACGCTGAAAGATCCTTAAGGAAGCGGACAAATGGGTTCGTCGTGTCGCCAGATGTGAACCAGCTCGTAATCGTCGCTGGAAACAGGATTATCGATGAAGCGAAAATAGGAGGAATTACACCAGCCATGTTCAACTTCAAAGGCAAATGGCTGCTCTGTCCACCGTAGATCTTGTTACCGACCTGGCGCTTCGCGTAATTGACCAAGATCTTTCTCTGGCCCCGCTCAATGAACACGACGACAAACGTTACGGCCGCAACGATCAGACAAATAAAGATCGCCGAAAAGGCGTTCATGGAGCCGGTACGAACCAATTCAAACAACCCGCTCAGTGCCGTAGGCAAACCTGCCGCGATACCTGCAAAAATGATGATCGATATACCGTTCCCAAGGCCACGCTCTGTAATTTGCTCACCGAGCCACATAAGAAACATCGTTCCTGTGACCAGAGTGACGACGCAAGTGAACCTGAATGTCAGACCAGGATCCAATACCAGACCGGCTTGAGACTCTAGCGCCACCGCAATGCCAAGAGCCTGAAACAGAGCAAGAAACAATGTTCCGTATCTTGTGTACTGAGTGATCTTTCGGCGACCCGACTCACCCTCTTTTTTCAATGCCTCAAGTTGCGGCGAAACGATCGACATCAGTTGCATGATGATCGACGCCGAAATGTACGGCATGATTCCAAGAGCGAACACGGTAAAACGCGACAACGCACCACCTGAGAACATGTTGAACATTCCCAGAATCCCGCTCTGGTTCTGTTTGAACAGTTGCGACAGCTGGAGAGGATCGATACCAGGAACCGGGATGTGCGCTCCGATTCTAAACACCACCAATGCCGAGAGCAAAAACCAGAGCCGACCCCAAGGAAAACCGCTTGAGGCACTCTTAGCAATCTGAGGACTAGTTGCCAATTACAGCTCCAATCAAACTGGGAGATTACGCAACGGAACCACCAGCGGCTTCAATAGCAGCCTTGGCACCTTTGGTGACGATCAAGCCTTTTACGCTAACACCCTTGGTAAGGTCACCAGAAAGAATGACTCGAACCACACGTGCGAGATCAGAAATGACGCCAGCTTGCTTCAAAGAGAGAATATCTACTTCGCCAACAGGCAAGCGCTCCAGATCCGATAAACGGACTTCGGCCTTGTAAGGCGTAGCAAGCGATTTGAAACCACGCTTAGGCAAACGCCGCTGCAGAGGCATCTGACCACCCTCGAAACCAACCTTGTGAAAGCCACCGGCACGGGACTTTTGTCCCTTGTGTCCACGACCAGCCGTTTTTCCGATACCGGAACCAATTCCGCGACCAACACGACGCTTGTAGTGCTTGGCGCCGTCTGCCGGTTGAATACTGTTCAATTCCATAATTTTTCCTATTCGTAAGCAAAAGCCTACGAAATGACTTTTACGAGATATGAAACCTTGTTGATCATGCCGCGAATCGCAGGCGTATCTTCGAGTTCCGACACCGAATTAATTCCACGCAACCCAAGTCCTCGAACAGTAGCGCGATGCGTCTCGCGCGTCCCGATCAGTCCCTTGACCAACGTTACCTTTACAGTATTTGTCATAGCATTCACCTTAGCTCAGAATATCTTCAACTGACTTGCCGCGTTTTGCAGCGATGTCAGATGGAGTATTCATTTTGGCCAGGCCATTCAACGTTGCCCGAACCATGTTGTACGGATTCGTTGAACCATTTGACTTGGCAACAACGTTGGTTACACCCATCACTTCGAAAATAGCGCGCATAGGGCCGCCTGCAATAACGCCAGTACCCTCTTTTGCTGGTGCCATCAGAACAGATGACGCACCATGCTTACCCGTTACGGTGTGCTGAAGAGTACCGTTTTTCAAGGTGACCTTGATCATCTTGCGACGAGCTTCCTCCATCGCTTTTTGCACGGCCACTGGCACTTCTTTCGATTTGCCTTTGCCCATACCGATGCGGCCTTCTCCATCGCCAACTACTGCAAGTGCGGCGAAGCCCATGATCCGACCGCCCTTGACCACTTTGGTCACGCGATTAACAGCGATCATTTTCTCGCGCATGCCATCATCTGGCTTTTCGCTTTGCATCTTGGATTGCATTTTTGCCATGATGAATTTTCCTTAGAACTTCAGACCAGCTTCACGAGCCGCTTCGGCAACTGCCTTGACACGGCCGTGGTATCTAAAACCCGAACGATCGAACGCAACTTCTGCGATTCCAGCCGCAAGAGCCTTTTCTGCAACACGCTTGCCAACCAGCGCAGCAGCGGCAGCGTTGCCACCTTTGCCAGACTGACCGGCCAGCTCAAGGCGGACTTCAGCCTCGAGCGTTGAAGCCGATGCAAGTACAGTTGCATCCGAGCCGATAACACTTGCATAGATGTGCTGGTTGGTCCGGTGCACAGCGAGGCGAGTTACTTTTAACTCTGCGATCTTTGCACGGGTTTGGCGTGCGCGGCGCAGACGTGATTGTTTCTTATCCATCGTCAACCCCTATTACTTCTTCTTGGTTTCTTTAATTGTTACCACCTCGTCCGAATAACGGACGCCCTTGCCTTTGTAAGGCTCAGGAGGGCGGTAAGCGCGGACTTCGGCGGCAACCTGACCAACGCTCTGACGGTTGATTCCCTTAATGAGAATCTCAGTCGGCGTTGGGGTCACACACGTAACACCCTCAGGCATTTCATGCACAACCGGGTGCGAGAAGCCAAGCGACAAATTCAACTTGGCACCTTGTGCCTGGGCACGATATCCCACGCCGACCAAATTGAGCTTCTTTTCGAAACCCTTGGTCACACCGGTAACCATATTACCGACAAGCGCGCGCAGCGTTCCCCACATTGCATTTGCTTCACGGCTCACATCAGCTGCAGTAAACACCAGTGAACCGTTGACGTTCTCGATCTTTACCAGACCGTTGAGCGACTGGATCAGTGTACCAAGCGGACCCTTGACGGTGATCGCGTGATCGGAAATGATCGCCTCGACACCGGCCGGCAGTGCCAATTGCATTTTACCTACTCGTGACATCTTGCACTCCTTAGGCGACGTAGCAAATAACTTCGCCACCGACACCGGTTGCGCGCGCTTTGCGGTCTGTCATGACGCCTTTAGGAGTGGAAACAATTGCCACACCCAGCCCGTTCATGACGTTAGGAATATCATCCTTGCCCTTGTAAATGCGTAGCCCGGGACGGGAAACGCGCTCCAAGCGCTCAATAACTGGACGACCAGCGTAATACTTCAAACCGATTTTCAGTTCCGCTTTGCCATCTGCTTCGGCAACAACGAAATCTTCAATGTAACCCTCGTCCTTCAGGACGTTGGCAATTGCAATTTTGACCTTGGACGACGGCATGGATACCGAGGTCTTCTGCACAACCTGCGCATTGCGGATACGGGTCAGCATATCGGCGATAGGATCGCTCATACTCATTGCATATTCTCCTATTACCAGCTTGCTTTTGTCATACCGGGAATCTCGCCACGCATGGCGACTTCACGGAGTTTGATACGGCCCAGACCGAACTTGCGGAAAGTGCCACGTGGACGACCAGTCAACGCACAACGATTGCGTTGTCGAGTCGGAGCCGAATTGCGCGGCAGTGCCTGCAGCTTCAGCCGAGCTTCGTATCGCTCTTCATCCGACTTTGATTGGTCATCAATGATTGCCTTCAACGCAGCACGCTTACCGGCGAATTTCTTCACCAGGTCTGCACGCTTTTGTTCGCGGTTAATCAATGCGAGCTTTGCCATGGCAACCTCAGTTTCTAAACGGGAATTTAAAGGCGGCGAGTAGCGATTTCGCTTCGTCGTCGGTCTTGGCTGTGGTGGTAATGCTAATATTCATACCACGCAGCACATCAATCTTGTCGTACTCAATCTCGGGGAAAATGATCTGCTCTTTCACGCCGATGTTGTAGTTACCGCGACCGTCAAACGCACGACCCGAGATACCACGGAAATCGCGCACACGTGGCAGAGCCACCGTGACTAGCCGATCGAGAAACTCATACATATGAGCGCCGCGAAGAGTAACCATGCAACCAATCGGGTAACCTTCACGGATCTTGAAACCCGCAATTGCCTTACGTGCTTTGGTCACTACAGGCTTTTGACCCGCAATTTTCGTCAGGTCACCGACGGCATGCTCGATAATCTTTTTGTCAGCGATCGCCTCGGACAACCCCATGTTCAGAGTGATCTTCAAAATACGAGGGACTTCCATCACCGACTTGTACGAGTACTTGGCGGTCAGATCGGCAACAATTTTTTCTTTGTAGAACTCTTGGAGACGGGCCATGATCTTTAAACCTTTACAGCTTCACCGCTGGACTTGAAAATGCGAACGAGACCGCCGTCGACAGTTTTAAATCCCACACGGTCAGCTTTGCCAGTTGCCGCGTTAAACAGCGCAACATTCGACACATGAATTGGCATCAGCTTATCAACGATGCCGCCAGTGATACCAGTCATCGGGTTGGGCTTGGTCGCTTTTTTAGCGACATTCACTCCATCAACCAGGACGTGCTCAACATCGACGCGCTTCAGAACTAGTCCGCGCTTGCCTTTGTCCTTGCCAGCCAAGACGATAACTTCGTCGTTTTTCTTAATCTTATCCATCGTTACTCCTTACAAAACTTCAGGAGCAAGGGACACGATTTTCATGAACCGCTCAGTGCGCAGCTCACGTGTCACAGGCCCAAAAATACGCGTGCCAATTGGCTCGAGCTTTGCGTTGAGCAGCACCGCTGCATTGGTATCAAATTTCACCAATGAACCGTCCTGTCGACGAACGCCTTTAGCTGTACGAACCACGACTGCGTTGTAGATCTCGCCTTTTTTGACGCGACCACGAGGCGCTGCAACTTTCACAGTAACCTTGATCACATCGCCAATTCCCGCGTAACGACGCTTGGAACCACCGAGAACCTTAATGCACATCACTTCGCGCGCGCCGGTATTGTCGGCTACTTCTAGCCGGCTTTCAGTTTGAATCATAATATTTTCTTTCCCAACTTAACCCGAACAATCCGCACAATGCGGCATTACGGTCAGTCTTGGTCCCGCCAGGAAATCCATGTAGGACTCGCCTGATTGGGTGGACTATTTCCAAAACCTCGAACTTTATGTTCACCTAATTCCTACCCTGTAAGTAGGAAGTACTGCGAAGTCCAGCATTATGTCACCATTATGCTGGACTTACAACTACTGCTTAAACTATTTGTGCTGCTTGAACTACCCGGGTTACTGTCCAGGCCTTAGTCTTGGAAATCGGACGGCCTTCCTGGATTTCAACCGTATCACCGGTTTTGGCCGCATTAGCCTCATCGTGTGCATGGTATTTGTTTGAACGCATGATGATTTTCCCGTACAGGGGGTGTTTAACATGACGTTCGATTAGCACAGTTACTGTCTTGTCCATTTTGTCAGACACCACTTTGCCAATCAGCGTGCGCTTGAGCGCTACTTTCACTGGATCGTTCATTATTTGGCGTCCTTCGAATTCATGACAGTTTTTACACGAGCAATATCACGGCGTACTTTTTTAAGCTGAGACGTATTATTCAACTGTTGAGTGGCAATCTGCATACGCAGACCAAATTGCGCCTTCAACAGTGCATTCAGTTCAATTGTCAAAGCCGCTTGATCCTTGCCCTGGAGTTCAGACGTTTTCATATTCACTCCTTTTATTGGCCGACTTGACGAACGACGAACGTAGTCAACAGCGGCAATTTAGCAGCCGCAAGACGGAACGCCTCGCGAGCCAATGTTTCATCGACGCCATCCATCTCGTACAGCATCTTACCTGGCTGGATTTCGGCAACGTAATACTCCGGATTACCTTTACCATTACCCATCCGGACTTCAGCCGGCTTTTGAGAAATCGGCTTATCCGGGAAAATACGGATCCAGATCCGACCGCCACGTTTAATGTGACGCGTCATTGCGCGACGTGCAGCTTCGATTTGGCGTGCCGTAATGCGCCCGCGACCGATCGCCTTCAGGCCGAACTCACCGAAAGACACTGCTGTCCCTCTTGAATGCGAAATACCTTTGTTACGACCCTTTTGTTCCTTACGGTACTTCCTGCGTGCTGGTTGCAGCATGATTATTCTCCTGCTTTCTCAGCCAAAGCCGGAACCACTACATCAGCAGGACCGTCAGGCTTTTTTGCACGAACACGCTTTGCTGCGGGCGATGCACCAGGAGCCGTAGCACCAGGTTGACCATCGGGACGCGCAGTACGTGGACGTGAGCTTGGTTTTCCATCATCGCGACGCGGACCACGACGCTTCTTGTCTTCGTCCGAAACGACATCGATATTTGGGGTTTCACCATTTGCCAGGCGATCGCCTTTATAGACCCAGACCTTGATACCAATGATGCCGTAGGTAGTCAATGCCTCGCCAAAGCCATAATCAATATCGGCACGCAGCGTATGAAGTGGCACGCGACCTTCGCGATACCATTCTTTACGAGCAATTTCGATACCATTTAGACGACCAGACGACATGATCTTGATACCCTGAGCACCAAGCCGCATCGCATTTTGCATCGCGCGCTTCATAGCACGTCGGAACATAATGCGCTTCTCAAGTTGCTGGGCGATCGAGTCAGCGATCAGTTGTGCGTCAGTCTCTGGCTTGCGAATTTCTTCGATGTTCACGTGCACCGGCACGCCCATCATTTTCGCGAGCGCTGTCTTCAGCACTTCAATGTCTTCACCTTTTTTACCGATCACGACACCTGGGCGTGAGCTGTAAATCGTGATCCGTGCATTTTTTGCAGGACGTTCAATAACGACGCGGCCTACGGACGCGTTTTTCAGCTTGGTTTTCAGGTATGCGCGAACTTTAAGGTCTTCGATAAGCATAGTGGCAAAATTTGCATTGCCAGCATACCAACGTGAACCCCAGTTGCGAGTAACGGATAAACGAAATCCTGTTGGATGTATCTTCTGTCCCATCGTGACCCCTTAGTTACCGACAGTCACATAGATGTGACAGGATTGTTTCGAGATACGATCACCACGGCCTTTTGCACGCGCTGTAAAGCGCTTCAAGACCGAACCTTTTTCGACATATATAGTTGTAACTTTCAACTCATCAATATCGGCACCGTCGTTGTGCTCTGCGTTAGCAATTGCAGACTCAAGCACGCGCTTGATAATCACAGCGCCTTTTTTAGGGCTGAATTGCAAAATGTTTAACGCTTGATCGACTTTTTTGCCACGGATAAGATCGGCAACCAGACGGCCCTTTTGGGCCGAGAGGCGCACACCGCGGAGGGTAGCTTTAGTTTCCATCATCGGACCTTATTTCTTAGCCTTCTTATCGGCTGCGTGACCCTTGAACGTCCGGGTCAATGCGAATTCACCAAGTTTATGGCCAACCATGTTTTCAGAAACATAAACCGGCACGTGCTGCTTGCCGTTATGCACCGCAATCGTCAGACCGATAAAGTCCGGCATGATTGTCGAGCGACGTGACCAGGTTTTAATTGGCTTTTTGTCTTTGATCGCCTGCGCAGTCTCAACCTTCTTCACAAGGTGGGCGTCACAGAACGGCCCTTTTTTCAATGAACGTGTCATTTTTTATCCTTATTTCTTGCCGCGGCGCGAGATGATCATTGACGTGGTGCGCTTGTTGCGACGCGTCTTCTTGCCCTTGGTTTGCTGACCCCATGGCGAAACTGGGTGACGACCGGCAGCTGTCTTACCCTCACCACCACCGTGTGGATGATCGACCGGGTTCATGACCACACCGCGAACGGTAGGACGGACACCGCGCCAGCGCATTGCACCGGCTTTACCGATTTTGCGCAGGTTATGCTCGCCGTTACCGACTTCACCAACAGTTGCACGGCACTCGACGTGCACGCGACGCACTTCCCCTGAACGCAAGCGAACTTGCGCGTAGGTACCATCACGTGCCATCAGCACCACACCGGCCCCGGCAGTACGAGCCATCTGTGCACCTTTACCAGGCAGCATTTCGACGCAGTGCATCGTCGTACCGACTGGAATATTGCGAATTGGCAAGCAATTTCCCGACTTGATCGGCGCTTCGGAGCCGTTCATCAGCTGATCGCCGATTGCCATACCCTTGGTAGCAATGATGTAATGACGCTCGCCATCGGCGTAGCACAACAAAGCAATATTGGCAGTCCGGTTCGGATCGTATTCAATACGCTCGACCTTTGCAGGGATACCATCCTTGATCCGACGGAAATCAATGACGCGATAATGCTGCTTGTGTCCACCACCGATATGACGGGTGGTGATATGGCCGTTGTTGTTACGACCGGCACTTTTCGATTGTGCTTCGATCAAGCCTGCGAATGGACGACCCTTGTACAGATCGGCATTGACAACCTTGACCATGCCACGACGGCCAGGTGAGGTTGGTTTGACTTTAACGAGTGCCATTATTTAGCCTCCTCGGTGAAGTTGATTTCCTGACCAGGCTTGAGGCAAACGAATGCACGGCGCGTATGATTGCGGCGTCCATTGAATTTACCCGAGCGCTTTTGTTTACCTTGGCGATTCGCGACCTGCACGGACTCAACCTCGACTTTGAAAAGCAACTCAACCGCTGCTTTTACTTCAAGCTTGGTTGCGTCGGGCATGATCAGAAAAACTACTTGTTCATTTTTCTCGGCGACGAAAGTTGCTTTCTCCGAAATTACTGGAGCCAACAGAACCTTCATCAAACGCTCTTCGCTAAATTTCAGATTCGCGCTCATGCCAACATCTCCTCAATCTTGGCCAATGCAGCCTTGGTAATCACAATTTTCTTGTAGAACACCAATGACACTGGATCAGCGTGACGCGGCTCAACAATCAGCACGTGCGGCAAATTGCGGGAAGCAAGCAGCAGGTTTTCATCGATGCTGTCAGCGATAATCAACACTGACTCCAGCAGGCCCATTTCTTTCAACTTCACCGACAACAGTTTGGTCTTCGGAGCCTCGAGAGCGATCTCTTCAATCACTGACAGACGACCTTCACGGGCCAGCTGCGACAGGATCGAGCAAAGACCAGCGCGATACATCTTCTTGTTAACTTTGTGCGAAAAGTTCTGGTCAGGCGAATTAGGGAAAATCCGACCGCCGCCACGCCACAAAGGTGATGACGACATACCAGCACGGGCGCGGCCCGTACCTTTTTGACGCCAAGGCTTCTTGGTGGTGTGATGAACTTCTTCACGATTTTTTTGCTTGCTGTTACCACTGCGAGCGTTGGCTTGATAGGCAACGACGACCTGGTGGATCAGCGCTTCATTGTAGTCACGACCGAAAACTGTATCGGGCGCAGCCACATCGGAAGCCGCTTGACCTTGGTCATTAAGGAGCTTGAGTTCCATTGATTAAGCTCCTTTCTTGGCTTTAATTTTTACGGCAGGCGATACAACAACCTTGCCATTTTTTGCACCAGGCACGGCACCTTTGATCAGCAACAACTGACGGTCGGCATCAATGCGGGCGATTTCGAGGTTCTGGGTCGTGACAGTCACGTCACCCATGTGGCCGGTCATGCGCTTACCAGGGAAAACTCGACCTGGGTCCTGCGCCATTCCGATGGAACCTGGCACATTGTGCGAACGGGAGTTACCGTGTGTGGCGCGACCCGAGCTAAAGTTGTAACGCTTGATGACACCGGCGTAACCCTTACCAATCGAGATGCCTTGCACATCGACTTTTTGACCAACTTCAAAGAGACTCGCAGCAACGATATCGCCAGCTTTCATTTCTAAAGCTTTAGTGGCATCGATACGAAATTCTTTAAGAACGGTACCAGCTTCAACGCCTGCTTTGGCATGATGCCCAGCAGATGCTTGATTGACACGCGAAGCACGTCGGTGACCGAATGCGACCTGAACAGCGGAATAACCATCTGTTTCAGGCGTTTTGATTTGAGTGACACGGTTGTTAGAAACGTCGAGTACGGTAACCGGAATTGAATCGCCGTCATCCGTAAAAATACGCATCATACCAACCTTGCGACCAACTAGGCCAAGGCTCATTGTTTTCTCCATTCCCGCCTACGATTGGGCAGGGCTGTTGTTTGTACTACTAAATAACGTAGGGGAATTTGGTAAAACCACATTCCCCTACCGAAGCCGGAAATTATAACTGCAGTCTGATTCTTCTACAACAAATAATTCGAGAAATCGACATACCTCAATAATTTAATTATTGCAATTTAATTTCTACGTCTACACCTGCTGGCAGATCCAGTTTCATCAGTGCATCGACTGTCTTGTCCGTAGGGTCGACGATGTCCATCAAGCGAACATGCGTACGAATCTCGAATTGGTCGCGCGATGTCTTGTTGACGTGCGGCGAACGCAAAACGTCGAAACGCTGGATACGGGTTGGCAGTGGCACCGGACCCTTGACAACTGCACCGGTACGCTTCGCTGTTTCGACGATTTCCAGTGCAGACTGGTCAATCAGACGATAGTCGAATGCTTTGAGGCGGATGCGGATTTTCTGGTTTGGGCTAGACATGATGATCCTTAAAAGAACGAGCCGCGAATGATCTCATTCGCGGCGATATGCCACCTATGCAAATAGGCAGCCTGGGGAATTACTCAATAATTTTTGCAACGACGCCAGCACCAACGGTACGACCACCTTCACGGATGGCGAAGCGCAAACCTTCTTCCATCGCGATCGGGTTAATCAGCATAACCGTGATCGACACGTTATCGCCTGGCATGACCATTTCTTTGTCTTTTGGCAACTCGATCGAACCGGTCACGTCCGTGGTACGGAAGTAGAACTGTGGGCGATAGTTGTTAAAGAAAGGAGTATGGCGGCCGCCTTCGTCTTTCGACAGAACATAGATCTCGCCGGTGAAATGCTTATGCGGCTTGATCGAGTTCGGCTTCGCCAATACCTGGCCCCGCTCGACGTCTTCACGCTTGGTACCGCGCAGCAGCACGCCAACGTTATCGCCAGCTTGACCCTGGTCGAGCAATTTCCGGAACATTTCCACGCCCGTGCAGGTCGTCTTTTGTGTGTCGCGGATGCCGATGATTTCCAGCTCTTCGCCGACTTTGACAATGCCGCGCTCGATACGCCCGGTCACAACGGTACCGCGACCCGAGATCGAGAATACGTCTTCAACTGGCAGCAGGAAAGCACCGTCAACTGCGCGCTCTGGCGTTGGAATATAGGTGTCGAGAGCGTCGGCCAGCTTCATGATTGCCTGCTCGCCCAACGGACCTGTATCGCCTTCCAGTGCCAGCTTGGCTGAACCCTGGATGATCGGCAGGTCGTCGCCTGGGAATTCGTACTTGACTAGCAGTTCGCGCACTTCCATTTCGACCAACTCAAGCAGCTCGGCGTCATCCACCATGTCGCACTTGTTCAGGAAAACGATGATGTACGGAACACCAACCTGACGCGCCAGCAGGATGTGCTCGCGGGTTTGTGGCATCGGGCCGTCTGCAGCTGAACACACCAGAATGGCGCCGTCCATCTGTGCAGCGCCAGTAATCATGTTTTTCACATAGTCGGCATGGCCTGGGCAGTCAACGTGCGCATAGTGGCGCGCTGCTGTTTCATATTCGACGTGCGCGGTGTTGATCGTGATGCCGCGTGCTTTTTCTTCCGGTGCTGCATCGATCTGGTCGTAGGCTTTTGCTTCGCCGCCGAATTTCTTCGACAGCACGGTAGCAATCGCTGCCGTCAGCGTGGTCTTGCCATGGTCGACGTGGCCAATTGTGCCTACGTTTACGTGCGGTTTGGTCCGCTCGAATTTACTCTTTGCCATTTTTTTCTTCCTTCAAAAAGAACGATTTATCTATCTATGCTGTGGCCCGCCATTGAATCTGCGGACCACCCAAACTTGATTATTTGCCTTTGGAAGTGACAATTGCTTCGGTCACATTCTTCGGCGCTTCCGCATAATGCTTGAATTCCATCGTGTAGGTTGCGCGACCTTGGGTTGCTGAACGCAACGACGTCGAATAACCGAACATTTCCGAAAGCGGCACTTCTGCCTTAATGATTTTGCCACCGCCGCCGGCAATCTCGTCCATGCCCTGCACCATTCCGCGACGTGATGACAAGTCACCCATTACCGAACCGGCATAATCTTCAGGCGTTTCTACTTCAACCGACATCATAGGCTCAAGGATGACCGGGCTAGCCTTGCGGCAACCGTCCTTGAACGCCATTGATGCTGCCATGCGGAAGGCATTCTCGTTCGAGTCTACATCATGGTATGAACCGAAAAACAATGTTACTTTTACGTCGACTACCGGGTAGCCGGCCATTACGCCTGCCGTCAATGTTTCGCGAACACCTTTTTCAACTGCAGGGATGTATTCGCGTGGGACGGTACCGCCCTTGATTGCGTCAACAAATTCGAAACCAACACCTGGCAATTGCGGCTCGATTTTCAGAACCACGTGACCGTACTGACCGCGACCACCGGACTGCTTGACGAATTTGCCCTCAATCTCTTCGCAAACTTTGCGAATCGTTTCGCGGTAGGCAACTTGCGGCTTACCGACAGTTGCTTCGACACCGAACTCGCGACGCATACGGTCAACGATAATTTCCAGGTGCAACTCACCCATACCGCCAATGATGGTTTGACCTGATTCCTCATCCGTCTTGACGCGGAAAGAAGGATCTTCCTGGGCCAGACGATTCAAAGCCAGACCCATTTTTTCCTGGTCTACTTTGGTTTTCGGCTCAACGGCCTGAGAAATCACTGGCTCAGGGAACACCATCCGCTCAAGGGTGATGATTGCCGAAGGATCACACAAGGTCTCACCAGTGGTAGCGTCTTTCAGCCCAACCGCAGCTGCGATATCGCCTGCATGCACTTCCTTGATTTCTTCGCGCTGGTTTGCATGCATCTGCAAAATACGTCCGAGGCGTTCTTTCTTGTTCTTCACCGGATTGAAAACCGTATCACCGGATTTGATCATGCCTGAATACACACGGAAGAAAATCAGCTGGCCGACGAACGGGTCCGTCATGATCTTGAATGCCAATGCCGAGAATTTCTCGGTGTCTTCTGCTTTGCGTACGACTGGCAGGTCATCTTCGTCCAAGCCCTTGACTGGCGGGATGTCAGCAGGTGAAGGCAGGTACTCGATCACGCCATCCAGCATTGCCTGAACACCTTTGTTTTTGAACGCCGTGCCACACATCATCGGGACGATTTCTGCAGCAATGGTCCGTTGACGTAGTGCCGCCTTGATTTCAGCTTCCGACAGGTCGCCTTCATCGAGGTATTTATTCATCAGTTCTTCGGTCGCCTCAGCGGCCGCTTCGACCATTTTCTCGCGCCATTCTTTGGCTTGCTCAACAAGCTCTTCAGGAATTTCGCGATAGTCAAACTTCATGCCCTGCGAAGCGTCATCCCAGTAAATCGCCTTCATCTTGACCAGGTCGACCACACCAAGGAAGTTCTCTTCGGCGCCGATAGGGATCTGAACAGGAATCGGATTCGCTTTCAGGCGAGCACGCATCTGATCGTAAACTTTGAAAAAGTTCGCGCCGGTACGGTCCATTTTGTTGACGAATGCCAAACGTGGAACACCGTATTTGTTAGCCTGACGCCAGACAGTCTCAGACTGGGGCTGGACTCCACCGACTGCACAGTAGACCATGCACGCACCGTCTAGAACGCGCATTGAGCGCTCGACTTCAATCGTGAAGTCGACGTGGCCTGGCGTATCAATAATATTGATGTGATGCTCAGGGAAGTTGTTAGCCATACCTTTCCAAAAACAGGTAGTTGCAGCGGAAGTAATCGTGATTCCGCGCTCTTGCTCCTGCTCCATCCAGTCCATGGTGGCCGCGCCGTCATGAACTTCACCGATCTTGTGATTTACACCGGTGTAAAACAGTACGCGTTCAGTCGTCGTGGTTTTACCTGCATCAATGTGAGCAGAAATACCGATGTTCCGATAACGCTCAATGGGGGTCTTGCGGGCCATAGTTAATCCTAAATCTTTTTAATGAACAAAACCGAGCGCCATCTATTCAATGTGCCCGGCCTCGAACAAGTTACTTTATCGATTTACGCTGCGTGCTCATGGCAACAACGCCGATCGGTTGATTAGAAGCGGAAGTGCGAGAACGCCTTGTTCGCTTCTGCCATGCGATGCACTTCATCGCGTTTTTTCATTGCACCGCCACGACCCTCAGCAGCTTCAAGCAACTCTCCACCCAAACGTTGCGGCATCGATTTTTCGCTACGCTTGTTTGCAGCTTCGCGCAACCAACGCATCGACAACGCCATGCGACGTACAGGACGGACTTCAACTGGCACCTGGTAGTTTGCACCACCAACACGGCGCGACTTCACTTCAACCAGCGGCTTGCAGTTACTGATCGCAGCAGAAAATACCTCGAGGGCATCTTTTCCCGATTTCGCTGCAATGTGCTCGAACGCACCATAAATGATGTTTTCAGCAACCGACTTCTTACCCGACAACATCAGCACGTTGACGAACTTGGCAACATCAACATTACCAAACTTTGGATCCGGCAAAATATCCCGCTTGGGGACTTCACGACGACGTGGCATTTCGATTCCCTTCAATCTTCAGTTGAATGTGCATCTCATTGGAGATCACATTCGCGGACAGCCATCATAGCTACCCACTTACTCGGCCCAGATGGGACCGACACAGGCTCCGTGACAATTCAACGGAACAATTAATATTACTTCTTGCCAGCCTTGGCACGCTTGGTACCGTACTTCGAACGCGACTGCTTACGATCCTTGACGCCCTGGGTATCCAGTGCACCGCGAACCATGTGATAACGCACACCCGGCAAATCCTTGACACGGCCGCCGCGCAGCAGTACCACACTGTGCTCTTGCAAGTTATGGCCTTCACCACCGATGTACGAAATAACTTCGAAACCGTTGGTCAAGCGTACTTTGGCAACCTTACGCAAAGCCGAGTTTGGCTTTTTTGGGGTTGTCGTATAAACGCGCGTGCAAACGCCACGTTTTTGCGGGCTGTTTTCCAGCGCCGGCGATTTGCTCTTGACGCGTGCGGAAACACGCGGCTGGCGAATCAGTTGATTGATGGTTGGCATCGCTCTAAACCCAACTAAAATACTTCTATGAATAGATCCCGAAAACGGTTGTCCGGGGACTTTAAACTTGCGCTACGAGTACTTGGCTCGCTACGATCTCTTCGATTTTGGCAACACCTTGCGGCCTGCCAAACCTAACTTGCGGATAAAATCGAGAACTCGCGAGTATAGGCTCAGCTTATTCAGACGTCAATCATAGTCTCCCGTTAATTTTAGGATGACTGGCGAACAAAATCAGCTGCGTGCGGCTCTGGCGCCGATATGATCGACCGAAAGGAAGTGCTCAGCGATGCGAACTGACGGGTACGAATGGTCACGACCTACGAAGAAAACTTCACACCGTCTATTTTTCCTGCAGATATTTTGCGGCGCGCAAAAATTGACCACACAAAAAAAACCGGCACCAGAAATTCAGGGTGCCGGTTTTTCGAGCAGGGAGATCTTATGATTCGCTGTCGGTGCTATCAATCACATCAGCCATCTGAGCTTCGAATTCCGCGTTACGAGCAACCTTCTCGGCTTGCAACAAGGCTGTACGCTCTTCGGCTTCCCACGTTTCTTTTTCCCGGCGTGCACGATGGAACGCTAGGCCGGTACCAGCAGGAATCAGTCGACCAACGATGACGTTTTCCTTCAGACCGCGCAGACCGTCGCGTTTGCCCATGATCGCCGCTTCGGTAAGTACACGGGTTGTTTCCTGGAACGATGCAGCAGAAATGAACGAGTCCGTCGACAACGATGCCTTCGTAATACCGAGAAGCACGTTTTCATATGTCGCTGGGATTTTACCCGCCGCATTGACGCGATCGTTCTCATCCAGCAATTCCGAACGCTCTACCTGCTCTCCGGTAATGTAATTCGCATCGCCGGCATCAACGATTTGTACGCGACGCAGCATCTGACGAACAATCACTTCAATGTGCTTGTCGTTGATCTTCACGCCTTGCAAGCGATACACATCCTGCACTTCATCCACGATATATCGGGCCAGTGCTTCAATACCCAGCAAGCGCAAGATGTCCTGAGGATCGGCAGGACCATCAACGATCATCTCGCCTTTATTGACTACCTGACCGTCATGAACCAGCACCTGCTTGTCCTTGGTAATCAGGAACTCGTGCTTGTTGCCATCCATGTCTGTAATCTCAAGACGCTGCTTGCCCTTGGTTTCCTTACCAAATGCCACAGTACCCGTGACTTCCGCAAGCATACCGGCGTCTTTCGGCGAACGCGCTTCAAACAATTCGGCAACACGCGGCAATCCACCGGTGATGTCACGTGTTTTTTGCGATTCGGTTGGGATACGCGCCAACACTTCACCGACAGACACATGCTGTCCGTCTTTGACGGTAATCAGTGCACCGACCTGGAATCCGATGGTCACTGCGTGCTCTGTGCCGGCGATCTTGACTTCTTCGCCTTGCTCGTTCAACAGTTTGACTTGTGGACGCACTGTCTTGCTTACCGAACCACGACGCTTCGCATCAATAACCACCATCGTCGACAGACCCGTAACTTCATCCACCTGACGTGCAACCGTCGAACCTTCTTCGACGTTCTCGAAACGTACCGTACCGGCATATTCGGTAATGATCGGACGTGTCAGCGGGTCCCAGGTAGCCAATGGGGTACCTGCCTTGAGCAGCAAACCGTCATGCACGCTTAACGTCGCGCCGTATGGCACTTTATGACGCTCACGCTCACGACCATGGTCGTCAGTTATCAAGACTTCACCTGAACGGGAAATAACGATCTGACCGCCCTTGCCGTTCGTGACATAACGCATGGTTGCCGTGAAACGCACAATACCGTTCGACTTGGCTTCCACCGACGATGCCACCGCGGCGCGCGATGCAGCACCACCGATATGGAACGTACGCATGGTCAGCTGGGTACCCGGCTCACCAATCGATTGCGCAGCAATCACGCCGACGGCTTCACCGGCGTTGACCAGGACACCACGCCCAAGGTCACGGCCATAACACATGCCGCACAGACCATAGCGAGTGTCACAGGTCAGCGGAGTGCGTACTTTGACCTCGTCTATGCCCAGACGTTCGATTTCCTCAACACCGTCTTCATCCAACAAGGTACCGGCAGGGAACAACGTTGCCTGGGTTTCAGGGTTGACGATGTCGTTAGCCGCGACGCGACCGAGGATACGATCCCGCAATGCTTCGATAACTTCACCGCCCTCGACCATTGCCTTCATCGATGCGCCATTTGACGTGCCGCAGTCGTCTTCGATGACAACCAGATCCTGGGTCACATCGACAAGACGACGTGTCAGGTAACCCGAGTTCGCAGTCTTCAACGCCGTATCTGCCAGACCTTTACGCGCGCCGTGTGTCGAAATAAAGTACTGCAACACGTTCAAGCCTTCGCGGAAATTCGCGGTAATAGGCGTTTCGATAATCGAGCCATCCGGCTTTGCCATCAATCCACGCATACCTGCCAACTGACGAATCTGTGCGGCTGATCCGCGGGCACCGGAGTCGGCCATCATGTAAATCGCGTTAAACGATTCCTGGGTCGATTCTGTACCGTCACGGCGAATGACGTCTTCAACCTTCAGTTGATCCATCATGGCTTTGCCGACGTCGTCACCGGCCTTGCCCCAGATGTCGACAACCTTGTTATAGCGCTCACCAGCGGTGACCAGACCCGACGAATATTGCTGTTCGATCTGCTTGACTTCCTGCTCGGCCGTCGCAATCAGCGTGACTTTTTGTGGCGGCACAAGCATGTCGTCGACGCAAATCGAGATACCAGCGCGAGTCGCCAAACGGAAACCGGATTGCATCAGTTGATCGGCAAACACCACCGTGGCACGCAAACCGCACTTGCGGAATGACGTGTTAATCAACTTGGAAATCTCTTTCTTTTTCAGTGCGCGGTTAAGCACGCTGAACGGCAATCCCTTAGGCAGGATTTCCGACAGGATTGCGCGACCAATTGTGGTCTCGTAACGGGTGACTGTCTTTTCGAACTCGCCGGTCTCCAGATTCTTCGGGTACTCGGTAATACGCACGGTCACACGGGAAGTCAGTTCGACTTCTTTGTTATCGTATGCGCGAATGACTTCTGACACGTCAGGGAACATCATTCCCTCGTTTTTGCCATTGATCTTTTCGCGGGTGGCGTAGTACAAGCCCAGCACGATATCCTGCGACGGCACAATCGACGGCTCGCCATTCGACGGGAACAAAATATTGTTCGACGCTAGCATCAGCGTCCGTGCTTCCATCTGCGCTTCAATCGACAGCGGCACGTGAACTGCCATCTGGTCGCCGTCAAAGTCGGCGTTGAACGCGGCGCACACCAGCGGATGCAACTGGATGGCTTTGCCTTCGATCAACACTGGCTCGAACGCCTGGATACCCAGACGATGTAAGGTTGGGGCGCGGTTAAGCATGACCGGATGTTCACGAATCACGTCTTCCAGAATATCCCAGACAACCGGCTCCTGGATTTCAACCAGTTTCTTTGCTGCTTTGATCGTGGTGGCCAGCCCCATCAATTCGAGCTTGTTGAAAATGAAAGGCTTGAACAGTTCAAGCGCCATCAACTTCGGCAAACCACATTGATGCAATTTCAGTTGTGGACCCACAACGATGACCGAACGACCGGAGTAATCGACACGCTTGCCCAGCAAGTTCTGACGGAAACGACCGCCCTTACCCTTGATCATCTCGGCAAGTGATTTCAGAGGACGCTTGTTGGCGCCGGTCATTGCTTTACCGCGGCGACCGTTATCGAGCAAGGAATCGACTGCTTCCTGCAACATCCGTTTTTCGTTACGCGTAATGATTTCCGGAGCGCGCAATTCCATCAGGCGCTTCAGACGGTTATTACGGTTGATGACCCGGCGATACAGATCATTCAAGTCGGAGGTCGCAAAACGGCCACCATCCAGCGGCACCAGCGGACGCAATTCTGGCGGCAACACTGGCAGAACTTCCATGATCATCCAGTCAGGCTTGATGCCTGAACGCTGGAATGCCTCAAGGACTTTCAGGCGCTTCGCGTATTTCTTGATCTTGGCTTCGGACTTGGACTCTTTGAGCTCCTGGCGCAGCATTTCAGCGTCGCGATCGATATCAATCGAACGCAGCAATTCGCGGATACCTTCGGCGCCCATGAATGCAGTGAAATCGTCGCCGTATTCTTCATACTTGGCGGCGTAATCGTCTTCGGACATGATCTGGCATTTTTTCAGCGGCGTCATACCTGGATCGGTAACGACGTAGGCTTCAAAGTACAAAACGCGCTCGATGTCCCGCAAGGTCATGTCTAAGACCATACCAAGGCGTGACGGCAGCGACTTCAGAAACCAGATATGTGCGGTTGGGGATGCCAACTCGATGTGACCCATACGCTCGCGGCGAACCTTGGCAAGCGTCACTTCGACACCGCACTTTTCGCAGATAACGCCACGATGCTTCAGTCGCTTGTACTTACCGCAAAGGCATTCGTAGTCCTTGATCGGACCAAAAATCTTTGCACAAAACAGGCCGTCACGTTCTGGTTTAAAGGTACGGTAGTTAATGGTTTCCGGCTTTTTTACTTCGCCGTAGGACCACGAACGGATCTTTTCCGGGGAGGCGAGACCAATTTTGATCGCGTCAAATTGTTCATTTTGCTGAACTTGCTTGAATAAATCGAGCAGTGCTTTCATGTATCACTCCAGGTTGGCGTGAAAAACGCGTGATGACTGACGAGGGTATGCCGCGACCGCTTGGCGACCCAGTTCGTATCGACGGGAGAGCCCTGATGTTGGTCAGAGTTCCGCTGATACCGGGTACGGTGTGACAGTTCCTTACTACTAGATAAGTTCTCTGGCTCAGTGCAAACTTACTGATATTCCAGCAGAAAAAAACGCAATGTTAATTGAAAACGGAGTTTGCACTACACGGATGTGTATTGCAAACTCCGTTTTTAGAAATTAATCCCGCTCGAGATCGATATCGATACCGAGTGAACGAATTTCCTTGACCAGCACGTTGAACGATTCAGGCATACCGGCGTCGATTACATGGTCGCCCTTGACCAGGTTTTCATACACTTTGGTACGACCATTCACGTCATCCGACTTCACGGTCAACATCTCCTGCAAGACGTACGATGCGCCGTAAGCTTCGAGTGCCCACACTTCCATTTCACCGAAACGCTGACCACCGAACTGCGCTTTACCGCCAAGTGGCTGTTGCGTCACCAGCGAATAAGGACCAGTCGAACGTGCATGCATCTTGTCATCAACCAGGTGATGCAACTTCAGCATGTGCATGTAGCCTACCGTGACCGACCGCTCGAATGCTTCGCCAGTACGACCGTCATACATCGTCACCTGGTTTTTCGACGGCGTCATACCGAGTTGCTTGGCAATGTGATCCGGGTAAGCAAGATCAAGCATGCGATGGATTTCTTCCTCGTTGGCGCCATCGAAGACCGGTGTCGCAAACGGCACACCATGCTTCAGATTAGATGCCAGCTCCAGGATTTCGTCATCGCTGAAACTATCCAGATCTTCGCTCTTGCCAGACTCGTTATAAATCACCGCGAGGAACTTGCGCAGCTCGATAACTTTGGCTTGCGCCTTCAGCATTTCACCAATCCGCAAGCCCAAGCCTTTGGCAGCCCATCCAAGATGGACTTCCAGAACCTGACCAACGTTCATCCGGGATGGCACACCGAGTGGATTCAATACGATGTCTGCCGGCGTGCCGTCAGCCATGTACGGCATGTCTTCGATAGGCACGATACGTGACACCACGCCTTTGTTGCCGTGACGACCCGCCATCTTGTCGCCTGGCTGCAGACGACGCTTCACGGCAAGGTAGACCTTGACCATTTTCTGCACGCCTGGTGGCAATTCATCGCCTTGCGTCAGCTTCTTGCGTTTTTCTTCAAAGGCAAGGTCGAACTGATGACGCTTCTCTGCAATCGATTCCTTGATGGCTTCGAGTGCTGCTGCGGCATCGTCGTCGGCGGGACGAATATCGAACCAGTGGTATTTGTCCAGGTCGGCAAGATACTCTTTGGTAATCTTCGCGCCTTTAGCCAACTTCTTCGGACCACCGTTCACGACTTTACCGACCAGTACACGTTCGAGACGCTGGAAACCGTCGCCTTCGACGATGCGCAGCTGGTCATTCAAATCAAGACGGTAGCGTTTCAGCTCATCGTCAATAATTTGTTGTGCACGTTTGTCACGCGGGATTCCTTCGCGCGTGAATACCTGCACGTCGATCACGGTACCAATCATGCCGGACGGCACACGCAACGATGTGTCTTTCACATCGGATGCTTTTTCACCAAAGATGGCGCGCAGAAGTTTCTCTTCTGGCGTCAGCTGGGTTTCTCCTTTTGGCGTTACCTTGCCGACCAGCGTATCACCGGCTTCGACTTCAGCTCCAATGTAGACGATGCCGGATTCATCGAGCCGTGCCAGCTGGTTTTCAGCGAGATTGGAAATATCGCGTGTGATCTCTTCAGCACCTAGCTTGGTATCCCGTGCAACAACCGACAGCTCTTCGATATGAATCGACGTGTAACGGTCATCCGCAACGACCTTTTCAGAGATCAGAATCGAATCTTCAAAGTTGTAGCCATTCCACGGCATAAACGCCACGAGCATGTTTTGACCAAGAGCCAACTCACCAAGGTCCGTCGATGCACCGTCAGCAATCACGTCATGCTTGGCGACACGGTCACCCACCTTGACGATTGGACGCTGGTTGATGTTCGTATTCTGGTTTGACCGTGTGTACTTGATCAAATTATAAATATCGACACCAACTTCACCAGCGGTTGCTTCTTCGTCGTTAACACGAATCACCACACGACCGGCATCAATGTAATCAACCAGACCACCACGCAAGGCTTGAACGGTGGTTCCGGAGTCGACTGCAACAGTACGTTCGATACCTGTTCCGACCAGCGCCTTTTCAGGACGCAAGCACGGCACCGCCTGACGTTGCATGTTGGCACCCATCAGTGCACGGTTTGCATCGTCATGCTCCAGGAACGGAATCAACGACGCTGCAACCGACACGATCTGACCAGGAGCCACGTCCATGTATTGCACGCGTTCCGGCGATACCAGAATCGTCTCGCCCGCTTCACGTGCCGAGACGAGCTCGTCTGACAGCTGACCAGTCTTGTCGATGGTCGCGTTCGCCTGAGCGATGATGTAGCGGCCTTCTTCGATCGCTGACAGGTAATCAATCTGGCTGGTGATCTTGCTGTCGAATACTTTGCGATACGGCGTTTCAAGGAAACCGTATTCATTCAACCGTGCATACAGCGCCAGCGAGTTGATCAGACCAATGTTTGGTCCCTCTGGCGTTTCGATCGGACAAACCCGACCGTAGTGTGTCGGATGAACGTCACGGACTTCAAAGCCGGCACGTTCCCGTGTCAGACCGCCAGGTCCCAGTGCAGAAACGCGACGCTTGTGCGTGATCTCGGACAACGGATTCGTCTGGTCCATAAACTGCGACAATTGCGACGAACCGAAAAATTCACGAATCGCAGCTGAAATCGGCTTCGAATTGATCAGGTCGTGCGGCATCAGGTTGTCAGCTTCCGCTTGACCCAGACGCTCTTTCACGGCGCGTTCAACACGCACCAGACCAGCACGGAATTGATTCTCCGCCAGCTCACCGACGCAACGCACACGACGATTACCGAGGTGATCGATGTCATCGACTTCGCCGCGACCATTGCGCAACTCGACAAGGATCTTAATTACGGCAAGGACATCATCGTTGGACAATGTCATCATGCCGGTCAGCTCATCGCGACCGATACGACGGTTGAACTTCATGCGGCCAACAGCCGACAGGTCATAACGGTCTTCGTTATAGAACAAGCCGTTGAACAGCGCTTCAACCGAGTCTTCGGTTGGCGGCTCGCCTGGACGCATCATGCGGTAGATCGCGACTTTGGCAGCCATCTGGTCAGCCGTATCGTCCATACGCAGGGTTTGCGAGATGTATCCACCCTGGTCGAGGTCATTGGTGTACAGCGTTTGAATATCAGTGACATTCGCTTCGCGCAAACGCGCCATCAGCTCTTCAGTCAGCTCGTCATTCGCACTCGCGACAACTTCGCCGGTATCAGAATCAATGATATTTTTTGCCAGGACGCGCCCGAGCAAATAATCTTCAGGGACCGTAATGTGCTTGATTCCAGCGGCTTCGATTTCACGGACATGCTTGGCGTTGACCCGCTTGTCTTTGGCGACGATCGATTTACCCGCCTTGTCGTTGATGTCAAAACGCGCAACTTCACCGCGCAGACGCTCACCGACGAATTCCATTTCGCCGCCTTCGGCGCGCAGTGCGAAGTTGTCGAAGACAAAGAAATTCGCGAGTATCTGTTCCGGCGTCATGCCGATTGCCTTCAGCAGGATCGTGACTGGCATCTTGCGGCGACGGTCGACACGGAAAAACAGAATGTCTTTCGGATCGAACTCGAAATCCAGCCATGAGCCGCGGTAAGGAATGATTCGGGCTGAGAACAGCAACTTGCCCGACGAGTGGGTCTTGCCGCGATCGTGTTCGAAGAACACGCCTGGCGAACGGTGCAACTGCGACACAATGACGCGTTCCGTACCGTTGATCACAAACGAACCAGTCGTCGTCATGAGTGGCAATTCACCCATGTAGACTTCTTGCTCCTTCATCTCCTTGACCACCGGCTTGGTTGGCGATTCCTTGTCAAGAATCACCAGACGCACTTTCGCCCGTAGCGGCGACGCGAATGTCAATCCGCGCTGCTGGCATTCCTTGACGTCGAACGGCGGATCGCCAAGAATGTACGAAAGAAATTCGAGACGCGCGAAACCATTGTGCGAGACGATCGGGAAAATCGAGGTGAAGGCCGACTGCAGGCCTTCGTTCCGGCGTTGCGATGGAACTTTGTCCGCTTGCAAAAAGCTAAGGTAGGACTCGAGCTGCGTCGCCAGCAGGAACGGAACGTTGTGGACGTTAGCGCGTTTCGCAAATGATTTACGAATACGCTTCTTCTCAGTAAATGAGTAGTGCATGAACACTCCGTGAGTGACAGGAAGGATGGACAGTTCAGACCTCGACAGCAACATGCGGTACCTGCATGCGCCAACAACGACGAAACCTCAAGTGACAACCCTGCTAAATCGAGTTACTTTTGTCTCCTATTTGCGGTGGCCCAGCATAGGTTGAGCACCATAAATTTGGAAACGACAAAGGAGCCAAAGCCGAACCCTTCCTGAAAAGGGTTCCGCGCTTTGACTCCGGCGCTGCAGAACTGCGCTGACGGACCGAGTTTACTTGATTTCGGCTTTCGCGCCTGCATCTTCCAGCTTTTTCTTGGCTGCTTCAGCATCAGCTTTCGATACTGCTTCTTTAACTGGCTTCGGTGCACCGTCAACCAGATCTTTAGCTTCTTTGAGGCCAAGGCCGGTGATTTCGCGAACAGCTTTAATTACGCCAACTTTGTTAGCGCCGAAATCGGTCAAAGTAACCGTGAATTCTGTTTGCTCTTCAACAACTGCTGCAGCACCAGCTGGACCTGCAACTGCCATTGCAGCTGCCGACACGCCAAATTTCTCTTCGAACGCTTTGACCATCTCGTTCAATTCCATTACTGACATCGCGCCTACGGCTTCGAGGATATCGTCTTTGCTAATTGCCATTTGAAACTCCTAAATTGTATTGATAAGTACATCTGATCAGTATTAACGCAAAACGTTGGTTCTTCCCGGTAGAAACTACCGGAAATATCAAGCAGCTTCGACTGGCGCTTCGGCTTCTGCCTCGGCGGTCGGTGCGGCTTCGCTTCCTTCGTTTTTCTTGGCTGCGAGTGCGGCCAAAGCGCGTGCAAAACCCGATACCGGCGCTTGCATGATCCCCAACAACTGGGACAGCAGAACTTCGCGGCTTGGGATACTGGCTAACGATGATACGCCTGCTTTATCAAGCGCTTTACCACCATAATTACCTGCCTTGATAACCAGTTTGTCGTTGGTTTTTGCAAAGTCTTGAAGAACTTTTGCAGCAGCAACGGCATCATCCGAGATTGAATAGATCAACGGACCGGTCATTTCAGAAGCAAGGCCAGAAAATGCAGTGCCTTCAACAGCGCGACGAGCAAGCGTATTTTTCAATACGCGCAAGTACACACCTTCAGCACGTGCTTTTGCACGCAGTTGCGTCAAGTGACTAACCTGGATGCCACGGTATTCGGCCACGACGATCGTCTGCGCTGTTGCGACTTTGGCAGAGATTTCGGCTACAACGGCCTTTTTGTCATTCAGATTGAGACTCACGGTCAACCTCCAAAAATGATACTCAGCTACTACATAACCGCGAGTGGTTACTTGCCTTGCATCGGTTCGAACACGGCGTCCGAAGTTAGGAGTTCCGACTGGCGTACCAGCTTAGAGACTACAAAACTTGTTCGGGCTCACCATCTGCGTTGGGAACTGCCTGGGCAGCGTTTTAACGGGAAGCATTAACAGCATGTTTCTCGCCCAACGGTCTTTGATTGTCTGAACGCACGCCAATACATTGACGTCCGATTCAGCCCAAAGATCTGCTCCGCGCCGACGTGGCACGGAGTCTTAAACTTTTACTCAGGCAGTCAACGATGCCTGATCAACACGCACACCGGCACCCATAGTGGATGACAGCGACACCTTGCGCAGGTAGACACCTTTGCTTGACGTTGGCTTTGCTTTGGTCAACGCATCGATCAACGCAACCAGGTTCGACTTCAGTGCTTCGTCGGTGAACGACTTGCGACCAATAGTTGCGTGAATGATACCGCCTTTATCAGTACGGTACTGCACTTGACCAGCTTTTGCGTTCTTGACAGCCGTTGCGACGTCAGGAGTTACCGTACCCACTTTTGGGTTAGGCATCAGACCGCGAGGACCAAGAATCTGGCCCAGCGTACCAACGATACGCATCGTGTCAGGTGACGCAATCACGATATCGAAAGGCATGTTACCAGCCTTGATCTGCTCGGCAAGATCTTCCATGCCGACGATGTCCGCACCGGCGGCTTTCGCCTGCTCGGCCTTTTCACCTGTCGCGAACACAGCGACGCGTACACTTTTACCTGTACCAGCGGGCAATACCACTGAACCGCGAACAACCTGGTCCGACTTCTTGGCATCCACACCCAATTGAACCGATACATCGATCGACTCGTTGAATTTTGCAGTTGCCAGCTCTTTGATCAGTGCTACGGCATTGTCAAAAGGATAGGCCTTGGTGCGATCTACTTTTGCCTTGATTGCTTTTACGCGCTTCGATAACTTAGCCATTAGATTTCCTCTACCGTGATGCCCATGGAACGTGCGGAACCGGCGATGATGCGCACAGCTGCGTCCATGTCAGCAGCCGTCAAATCCGGCCGTTTTTGAGTTGCGATTTCTTCCGCTTGCTTGCGGGTGATGCTACCAACCTTGTCGGTATGCGGCTTCGGCGAACCCTTGGTGATTCCGGCAGCTTTTTTGATCAGGATCGTTGCTGGCGGCGTCTTCATCACGAAGGTGAACGACTTGTCAGCGAATGCCGTGATCACGACTGGAATCGGCAGACCTGGCTCGAGACCCTGGGTCTGGGCGTTAAACGCCTTGCAGAATTCCATGATGTTCAAACCGCGCTGGCCCAGTGCTGGACCAATCGGAGGGGACGGGTTTGCTTTACCAGCTGGCACTTGCAGCTTGATAAAACCAATAATCTTCTTTGCCATTGTGGCTCCTTCGTAGGTGAGTGATAGCGCCTTTTTGATCGCAACTGCATTTTCGCGATTTACTAAGGCTCCTCTTTCAAATCCACCGGAATTCGTGCGTGATGCACAGTGTCCCGGCTTGACACATCAATACTCTGTTGGCAATCAACCGATTGCCTTGGTCGGGTTAAACTTTTTCGACCTGTCCGAACTCCAGCTCAACCGGCGTAGCGCGACCAAAGATGGTGACCGAAACCCGCACACGCGACTTCTCGTAATTCACTTCCTCGACGTTGCCGTTAAAATCAGTGAACGGACCGTCCTTGATACGAACCAGCTCACCGACTTCATACAAGACTTTAGGCCGAGGCTTTTCAATGCCTTCTTGCATCTGCTGCATGATTTTATCAACTTCATGCGGCGGGATAGGTGTTGGCTTGTTCGATTTACCGCCAATGAAACCCGTCACCTTGCTTGTGTTTTTGACGAGATGCCATGTTTCGTCGGTCATTTCCATTTCCACCAGCACGTAGCCTGGAAAGAAACGACGCTCTGTCACTGATTTCTGGCCGTTCTTGACTTCGATCACTTCTTCAGTTGGAACCAGAATCTGACCGAATTTATCATCCATTCCAGCGCGAGTAACCCGCTCTGTTAGTGCACGCTGGACGCTTTTCTCCATGCCAGAGTAGGCATGGACTACATACCAGCGTTTTTTGCTTGTCAGCGCCGTCACTGCAGCGCTTTCTGGCACTACAGGAGACCCTTCATCTGCATTTTCGCTCGTCATTTTTTCCAACCCAGAATTACGTCATACAGCAAAAATTCCAATAGCTTGTCTGTACCCCACAGAAAGAGCGCCATCACCAGTACGAAACAAAAGACAATCGCAGTAATCTGCATTGCTTCTTTACGTGTAGGCCAGACTACTTTTTTAGTTTCACGCACAGCTTCGCTGGCGAAATTCAAAAAATCTTTTCCAGGCGTGGAGGACCAGGCTATCGCAATAGCGACAAGAAGCCCGCACACAAGAGCGCTCGCACGCACCATGCCGGACTTGTCTGCCAGAACATAGAAACCAACTACACCTGCAATGACCGCACAGATCGCCAATGCGACTTTCAGCTTGTCGCTCGACGCGCTAACTGTTTGCACAGGTTGATTAGACATACTCTATTTACTTTCGGTACCCTACACCAGAATCGGTGGCAGGGGCGGAGGGCCTCGAACCCCCAACCTTCGGTTTTGGAGACCGACGCTCTGCCAATTGAGCTACGCCCCTACGTTTGAAAATGAGAACATGAAAACCGGTACAGTACGTTGCTTCCGTCTATACCGATCTCCATGCTCAGTTATTACTCAATAATTTTTGCAACGACGCCAGCACCAACGGTACGACCACCTTCACGGATGGCGAAGCGCAAACCTTCTTCCATCGCGATCGGGTTAATCAGCATAACCGTGATCGACACGTTATCGCCTGGCATGACCATTTCTTTGTCTTTTGGCAACTCGATCGAACCGGTCACGTCCGTGGTACGGAAGTAGAACTGTGGGCGATAGTTGTTAAAGAAAGGAGTATGGCGGCCGCCTTCGTCTTTCGACAGAACATAGATCTCGCCGGTGAAATGCTTGTGCGGCTTGATCGAGTTCGGCTTCGCCAATACCTGGCCCCGCTCGACGTCTTCACGCTTGGTACCGCGCAACAGCACGCCAACGTTATCGCCAGCTTGACCCTGGTCGAGCAATTTCCGGAACATTTCCACGCCCGTGCAGGTCGTCTTTTGTGTGTCGCGGATGCCGATGATTTCCAGCTCTTCGCCGACTTTGACAATGCCGCGCTCGATACGTCCGGTCACAACGGTACCGCGACCCGAGATCGAGAATACGTCTTCAACTGGCAGCAGGAAAGCACCGTCAACTGCGCGCTCTGGCGTTGGAATATAGGTGTCGAGAGCGTCGGCCAGCTTCATGATTGCCTGCTCGCCCAACGGACCTGTATCGCCTTCCAGTGCCAGCTTGGCTGAACCCTGGATGATCGGCAGGTCGTCGCCTGGGAATTCGTACTTGACTAGCAGTTCGCGCACTTCCATTTCAACCAGTTCAAGCAGCTCGGCGTCGTCCACCATGTCGCACTTGTTCAGGAAAACGATGATGTAAGGAACGCCAACCTGACGCGCCAGCAGGATGTGCTCGCGGGTTTGTGGCATCGGGCCGTCTGCAGCTGAACACACCAGAATGGCGCCGTCCATCTGTGCAGCGCCAGTAATCATGTTTTTCACATAGTCGGCATGGCCTGGGCAGTCAACGTGCGCATAGTGGCGCGCTGCTGTTTCATATTCGACGTGCGCGGTGTTGATCGTGATGCCGCGTGCTTTTTCTTCCGGTGCTGCATCGATCTGGTCGTAGGCTTTTGCTTCGCCGCCGAATTTCTTCGACAGCACTGTTGCAATTGCTGCCGTCAGCGTGGTCTTGCCATGGTCGACGTGGCCAATCGTGCCCACATTCACGTGCGGTTTGGTCCGCTCAAACTTGCTTTTTGCCATCTTGGACTCCTAACGATTTGAGAGAATGTTCAGGCACGCGCCTGTTCGACTTGTTGCTGCATAGAACGCATGCAAGCTTGAAACTGGTGCCCTTTACGTGGATTGAACACGTGGCCTCTCCCTTACCAAGGGAGTGCTCTACCACTGAGCTAAAAGGGCTACTGCGCAGACGACATCTGAGATCATCGACTACCAAAAACTGGAGCGGGTGAAGGGAATCGAACCCTCGTCATAAGCTTGGAAGGCTTCAGCTCTACCATTGAGCTACACCCGCGAGGGTCACCACTACTTCTGCATTCACAACCTGTTCGGCACTACTTGCGATACTTGAGCCTAGAATTCAGGCCATTTTTTTTGCAATACTGGTGGAGGGGGCTGGATTCGAACCAGCGTACTCGTAAGAGGGCAGATTTACAGTCTGCTGCCATTAACCACTCGGCCACCCCTCCGTGGGGAACCCCAAACTATATTGGAGAGAACGCCCATTGTCAATCATCACACCGCAATGCTTATCGACCTGAAACCTGTACAAGATTCCAAATTGCGAGGCGCATCATACTATGAAGTCGCAATGGCAATGCGCACTATTTTCAATATTCGTACGAAAAATTTTCACCGTACCAGCAGTCAAACGTTTCGCGTCGACGAACACATGCGTGCCACCCTCGCTGCGAAGAATGCGTGGTGCAAAATCGAACTGTTTATCAAAAACGGGTCTCTCGGGCAGCCCGCAAGAAGCTGTCAAGAATGGGAGTGCAGTCCAGCAGCTCAACGCCTCCTGCACGGTGAAATTCAGGGTGCCACTGCAAGCCCATGACGAAGGCAGCCTTGCGGTAACGGATAGCCTCAATAATGTTGTCCTCGCCCGAAACGGCCTCCACATTTAGTTCACGCCCCACATCACGAACGGCTTGGTGGTGAATGGAATTTACCAGCGGCGAGGTCTGTGTCGCAAACAGTTTGCGGAGAGATGATCCGTCAGGGAAGCGAACCGTGTGGCGGTTGCTGTCATACAAATCATTGACATGCGCAATCGCGGCGGGCACGTCGGACGCGATATCTTGATACAGCGTGCCACCAAAGGCCACATTGATTAGCTGGCATCCGCGACAAATTCCGAGAACAGGTTTATCCGCTTCGATAAATTCGTGCAGCAATTCAAGCTCGTACATATCTCTGGCGCGGTCTCCACTCCATTCCGGGCGGGTGGCTAGCTCGGAGTAACTCTGTGGCGATACATCCGCCCCACCCTGCAAAACCAGGCCGTCAAGGTGCTTGGCGTAATCACGTAGTCGGATATTGCTTGGGTGCAGCAGCCCGTTGGTATTGACTGTTGGAATCATGAAGACCATCACATCACGCGACATCACCCAGTGGGCAATGGATTCCTCAAGATACTGCAAGGTTTTGCCGCGCAATCCCTTTGCGCCAACCTCCGGATGAAAAATACGGGCGGACACACCGATTTTGAGCGTCCTGTGGGAAAGCTTTTTTCCGATCCGGTCAGTCAATGCGCGAATTCGTGCACCGAGGACGTTCAGGGAATGCGTCCAGGGTGTTTCGTTTTGCGCGCGCTCCCAAGGCAAGGGCTCGCGCAGTGCCGGTGGCGCTGTTGCACTCGAAAGGGGTGGATCCGCAGGGGGCGGGGATGAGGCGGTTGTATTTTGTTCTGGGGGAATGGGCATGTAGTCAATTTCGTGTGGGAAATCAGTAGACAGCGCTTAATACTAAATTATCCCGGCTGTCCCGTCTTTCTTCTCGATTGATTTTCACAGTGCGCAGACACACATAGATCAGAATAACAATGACTTACGGTGGCAGTGGCCTGACACGGGAGTCCATTGTCAGTTTCTGCAAACGATCGGTGAGGCGCCGATAGGTGTCGGGACTATTCATTTTCAAATAGGCCAGCCCATCAATCATTTTGTCGATAGATTGCTCGTCAGGTATGACCATTCCAGCTTTTGCAGCGTCAATTTGCTGCGACAGCGCCTTGAAGGCTGCCAGGGCGTGCCGCTCGTCCGGTGTTAGCCCATTGATCGGCATGTGGTTGATCAACACGCTCATGACGTCGTTCAAGCGCCCCAACTGGCGACCGTAGCTGGCAACGTTTTCAATAATATTTCGCTCCATCTCGGGATCACCAGATTTCATCGACACATTGAACAAGCCAATCTGACCGGATGGCTTGAATAAAAAACTCCAGGGATTGATGCTTTGTTGCAAGCTGGACGACATTAATCCGTCCAGCCATGGGTTGCCTGTCATGATAAATACTCCCTCAACATAGTGTCACTATTGAACGGAAATCAACGTCGGGCCTGTCTTTGCGCCCCCAATGCAATTAATACGCTGATACCTTGCGTGCAAGCGCGACTGCTTTTCGCACCGGATACAGCCTCGTTGTTGGCTGCGCTGATTCAAATTTGACATGGCGAATCTCAACGCATGAAGACATCGCCCAATATTTAGGTGTTTTTTTCCGCACCGCGTCGATCACATGGAAGTTTGAGGTTGGCATGCACTCCCAAGCTGCCGGGCAAGAGGCAAACCCATGAGCTACCCGGATCGTTGTATCGAGACAGCACAGAAACAGGCAAGTGCGACATACTTCGGCTCGCCGTAAATTCTGTGCGACGCCCATCACGCAGACAAAGCTGCGTCCTTGCCATAAATGCCGGGTTTTGCTGCCCTGCCACACCCCTACCCGAACCGGATTCATCCGCATCGAGACAACCATGGAACATAGCCTGCTCGTCAACGCCTTGATTTACCTCGTCGCTGCAGTAATTGCCGTGCCCATCGCGCAACGTCTGGGCCTGGGTGCTGTCCTCGGCTATCTGCTGGCAGGCATTGCCATCGGCCCGTGGGGACTCGGTCTGATCAATGAAGTCGAGGACATCCTGCATTTCTCCGAGTTTGGTGTCGTCTTGCTCCTCTTTCTAATCGGGCTAGAGCTCGACCCGCAGCGTTTATGGTCTCTGCGCCGTCAAATCTTCGGCTGGGGTACGGCACAAGTCGGCTTGATCACACTTGCGCTGCTTGTAGCCGGCGTCAGCCTTGGCGTCGACTGGCGCACCTCCCTCATCGCCGCACTCGGTCTCTCACTGTCTTCAACGGCAATCGCGCTGGCCACGCTGGGTGAGCGCAACCTGATGGCAACACCCGCAGGGTCTGCAAGTTTTGCCATACTGCTGTTTCAGGATATGGCAGCAATTCCGATGATCGCCATCGTCCCGCTACTCGGAGCAAGCAGTGCTTCGACACATGGCGGAAACTGGCTGGCAGCAGCGAAGGTCATCGGTGTCATCGTGGCACTGATCGTTGGTGGTCGCTATCTCGTGCGTCCCATTTTGCGCATTATTGCCAAAACCGGGATGCGAGAAATTTTTACGGCTTTTGCCTTGCTGCTTGTCATTGCCATCGGCTTGCTCATGCAATGGGTCGGCATGTCGATGGCACTGGGTACATTTCTGGCCGGCGTTTTGCTGGCAGACTCCGAATATCGGCATGCACTGGAAACCGATCTGGAGCCGTTCAAGGGACTACTGCTGGGACTGTTTTTTATTGCCGTCGGCATGTCCGTTGATTTCGGACTATTTCGCGCGCAACCGTGGGTCATCCTCGGATTGGTAACAGCATTCCTGTCGATCAAGACGCTGTTGCTGTACCTGCTCGCCAAGTGCTTTGGCATCCCGCGTGGACAACAGGCGTTGTTCGCATTCATGCTTTCACAAGGCGGCGAGTTTGCTTTCGTGGTGTTTGGCGCGGCGGCCACCGCCAAGGTTTTTTCTCAAGATATTGCTTCCCTGCTCGTGGTCGTGGTCGCACTGTCGATGCTGGTAACACCGCTGTTGCTGGTGTTCCATGATCGGATACTCGCACCCCGGCATCGCGCCGAATCACGGCGACCTGACGATCCGATTCAGCCACAGGACAATCCGGTCATCATTGCCGGCTTCGGTCGATTCGGCCAGATCGTCGGCCGCCTGCTACATGCCAACCGGATTGGCGTCACGGTGCTGGACCATGATCCGGATCAAATTGATTTTCTGCGTAAATTTGGCTGGAAGGTCTTTTACGGAGACGCCACCCGGATTGATTTGCTCACCATCGCAGGCGCCGCCAAGGCACGCGCTCTGGTGGTGGCGATTGATCAGGTCGAAGACAGCCTTGCACTGGTCGATGCCGTTCGCGCAGCGTTTCCCGACTTGCCGATTCTGGCACGGGCGCGCAACGTGACGCATTATTATGAATTGATGGATCGTGGCGTGACCGTGCTGGAACGGGAAACCTTCGAGGCCGCGCTGCAGCTGGGTCGACAGGTGCTGCATCAACTTGGTTTCGGTGCGTTCCAGGCGCGCCGGGCTGCGAACAAATTTCGCAACCACAACATCAAAACCCTGTTGGCGGTGTATCCGTTTTACAAGGATCAGACCAAGATGGTGTCGATGGCAAAGCAGGCGCGGGACGAGCTACAAGAGATGTTTTCGCGTGACGCCCAGCTGCGTGAAGGCGAGCCACGCGATCACTGACACTACGCCGTGGATGTGTGCACCGCTGGCCCGGATGCCCCCTCCGCTTTTGCAGCAGGAATGGAACCGACAACGACCATGCCGTATTTTTTCATGATTTTGTGATGCAAGCCAACCAATGATGACAACCGTGGATTGGCCGAATCAAGCCGGCGCGCGGTATCGATCAGTACTTTTGCCTGTTCGCCAAGTCGCTCGTCCCAGCCCAGATGGTCCAGATATTTGAGGATGGCGACCGCCGCGTTGAAAACAACTTGCGGATTCTCGGGTAATTTTTTGACGGCTTCCATCATGGCTGCAACAGCGCCGACATAATCCCCCTGGCGGGCTTTTTCTGCCCCTGAAGAAACCAGATCAACGACAATGCGCCGACTTTCCCTGGACGCACTTTCAGCCAGATCCGCACGTCCGGATTGCTCGAAGACGCTCATCGCTTTTGCCATGGCGGCACCGTTGGAAGCGTTATTCATGACGTCGACCATCACCTCGGAGGCGCTGCTGTCCATGTTATGGTCCAGACAGTTCTTTGCCAACATCATTTTCATGTCAGTCGACAAACCAACATTTTCGCGACACGCTTCGACGGCCTTGGTCAATTCCTCGCCGGCGCGCTTGTCGTCACCAGTCTGCTTGAACAGCATCGCGGCTGAGATCGCATGACAGGCTTTGCCCTTGCCTGTCCCGGACGACGATTTTTCGAGGTCCCGGATCAAGGTAGCAGCCTGGCTGGTATCGCCCTTGTGCACCAGCGTTCTGATTAAACGAACATGATCTTCGGGGTCGCGAAACTCCGAATAACGCGCTTTGGTAACGACCTGCTGAAACGCTTTTTCGGCAGTACCAACATCGCCGCCTTCCAATGCGACTTCCCCCAGTTTGCGCAACCGGCGCAGTGCATGGGGTGAGATGTCCACCGCACTTTGCAACACCGCCTGAGCGGACGATAAATTGCCGTTCGCTTCATGCGCCTTGGCCAGCCAGTCATAGGCATCCATGAATTGACTGTTCTCGGCAACCAACGAGACGAGCAAGGCCTCCGATTCGGCGAATTTTTCTTGCATGAATAATGTTTTTGCCAATCCCAGGCGGGCCCAGGCAACCGTACGCATTTCGCACAACATGACATAAAGCGGCTCTGCCAACTGGGGTGAGCCAACCGAAATATATAGCTCTGCCCGCAGCCGAATGAAATCGGCCAGATAGCGCGGCTCCTTTGTCTCGCCCTCAATGCAGGCCACAATCGCCTGATCACTGTCACCACGTTCCATCAAACGGTGAACCTTCTCGAATACGGCACGCTTTTCGACAGCACGGGTGATACGCTCCATCAGCGTGTCGGTGGTAAATGGCTTGAGAATATAATCCGTCGGTGCCAGCTCCGCAGCACTCACGACTTTTTCATAAGCGCGCTCCGCCGTCACCATGAAAAAAATCGTGGAAAGTGAGATCAGTTTATTGTGGCGTACGTCCTCAAGGAATTGTTGACCATCCTGGCCATCCCCAAGGTCATACTCGCACAAGATAATGTCGAAAGAGCGCGCCTGAAGCTGGCGGATTGCGGTTCCGGAACTCACGGCATGGTCAATTTTTTTTATTTCGCACAACGTCAGCATGTTGTGGAAATTGCCGCGCATGCCCGGTTGCGGCTCAATGATCAATGCCGTCAGGTTACGAAATTCTTTCATTTTTTCCTGACGATTCAAGAGACACGAAAACAATTCAGTATAGTACGTTGCTCATCCGGAACCAATTACAGAAGTTTCCGCCGAACATTTTTGTTTCAAATTCGCATATTCAGCGTCGCTGTTATTTACCAAAAATTCCAGGGCAAACCCTGTACACGCCAGCCCAACGACGCCACTGGACATCAGGCCAATTCAATTTTATCGGCAATACCTGGCCATGCTAACGTCCATCATGGTCACAGGTCCGAGGAGCAAACATGCAGATTCACACGCCATTCAATTGTTTCATGTTGATGTTAGGTCTTGCCTCAATACATCCTGCAGCAATGTCCGTTACACCGCAAAAACCAATCGCGCCAATTGCCACGCCAGCGACGCCTGTCATCGACCAATTTACGGTCAAGCCAGGTAACAAGACAGACCTCGGGACCGAACTCAAATTCTCCCTATTCGGTACACCCCGAGGTAAGGCCACCGTATCCATCGACGATGCGATCAAAGAACTTGCGCTTCAGGAAATACAGCCAGGCGTCTACGAAGGTACTTATACGCTACGCGCCATGGAAAACACCTCGGGTAGCATCAGTGCCATTGCCATGCTGGAGTCCGGCGGCACGACCGCCCAAGCCCGCCTGACCCAAGCGCCGATAAACGAAAGCAAGCCGCTTATCGCCAAAAACATTTCGCCGCGTGATGGCGAAACCGTTGTCACCAATCCGGTCTTGATTTCTGCAACATTCGATGACGTCGGCGGAATCGCCATCGATACCAAAACCGTCCGCATACTTCTGGCGGGCGAGGATGTCAGTCGCAATTCTGCAGTCACCCCGCAATTTTTCAGTTATCGCAGCGAGCTTCAGCCAGGTAATTACGTCGTCGACGTCAGTGCGAAAGATGTCGCTGGCAGATCAATGCGCCAAACCTGGTCGTTCAACGTGGCAGCAGTCGCCGTTCCCGTGACGACCGTACTTCCGATGCAAATTACAAGTCATTCGAACAATGCGCAAGTCGGCGCTGAACCCATTGAAATCCGCGGCCACACCGCGGCCGACACTCGATTGGAGGTACAGGTGCAGGCAGTAGCGGCAATTGCAGGCTTTTTCAGTCTGAGTCAGAAAGTGTTCACACAGACACTGACATCGGATGCGAAAGGAAACTTCGTCTTTGTTTTCCAGCCAAAAGTGACGGTAGCCGGCACGCGTTACGAAGTCACGATCAACGCCAGCAAAGCTGACTTGACCAAAGAGTTCAAGCTGAACCTATTTCAGCAAAAATAGACACGCCCTCACACATCGCCGATCACTGCCAGCACGCGCTCTACCGGATCAAGCAATGCAGCCGCCGCCAACCGGATCTGCTCGGTCATGTGTTGCAATTGTTCGATCTCCGCATTGGCTTTATCGATGCTGATCTTGATTTGCTGTACGAGTTCAGGAGTGCAAAACGCCCTGTTGCGGGCGGCGACCTCGACCAGATGAACGACACGGGCGCGAGTTTCAGCAATGTGCGAATTGGCGGTGGCCCGAAAGTCAGCTTCCAGCTCCAGCGCCGATACGCCCAGGGCACGACTGTCGTCGACCAACTCGCGGATCTCGCTGCGCGATCGTTCTTCTGAAAGAAGTACCACTTTTCTGGGATCGCGACGAGGTGAGATGTTTCCCTCGGCTGAGGCTGCCATACCAACCCTGGATTGCTGCAGAGTGAGCAATCGTGCTGTATTTTCTGAGATTTTTTTGAGCAGCAGCTCGAACAGAACGCGCTGCAATTCGAGTTGTGAGAAGACGGCGCCGAAAGCGGCACCACCATTACCTGTTGAAAGCATCGTCAGACCTCGGCTTTCCCCGCAGACGCGGCGTGGTTGATTTACGGTTTATTAATAGTAACTATCAGTATCAATAAAGTAAATTCAGCGGGCCTGATTTCCCTGACTATCGGTCTGGACAGCGCAATTTACAACGCGGGTGCGGCAGGCGCTGCCCGCATGCGCCATGCGGCGACGATAGCAACGGCACACAACACGGTCACAAACAGGAAGGTTTCATCGAAAGCGAGAATACGACCGGACGAGTCACTACCCGGCACCGCAGCACCGCCGCGATGACTTGCCAGTCGCCATTCCAGCACGATGCCAACCATGCTTACACCGATCGCACCACCCAGCTGGCGCAGAAAGTTGAGGGTACTGGCACCTTGCGCGATCAAACCGTGCTCGACCCCGCGCATGGCGCCCAGGCTCAAGGCTGGCAACACGAAACCCAGGCCGATACGGCCGATGATGGTCCATGCCACCAGCGTTAGATAGCTGGTTCCCGACTGGCCAAAAGACAGCAAACAAAAAGACACCGCCAGCAGGGCAAGACCGCTAGCCACCAGTCTGTTGGGCGGATAGCGGTCCGACATTTTACCTGCCAGCGGAATGGTAATTGCCAGCACAATTCCCGCTGGCAGCAATACCAGCCCAGCTCGCGACGGTGAATATTCCATCGCCATTTGCAGATACACCGGTACCAGATAGGTCGAGCCAAACAAGCCCATGCCATAGATGAACGCCACTACCGAACCCATCGCGAACTGCCGATAACTGAACAGTTTCAGGTTCATCAGCGGCGCCTCTGTGCGCTGTTGCCACAAGATGAAGCCGATGAAGGAGAGCAGGCCTGTCACCAGCAGACCAGCGGCAAGGCGCAGATCGTCATGCAGATGCACCAGGCCATTCAGGACAGTCACCGTGCACAGGCCGGCGAGTAACAAGCCGCGCCAGTCCAGCGCACGGACCTCACCCATCATCGGTGAATTGGTCGACAGATATCGACGGATCAATACAAGCACCACCAGGCAAAACGGTACCACCACGAAAAAAATTGATTGCCAGCCAAAATGTTCGACCAGCACACCACCCACGCTGGGACCCACCGCCGGTGCAAGCACCACGCCAAAACCGAAAATGCCCATCGCCTTGCCCTGCTCTTTCAAGTCGAAGGCACGCAAGATCACGATGGCGGGTATCGGCTGCAGAACACCGGAAGCGAGCCCTTCGAGCACTCGCATCGACAGGAGCATCGGATAATTCACACTGAAGCCACCAATGACACCACCGATCAGCAACGCCACGATCGCCACCGTATAGGTGCGTCGCAGACCATAGCGCAGCAGCAACCAGGGCGTCGTCAGCATCGACAGGGTCATGGCAAGCATGAAACCCGCTGACACCCATTGCGCGCGTTCCTGGCCGATATGAAAATGCTGGCTGAGGTCCGGGATGGCGACATTGACGATGGTCGAAGACAGGATGGATGCCATCGTCCCGATCATCACCGTCAGCAGGATTAGCCATTTGTGCCTGTCACCGTGGCGCAGGCGAAGTTCTTCAAAGGTGCTCGACATTACGCAGGTTTCATTTTAATAATTCGGCCGTCAGGATGACCAGTGCCGAGACGACAAGCGTGGAGCCGAATGGCAGACAGAAGGGAAAACCGAAAAGCGTGAAGCGCACGTCGCCGGGTATCCGGCCGATGCCGAGCTTGCTCAGCCACGGCAACAGCACCGGAAAAATGATCAAACCGACAAAAATCACAGCCACCCAGCGTATCATTGCATGCCTCTCAACAACGGCAAACCTGCCGAGTGGCCTATCTTAGCGGATCAATCGCATCACCACGAATAGCAACAGCGACAACAGGACCGTCGAGGCAAACGGCAGAAAGATATTCTTGCCGAACAAACGGAAACGAATATCGCCAGGCAAGCGGCCGAGACCGATTTTTTCGAGCCAGGGCAAGGCTGCCGATAATACGATCAGGCCCACAAAAATGGCAAGGAACCAGCGAATCATGAGGCGTCCTTCACAGGCGATGACTGCGGTCGTTGCGCACGAAGCGCTCCGGCAGACGCAGCTTCTTGCCAACCACCAGCACCTTGAACAGCTCGCCCATCTCCGCGGGCGACGTGAGTTTTTGCACGGCGTTGGCTTGCGGCAGATAACGACGACCATCCTCCGGCGCGGTGCGCAACAGCAGGTCGCCAAGACCCGCTTCCAGCAGAAATGAGGCCTGGCTCATGTACCCCAGCAGTTCCAGACCGCCTTCCACCGCCGCCGTCGCCATGGCGGTGAAATCGACATGCGCAGTAATGTCCTGCAAACCCGGCAGGAAAAACGGATCGCCATGGGCGTGGTGCCGGTAGTGGCACATCAGGGTGCCGTGATCGCGCTGGTCAAGATAATATTCGCGCGCCGGAAAACCATAGTCGATGAGGATGGCAGCGCTGCCCTGGCCCGATTCCTCGAAACCAGCACACAGGATCTCGGCCAATGAATGCATGAAACCGATGCCGACCGGATGCACCTCGGTGGCGTAGCCGACCGGCAGCGTATCGGCTTCCGGGATTTGTGCCACCAGTGCCGGATCGCACAAGTGTTCGCGGAACACAAAATTGCGCGCCGACAAACCGATGCCGCGCTCGCGCCAGCCATGCTCGGTCTTGACGACCAGATGGGTCGGCATGGCATCCAGTACTTCGTTGCCAATCACGACGCCGGCAAAGGCCGACGGAAAATGATCCAGCCAAACTACTTGCGGAAAGTCCTTGAGCATCTGCTGCTGGCGCGCACGCAACTCGCCGGACAGCTCCACGATCGAATACCGGTGTAACGAGACACCCAACGCGGCCAGTTCGGTCAACATGTCGAATGCCAGCTTGCCGGTGCCGGCGCCAAATTCGAGCAGTTGCGGCGCGGTCATTGGCAGCAGGTCGACGACTGCCCGCGCCAGCGTCGCGCCGAAAAGCGACGTGATTTCGGGCGCGGTTGTAAAATCTCCGTCTTTTCCCAGCTTGGCGGCACCGCCACTGTAGTAACCGAGATCCGGCGCATACAGCGCCAGCTCCATGTAGCGCGAAAATGAAATCCAGCCCGAATTGTGGCGGATATCATTGGCAATCAGAGTTTGCAGGGAGCGCGACGCGCACAGCGCGTCGTAAGAAGGTTCGGGCAGTTGCAATTGCATGGCGTTATGTAGACATCTCAGCTGAAGGCACAACACTATGACCACAAATCGACAAAAAGTTGCACTCATCACGGGTGCCGCCAAACGCATAGGCCGCACCATCGCGCTGGAACTCGCCGAGCGTGGCTGGGACATCATTGTGCACTACCATCGCTCCGCTGACGAGGCCGCTGCCACGGTACGCGAGATCGAATTGCTGGGACGGCGGGCCTACGCCCTGCAATGCGACCTGTCGGATGAAGACGCCGTGAAAGCCTTGCTGCCGGCGGCAGCGGCCCTGTTTGGCGAGCGCGGGCGACTGGCTTGCGTGGTCAACAATGCGTCGCTCTTCGAGAAAGATGGTGCTGCCGATTTTTCATTGCGCGTCCTCAATGCCCACATGCATGCCAACCTGGCCGCACCGATCCTGCTGGCGCAAGCACTGCATGCGGCCACGCCGGATGGCGAACAATCCGTGGTGGTCAATTTGCTGGACCAGAAATTGTTCAACATGAACCCGGATTTTTTGTCATACACCTTGTCGAAAGCCGCACTGCAAACAGCCACCACCATGCTGGCACAGGAACTCGCGCCAAAATTGCGGGTAGTTGGCGTGGCACCCGGCATCACGCTGATTTCCGGTGACCAGACTCAGGCAGCGTTTGAACGCGCCCACCAGATCACACCCCTTGGTCGCTCCAGCAGCGCCGACGACATCGCCGAAGCCGTATGCTACGTTGTCCACGCAAAGGCGATCACCGGCACCACCTTGCTGGTCGATGGCGGCCAGCACCTGATACCGCTGCAGCGCGATGTCATGTTTGTTGCCTGAACCAGCACCGGTATCCTCTACGACCTATTTCAACCCGTTCCACCAACGACTGCCACCATGCCCTCTTTCTTGTCCCATCCAGCCCTGACCGATTGCCGCCGCCTCTTTTTGCGCAACTATGAAGTCCTCATCAACATCGGTGTCCACGATTTTGAAAAGAAAGCCGAGCAGCGCGTGCTGATCAATGTCGACCTGTTTATTCCGCTGGAACTATCGACACCGAAGGGCGATCTGCTCGATGAAGTGGTCGATTACGATTTCATCCGCAGCACGATTTCAAAGCGTACCGAAGCCGGCCACATCCATCTGCAGGAAACGCTGTGCGATGACGTCGCCGCGGCCATGCTGCTGCATCCGAAAGTGCACGCCGTGCGCGTATCGACCGAGAAGCCAGATGTGTATCCGGATTGCGAATCAGTCGGTGTCGAAGTGTTTCGGGTCAAGGCTGTCTAAGTGAATACCATGAACACCATCAGCACCGGGCAGGACACAGCACACACGGCTGCAACGCTGGCCGATCCAGCGGAACTGGCGGCGCTGTCAGCCAGGCAACGCGAAAAAATTACCTACGAAAATAACAAGCTGCACAAACGCCTGTGCCGCCAGGTTGGTCAGGCCATCGGTGACTTCAACATGATCGAAGAAGGCGACAAGGTGATGGTGTGCCTGTCCGGTGGCAAGGACAGTTATGCCTTGCTCGATATCCTGATGACGCTCAAGCAACGCGCGCCGATCAACTTCGAACTGATCGCAGTCAATCTCGACCAGAAGCAGCCGAATTTTCCGGAACACATCCTGCCGGCCTACCTGACCGAACTCGGCGTGGCGTTCCATATCGAAAACCAGGATACCTACAGCATCGTCAAACGCGTGATTGCCGAAGGCAAGACCACCTGCTCGCTGTGTTCCCGTTTGCGGCGCGGCATTCTGTACCGCGTCGCCGATGAACTCGGGGCGACCAAGATTGCGCTCGGCCACCACCGGGATGACATCCTCGAAACCTTTTTCCTGAATATGTTTTTTGGCGGAAAGCTGAAAAGCATGCCACCAAAACTGCAATCCGACGACGGCAAGCACATCGTGATCCGGCCGCTGGCCTATGTAAAAGAAGCCGATACCGAACGGTATGCCGAGGTCAAGGGCTTTCCGATCATTCCCTGTGACCTGTGCGGCAGCCAGGAAAACCTGCAGCGCAAACAGCTCAAGAACATGCTGCGCGATTGGGACAAAAAGCATCCCGGTCGCACCGACAACATCTTTGCCGCGCTGTCGACGGTCGCGCCATCGCATCTGATGGACCGCAACCTGTTCGATTTCGCCGGGTTGGCGGTGACCGGCATGCCGGTGGCTGATGGCGATATCGCCTTTGATGACGAACCCTGCGCAACACCGACGGCGATGCCAGGCGTGATTACGTTGCATTCGGGCGACTAAAGCGGGCGTATCAGGTTTTTGCCTGCAACTCTTTGTAATGTTGCAGGAATAACCGGACGACCTTGGGTTGTAATGGACTTCTTATCCGAATGCCTCGCCGATCGCCCAAGGTGTCCCGCCATGAAACTCAACGTCTTCCCTTGTATTGCCCTGCTGGTATTGACCGCCGTGTCGACCCCAGCAAGCGCAGATCCGTCCGGTCGCGTCGGCCGGATTTCCGACACGCAGGGTGCTGTCACTTTTCGCAGCGCGGGGTACACAGACGCAGCGATACGCAACTGGCCCATCACCTCTGGCAACAGCCTCGCTACCGACACCGCATCCCGTGCCGAAATCCGGGTTGGTTCGGCTGCCGTGCGACTCGATGGCAATACCGATCTGGATATCGTGGAACTCGACGATACCCGCTTCCATCTGCGCATCCATCGCGGCAACGCAGTGATCCATATTCGCAATGCCGACCTGGCACGTGATGTCGAGATCGACACGCCACAGGGACGCATTTTGCTGTCCGAGCCGTCGCAACTGCGTATTGATGTGCGCGACGACGCGCCCGTCACGATGTTGAGCGTATTGTCAGGATCGGCCAGCTTCGATGCGCCCGACAGCCGATTTTCAATTGCTGCGGGCCGGCGCGCCGAAGTCGCGGGCAATGAATTGCGTGTGATTGAATTGCGCACGGCCTTGCGCGACGATGACTTCGACCGATGGAGCGCCCTGCGCGAGCGCAACGATGTGCGCTCGGTATCGGCCAACTATGTCTCCGCTGAAACCACTGGCTACGAGGAACTCGATACCCATGGTGACTGGCGCGTTACCAGTCTGTACGGACCGGTCTGGTCGCCACGCGTGATCCAGACAGGCTGGGCACCCTACCGCGACGGGCGCTGGACCTGGGTCGCGCCGTGGGGCTGGACCTGGGTCGACAGCGCGCCATGGGGCTATGCACCGTCCCATTATGGCCGCTGGGTGTGGCTGGATCAGCGCTGGGGTTGGGCACCCGGCAACGTGGTGGCGCGGCCGGTATGGGCGCCAGCTCTGGTTGGTTGGGTCGGCGGGTCAAGCCCGCAAAGGGCCTATGCGGTTGGCGTGGCACCTTCTGTGGGCTGGTTTCCGCTGGCGCCGCGCGAGGCCTATGTGCCGGCTTACCGGGTATCACCCCGCTACATACAGCAAATCAACACCACCATCGTCAATCATGTCGTGGTCAATAACAGCGTGCAGGTTTATCAGAACCGCAACGTCAGCAACGCCGTCACCGTGATGCCGCATGCCCGGTTCATTGCACAAAATATCGTGCAGTCCGCACCGCCAGACAACGATCGGACCCGACTGGCCCGTGCCGCACCCGCAGTGGCTGTCATGCCGCAGACCATGACGACTCTGCCATCGCCACAGCCTCTGCCGGCAGCGCAACCACCGGCAAGGCAACCTGATTCCGCAGCGTGGCAAATTGAACGCAATCAGCGCAGGGAGGCACGACAAGCACGCAATGCGGATGCGCTTCCCGATCAGGATCAGGCTCGCCGCCATCAACAATCCGGTCTGGAACGGCGCGAATCACCGCGACCATCGCCCCAGGTCGCTGCCACGCCAGCGATACAAACTGCCGTGGTGGCGGCGGCACCGCTGACTACCCGTCGGGTCGACGTACAGCGACCGGCAAGCCCGCCTGGACAGGTGCGCGAACACCGCAGTGAACGCGACAAACCGCAGCACCGGCACGACCATCCGGAGCGATGACTACCGCTTGCACTGACTTAGCTGGCGGCCACTGCCAGATCCGCCAGCATCTTTTGCACATCCTGTATTTTCCGCACTGCATGCGCTTTTTGCTGCGGCGTACTCAGGTTGGCCATCGCCACGACCAGGCCGACGGCACCCTCCGTGGATGCCTCGAAAAACGCCGCATTCTCGCTCCGCGCCGTGTGTTCGTACTGCGCGCTCACATGCTCTTTGAGCCAGCGCATGGCGACGTCACGGGCAGGTTTTTCGGTACGGATTTTTTTCAGTAGGGCGATCAGAATGCGCTGACGCCGTGTACGGTCGAGGCCGACCAGCTCGTTATTGAGTGGTCGCGCATCCGACACCCGACGGAGTTGTGCCTCCTGCTCGCGCGTGAAGTCACCGAACCAGTACTCCGCTTGCTTCATGGCTTTTTTGAAACGAAATTGTTGACGCTCCTCAATGTCTCCACGCAAGTAATCTTTACGATAGCTTTCGGCATTGGAAGCGAATTTTTTTTCGATCGTGACGATCTGCTCGGCATCCAGCGACAAGCTCAGATCGGCTAACGCCGGCAACGCCTGATCGAACATGATGACGGCACGTTTTTTCATGGCGGCGTATCGGGCCGTGGCAATCGTCGGGGTCAGATCACTTTGCAGGTCGCGCTGGACCTCACCCAGAAGTTGGGCGTAGTCCGGCAACTGGGTTTCACGATGCCAGTCAAACAGGGCATCAATCTGCGGCCGCACTTGCGACCGCTGTACCGAATCGAAGCCGACATAACTGTTCAACCACCAATAAGACAGCGTCTCGCCGTTATTGTAAGTAAGACGCAAAGCACTGCAACCAGCCAGGAGAAGGACCAGACCCAGAACGGCGACTTTCGACCGCAAGAAACGCGTATGACGCGTGTTAAGATTTTGAACTTTATTCAATCAGGCACCTATGAACGTTGTCATTCTGGCCGCCGGCATGGGAAAACGCATGCAATCGGCACTGCCCAAAGTACTGCACCCGCTGGCCGGCAAATCATTGCTGGCCCATGTCGTCGATACTGCCCGTACACTTTCGCCGTCGCGGCTTTGCATTATTTACGGACATGGTGGTGATGCCGTACCGGCTGCCTTCGACGCCACGGACATTGTCTTCGCCAAGCAGGAACCGCAACTCGGCACCGGTCACGCTGTCATGCAGGCGCTACCGTTTCTCGACGATACCACTCCGACGCTGGTCCTGTATGGCGACGTCCCGCTGACCACCAGTGACTCGCTGCGCCGCCTGCTTGCCTGCGCCGGCACCGACACACTCGGCATACTCACGGTCGACATGGCCGACCCGACCGGCTATGGCCGGATGGTGCGCGAGAACGGCCAGATCGTCCGGATTGCCGAACAAAAAGATGCCAGCGCCGACGAGCTGGCGCTGACCGAAATCAACACCGGCATCCTGGTCGCGCCAACCTTGCACCTGAAACGCTGGCTGGCGTCCCTCTCCAATAACAATGCACAAGGCGAGTACTACCTCACCGACATCGTGGCCTGCGCCGTGGCCGACGGTGTGGCGGTGCACTCGGCACAGCCCGGGGCAGTTTGGGAAACCCTGGGCGTCAACAGCAAAGTGCAGCTGGCAGAGCTCGAACGTGTCCATCAGCGCAACGTCGCCCACAGCCTGCTGGAACAGGGCGTCACGCTGGCGGACCCGGCACGCATCGATGTCCGCGGCACGCTCATTTGCGGGCGCGACGTCAGCATCGATGTCGGCTGTGTTTTTGAAGGGACGGTGGTCGTCGCCGATAACGTCCGGATCGACGCCCATTGCGTCATTAAAAACGCCCGCATTGCGGCCGGCGCACACATCAAACCGTTCTGCCATATCGAGGATGCCGTGGTGGGTGCTGCCGCCATGATCGGGCCGTATGCCCGCTTGCGTCCCGGCGCCGAACTGGCCGATGGTGTCCATGTCGGCAACTTCGTCGAAATCAAGAACAGCCAGCTCGGTGCCGGCAGCAAAGCCAACCACCTGGCCTATATCGGCGACGCCACCATAGGCGCACGGGTCAATGTCGGCGCAGGCACGATTACCTGCAACTACGACGGCGTCAATAAATTTCGCACCATCATCGAAGACGATGTCTTCATCGGCAGCGATACCCAGCTGGTCGCGCCGGTGCGGGTCGGCGCAGGTGCCACCATCGGTGCCGGCACCACCCTGACCAAAGACGCGCCAGCCGGCAAGCTGACCCTGTCACGCAGCAAACAACTCACCATCGACGGCTGGCAACGGCCCATCAAACAAAAGAAATAAGGGAACTCTCTATGTGCGGTATCGTCGGCGCAGTCTCCACGCGCAACATCATTCCTGTCCTGCTCGAAGGCCTGAAACGGCTGGAATATCGCGGCTACGATTCCTGTGGCGTCGCGGTACTCAATGGCGGCCTGCAGCGCGCCCGCAGCGTAGCGCGTGTATCCGAACTGGAAAGCCAGATCGCGCAGTCGGGCCTCGAAGGCAGCACCGGGATTTCGCATACCCGCTGGGCCACGCATGGCGCGCCGGTGACGTTCAATGCACATCCGCATTTTTCACCGGACCAATCGGGCGTCAACCGGATTGCGCTAGTGCATAACGGCATTATCGAAAACTACGAAGAAATCCGCACCGAACTGAAAGCGCTGGGTTACGTCTTCGAATCACAGACCGACACCGAAGTGGTCGCGCATCTGGTCAACCACCTGTATGACGGCGACCTGTTCGGCACCGTGCAGCGGTCGGTCAAGCGACTCACCGGCGCGTATGCGATTGCCGTGTTCTGCAAGGATGAACCACACCGTGTGGTCGGTGCGCGCTTTGGCTGCCCGCTGATCGTCGGCATCGGCACCAATGAAAATTTCCTGGCGTCGGATGCGATGGCGCTATCCGGCTCGACCGACCAGATCCTGTATCTCGAAGAAGGCGACGTGGTCGACCTGCAGCGCAATGCAGTACGCATCACCGACAAGAACGACCAGCCGGTCGAGCGCGTGATCCACACGGTGAGTGCCTATGCCGGTGATATCGATCTTGGCCCGTATCGTCACTACATGCAAAAAGAAATTTTCGAGCAACCACGCGCCATCACCGACACGCTCGAAGGCGTGCAGGGGTTCGTACCGGAACTGTTCGGCACAAGCGCCGGTGCCGTCTTCAAGGACATCGACGCGATCCAGATTCTGGCCTGCGGTACCAGCCTGTATTCCGGCATGACTGCGCGTTACTGGCTCGAATCACTGACCGGCCTGCCAACCCAAGTCGAGATCGCCAGCGAGTATCGCTACCGCACGCCGGCAGTCAACCCGAATGCGCTGATTGTCGTGATCTCGCAATCCGGCGAAACTGCCGACACGCTGGCCGCACTCAAGTATGCAAAAGAACTTGGCCACCGGCATTCGCTGGCGATATGCAATGTCGGCACCTCGGCGATGGTGCGCGAGACCGAACTGTCGTACCTGACACGCGCCGGCACCGAAATCGGCGTGGCCTCCACCAAGGCATTCACGACACAGCTGACTGCCCTGTTCCTGCTGACACTGACGCTGGCAAAAATGCGCGGCAGGCTGTCGGACGAGCAGGAACATGCCCATCTGAAAAACCTGCGTCACCTGCCCACCGCGATTCAAAGTGTGCTCGCGCTCGAACCGCAGATCATTGCCTGGGCCGATGCCTTTGCGCGCAAGGAAAATGCGCTTTTCCTGGGCCGGGGCATGCATTATCCGATCGCCCTGGAAGGCGCCCTGAAGCTCAAGGAAATTTCGTACATCCATGCCGAAGCGTATCCGGCCGGTGAACTCAAACATGGCCCGCTGGCACTGGTGACAGAAGAAATGCCGGTGGTCACGGTGGCACCGAACGATAGCCTGATCGAGAAACTGAAATCGAACATGCAGGAAGTCCGTGCCCGTGGCGGCCAGCTGTACGTTTTCGCCGATGCCGATTCGCATATCTCGTCGAGCGAAGGTCTCCACGTGATCCGCTTGCCCGAGCACTACGGTTTGCTGTCGCCGATTCTGCACGTGATACCGCTGCAATTGCTGGCGTACCACACCGCGCTGGCACGCGGCACCGATGTCGACAAACCACGCAACCTGGCGAAATCGGTGACGGTGGAATAACCAGGGAGGATGCTGACGTTCGGTCACTGCGGCACCGCCACATCCTGCTCGACGGCCGCACCAGTGAAGCATCCCGACACGGCGACCTGCTTCAGGCGGCTTCAGGTGTCGAGGATGTCACCGTCGTCGTGCATCGTTGGCGGCAGACCTGATTCGATCAGCAGGTCTCCTGTGGATGGACATTGCACAGGAGACCAAACTGCTCCCATGACACTTCGGCGAAGCTGGTCAATCACACCGCCTGCGGCATGATTGATCCTGCACAGACCGACTCAGACCGGCGTCGGTCGGCCCAGACCGTCCATCCGCCGAAAAGACAAACCGGACACGCCACCGCCTGCAGTAAAATGACAACGGCGAAACCGGCAACGCCAGACCCCTGTGGTCGGCAATCTTCCCGACACCCGGCATCGACCAGAGCCAACGCTTCCCGCGCAACGCTCTTCCGCCCAACTTTCACAGGCCCTCACGACCGACCGTGACTCCAGCACAACCACCTTCGGCACTGCACCTGCTGCTGCGGCAAGCCACCAAAGAACCGCATCACGTGCTGGATCACCACCCGCTGTTGTCGTCACTGCTCGCGCCGCAAGCAAACCTCAATCAGTACGGTGACGCACTGGCCGCGCTGCACGGCATGTACGCCCAGACCGAAGCAGCCATCCTCGGCTATCTGCAGCACTGTCCCGACCTGTTCGATTACCTGCCACGCCGCAAATTGCCGGCACTGGAAGCCGATCTGCACGTACTGAAGCGGATGCCGTATGCCATCACAACGCCCTGCCCTGCGATCGATTCGGTCGGCGCGTTGTTCGGCATGCTGTACACGGTTGAAGGCGCTACGCTGGGCGGCCAGTTCATTGCCCGCAAGCTGGGCACGGTGCTCGGCGACGGTTTTCCGCGGCAGTTTTATACGATCTACGGAGACCACGGGCAAAGTCAGTGGCAAGCGTTCCTGCACTGCGCAGACACCCGCTGCCCGCCCGAGCAACACGCGGCAGCAGCCACGGCGGCAGTGGCGCTGTTCAGCACCTTCAAGGCACATCTCGACACGTGCCAGCGCCCCATCGAGTCAAGCGTGCCTGGCTGATACACCTCTGCCACACAGCACGGCCGGCACTCTATTCAACGCGTGGAAACGCCATCCGCTGGTACCGTGGATCGTGCCAGAATGCGCGCTTTCACGGTAGGTAAATCCAGCAGGGCGCGGATCAGCAGTAGCGGTCGAATCGGTTTTTCGATGCAGGCCTGAAAGCCCGACTGCAGTGCGCGGATGTGGTCTTGCGGCCGCGCATAGGCTGTCACAGCGATTGCTGGCAAGCGCTGCTCGGACAACCCGATCCCGAGGCGCACCTGTCCAATCAGCTGATAGCCATCGGTCACCGGCATGCCGATATCGCTCAGCAGCACGTCAGGTACTTGCCGGCGAATTTGCTGTAACGCCTCGTTGGCGGATTGTGCCGTTGTCACTGTCGCACCGTGATCCGCCAGCAGGCGGCGACCGAGTTCCAGCACGTCGGCGTTGTCATCCACCAGCAGAACCAGCACCCCCCGTAGTTCGCCCAGATCCTCTGATGTCACCACGTTGCCTGGCCAGGAATTATCGGTGATATCGCGCGCCGGAGCCATCACCGGGCTGACGACCGGCACGACTCCCGAACTAGCCAATGGCAATATCGCCGTGAAGCAGGCGCCATGCCCTGGCCCTGCGCTGTAGACGTGGACCGCGCCACCGTGCAGTTCCAGCAGGTTCTTGACAATCGACAGACCCAGCCCCAATCCGCCATGCACCCGGGCAGAGCTGCCGTCGGCCTGACTGAACCGGTCAAACAAATACGGCAGGAAAGCCAGGTCGATGCCCTTGCCATTGTCGGTGACCGACACGAACACGCTATCGCCACCAGTGGCGAGAGTCAGCATGACCCTGCCACCCGGCGCGGTGAATTTAACCGCATTGGCCAACAGGTTCCAGAGGATCTGCTGCAAGCGCGCACTGTCGCCCAGGACCATGACCGGCGCCTCCCCCGCGAGTGCGAGATCGAGCGTGATGCCTTTGGTCAGTGCCGTTGGCGCGACGCTATCGATGGCTGCAGCCGCCGTGGCGTTGAGATCGAGCAGTGCGCTTTCCATGCGCAATTTGCCGGACACGATACGGTTCATGTCGAGCAGATCGCCGATCAACTCTGCCTGGTTGCTGGCGTTGCGGGCGATGACATCGATGCCCTTGCGGTACAACTCCGTGCTGGGCGGTGCGCGTTTGAGCAGGTTGGCCCAGCCCAGAATCGCCGACAACGGCGTGCGCAACTCATGGCTCAGCGTAGCCAGGAATTCATCCTTGATCAGCGCCGCCCGTTCGCTTTCGATACGCGCGGCGCGCTCTGCTTCGAGCAACTGTTCCCGCTGTTGTTCCAGATAACGCCGCTCTGTCACATCGTGGGTAATGCCGAGAATATTTTCAATCTGGCCGCCACCAGCACGATGCTCTGCCACTAACTGGCATTCGAAATACCGCAAGCCGGTCAAGGCCGGATAGTCAAAGGCGACCCGTTGGGTCTCGCCGGTCGCGAATACCTGCTGCATCGCCTGTTCCAGCAAGACACACATGACCTCCGGCATACCGAGTTCGCGATTGTTCTTGCCGATGAACTCGGCGGGCATGCGACCGGTGGCGCGGGTGACGGCCGCATTCACGAACACGTGGCGGAACTGGCGGTCGAAGCGTGTCAGGATGTCGGGCGAATTGTCGGTCAGGCTGCGCAGCTCGCTCTCTTTTTTGCGCAGTACATCCAGCCGTTCCCACGCGGCGCCCACCAGGCTTACCACCAACCCCATGAAATCACATTCCTCGGCCCCGAAGAACCGGTGCCCGCACGAAGCAAACGCCAGCGTGCCGATCACCCTGTCGGCGACCTGCAAAGGATACGACGCTAACGCTTGTACACCGAGGCCGCGCAGGATGGCCGTATCGGCATCATCGCTGTGTTGCATGTCACTGCGAAATACGGGTTCACCGCGCTCGACCGCTTTGCCGTACACACTTTGGCTGGTGTCGAATAACAGGAAATGCTGGCGTGTCTGATGGTTAATCCCGGCATCGGCATTGAGCCGCAACATCGGACCATGCGCGCCAGCCTCGACCAGATGACTAAAAAAGATATCGGCATGCACCAGCAGGCGCACCCGCTCGAACAGCGCCTCCATCGATTCGCTGGAGGCACCAGTCGCCGCGTGCTCGATATCGGCAATGACTTGCTGGCGCGCCCGTTCACGGCGCAGTTCAACCTTCATCGCATGGCGTTCGATGGCATTCTCGACCGCCCGTGTCAGGCTCTCGGTACCCAGCCATGACTTGCCGACGTAGTCCTCGGCCCCGGCACGCAGGACCTCCCGGTTCAACGCCATGCGCGACGAGCCGGTCAGGATCACCACCGGAACCAGGAGCGTGTTGTCGCTATCGCGCGGCAGGCTTGCCAGCACTTCGAAGGCATCGGCATCAGGCAAATCGAAATCCAGCACCATGCAGTCCAGCGCAGGCAACTGCGCACACAGGTGCAGTGCGTCGGCGGCCAGCGACGCTTCGATAAATTCGTAACGCCGGTGCGATCCCTTGAGTAGCGCCGCCTTGGCGTCGGCACGGTCATCGGGATTGTCGTCAACGAATAGAATTCGCCACGGTTGGCAAAGGGATTCGGTCATCGTGCAACTATCGTCGACGGCGGTACCAGCCAGTGCGCAAAAATGTCGGTCAGGATTTGCAGGCAATCGTCAAAACGCACCGTCTTGACATGGAAAGCATCCGCGCCGGCAGCCAGAAACGCGGCCTGGTCACGCGGATTGACACTCGCTGTAAAGACCACCACGGGCATCTGTCCATGTACCGGATGCTGACGCAGTTCCTGCAAAAAAGTCAGTCCATCGACACCGGGAAAGTTGAAGTCCAGCAGCATGAACACAAAGTCGCCGGGTGACGACGCATCGAGCATGCGCAACGCCGCATCGGTATCGATGGCATTGACGAACTGTGCCGTGACCTGTGCGAGCCGGGCCGCTACGCAGACGGTTTCAAAGTCGTCTTCAGAATCGTCGACGACCAGCACGGTGGGCTGCTGCAAATTACCGGGATTACGCACGGCGTCGTTCCGCCAGCACTACCGGCGGTCCTTCCAGCGTAAAGTAAAACGTCGTCCCGACACCCGGCGTCGAGTCGAACCAGATGCGGCCGTTGTGCTGCTCCACAAGCTTGCGTGCAATCGCCAGTCCGGCGCCGCTGCCGCCACCAAACGCGTCGCGCGGATGCAGCCGCTTGAAAATCTGGAACACCCGTTCCTGGTGCCTGTGCTCGATACCGATGCCGTTGTCGCGGACGTAGAACAGCAGCGCCTCCTTCTGCACCGGCGACGACGCCAGTGGCCATGGGGCCGCCGGGTTGATGTCCCCGGCATCGACATAGCCGATCTCCAGCAAGGGCGCGGGCTTGTCGTTGTACTTCACGGCATTTGAAATCAGGTTGGCAAAAATTTCGCGCGCACGGACCCGGTCGCACTGCACCACCGGTAGCGGTCGCGGCAGGCGCACCTGCACGCCGCTCTCGGTCAGGCGTGATCCCAGCATGTCGAGTGCCTCGCCCACCACGACACCGAGGTCGACCGGCTCGTAGTCGAGCGAGAGCCGGCCAACGCGGGCAAAGTGCAGCAGCGCATCCAGCAGGCTGTCCATGCGCACAGTCAGGCGCAGCAAGGTGGAGAAGCGTTCATTGGTCAGCGTGTCCGACGTGCCACTGGCATCGTTCTCTTGCTTGAGGTAATACGCATTTTTGTAAATGCCGCGCAGCGGCTCTTTCAGATCGTGGCCGGCGACATAGGCAAACGCATCGAGCTCGTCATTGCTGCGGGAAAGCTCACCGTTGAGCCGATCGAGTTGTTCGGCGCGTCCAACCATCAGGTCGCCTATCCATTGGCGCAACTTCAACGCCGCATCGATCTCTACCTGTTTCCAGGGCTGCGAGCGTCCGCGCACCTCCTCCTGCCAGATATCGAAACTGCGACGCGGCGTCAGGCGCATGCCGTTCGGGCCAGCCATCTGCGGCTTGTCGTACGGATTGCCACTCCAGGTGAATGTCTGCATTTGCTCAGGGCGGAACCAGATAATCAGGTCACTGGTGAGCGAACCCGATACCGCCACCGCCAGCATGCCGCTGGCCATGTCGGCAAATTGTGCCGCCAGCGGGTATGCCGCGCCGAGCGCATCGGTGACGACGATGCGCTTGCCATCCCGCAGCAACCGTTCACGGAGCCAGAGCGCCAGCTGTTGCAACTGAAATTCGGGCGGGGTGCGACCCACCACCAGCCACTGATCACGGCACAGTGTGGCGACACCGCTAGCCTCGATCCCATCGAGCAAACCTGGCGCGCCCTGCGTCAGCTCCGCCATGTCGCCGGTGCCCACCATGCGCGTCATCATCGCGTGATGCGTCGTGTCGATGCGCAACTGATACTGCGCGTGTTCGCGCGACTCGGCGGCGGCAATTTCCAGCGAGGCAATCTGGCCGATGAACTCGGCCGCAGCGCGCAGGTCGTATGGCATCGTCGTGGGTGTGTAGTTGTGGCAAACGATGAGTCCCCACAAGACGCCATCGCGCAGGATCGGCATCGTCAGCGTCGCCGCCACGCCCATGTTGGCGAGGTATTCGGTGTACATCACCGATGCACCGCGCAACGCGCAATAAGTCATGTCGAGCGGACGGCCCGAGGCCGGGTCCAGCAGCGGTACGATTTCGCAGAGTTCGGCGCTGGCGTCGGGCAAGGGACGGATGCTTATGCGCTTGAAAATTTCTCGTGCCGGCTTCGGAATGTCACTGGCCGGATAACGCAGGCCGAGCCACGAATGCAGATCGTCACGGTGTGCATCGGCCACGATTTCGCCGGACTCGTCATCATGAAAGCGATACACCATCGCCCGATCCAGCCCGGTGGCGCCGCGTACTTCCTGGGCGATGGCGTCGCAAAATCCGGCGAGCGAGGTACTGGCACGCAGCCGCGTCATGGTCTTTTTTACGCGCGTGTAGTAATCCCGGTCCGGCGCCGCCGCCGCGGTCTCACGGCCCGTCGGTTCCAGTTCGACGATCAGCATGCCACCCGACAGATGCACGCTGATGTCCAGCGGCGCATCCTCCGGTGCCATCCCCGGCAAACGCGTTGTGACTGCGTAGGTCGGATTGTTGACGAGCTCTTCGCCATCCAGCAGTTGCCGGATGCGCTGGGCCGGACCCGCACCGATGATGTCGGCCAGCGGCTGGCCTAGCGTGGCGTCCACCGCGCGCGCGGTCCAGCGTGCGCAATTTTCACTGACCTGGGTCACGATGCAGGTATCGGGATGCATTGCCAGCAACAAGCCATGACTCTGGATACAACCGGGGGTCTGCACCGGCTCGTCATCACAGCTCATGACGGAGACGCTATGGCGCTTGATGCTGTAGGGGAATGGCAGTTCGGTGGTTCGGGTCATTCGACGGTTCCAGTCGTTGTGTGCTGTGCGTACGGTGCGCAGGGTCACCCTGAATCAAGACACATGTCGACACCAGAAATCGCAGTTTTCCCGATCAGTTCAATGCGGTATTGGACTACCTGCCTTGGTCAATGAGTATTGCCCGAGATACATGCCAGTGGGACTTTTTCAACCTAGTGCGCATTGCATGAAAAGTCAGTCACTTTAAAGTATTTACGATCTATAGATTTCGGCTCGGCGATCGGAAGTGGCTTCACGTGACCCTCGGCACCAAGCCGGAGAGGATGTTACCTGCTTCGCGACCGCAACGATCAACCCAGCCACCGTCGTCGTGTCAAATCGATCACCGAGACCATGTTATACACTGAGTTCAGAACGACGCACTGTTAGCCTCAAGCCCATCTGTCATTCGCGCTTGATTGCCAACGACACTCGCGCCTCACCGCAGTCATTCGGAAAAATTTCATGAATCAACAATCTGCCAGTACTTGCTGCAGTCATCACGCTGTAACGACACCCACGACACCCACCACACCGGCGCCACCGGCCGACAAACCCTACACCGACCCGGTATGCGGGATGCACGTTGCGGCCAACCCTGAAAAAACGGTACGCCATGACGGCACCGATTATCATTTTTGCAGTCAGAAGTGCGTGACAAAATTTCGTGCCGATCCGCAGCATTACCTGACACCACAGGCAGTTGTGGCCATGCCGGCCGGGACCCTCTTTACCTGCCCGATGCATCCGCAGATCGAGCAGGTCGGACCAGGCACTTGCCCGCTGTGCGGCATGGCACTGGAGCCGCTGGAAGCCAGTGCCGACGAGGACACGACCGAACTCGACGACATGACCCGACGCTTGTGGATCAGCGTCGCTCTGACGGTACCGCTGATGGCGCTGACGATGGGCGACGAGCTGATGCCCACATCGTTGCACCAGATGCTGGGCATGACGTGGTTCAACTGGTTGCAGGCCATGCTGGCGACGCCGGTGGTGCTGTGGGCCGGATGGCCGTTTTTCCAGCGGGCCGCGGCATCGTTCGCCTCGTGGAACCTGAACATGTTCAGTCTGATCGGCCTCGGGACCGGTGCAGCGTTTCTGTTCAGCGTCGTGGCGCTGCTGTTTCCGGGCGTGCTGCCGGCGGCCTTCCTGATGGATGGCATGGCGCCGTTGTACTTCGAAGCGGCAGCCGGCATCACGACCCTGGTACTGGTCGGACAGGTGCTGGAACTGCGCGCCCGCGCGCGCACCAATAGCGCCATCAAGGCGTTGCTGGCGCTGGCGCCGAATACCGCTGTGCGACTGCGTGCCGATGGTACTGAAGAGGAAGTCGCGCTGGACCTGGTGGTTCCCGGCGACCACCTGCGAGTCAAGCCTGGCGCCCGCATTCCGGTCGATGGCGAAGTTCTGGAAGGCCGCTCCAACGTCGATGAATCGATGATCAGCGGCGAGCCCGTCCCGGTCGAAAAAACCACCGGCAGCAAGGTCGTCGCGGGTACGGTCAACCAGACCGGATCATTCGTGTTCACGGCGCAAAAAGTCGGTGCCGATACCCTGCTCGCGCAAATCATCAGCATGGTCAATACGGCCAGCCGGTCACGTGCTCCGATCCAGAAACTGGCCGACTCGGTGGCCGGCTGGTTCGTGCCAGCCGTGATGCTGGCGGCGGTGCTGGCGTTCGTGATGTGGACCTGGCTGGGGCCGGCACCGGCGCTGGCGCATGCGCTGATTGCGGCAGTCTCCGTGCTGATCATTGCGTGTCCGTGTGCGCTCGGGCTGGCAACACCGATCTCGATCATGGTCGGCATCGGTCGCGGCGCACAGCAAGGCATTCTGATCAAGGATGCCGAGGCGCTGGAATTGATGGAAAAAGTCACCGCGCTGGTCATCGACAAGACCGGGACGCTGACCGAAGGACGGCCACGTGCACAGGAGGTAGTGGCCGCCGAAGGCTTCAGCAATGAAGATGTGCTGGCAGCGGCTGCCGCGCTGGAAACTCACAGCGAACATCCGCTGGCGCACGCCATCGTGGAGTACGCCCAGGAGCAGAAGGTCCCGGTCAGCGCGGTCGAGGACTTTAGCGCCATCACCGGCATGGGCATCCGTGGCACGGTCGCTGGTCGCCGTGCAGCATTCGGCAATGCTGCCCTGATGGCGCAGGAAGGCGCCGACCTCGGCGTCCTGCAGGAGCGTATCGATGCATTGCAAGCACTGGCCCATACCGTGATGTTGCTGGCGATCGACGGCAAGCTGGCGGGCCTGATCAGCGTGACTGATCCGATCAAGGCCACGGCGGGTCCGGCCATTGCACAGCTCAAGGCGGCCGGACTGCGGATCGTTTTGCTGACCGGCGACAATCCGGCCACCGCCGCAGCCGTCGCCAGCCAGCTCGGCATCACCGAAGTCCATGCCGAAGTCATGCCCGAAGACAAATACCGTCATGTGCAGGCCTTGCAGGCCGAAGGCTGTATCGTCGCCATGGCAGGCGATGGCATCAACGATGCGCCAGCGCTGGCGCAAGCCAATGTCGGTATCGCCATGGGTACCGGCACCGAAGTCGCGATGCAGAGTGCCCGCATCGTGCTGGTGAAAGGCGACCTGTCCGGGATTGCCGAAGCCCGCTTGCTGAGTCGCGCGACGATGCGCAATATTCGCCAGAACCTGGTCTTTGCGTTCGGCTACAACCTGCTGGGTGTACCGATTGCGGCGGGCGTGCTGTATCCGTGGTTCGGGCTCTTGCTCAGCCCGATGATCGCCAGCGCGGCGATGGCACTGAGTTCAGTGTCGGTGATCACGAATGCGTTACGTCTGAAGGCCCGGGCGCCGGGTCAGAAATCCGCGTCCCCCGACCCGGCTTAATGGGTCAGCGATACAAAGAGCGGCGTCCCAGGCAAGTCGCTAACCACGTGGCCTGTCCCATGATCACATGGGATCTGGACGCAGGCTGTTAAAGCGATTCCAGAAACGCGATCACCGCAGCACGGTCGGTCACCGACAGTGCTTCGAACCGGGTACGACTATTGTTCGCTTCACCGCCGTGCCAGAGTACGGCTTCGGTCAGCGTTCGTGCCCGACCGTCATGCAAATAGCGCGCTTTGTCTGCGCCGCCTTGCACGAAGCGTAACGATCCGATTCCCCAGAGTGGCGCGGTGCGCCACATGGCCGCAGCAGCGTTGCCCTGTTTGAGGTTGTCGGCCAGGTCCGGGCCCATATCATGCAGCATGAAATTGCTGTACGGATGAATCACCTGGTTGCGCAATTCGCCTAGCGGATGGGTATTCCCGGTCTTGAGTGTCGGCGTGTGACACGCCACGCATTGGGCGTCGGCGAACAGCTTGCTGCCAGCCGCGATCTGCTGCGAATTGATGTCGTGGCCGGGCAGCGGCGTCACGCCGACCGGATAGCCGCTGCGCAAGCTACGCTGTGCCGGTACCGCAATCAATGCCATGTAATTCGATAGCGTCCTGATCTCGGATTCCGTGACACCGGCAGACCCGTCCGGGGTACGACAATCCGCTGCGCCGCGCTGGCAACTGCGCGACGGAAAGACCGGGGATGTCACGCCGATGTCCTTGATCAACGCATCGCCCAGCTGATGGCGCAGGCTTACCGTTTGGGCTTTCCAGCCGTAGCGGCCCAATCGTGTCTGGCCAGTTTCCGGATCGGTATTCCAGCTGGGGATGCCACGCACGCCATCGCCGTTGGTGTCGTTCGGATCGGCCAGCGCCAGCAAGGTGGATTCCGATAGCGCCTCGATCAATCCCATGCCGATTACCTGTGGCGCTTGTCTGACCGAGAAAAACGCGGGTATCGTGCTCTTGAATGCATAGACCGGCTTGACCAGTTCGATGCGTTCGCCTGATGGCAGGGCACGGACCGTGACGTCATTGCGTAGCAGGCTGACGCCGAAATCACTGGCGCTGGACGACAAGGCCAATTGCTGCACGTTGAACCCGTAATTGGGGTCCGCAACCTGCGCGCCAGCGGTACCAGCGGCTGCCGTCAGGACCGACATGGTCGCCAGCGGCGCACCGATGGCCGGTGCCACGCTGCGTCCGTTGCTGGTGTGACAGCCGATGCAGCGCGCGCCATTGAAGCGCGGACCGACCTGCCCGATGTGTGCCGAAAATACCGGATTGTCATCGGGATGTTCGGAATGCTTGCCGTCGATAAACGAGGTGTGGAACAGGCGGCGGCCACGGACAAATTCCCTGGTGTTGTCGATGCCAATATTGTTGGCCATTTGCTGGAACACCCGGTTTGCTTCATCGGAATAGTTGTACGACAACGTGGTCTGGCCACCCAGCAGAGTTGCCTCTGGCAGTGGCGCGGAATCCAGGCGTGGCTCGATGCCGTACCAGGGCTGGACACCGACGCCGACGACATAGAGCTGTTCGAACGAGTAATAGCGCGGACCTCCCCCATCGACCAATGCCTTGAAATTGGCGTCATGCGGCAGGAACGGAGCGGGTGCAAGTTCGATCCGGTCGCCAATCTTGAGCGGGCTATGGGGATCGGTACGCCAGTTGGCATCAAAATTCATGGTGCAATCGGCCGACCTGCCTTCATGGCAAATGTTCTTCCCACCCTCGGCGGCGTTCGGAAAATAGTAGTTCAGGTTCCAGCCGTAATCGAATGCATCGGCGTTCAAGCTACGGAACATGCTGAAAGTGGTGCCTTCGAAAGTGCCCTCGTTGACGTGCAGGCGAACTTCGATTTTTTTGCCGCCAGCGGGGATGCTGTCGCGAATTTCGAGGCCGAAGGTACGGTTCTGAAAATAGAAGGTGGGAAAGGTCAGGTAACGGCCCTGTCCCTTGTCTGCCTCGAACCACGATTCGCCGCGCTCGCGGGCATGACGCTCGGTCGGACGCATGCCGATCATCGTCACCAGCGTGCCATCCGCTTCCGTGTATTGAAGTCGTTCGCGGATCTGCGTGTCATCCGCAAACAGCGGTACGTAGGCCGGCGTGACCAGGCCCTGACCAGTGGTGCCTTGCGGAACCGGTGCAGCGACCGGAGCAGCTGCCACGCCCGGTGGTGGCGTCGGTGTTGTGCTTGCCTTCACCGGCTGCGGCGGCACTGCCACCGCAGCGCCACCGAGTTCGACGTACAGATCACCCAACTCGGTCAGTTCGCCATCGGCACCGAGCAAATTGGCATTTGGTACCGCATTGTTTCGGCCGGAGAACCAGGCGTAACGCGCCACCGCAGGTTCGCTTTCCAGATACTTGACGGCGGCAGTCATGTAAGCCCGTTGCACGTCGACAGTAATCTGCTCGTGCGGCCTGTCACCGCAGGCGAACTCGGTGATCCAGATCGGCTTGTTGTACTTCCTGAAACGATCGACGTACGCTTTTAAAGCAGGTACATCACAGGCATACCAGTGCACCGGAATGAAATCGATCTTGCAGCCAGCGCATGCCGCGAGGAAGGCATCGAGATAGGCCACCGGATCAGAGAAGGTCACGCCGCCCTCGGATACCGGGTCACCGCTGTAGTTGACTGAAGGCGAACCGATTTGCAGGTCCCTGGTCCTGGCGACGGATTCCAGCACGGGCCACAGCGCCGCTGCTTGAGTTGGCGTCTTGTTCGCCTGCGAGATGAAATTGGGTTCATTGAAGCCCAGCAGATATTTCGCGCCTTGCGGTATCTGCTGATTTAACTGCACCACGGTTGGCGTGCCGCCCCAGGCCATCGGCACGAAACTCACGTCCAGCGCTTGGTAGATTGATGCCACGGCAGTTTCCGGAGCGGGTGCCCAGTTAGCCCACCAACTGATTCCTTTCGACAGTGCTTTCATGTCGGCTGCCGAGTGAGCACCGTATGCAATGCCGCGCTTCACGCTTTTTGCAGCTAGCGCTGTCAGTGGGAGGGCTGCCGTAGCACTGTTACTGGCGCTTTCAGTCGCAGTCGGATTGGCAATTGCAGTGGGGTTGGCGGCTGCCGGAGGGTTGGCGGTTGCCGGAGACTGTCCGGTGGCTGGCGTTGCCGTTGTCGAACTTCCCCCTCCACACCCAACCATGCCCAGGATAATGGCGAACGGTAAGTAACGTGTGAATGACCAGGTTACTCGCGGCGGTTTGCGGTGTTGCATCGCGTACTCCTTGAATTAGCCGATTGGCATGCAGTGGATGTTCGCCACTCATAACCTTAAAGCACTACAAAGATACCGATAGTAGGTATTTGTACGGAAACGAATCTGACAAATCGCAAGTTTTTGCAATTTGCGCAAGGCAATCTGTTTTTACAGTACCGGATCAAATGCCGGCCGCAAGCGCGCAGGATGGCGCCTCAGCTGGCAACCCGGCATCGACAAAAACATGCGACCATCCAGCGCTCGATGACTCCCCGCAGAGCACCTGCACCCGCCATGGAACTCAATCCGCTCGACACCACCCCGCCGGCCTCTGCACGGAGCGATCGCGCCGCCTTGCGCCTGAACATGCTGGTGGCCATCACTGTGGCGGTACTCGCCACCTTCATGGGCATCTGCAAGGTCAAGGATGACAACATCGTCCAGACCATGCAGCAAGCCCAGGCCAACAAACTCGATCACTGGGCGTTTTACCAGGCACGTAACATCCGCGAAGAAGTCGCCAAATCGACACTGGTGCAACTGAAGCTGGCCGCACTCGGGCGAACCGGGACGGACCAAGCCGCCTACAACGCGGCGATCGCCAGTTATGAAAAAATCGCCATTGACCAGCGCCAGAAAAAAGAAGAATTGCGTGCCCTGGCCGACGACGACCAGAAGCAATACGACGGTGCGAATTTCCATGACGACCAGTTCGATCTGTCGGACGCTTTGCTGGCGATTGCGATCTCGCTGCTGGCGGTCACCGCGCTGACCCAGCAACGGTGGCTGTATGTCGCCGCGCTGGTGCCGACCGGATTTGGCATCGCCATGGGGTTGGCCGGATTGCTGGGCTGGAGCTTGCATCCGTCCGGATTGATCCGGTTGCTGTCATGAGCGGCACCGAATGGCAATGGGCGGACTTCGACCAGCTCGGCAACCGTGACGTGTACGCAATGCTGGCATTGCGCCAGCAGGTGTTCGTCGTCGAGCAGGCCTGCCTGTTCCAGGACATCGACCAGGCAGACCAGCCATCACGCCATTTGCTGGCATGGCAGGTGCACGACGGCGTGCGACAACTGGCAGCGTACTTGCGCTGCGTGCCGCCCGGAATCAAGTTTGCGGAAGCGTCGATCGGGCGCGTGGCCAGCGCGCCCTGGGCACGCGGCAGCGGACTGGGCCGGGAATTGGTGGCGCAGGGTGTCCAGCGCACGCTGCTGGCGTTTCCCGCCCAGGGTATCCGCATCGGCGCGCAACGCTACCTTGAGGCGTTTTATGCCAGCTTCGGCTTCGTGACCTGCACCGCGCCGTATCTGGAAGACGGCATCTGGCACATCGACATGCTGCATGCCGTGCAGACCAGCATCAGCTAAGTTTTTTCTGCCACATCAACGCGTCACCATGTTCGGCATCGAGCTGGTAACCGGCGTACCCCATCTTCAGATAGACCTGTTGCGCATGCCGGTTGCCCTGCAAGACTTCGAGCGTGATCTTGCAACAGCCACGCTCGCGTGCGACCTGTTCGATGCGCATCATCATCTGCTGCGCCAGGCCACGACCGCGAAAGGATGCGCGTACCGTCATGTCATGAATGTTGATCAGCGGCGCGCAGCGGAACGTCGAAAATCCCTCGAAGCAGTTGGCCAGTCCGACCGCCTCGCCATCGACAAAGGCCAGCACGCTGAAGGCGCCCGGCCGCGCAGCCAGTGCCGCAATCAAATGGCGCATCACGTCATCGTCAAGCGGCGTGGCGCCACCGAACGGGTCGCGGGCGTAATCATCGAGCAATGCCAGTACGGCCTGCGCGTCGTCGGGATCGTCATATCGGGCCAGTGCAATGCGGATGTCCGGGGTGGCGCTAGCGTCCGTCATCGGGTCACCACATCGCGAAACATTGGCGCGAGCCGCGCCAGCAAGCGGTTCTGCATGGCGGGTGTAACCCCTTCGCGATCCATCGCCAGTTGCAGATCCTCGACCAGCGCGTAAAACTGCGCAGCCGTGATATCGAGGCCGTCATGAATCGTCGCCATATCCTTGCCGCTGTACTTGCAGGCTCCACCACTGAGGTCACAAAACTGCTCGGCCAGCTTCTGTTTGAAGTGAACCATGTCGATATTGGGGTCCTGCAGACTGTTGCCGAGTCGTACATCCGCCAGCAACAATGGCACCAGCGTGTCGACCAGGCGATCGATTCCGCTTTGCCGGCCCAATCCCTGGAACAGCTCATCGGCGGCCCATGCGGGCGCGCCCATGGTCAGCGACGACAACAGCAGCAGCGTTGCCAGCCGGGATACAAACCAATTCATCAGAGGCCTCCTTGCAGGGATAGATACACGCCATTCTGGCGGCGCGGATTGAAGATCGTCAGGTCGCCCAAGGTGACCCACCCCAGCACCATCGAAAAATTCTTGACCGGGAAGTAGCCGACGAATACATCCGCATAGGCCTTTTCGGCATCGACCGACAGGTTATGCGGCTTCATGCGGTATTCGGCACCGACCACCAGCTTGCGGTTGACCAGATAGACCACCGAGGTTTCGAGCATCGGCTGATAACGGTCGTGCAGGTCGCCGCCAAAACCAAGCAATCCGAGCTGGTTCGCCTTGGTCGCACGCACCGTTGCATTCAATAACAGGCTTTGCGCCAGCAGTACCTTGGTCGCCGATAACGTGACGTCGATGCCGTGATTGCTGCGCGCACCCAGCTGGGTCACATCGGTCACACCCAATGCCTCCAGTCCATGTACGCCATTGTTGCGCTTGAACTGGATGCCCAGCGCGATTTGCGGCATTGCGCGGTCCTGGTCCACCAGCGCGTCGCCAGACAGCTTCAGCTTGAGGCCGACGATATCCTGGGTAATCGCGAGATCGGCCAGAGGCGCCTTGCTACCCTGCAGCTTCTGACTGGCCAGCGAGACTTCGAAGCGATCCGCGATGCCGATAGCGATGCCGGCCGAATCGATGGCGTAATCCTGGGTACGCACTCCCGTGGTATGCACGTTGGCGCCGTAACTGTCACGTGAACCGTAGCCGGTAATGAGTGCCCACGGCGTCAGGCCGCCGCCACCGGCACCCTCGATCTGGCTGGCACCACCGAGCGCCAGCAACCGGCCCTGATCGGGCATCGTCAGCGTCTGTGCCTGCGCCGGTGGCACACTGCCCGACAGCACGCTGGCTACCAGCACAGCCACCGGCACTCTACCCAGATAATTCCTTGTCATGCTGTTCCCGTTTTTCTATCAATGCCAGATGCGGAGCAGGCATCATAGGCCTGCTCATCCACCGTAATTATGCCGAATTTTCAGAATTATTATTCTTTCAAGCAATTAAAATCGTCCATCGCTCCTAAATCGACACGAATAGTCACGCTATCAACGCCATCGAAAGCCGCTGCCGATACGCGCAAGGGTTCGGATAGAATACTCACTGCCCTTTTTGCTGATGCCGCCCTCCCCCATGATAGAACTCGCTAACGATGACGCCGTCGCCACTTCACTAGTGATCACGAACGGATGAGTGCCGTCCAGTCGCCGATGATGGATTCGCTGTTACGACACATGATCGAGCTGACGGGTCAGCGCGACCACAATCTACTGGATGTCGCTATCATTTCAGCGGTGCACGAGATGCTCGAGGCTTCCCAGGTGCGGGTGCTGGACATCGTTCCTAGCGAGGAGGGCGACATGTTGCGGCCGCGCGCCTGGATCAGACACGGTGAAGTCATGGCGCAGGACGACAGCGGACAACCCGTAGCCGGCGGCACCCCCATGTCAGGGTATCCGGTGCTGATCGATTGCCTTGCGCAACGACTTAACCGGATCGAAGAAACCCGCGCTGATGGCGAACACGTCCTGTGGGTACCACTCTGGCAAGGTGACAAAGCCCCTGCCTGCCTGCAAATTTTCAGCACAGCGCCCTTCGCCGCCAGTACGCTGAACATGATGGAAGGCATCCTGAGCGTGTATCGCAATTACCAGAATCTGCTCGAATACAGCGAACGCGACTCGCTCACGGGACTGCTGAACCGCCGCACCTTCGACGACAAGTTTTCGCGCATGGTGTCCTTCAACCGTGCAGCTGACGAGGAACAGGCGCAGAGCCTGGAACGGCGCCATCCGGGCGATCTCGAAGGACAATGGCTGGCTGTCGTCGACATTGATCACTTCAAGCGCGTCAATGATCAATACGGGCATCTGTATGGCGACGAGGTATTGATCCTGGTGGCCAATCTATTGCGCTCGTCATTCCGGACTCAGGACCGGGTGTTCCGTTTCGGCGGCGAAGAATTCGTGGTCCTGCTGTGCTCGGTGTCGCTCACCGATGCGCGCAACGCGTTTGAACGCTTTCGCGCCAATATCGAAGCCCATTATTTCCCGCAGGTCGGCACCGTCACGGTCAGTCTCGGCTTTGTCGCCATCACTGACGAAACCCCCGTGGTCGTGCTCGGGCATGCCGATCAGGCGCTGTATTACGGCAAGTCGAATGGCCGCAATCAGGTGTGTTTTTATGATGAGCTGGTCGAACAGGGCTTGCTGCAGTCCGGCGTTGTCAATGCGGATGCGGAATTCTTTTTTGATGACGCGAATGACGATCAGATGCGTTGAAGCAGGTAAAAAAAACCGGCAGCTGATCGCTCAGACATTGATCGCCACCATCGATTGCATGTGGCAGCAATCCGTTTTGCAACTACCCCTGCAGCACCGGCAACTGCAGCATCGCTTCGAGACCGCCACCCGGTAGATTATTGAGCACCAGCGTCCCGCCATGGCTCTCGACAATATTGCGGGCGATCGTCAATCCCAGGCCGGTTCCGCCGGTATCGCGCGAGCGCGAGATTTCGAGCCGGAAGAACGGATCGAAGACCGATTCCAGCTGGTCCGGCGGCAACCCCGGTCCGGCATCACGAATCCGCACCACCACCCGTTCCTGTTCCCGCACTACCGACACCCGCGCCTGGCGGCCGTACTTTACGGCGTTATCCAGCAGGTTGGTCAGGCAGCGGCGCAGCGCATTCGGTTGCGCCATCACCACCACGCCGGACGGTCCGAGCAACTGCACGTCCTGGCCCGCATCGCTGGCGTCGGCACAGGCGCTGTCGATCAGCGAATCCAGATCCAGCCGCTGCAGCGGCTCCTGCGAATCCATGCTGCGCGCCAGCTCCAGCCCCTCGCGCACCATCGACTGCATCTGGCCCAGGTCATCGATGAGCTTGGTGCGCAATTCGTCATCGCCGACCTTTTCGAGGCGCAGGCGCAAGCGCGTCAGCGGCGTCTGCAAGTCATGCGTGATGGCTGCCAGCATGTGGGTGCGGTGTTGCACCTGACGCCGGATGCGTGCCTGCATTGCATTGAAGGCGGTGGCGGCCTGGCGGATTTCGGTGGGGCCGGTTTCGGGCAGAGGTGGCCGGTCGAGGTCACTGCCGAGATCGCTGGCGGCATCAGCCAGCCGGCGGATCGGGCGTGCGGTCATGCGCGCCACGAACCAGGCCAGCAAACCGATCAGGACAAAAAACAGGGCCAGATAGATCGTCGGCACGCCCATCACCGGACGCGTCTTGCTGCCCGGCTGCGGACCACCCGCACGCAGCTGCACCCGCAACAGCTGGCCGTCGCTCAGGGCCACCAGCACCACCTGGCAGTCCCCGGGATTGCTGCGTTCGAAACGCGGCAGGCGCATCGGACGCGGCTGGCAGCCAGCCTGCTGTTGCAACATGATCTGGCGATGCATGCCGAGCCGCGATCTGAGCAAGTCGACCAGCGCACCATCACTGCCACCGAGCGCCTCCAGGTCATCGGCCATCCCCGCTGTCACACCAAAATTGGCGGCGGTCTGCAGGATCACCGGCCGCACTTCGGGTGCGGCGTGATCCAGCGCCAGCACCAGTTGCTCGATCCGCTCGGCGGTATGACCAAGGCGCATCCCGTCGATGGCACCCGCGCGCTCGCGCTCGGCCAGCACGGCCGTGAGGCCGATCGCCACCAGTATCCCCGCCAGCAGGATCACGAAGACCCGGTTGGCGATCGACCCCAGCAAATTGTTCACTGCCGGCTCTCGATCGTGACCGTGGCCGACAAGACGTAGCCTTCGTTCCGTACGGTCTTGATGACGCGCGGCGTGCGGGCGTCATCGCCCAGTTTCTGACGCAGGCGGCTGATCTGGATATCGACCGAGCGGTCGAACGGATCGGCATCGCGACCGCGCGTCAATTCCAGCAATTGATCGCGGTTGAGGACCCGGTTCGGATGTTCCAGGAACACTTTAAGCAGGCGGAATTCGGCACCCGACAAGGCCACCACGGTGCCATCCTGCATCACCAGATGGCGCGCCATCAGGTCCAGTCGCCAGTCATCGAACAGCATGCTGTGCGCTTCGCTGAGTGCCATGTTGGGCGGCAGCGCATTGGTCCGGCGCAGCACGCTGCGGATGCGCGCAAACAGTTCGCGCGGCTCGAACGGCTTGGCCAGGTAATCATCGGCCCCCATCTCCAGGCCAAGGATCCGGTCCAGCGGTTCGCCACGCGCCGTCAGCATGATCACCGGCAAACTGGATTGGGCGCGCAGGTTACGGCACAGCGTCAGGCCGTCTTCGCCCGGCAGGGTCAGGTCGAGCACGATCAGGTCGATGCGCGCGGTATCGAGCATCTTGCGCATCTCGACACCGTTGCTCGCCGTGAAGGTGCGAAAGCCATTGCCATCGAGGTAATCCGCCAGCAAGGTGCGGATCTCGCGGTCGTCGTCGACGACCAGAATCTGAGTGGGATTGTCCATGGCGTGATTATCGCTATCGGAGGTCGCCACCAACAGGAAAATTTGTAGCGGCGGGTGACGGAGGCTGCGGCGGACATACTGCGTTACACGGGAACCGCCAGATCACAGATGGGCTGGAAAGCCATCCCTGTCAAGGTGGGCGCCGGACAGCAAACACAGTGACGGTGACATTGCCGAATCGTTGGGCTGCCAAGCTCAACTTGCGTCAACTATGCACCGACGTCCGATACTTCGCACCGACGAGATGTATTCGTCAATAACACAGGAGATTGTGATTGACGGATGTTGGGCTTGGCAGCCCAACAGTCAGTGGTTTGCGTGGGGAAATTTGCGGCCCAACGAAGATCTTGAAGGAGCGGACTGGAAAACCCGACGTAAGCAACTCAACTACGTCAGGATTTTCCTCCATCAACTCGGGGCACATCCTTGTCTGGTTCAGATGCATCACCCGGGTCCAATGCCTCATGTACCGCCTCAATGACGCTCTGCGCCAAATCAACGTCGGCATCATCTGTACGGTGTGTCCCGGATATTCGGACTGATGCGTCAAATCCGGATAGCGCCAGGCGGGGAGCGCGTCGGCCAGACCCGATCATGCTTTCAACAAGGATTGATTGCACCGGATTAATTGCAGTCAGTGTTGACAACCATTTATTCCCGTCGAAATCACGTTTTTTTGATTAGTCCTGGTTTTTTTCGATGAGATTTTTATCTTTTTCTGAAAAAATGATTACGCCAATGCGCTAGCTGTCGCAACCATCCACCCAGCATTCGCCCTATCCGCCAGCCCCCGCCATCGGTTATCCTCAACGCCTTCCGACATCACACCGAGACCAATACATGGCCAACTACGTCTACACCATGAACAAGGTGGGCAAGATCGTCCCGCCGAAGCGCCAGATCCTGAAAGATATTTCGCTGTCCTTTTTCCCCGGCGCCAAGATCGGCGTGCTCGGCCTGAATGGTTCGGGCAAATCGACGCTGCTGAAAATCATGGCCGGGATCGACAAGGACATCATCGGCGATGCCGTGCCAATGCCGGGCCTGAACATCGGCTACCTGCCGCAGGAACCATTGCTGGACCCCGAACAAACCGTGCGCCAGGCCGTCGAAAGCGGCCTCGGTGAAGTCTTCGAAGCCAAAGCCAAACTCGATGCGGTGTATGCCGCGTATGCCGACGAAGACGCCGATTTCGATGCGCTCGCCGCCGAACAGGGCCGGCTAGAAGCGATCATCTCGACCTCCGCCGGCGACAACCCGGAACAGCAACTGGAGATGGCCGCCGATGCGCTGCGCCTGCCGCCGTGGGATGCCAAGATCGGCGTGCTGTCGGGTGGCGAAAAACGCCGCGTGGCACTGTGCCGGTTGCTGCTGTCCAAGCCCGACATGCTGCTGCTCGACGAGCCGACCAACCATCTGGATGCCGAATCGGTCGACTGGCTCGAGCAATTCCTGCAGCGCTTCCCGGGTACCGTGGTGGCCATCACCCATGATCGCTACTTCCTCGACAATGCCGCCGAATGGATACTGGAACTCGACCGCGGCCACGGCATTCCGTGGAAAGGCAATTACAGCTCCTGGCTGGAACAGAAAACCAATCGCCTGAAACAGGAAGAAGCCACCGAATCGTCGCGCCAGAAAACCATGAACCAGGAACTCGAATGGGTGCGCCAGAATCCGAAAGGCCGGCAAGCCAAGAGCAAGGCCCGGCTGGCGCGCTTCAACGAATTGTCCGAGCACGAATACCAGAAGCGCAACGAGACCAGCGAGATCTTCATTCCGGTGGCCGAGCGCCTGGGCAATGAGGTCATCGAATTCAAGAATGTCACCAAGGCCTTTGGCGACCGCTTGCTGATCGATGACCTGAGCTTCCGGATTCCGGCCGGTGCCATCGTCGGCATCATCGGCCCGAACGGGGCTGGTAAATCGACGTTGTTCAAGATGATCATGGGCTTAGAGCAACCCGACAGTGGCGAAGTGGCGATCGGCCAGACCGCGCGCATCTCGATGGTCGACCAGTCACGCGATACGCTGTCGGATAACAAGACCGTGTTCGATGACGTTACCGGCGGCGCCGACATCCTCACCGTGGGTCGCTTCGAAATGCCGTCGCGGGCCTATCTGGGACGCTTCAACTTCAAGGGCGGCGACCAGCAAAAAATGGTCGGCACCCTGTCCGGCGGTGAACGCGGCCGACTGCATCTGGCCAAGACGCTGCTCAAGGGCGGCAATGTGCTGCTGCTCGATGAACCGTCCAACGACCTCGACGTCGAGACTCTGCGCGCACTGGAAGATGCGTTGCTGGAGTTCGCCGGCAGCGTGCTGGTGATCTCGCATGATCGCTGGTTCCTGGACCGGATCGCCACGCATATCCTTGCCTTCGAAGGCAATTCGCATGTGGCTTTCTTCGACGGCAATTACCAGGAATACGAAGCCGACAAGCGCAAGCGCCTCGGCGAAGAAGGTGCCAAGCCGAAGCGGATACGCTACAAGCCGTTGACGACGTAATCCTGCTGCCACGCCTGCTGCACTTCCTCCTGCGCTACCGGCCCCGTGCCGCTAGCGCAGACTTACCGACAGTGTGGTTGACCGTCCCCGAAAGTCCGATTTTTCATGTCCCGCTCCACCAGAAAACCTGCACGCCAGATGCCATTGCAACCCGATCTCGGCATGCCCGAACAGGGCTGGCGGCAGCGTCTCTACATCATCATTTTTGAATCCGATACGGTCGCCGGAAAGCGCTTCGATCTGATCCTGCTGGGCGCGATCGTGCTCAGCCTGCTGGTGGTGGCGCTCGACAGCGTGGCGGTGGTGTACCAGCGCCATGGCGCCGTGCTCGATGCGCTCGAATGGTTTTTCACGGCGCTGTTCACGCTGGAATATGTCGCACGTCTCGCCTGCGTGCGACGGCCGGTGCGGTATGCCCGCAGCTTCTTTGGCGTCATCGACCTGGTGTCGGTGCTGCCGACCTATCTGGCATTGGTCCTGCCCGGCGCGCATGCCTTCCTGGATATCCGTATCCTGCGCTTGCTGCGCATCTTCCGCATCCTGAAGCTGGCCGCCTACATCGAGGAATACCAGATGCTCGGCCAGGCGCTGGCAGCCAGCCGTCGCAAAATCCTGATCTTTCTGACCTGCGTGCTGATGGTGGTGATCCTGATGGGCACGATGATGTATGTGATCGAAGGCGCGGCCAATGGCTTCACCAGTATTCCCACCTCGGTCTATTGGGCGATCTCGACGGTGACCACGGTGGGCTTCGGCGACATCACCCCGAAAACCGATCTCGGCCGGGCGCTGGCCTCGGCCATGATGCTGCTCGGCTGGGGCATCCTGGCGGTACCGACCGGCATCATCAGTTCCGAACTGACGGCGCGGCGCTTTTCTACCCATGCACCGACGCGTACCTGCCCGGAATGCCTGACCGAAGGGCATGAACCGGCTGCGCGCTTTTGCAAGGATTGCGGCACGACCTTGTGAGCAAAAAACCACTCACACACAAGCGACTGTCCAGTGATGTGCATCCATGTATTAAATATTGTTAAATACACAAACATTGAATGGCATTCAGACAATAAAGTTGTACCCTTGGCAATCAATAGAAATATTGATTCCATGACATCGACAGGTCGGGTTTGGACGCAAGGTCGCCAGCAAGTTGACCAGGCGCTCGGGCCACACGGGTGATCCGAGCCGTGCGCCAGCACATTTCCAAGGGCAACAAAATGAAAACACGTCAATTGCTAGCGGCTGCCATCCTGGCCGCATTCTCCGTCGCGGCCACTGCGGGACCCACCTCCCCCACCACGTTCGACTTCTCGAACCTGAAATACAACGGTGGCAATGCCAGCTTCCTGCCCAATGAAGTCTTGAACACCGGTTACTGGAGATGCACCGGCGGCGACTTGTGCAGCTCCAATATCGATGCAAAAACCGCCCTTGGCGGCGACCTGAAATACACGCTCAATGGCATCACGGCAACGGCGACGGCCACGTATAACGGCGCGGTCGCCACCGTCATGCAGGATCACGAGGATGCCTACAATCCGAGCAAATACATCGGTGCGGGCCTGGGCGTGTATCACAAGACGGGCGACACCAGCGACGACAACGTCACCTTCGGCGAGACCCTGAAACTGACGTTCTCCAAAGTGGTCACGCTCAGCGGGATTTCACTGCGCTCCGACGGCCACAACACCACGTTTGATGCCAATTCCACTTTCGTCCTCAATGGCACGACCAAGCTCAAGCTGTCGCACGACATTGGCAACCTGTCGATGACGGGCAAGGTATTCACATTTTCGTTCGACAACTCTCTGCGTGCCAATTCGACCAAGCTGAGCGGCGACCAGTTCTATCTGGGCGGCGTGACGGTATCGGCAGTGCCGGAACCGGAAACCTACGCCATGATGCTGGCCGGACTCGGGCTGCTGGGATTTGCAGCGCGACGACGCAAACCGGTGGCCTGATCCCGCACTTCCTGCACCACTGACCATGCCGCGCAGCCCCAGGGTTGCGCGGCATGGTGTCTTTGCCAGCTTGTCACCAACGCCACGCCACTGCACCTGCCTCGCTGCGGCATAATGCAGGCCTCACCAGCACCCCTCTTTTCCTTCATGCAATCCACCGCCGTACCCGCACCAGCACGCACCCTGCTCAGCGAGCAAGTTGCGCTGCCGATCCTGTTCATCCTGCTGGGTTCACTGTTCGCCACCTGGGCGGCGCGTATTCCTGCCCTGCGCGATGCATTGCAGCTCAATGCAGCCGAGGTCGGACTGGTCTTGCTGTGCAGTGGCATCGGTGCGGTGCTGTCGTTTCCGCTGGCGTCGTGGCTGGTGTCGCGGCATGGCGCCCGGCGTGCGGCGCTGTGGTCCGGCATGCTGGCGCTGGCGCTGGTGCCGTGTCTGGCGCTGGCACCCCGCCAGGGCTGGCTGATGCTGGCGATGTTCGGCATGGGCGCGGGTGCGAGCTGCTTCGATGTCGCCATCAATGCCATCGGCGCCGAAGTCGAACGGGCCGCCGGACGCTCGATCATGTCGCTGCTGCATGCCTGGTTTTGCCTGGGTACGTTTGGCGGTGCGCTGCTGGGCAGCGCGATGGCCGGTTTGCAGGTCACGCCGTTGCTGCATTTCAGTGTGCTTTGTGGCGCGTTCGCGTTGCCGCTGTGGCTGAGTTACCGCGCCCTGCCGGCCGACCGGATCGATCCGGATCAGGAGCGCAAACATTTTATGCTGCCGCATGGCGCGCTGGTGACGCTCGGCCTGATCGCTTTTTGCGGTGCCATGATCGAAGGCTCGATCGGTGACTGGAGCGGCATCTATCTGACCGATCACCTCGGTGCTGCAGCGGGCGTGGCACCGCTGGGCTTTGCGGTATTTTCGGGAGTGATGCTGCTGGCGCGACTGGTGGGCGATCCGCTCAAGGACCGCTTCGGTGCGCGTCCGATCCTGGTCGTCGGCGCGGCAATCGCCACCGCCGGCGTGGTGCTGGTGATCGCGGCACCGCAACTGGCGTTGGCCTTTGCCGGCTTTGCGTTGCTCGGGGTCGGCGTGGCAGCGGTGTTCCCGTTCATCTTCAGCGCCGCCGGCAAGGAAGGTCCGAACGCACTGGCCGGGGTCGCGACGATGGGCTATAGCGGCGGGCTGATCGGGCCGCCGGTGATCGGTTTTCTGGCGCATGGCATGGGCCTGCAGGTAGCGCTGGGGTTCATCGGGGTACTGACGTTGATGGTGATGCTGGCGGCCGGCAAGGCGCGGCTGCTGGATTGATTTTTTCGGGGATGATGATGCTGAGTTCAACACAACTTGCCCAGTTCGGGCAGGACGGTTACCTGCTGCTGCGACAGCGTGTGCCGCTGGCGCAATGCGCGCAACTGCGCGAGGTCGTCGCGCAGCAATTGCAGGCGGCAGACGCGCCGCTGGAATACGAAACCGACGTCGGTTACGCCGGCGCCCCGGCCTCGCCGGATGCCCCGGGCGGTCGCACGGTGCGGCGCCTGCGCGGCGCCTGGAACCGGCATCCGCGCTTGCGGGAATGGGCGGCCGAACCGGCACTCGTGGCCACGCTGCAGCAGTTGTTCGGACAACCGGTCGTGCTGAATCTGGCGCATCACAATTGCGTGATGACCAAGCATCCCGAGTTCGGCACCGCCACCGGCTGGCATCGGGATATCCGCTACTGGTCGTTTGCCGACGCCAATCTGATCACGGCCTGGCTGGCACTCGGACCGGAATACCCCGGCAATGGCGGCTTGCAGGTCATCCCCGGTTCGCACCGCTGGCACATCACGCCGCAGCAACTCGACGACCTCGACTTCCTGCGCCCTGACCTGCCGGGCAATCAGGCTCTGATGGCACAAGGCATCTCGCTCACGCTGGCGGCAGGCGATGTGCTGCTGTTTCATAGCGGGCTGTTTCATGCGGCGGGTGCCAACCTGTCGGGCGAACAGAAATGGTCGGTGGTGTTTGCGTATCACGGACAGGACAATCTGCCGGTGCCGGGCTCGCGCTCGGCGGCTTCCGGGGAAGTCGCGCTGGAACAAAATTAAACGAAAAAAAACCTCCGGCATGACGCCGGAGGCTGAAATCCACATCGTTAGATGCGGGCAGGGAAGTGGTGCAGCGCCGAGTGATCAGCTACGCAGACTGGCGTCCGTCGATGGCGCGCCGTAGTACGTTTCAATCTGATTGATCCAGCCTGGATCGGCCATGTCGGGCCATTCATCGTTGTCGAAACCGGGTGCGTTTTCCAGCTTTTCCTTGGTGGCATCCAGGATAAAGCGCTTGTTCACCGTGTCGAGCGTGAGGGCTTTCCATGGCACCGCAAAGAGTTTTTCGCCCATGCCCAGAAAACCACCGAATGACAGCACGGCATAGGCAACGTTACCGCTGCGCATGTCGAGCATGATTTCCTTGATGTCGCCGAGTTGTTCATCCTGACGGTTATAAACGTCTTCGCCCAGCAGCGTATCGGCGCCCATTAATTCGGGACCGGGGCCTTTGCCGGCGCTGTTGTCATACATGCCTAATGTGTCGCGATCTGTGTAGCTCATGGTGTTTTCCTCCAGAAGAGGGCCAACGATAAGCTGCCCGGAGGGCCTGGTCTGTTAGATACCACACACAAGCGCACACACAAGCGCACACACAAGAGCGCACCCATTCCTGCCCGGAAATGGCCAATGCAGTCCCGCGCGATCAGATCAGCGAGAAGGTTGCGGCAGCTTCTTGTGGGCATCGAAGTAATACGTCATCCGCTTGCGCGGACTGAGGTAGGCATGCACCTCTTTCGACAACTGCGCCGGTTTCAGGCTGGCCACCACATTCAGTGCAGGCTCGTGTTGCAGGTCGAGGATGGTGGCTTCATCCTTCGGCACGGCGGGGTCATAAATCAGCACCCAGGGCCGCAACGGCTTGGCCGAATTGACCGACACCACCATGCCCAGCGTGTCATCCGATAACCGCACCACGGTGCCGGGCGGATAGATGCCCATGCAGCGGATAAACAGGTTCAATGGCGCAATATCGAACTGACCGCGCTGCTGCGTAAACATCTGCGACAGGGCTTCATGCGGGCTAAGCGACTCGGCCGGATTGTGCTGGTTGCACAGGTTATCGTAATCATTGACGATGGCCACCAGCCGCGCCAGTGGCGAAATCTGGTTGCCTTTCAGATGGGCCGGATAGCCGCTGCCGTCGACGTGTTCATGATGCTGTCTGACGATGTCCATGGCCTGTGCAGACAAGCCCAGCTTGGCCGCAATCACTTCGCCATAGGCGCAGTGCTGTTCCAGCAAATTGCGCTCGGCGCGGTTGTAGGGCTCGGTCTTGTGCAGGATGCGATCGGGGATCTCGCTCTTGCCGATATCATGGAACACGCAGCCGATGCCGAGCTGGCGGATATCGCTGGCTTGCATGCCAACTTCCCTGGCCAGCAGCATGGCCAGCACCGACACATTCAGCGAATGGAAATACAGGTCTTCGCCGATGGTTTTGTCGTTCATCAGGTGGATCGCAATATCCTTGTGCGAGAGGATCGAGTCGAGCATCTGGCTGACCAGTTTTTCGGCCCCGGCGCGTGCTTCCTGCGGCCGCGAAAACAGGTTGTTGCCGATCTCCTTGAGCGTACCTGCGGCCTCCAGGAACCGGGCTTCGCATTCCGCCGTTTCGGCCCGCTGCTGGCGGATGCGTTCGCGGCGGGCTTGCCGCTCTGCGGCCTGTTGCACTTCTTCCGGCGTGGGCGCCGGCGGCGCCGGTGTGGCCACGACTGGTGCGACTACCTTGCCCGGCAACGGCGCGACGTCGGATTTTGCCGGATCGATGCGGATTTTTTTCAGGCCCAGCTTCTGGATCGCCTTGATCTGAGCGGCGTTTTTGATCTTGAAATTACTCAGCGGAAAATCATGCTCCAGCCAGTTCATGTCCAGGCACACGTACAGGCCGACGCACAGGCGGTCGGCGCCGATGTAGCTGGTTGCCGCCTGGCTGGTGTCCTTGCCGGTGTCCTGTTCGTCGTTCATGGGTTCCTGACTAAGTGGCTGAATTGCCGGTCAAACCGGAGCGGCCTGCAGTACCTCGGTACGCTGTTCCAGCCAGGCCTGCGCCGCACCGCTCACATGCGGCAGCAAGCGTTCGCGCACGGTGGCGTGGTAGGCATTGAGCCAGGCCAGTTCATCGCTGCGCAGCAAAGCGAGGTCGAGGCAACGGCTGTCGATCGGGCACAGCGTCAGCGTCTCGAAGCGCAGGTACTCGCCGAACTCGGTGATCATCGCCGGCACATTGAGGACCAGGTTTTCCACCCGCACGCCCCACTTGCCCGGCCGGTAAATCCCCGGCTCGATCGAGGTGATCATGCCCGGCTCCATCGCGGTGTGCGGCTCCGGCATGGCCGAGGCAGCGATGACCTGCGGGCCTTCGTGCACATTCATGAAGTAACCCACGCCATGGCCCGTACCGTGACCGTAATCGATGCCGGCCGACCAGATCGGCGCACGTGCAATCGCATCCAGCATCGGCGAACGCGTGCCCCGCGGGAACTGGGTACTGCTCAGTGCAATCACGCCCTTGAGCACCAGCGTGACATCGCGCCGCTGCGCCGCTGACGGCTGGCCTATCGGCACGATGCGGGTGATATCGGTGGTGCCGCCGAGGTACTGGCCACCGGAGTCGATCAGCAGCAAGCCGTCGCCGGCGATGGTGGCATGAGCTGCCGGCGTGGCGTGGTAGTGCGGCATCGCGCCATTGGCATTGAAGCCGGCTATCGTGCCAAAGCTGGGGCACACGAAGCCGGGCCGGCGGGCTCGCGCAGCGGTGATGTTTTCATCGATCGTGAGTTCGGTCACCACCTCGGACCCGGACGCCAGCGCGGCATCCAGCCAGGCAAAAAATTCGCACAGCGCTGCGCCATCCTGCTCCATCGCCGCACGCACATGGGCCGCTTCGGCGTCGCTCTTGCGCGACTTGGCGAAGGTAGTCGGGTTGATCGCTTCGACCACCCGGATACCGGCGGGCACTGCCTGGCGCAAGCCGAGCGTGATGCGGCGCGGGTCCAGCAACAGCACCGCGTCAGCTGGCAACGCCGCCAGTGCATTGGCGGCATTCGCATACGGCGCCACATGCACGCCATCGGCTGCCAGCGCCGTCGTCACCTCCAGCGGCACCTTGCCTGCTGCCACGAACAGCGTGGCGTGGTGCAGGCCGACCAGCGCATGTGCGACAAAGATCGGGTTGTAGTTGACATCGGCGCCGCGCAGATTGAACAGGTAACCGATATCGTCCAGCGTCGACAGCACATGCCAGCCAGCGCCAGCGGCGTGCATCGCTGCCCGCAGCTCAGTCAGCTTGGTCGCGCGGGTCTTGGTGGCGTGCGGCGGCAGGTGTTCGTAGACCGGCGGCAGTGGCAACGACGGCCGCTCGGGCCAGACCTGATCCAGCAAATCGAGGTCGGTGCGCAGCACCACACCGCGCGCCTGCAACGCTTGCTCCAGCATCCGCGCTCCCGCCAATCCCAGCACAGCCGCATCGGCGGCTACCACCTGACCCGCAGTCATGTGCTGCGCCAGCCAGTCGATGTGCTGCAGGCTGTTGCCGGCGGGGATTTTCATCAGGCCGATACCGGTACCGGCCAGCTCGGCTTCGGCTTGCGACCAGTAACGGCTATCGGCCCACAGACCGGCGAAATCGGCGGTCACGATCAGCGTACCGACCGAGCCCGTGAAACCGGACAGCCATTCGCGGCCCTTCCAGCGTTCGGGCAGGTATTCGGATAAATGGGGGTCGGAGGATGGCACCAGACAGGCGTCCAGTTGATGATGCTGCATAGCAGCGCGCAATGCGTTGATGCGTTGATGGATGACAGAGCGGGAGGCGTGCAAGGTTTCCATGAGGCGAAGTCTGTGAATGGACAATGAACCATCATACAGAGGGCGCGTCGGGATTGCCTATCGTCAAGCGCGGGGGGTGTGGTTAGCGGGTGCGATCGGTGCGGGTGGCGCACCGACTTGGCTTGCATGTTGGCGTGTTGATCGCTGCGCTGGCAGGTAAAAATGAACAGAGTGGAGTTAGCATTACTGACCGGGGTTTATGCCCGGCGTCGTGGCCGTATCGGTAACCTGGTTTTTTCTAAGAAACTCTTTGACCTCTTTGGCTCCTTGCACAAGAGCGTCACGCTGTGCGACAAGGGTCCGTATCCCATCTTTGAATTTTGCTTTTGATGCAGCTTCGCTATCGGAAGACTCGTTGTTCGGTTCCTCCGACGCATTTTCAAATTCTGGTGTTTCGTCAATCAGAACTTTTAATTTCCCAACAACATCATTGATTTCTGTAATCTGCGTTTCGAAGTCTTCTAGCATTTGCGATAACATAACTGGATCCCTTTTTCTAATTGCGTTTTTAACTGAATTATTAATTTCAATTACGGCTGTATCTGACCCTCGTTCGCCAGATGACTCTCCATTACCAGATGACTCAACGTCTTGCGGATCCATGAACTCTTTAACAAAATTGATGACTGAAAGTTCGTCCATACCTTCAAGTGCCGCAGCGATTGCGAATTCGCGTTTTAAAAAGCGTTTTTGATCGCCCACGGAGTAAAGTGGTTCATCCCTCGAAAATAATTGCGCTCTTCCTTCAATTGGAATGAGCTCTTCATCCGACCTTGGAGTCCATTCCTTATCGCTTTTAATCGAATAATTATTACTCACAAATTTCATCAAAACTGGATCGATCAGTTCAGCGTCTACCGTTTTTGCGTCCGCTTCCCCCGAGCTTTCATCGAGCCATTTTTCGATTACTCGTTTTAAATCATTCGCTGACTTTCCTTTGCGGTTCGCCTGGATATACATAGGCAGATTCTGTATCCCTTTACTCTGAGATGGAGGCATAATTAAGCCGGAAGAAGGCTCCTCATTTTCTATCGATTTGACAACAGAATTTGCACCTGGTCCTGAAGACGCCGGATTTGCTTTCCCCACCATCAATCTCTCCTCGATACCGCAGAGCGGCCAATTTGATGTAATTCAACTCAGAAAATTCTACTTTACTATCTTAGAATTATTTATCACATTTTTTATTTCAGATTATAACTTCACCACAGGCGCTTGAAACTGCACTGAAACGCTTTCAACGACTATCTTCAAAAATTAATTCACACATAAGATACATGGAGCGTTTTAATTATATTACTGCAAAAAAAGAAGGTATTTCTACTCACTTGAACGACGATGCACTTTTGAATAAGCTCTATTTTCTATCTGACTTAGCCTTCATATAATCGGCAGCACTCGTTGGGAACAACACCTCTTTGTTCACTACCTGTTTCAATCTCGCTTCATCAGCTATCATTTTCTGACGAAGTCTTTTCAAATCTTGAACCGAATAATTATTCAACTGAACAGATTTATGAATGCGGCTTTCACTTTCAAACCTTTCGATTTCAGCGGCATACTCAGGATCCAGCTCTAAAAATTTTTCCGGCAAACTTGTGAGTATATTAAAATTTTCATTTACCTTATCAGTAGATAAATTTATCTCACCAATAAGCTGATTTTCTTCAACTTTTACCTCGGCACTTTTGTCATTCAAATAATTACTACCGATAATATTTTCAACTATTTCTTTTTCAGCATTCAGTGCCATTTCGCTCATTTTTTGGGCTTCCAAAGCTGCCTCAAGCGCATCTTGCGTTGTTCTTACGTTTCTTAAAGACTGATTCAATTCGTTTAAAGTTGTTACTGCTACATCTCCGTGGAGAGGGCTACCGCTTTCAAGCAATTTAGAGAAATTGCGCGGGATTTGTGGCATCGATAGCGCTTGCGCCGAAGGCAGGACGGTTAGCGCCTTCTTATTCATATCAAATACGATCATCTCGGCCTGAATATTTGCCAGGATCACCGTGTTCTTGAGCAAGAGCAAACGGCCTTGGCCCTCCAATACCGCACTATCAGACATTTTTTGAGTCAAACTCTGGAACGAATCCGCTATTGTTTTATCATCTGTCAGCTTGTTGATCAGCGCGTCCAAAGTTTTTATCTGATTTTGTTTATTTTGATCGAGTTGGCTACTCAAATCATCAGGCAAACTTAACCTAAGATTTTTGATATGAACCATACATTCGTCCAACATATTACCTATAGTCTCACTTTCTTTAATTAATGACTCCAGCGATGAATCTGGAGGCAATACGACTTTTTCCGGTATATGTCTCCCTTGTGATGGTGATGAGTCTATTAACTCAGGTAACACCGGCCCCGCATCATCAGCTTGAGGCGACGGTGTACCGGTTTGCATTTGTACGTTGTCCATAAAAAGAGAATCATCTCTTAGTACGGAAGTTTGACTTTCAAGTGAGTATTTTCTGCTAATACTAGTATCCGGTTTGTCAGTAACTGAAAAATATTTTGTGATTTTTGACTGATTAGTTGAATCTCGTTGATTTTCAGGATTTTTCTCTCCATCATCTATATTTGATGGCAATGCTGATTTTTTCGATACTGGCGAATCCTGACTTCCCCTAGGAGAATCATCAAGAGTCGCTTGGCTGGTTAGCGTCGGGGATTCGGCGATTTTTGTAAGTGTAGTTGTCGATGAAGGCTCACCGACAGCGGGCTGCACATTCAGGGCTTGTGCAATTATTTCGGCGCGCATCTGAGCTTGTTGCACAGCCGACTTATTGTTATATAAAGCAGTTAAGCGATTGGATAGATCGCTATCCGACGTCGGTGATGCACGATTCTTTAAAGTCGTTTCGTTATTTTTCACATCCATTTGATCGCGGATCAATGCTTTTTCAAATTCAAGATGGATTGGCTCACGCGGACCATTCTTCAAATCCAATAAAAGATTTTGGGTGAGTTGACTGTAATTCCATAACGTTTCATAGATATCCGCTATAGTTTCATGGATTAATTTTAATTTCGACGATTCCAGCGGCAGGCGTGATGTGCCGGCTTGATTTACTGTTGATTCATCAGCTTGAAAGTCTTGGCAATTTCCTACATCCGAAACGGGAGATTCGACACCCGGTTCCTGCACTGCTGCATTTACGTCGTCGAGATCCCATTCATGTGAGAATCTTTGCGAATTCGGAGATTCATTAAGGCCTAAATCGGTATTTTCACTGCTGTAACTTTCTACAGATTCAATATCATCTTTGTCGCTCTGTTCAAATTGCTGGGAGCGATCATGCTCGACACCGCTGCCTGTTACAGGAGATGGCCGCTGCGATTGATTATTTCGGAATATACCTGTTCGCGATTCAGAACCAATGTTGGATAGCGAAGATGATTCTGGCGCTGCAGGTGGCATGGCAGACTGCGCTGCAGATGGCGATTTAGGGCCTACTGCAGTAGGGCCTTCAGGTTGTGCTAAAGCCTGTACTGAAGCTACTACCGAAAGTGATCCAGCCACTACGTTAGCAAATGCGGTTGCGACTAAGGATTTGGCAGCTGCTGCAGCTTCGGTAGCGTCATCAACACTGGCATCGGAACCAACAGTTGCAGGGACTGCGGGCACGGCAGTCCCTGTGTCTGCACCTGTTTTTACAAGCTCCGCTTTGGAGAATTCCCCAACAATCCAAGCAAACCGATCCTCAGAGTGCTTACGATACTCCGCTTTACGTTTGCTTTTGAAATTACCTCTAAAATCAACATAAGCTTGAAAATTTTCGCTATTAACCTTTTTTAAAATAGTCGGATCAACCCTAACTTCTGCTATCAGTTGTTTTAGGTACTGATTAAATTTCTGTGACGCATCCTTGTATATTAATTTTTGCCGCCATGGAATTTCTTTTTTTAGTTTAAGTAGTTCATTAATTTCAGCATTTTCCTTGTTTTCAGCGCGATTGGCCGGGGGGGTTTCCGAACTTGCCGGGCTCTGCAAAAATTTCATCTCTATCGCCGCATATTTACCATCGATGAAACGTTTATCACCATCAATATTCGCTGCATTGCGAACCAACTCAACATAATCAATTTTGTAAAATTTTTCTTCCTCAATTTTTTTTTCGTCTGCAGGCAAACTATTGATCTTCTCACGGCAATTCATGATTGAATGTTCTACCAAGCCATAAACATCTTTTTCATCTAAATGATGCCTCACTGTATTGACAGTATCTTTCTTGTCATGGTCTATCAAAGCATCAAGAATACGCGCACAAATTGATAATTCGAGCTCATTTGGAAGTACTTTAGAGTCGGCTTCAAGATTAGACGGACACTTTGCCCAGATTTTTTCGAATGTTTCATCTTTTACGATTTCGCTGAAATTAGTTTCACTTGATAAAGCTACCTTTAGGTAAGCAATTTTTTTATCAATCCCTTCATTGCTTAACAGTGTAAAACTCACTGAGCGCGAATCCGGCGTCCCTTCGGCTACTGCCTGACCAAGAGGGAGATTTTTTTTTCCTTTTTGTAACGGTTTTGATGTCAAATTAGCTCTTTTTGAGTCAGAACTAGTTTGACTGTTGTCGCCTGGCATTTTTGAATTGGAATTCAAAAATAGATTAAATCTTGATCGTGCTTTTCTGAAAACTTGAGTAGCGCTGCCAAAAATATTTCTTTCTGTTTTCGAATCAATGCTCGCTGAAGAGTTTCGATCATTAGAAATAATCTGCTGATTTTTTTCTCGTTGAGTCAAAGTATGATTATCGGAAAGGCTTGATAGGTTACTGGATGATTTTGAAATCTGAGGCATAACTACTCCAAGTTGTGTACCCTAAGTGTCGACTGCACTGTGATGGCGATGAACTTAAGTGGCGTGATTGCCGCGTCAGTTCCATGCCAAAAAGACAATCTGAACGGATGTTATTGGTAAGGAAATATGTGCCCGCAAACTATCACCTGGGGCACCGAAACCAGGAGGTGCAATCGGATGTCTTCTGCGACGGGAGACAGATCAAGAGAAATAGTCCGTTATTTCGCGATGCAAACGACGAATGTACTCAGTGCGGAAAGCGAATAACGCATCAATACGGGGACTCACCGCATCAACAGAACCCTTACTCCGTATCCACCTTCCCCACCCGTCCAAGCTGCTGCATCACCCAACTAGTCCGCCGCTCCATCATCTGCGCAACTAGTTCCGAGTCCTTGCTACGCGCCGCCTGAAAAACGCCAGACCGCGCCATGCGTTGATCCAGCAACGGTAGTAATTTGGCTTCCTGCGCACCCGATTGCGTAACAACCGCCTTGGCAGCAGCCAGCTTTTTCTGATCAAGGCGTTGAAGGCTATCGAGTGCATGCGCCAGCGCACCCAGGCAATCCTGCTCGAATTTCAGGCTGGCAAGGATCTCGCCTGGTAGCAGGGCATGCAGGGGCCCGGTTTTCGGACTGAGTCGTCGGGTTGGACGAGAGAGTGCCTTGTGTTGTTGCAGTAGGGTATTGGTATCGTGTATCGCCGCGCGGACAACTTCGTTTGCATCCTCGGCAAGCTTGACCGCCGCCAGTTCCGCAGGGTGTGTTCGGGTGGCGCCAGCGAATTTCATGAATGCAACGCTGTGTAGCGGTGAGATAAGGGTGCTGCGGACTTGCTGTTCCATACGGCCGGGCGCCGAACGCGATGCCGTTGCCGCAGCGGATGTGGTCGGTGGCGCCGCAAGGTCCGAGGATGGTGATGATGGGGGTGTCGATTCCGCAGGGGAGGCTGACAGCCCGGGCAGGAAACGACCAATCAGCTTGCTGAGACCATTTGACATGACGTGTTTGCGCGAGGCCACGACAGGATGGCGACTCACAGGGGATAGTGATTAATACTTTTGAGTGACCAAACTAAAAGAACGGTTCCGTCGAGCCGGAGATTTTTTCAGAACCACAACGACGCGCTGAACACCGCATGCCCACCCGTTGCGCAGCCGTGTTGCAAGGTACTAATGCTTATATGTTGTGCCGCGATCCGTACTGCACTCGGAGCGGCACGCAGCGTCCATCAAATGCTATCCAGCCCGCGCCGCCGCAATCGCATTCCCCGCCCGACTCACCGCCTTGCGCCCCAGATGCTGCGAAATAAACTGCCCCGCATCGACCACCGCATGCAGATCAATCCCGGTAGTAATACCCAACCCCTGCATCAGATACAGCACATCTTCGGTAGCGATATTGCCGGTCGCTCCTTTTGCATATGGACACCCGCCAAGGCCAGCCACCGACGCATGGAAAATCGCAATGCCGACTTCCAGACTGGCATAGATATTCGCCAGTGCCTGTCCATAGGTGTCATGAAAATGTCCCGACAGCTGCGCCAGCGGAAACTCTTGCGCGGCGCGCTGCATGACAGCCTGCACGCGGTGTGGCGTGCCCACGCCGATGGTGTCGGCGATGTCGATTTCATCGCAGCCCAGTTCACGCATCCGGCTGACCACATCGGCCACGCTGTCCAGCGCGACCTCGCCCTGATACGGACAACCGAGCGTACAGCTGATGCTGCCGCGCAGGCGCAGGCCGTTCAGTTTTGCGGCAGCCGCGACCGGACGGAAGCGTTCGAGCGATTCGGCGATCGAGCAATTGATGTTCTTTTGCGAAAACGCTTCCGAGGCCGAACCAAAGATCACGACTTCATCAGCGCGCGCCAGCAGCGCCGCCTCGAAGCCCTGCATGTTCGGTGTCAGCGCCGAATAGAGTACGCCGTCGCGGCGCGCGATCTGCGCCATCACCTCGGTCGAGGTGGCCATTTGCGGCACCCATTTCGGCGAGACAAACGAGGCCGCTTCGATGTTGCTGAAGCCGGCACCGGTCAGCATGTCGACCAGCGCGATCTTGATGGCAGCGGGGATGGTCTGCTGTTCGTTTTGCAGGCCGTCACGGGGGCCGACTTCGACGATTTTGACGTGGGTGGGCAGGCTCATTTCAATATCCTTTCGTGCGGTCGACCAGGCCGGCAATCGGCTGGCCGCGCTCCATCTGTTTGAGTTTGGCGGCAATCTGGCGCACGCTGTCGCCGCGCAAGGTCAGTGCCGCGATGTGCGGGGTGATGGTGATGCGCGGCTCGTTCCAGAACGGATGGTCGGAGGCCAGCGGCTCGTCGCGGAACACGTCCAGCGTGGCACCGGCCAGATGGCCGTCTTCCAGCAAGTCCAGCAGATCGCGTTCGACCACATGCGCGCCGCGGGCAACGTTGATCAGGTAGGCACCCTTCGGCAGCAGCGCCAGCGTGGCGCGGTCGAGCAGGCCGGTGGTCTCGGCGGTCAGCGGCAGCACGCACACCAGCACCTGCGATTGCGCCAGGAAGTCATCGAGTTCCTCGGCACCCGCGTGCGAATGCACGCCGGGGATTTCCTTGCGGCTGCGGCTCCAGCTGCGCAGCGGAAAATCGAAGTGCGCCAGCGCGTCGGCGATGCGCGCACCCAGCACGCCCATGCCCAGTATGCCGACCGAAAAATCTTCCTTGCGACGCGGCTTCAGAAAGCGCCATTGATGGTCGCGCGCCTGCGCATTGAATTCGTCGAAGCGGCGGAAATAGCGCAGCACCGCATGCGTGACGTATTCGGCCATCTGTATCGCCATGCCGGCGTCATCAAGCCGGATCACGGGGACGCCGGCCGGCAGCGCATCGCCCAGTTGCAGGATGGCGTCGACACCCGCGCCGAGGTTGAAAATCGCCTTCAGCCCGGTGCGGCCCTGCAGCATCGCGGCCGGCGGTTTCCAGACCACCGCATAATCGGCCGGCGCGCTGTCGCCCTCGGACCAGACACGCACGTCTGCCAGCGGCAAGGCCTTGTGCAATTCGGCGAGCCACTGGTCGGCAGCGCCGCCGTCGGCATAAAACAGGATCTGCATGGAAGGCTCCTAGTGGGTGGCGAGGGTGGCGACTGCGGTATTGAACGACAGCAGTGGCGATCCTTCGGTGACCTGGTCGCCCACGGCATACAGCACTTGTTCGACCACGCCAGCGGCCGGGGCGGTGATGGTGTGTTCCATTTTCATGGCTTCCATGATCAGCATCGGCGCGCCTTTTTCAACCACATCGCCAGCCGCCACCAGCACGGCGACGATCTTGCCCGGCATCGGTGCGGTCAGGCGGCCACCTTCGGCTTCGGTTTCGCCGGAATGCGCCAGCGGGTCGGTCCAGGTCAGAGCGGCATGGCTGCCTTGCTGATAGACATGGAACTGCTCGCCATCGCGCACCACCGTGCCGCGCACGGTGCGTTCGCCCAGTTGCAGCGTGATCGCGTCGCCGACATGGCTGGTGATTGTCATGAGCGCGCTGGCGTCTCCCACATCGAGTTGAAAGCCATCACGCAAGTAGGTTGTACGCACTGCATGGGTGCCGGCGTCGTCCGTCAACTCCAGCGTGCGCTGCAGTGGCACGTTCATGCGCCAGCCATCGGCGCTGGCCCACGGACTGGTGGCACCGGATCGTTCGGACTGCAGCAATGCGGCAGCCGCCAGCGCCAACACTGGCAGGCTGGCCGCTTGCGGTGCCGGGAACAGCGCGGTCTGGTTGTGCTCGATCAGGCCGGTATCGAGCGTGGCGTTGGCGAACGGTGCGCTCTCGACCAGGCGCTTGAGAAAGGCGATGTTCGACGACAGACCGACGATCCGATATTGCGACAACGCCTCGCTCATCTGGCGCAGCGCAGCGTCGCGGTCCTTGCCCCAGACGATCAGCTTGGCAATCATCGGATCATAAAACGGCGAGATCGCATCGCCCTCGCGCACACCGCTGTCGATGCGCACCACGCTGTGTTCGCGCAGGTTGGTGGGCGTGCTGAAACTGATCGCATCGGGTGTGCCCAGATGACGCAGCGTGCCGATCGATGGCAGGAAACCCTTCTCCGGATTTTCGGCATAGATGCGGGCTTCGAGTGCGTGGCCGTTGATGGTCAACTGGTCTTGCCGCAGCGGCAGTGCTTCGCCGGACGCGACGCGCAATTGCCATTCGACCAGGTCGAGGCCGGTGATCATTTCGGTGACCGGATGTTCGACCTGCAGGCGGGTGTTCATCTCCATGAAATAGAACGAGCCATCCTGATTGGCGATGAATTCGACGGTACCGGCACCGACATAATTGACCGCCTTGGCCGCAGCGATGGCGGCGTCGCCCATGGCGGTGCGGCGCGCCAGCGTCATGCCGGGGGCCGGTGCTTCTTCCAGCACTTTCTGGTGGCGCCTCTGCACCGAACAATCGCGTTCGAACAGATACACGCAATCGCCCTGAGTGTCGGCGAAGACCTGGATTTCGATGTGGCGTGGCGCGCTCAGGTACTTTTCGACCAGCACCTTGTCGTCGCCAAAACTGTTGATGGCTTCGCGCTTGCAGGAGGCCAGCGCGGCCTTGAAATCGGCACTGGCCTCGACGATGCGCATGCCCTTGCCGCCACCGCCGGCGCTGGCTTTGAGCAGCACCGGGTAACCGATCTTATCGGCTTGCGTGAGCAGGAAGTCGGCATCCTGATTCTCGCCGTGGTAACCGGGCACCAGTGGCACGCCGGCCTTGTCCATCAATTCCTTGGCCGCGGATTTGCTGCCCATGGCGCGAATTGCTGATGCCGGCGGGCCGATGAAGACCAGACCGGCGGCGGCGCAGGCATCGGCGAAGCCGGCGTTTTCGGACAGAAAACCGTAGCCCGGATGGACTGCCTGCGCGCCGGTGGCGAGTGCCACTTCGATGATCTTGTCGGCTCGCAGATAGCTTTCCTTCGCCTCTGCCGGACCGATCCTGACTGCTTCGTCGCATAGCGCGACGTGGCGTGCATGGGCGTCGGCGTCGGAATAGACCGCCACGGTCTTGATGCCGAGACGACGGGCGCTGGCAGCGACCCGGCAAGCGATTTCGCCACGGTTGGCGATCAGGATTTTGGTGAACATGGTGGTCTCTTTGTTGTGGTTATTGTTTGGAATGTCTGGTGTGTTTCTGTACCTGTGTCATCGGGCGGTCGCAGCGGTCACGGTGCGCGACCATTGCGCTTCGTCGTTCTTTTCAACCATCTCGGTACACGACCATCGCGCTTCGTGGTTCGTTTTTGGGGTCAGAGTAATTTTCGCGATACCCCGCTGCGAAAAAAAACTCTGACCCCAAAAACTGCTGCTGTCGTACTTCGACCCTGCCCCAAAAACTGCTGCTGTCGTACTTCGACCGTCGCAAACCACCGAACGAGCCACCGGGGTCAGAGTTTTTTTTCGCGATGCCTTTCCGCGAAAATTACTCTGACCCCGCTGGCGGATTCCGGAGTACACGACCATCGCGCTTCGTGGTTCGTTTTTGGGGTCAGAGTAAATTTCGCGATACCCCGCTGCGAAAAAAAACTCTGACCCCAAAAACTGCTGCTGTCGTACCCCAACCGTCGCAAACCACCGTGCCAGCCACCGGGGTCAGAGTTTTTTTTCGCGATGCCTTTCCGCGAAAATTACTCTGACCCCGCTGGCGGATTCCGGAGTGCACGACCATCGCGCTGCGTGCGCCTTTTGCAAAAGTCACACAGCACGCGACAACATTCAATGGCACCCTTCCGCCTCGATCTTCGTCGCCCGCGTCCGCATCCCCAGCTTCGCCAGCAAGGCCTGGTCTTCCTCGACTTCCGGATTCCCGGTCGTCAGCAATTTGTCGCCATAAAAAATCGAATTCGCGCCAGCCAGAAAGCACAGCGCCTGCACCGCTTCACCCATCTGCCGCCGACCCGCCGACAAGCGCACCCGCGCCGTCGGCATCGTGATCCGCGCCACCGCAATCGTGCGTACGAATTCCAGCGGGTCGAGCGCTTCGGTGCCGTGCAATGGCGTGCCTTCAACCTGCACCAGATGGTTCACCGGCACCGACTCCGGATACGGCGTCAGGTTGGCCAGTTGCGCCACCAGCCCGGCACGTTGCAGCCGTGATTCGCCCATGCCGACGATGCCGCCGCAGCAGACCTTGATGCCCGCGCCGCGCACGCGACCAAGCGTATCGAGGCGGTGCTGGTAATCACGGGTCGAGATCACGTTGCCGTAGAACTCGGGCGCGGTGTCGAGGTTGTGGTTGTAGTAATCGAGTCCGGCATCCTTCAATTTTTCGGCCTGGCCAACACCGAGCATGCCCAGCGTGGCGCAGGTTTCCAGCCCCAGCGCCTTGACTTCGCGCACCATTTCTTCGACCTGTTCGAGGTCGCGGTCTTTCGGTTCGCGCCATGCTGCACCCATGCAGAAGCGTGTCGCCCCGTGCGCCTTGGCCTGACGGGCAGCCTCCAGCACGGTGGCCAGCGGCAGGATTTTCTGGGCAGTGACGCCGGTGTCATAGCGTGCGGCTTGCGGGCAGTAACCGCAGTCTTCCGGACAACCGCCGGTCTTGATCGACAGCAGCGTTGCCAGTTCGACTTCAGTCGGATCGAAGTGTTCGCGATGGATTTGCTGGGCCCGGAACAGCAGGTCGTTAAACGGCAGATTGAAGAGTGCGAGCACATCCTCGACCGGCCAGGTGCTGGCGACGATGGTCGGTGTGACGGCCTGAAAAGCCAGCGTGTGTGAAGTTGTGTTGGAAGTCATTGGATACAGATCCTGTAAGAGAGAGTCACGCTCAGGCTAACCAGCCCGGTTTGCGCTTCTCGAGAAATGAGCGAACGCCTTCGCGGCCTTCATCCGAAGCACGGATGGCGGCAATGCGCTCGGCGGTGTCGGCAATGAGCGCATCGGTGACGGGTGCGCCACCGATGTCGCGCACCAGCCGCTTGGCCTCGCGCACGGCATGCGGACTGGCCGACACCAGTGCCTTGACGATGGCAGCAACAGTGGCGTCGAGTTGGTCGGCTGGAACTGCTTGCTGGACAAAACCGATGCGCATGGCCTCGGCCGCATTAAAGCGTTCGGCGGTCAAAAAATAACGTCGAGCCGCATTCTCGCCCATGGCCTTGATCACGTACGGAGAAATCGTGGCCGGGATCAGCCCCAGCTTGACTTCCGACAGACAAAAATTCACATGATCAGCAGCCAGCGCGATATCGCAGGCGGCCACCAGCCCCATGCCGCCGGCGTAGCAGTCGCCCTGCACACTGGCCACCACCGGCTTCGGACAGAAGTAAATTGTGCGCAACATCGTGGCCAGGCACTGCGCATCGGCGAGGTTTTCGGTCGGGCTGTAGCCCGCCATCTGCTTCATCCAGTTGAGGTCGGCACCGGCACAAAAAGCGACGCCGCTGGCGTTCAACACAATGGCGCGCACGGTATCGTTGGCGCCGAGTTCCAGAAACGCGGTGGTGAGTTCGGCGATGCTGGTGTCATTGAATGCATTGCGCACGTCGGGACGGTTCAGCGTGACCGTGGCGACGCTGTCGGCATGGTTGACGAGGAGTGTGGAATAGGCGCTCATCATCACATCCGGAAGACGCCGAACTTGGTCTCGGCTATCGGTGCATTGAGTGCCGCGCTCAGGCCCAGGCCGAGTACCTTGCGGGTATCGGCCGGGTCGATCACGCCGTCATCCCACAGGCGCGCCGAGGCGTAATACGGATGGCCCTGCTGCTCGTACTGGTTGCGGATCGGCTGCTTGAAGGCTTCTTCCTCGTCGGCGCTCCAGCTGCCGCCCTTGCCTTCGATGCCATCACGCTTGACGGTGGCCAGCACGCTGGCGGCCTGATCGCCGCCCATCACCGAGATGCGCGCATTCGGCCACATCCACAAAAAGCGCGGCGAGAAAGCACGTCCGCACATGCCGTAATTGCCCGCGCCAAAACTGCCGCCGATGATGACCGTGAATTTCGGCACGGCGGCGGTGGCGACGGCGGTGACCATCTTCGCGCCATTGCGGGCGATGCCTTCGTTTTCGTATTTGCGGCCGACCATGAAGCCGGTGATGTTCTGCAAAAACACCAGCGGAATCTTGCGCTGGCAGCACAGTTCGATGAAGTGCGTACCCTTCAAGGCCGACTCCGAAAACAGGATGCCGTTGTTGGCAATGATCCCGACCGGCATGCCGTGGATATGCGCAAAACCGCACACCAGCGTGGTGCCGTAGCGCGCCTTGAACTCATCGAATTCGCTGCCATCGACGATGCGGGCAATGACTTCGTTGATGTCGAACGGCTTGCGGGTATCGACCGGGATCACGCCATACAATTCGTCGGCCGGATACTTCGGCTCGACGCTGGCGCGCAGCGCGCCCTGCGCGATTTTTTTGCGGTTGAGGTTACTGACGATGGTGCGTGCCAGCGACAGCGCATGGAGGTCGTTCTGAGCCAGATGATCGACCACGCCGGACAGCCGTGTGTGGACATCGCCACCGCCGAGGTCTTCGGCCGTGACGACTTCACCAGTGGCGGCTTTCACCAGCGGCGGACCACCCAGAAAAATCGTGCCCTGATTCCTGACGATGATCGATTCATCGCTCATGGCCGGTACATACGCGCCGCCGGCGGTGCAGGACCCCATCACCACCGCGACTTGCGGAATGCCCTTGGCCGACAGCGTGGCCTGATTAAAAAAGATGCGGCCGAAATGGTCGCGGTCGGGGAACACGTCATCCTGATTCGGCAGGTTGGCACCGCCGCTGTCGACCAGATAAATGCACGGCAAATTGTTCTGGTCGGCGATCTCCTGCGCGCGCAGGTGCTTCTTGACGGTCAGCGGGTAATAGGTGCCGCCCTTGACGGTAGCGTCGTTACAGACGATCACGCATTCGAGACCCGAGACGCGGCCGATGCCGGTGATGATGCCGGCCGAGGGCGCAGCGTTGTCATACACATTGTGCGCCGCCAGTTGCGAGAATTCGAGGAACGGCGTGCCGGGATCGAGCAGCATCATCACGCGGTCGCGCGGCAGCAATTTGCCGCGGCCGACATGCTTTTTGCGGGCATCGTCACCGCCGCCGAGGGCGATTTTTTCGACGGTACGCTTGAGGTCGTCGACCACTGCCTGGATGGCTGCGGCATTGGCCTTGAAATCATCGGCGCGGGGATTGAGTTTCGATTCGAGGATCATGATGCGGGTGTACTTTCCGGAAAACTGCCATCCAAATAAAACCAGCATCCCTCCTCGCGCACAAAGCGACTGACTTCGTGCAGGCGGTGGGCGCGGCCGTTGATCTTGTAGCGGGCGACGAATTCGACGATGGCGCTGTCGCCATCGGTGCTGCTGTTGCGGAGGGTCAGACCAAGCCACTGCGTGCTGTCGCCGGCGGTGGCCAGATCGGCCGGACGGGTGCGGGCGGCCCAGGTCGCGCCGATGTACTGCTCATCGTTGCGGGTGTAGGCGGTGTAACGCGAACGCATCAGCTGTTCGGCGTCCGGCGCGGGGATGCCGCCGTCGATGTAACGGCCGCAACAGCTGGCATAGTCGGGGCCGCCACAGGGGCAAGCCGGTTGGGCATTCATGGGGTGGTCTCCTTTTTTTGGGTCTTGCCGCTGTGAGCGGATTGGCCTCTGCAGGTTGAAACGGTTCAGGCCAGCGCCCGCCCGATCAGAATTTTCTGGATATCGCTGGTGCCTTCATAAATCTGGCATACCCGCACATCCCGATAAATCCGCTCGACCGGAAAATCCGTCACATAGCCATAGCCGCCATGAATCTGGATCGCATCCGAACAGACGCGCTCGGCCATTTCGCTGGCAAACAGCTTGGCCATGGCGGCTTCCTTCAGACACGGCACGCCGGCATCTTTCAGGCTGGCGGCATGCCAGACCAGCTGGCGCGCTGCTTCGAGTTGCGTGGCCATGTCGGCCAGCTTGAACTGCACTGCCTGATGCTCGTAAATCGTCTTGCCAAAACTGGTGCGGTCCTTGGCATACACCAGCGCCGCATCGAACGCCGCGCGCGCCATGCCGACGGCCTGCGCCGCGATACCGATGCGCCCGCCTTCCAGGCCCGACAACGCGATGCGATAGCCCTGGCCTTCTTCGCCGATCAGGTTGGCAGCGGGAATCCGGCACTCCTCGAACAGGATCTGTGCGGTATCCGACGAATGCTGGCCGAGTTTGTCTTCGAGACGGGCGACGATGTATCCCGGCGCAGTGGTCGGCACCCAGAACGCGCTGATGCCCTTCTTGCCGGCGTCCCTGTCGGTGACAGCCAGCACGATGGCGACGTCGGCATGCTTGCCGCTGGTGATGAATTGCTTGACGCCGTTGATGACGTAGTCGTCGCCCTCACGCACGGCGGTGGTACGCAGGCTGGACGCATCGCTGCCGGCATGCGGCTCGGTCAGGCAGAACGCGCCGAGCATGTTTCCCTGCGCCAGCGGACGCAGCCATTGCTCTTGTTGGGCCGGGTTGGCGTACATCATGCCGATGCTGCAGACCGGGCAGTTGTTGACCGAGATGACGGTGGAAGTGCCGCCGTCACCGGCCGCGATTTCTTCGATCACCAGCGCCAGCGCCACGTAGTCGAGACCGGCGCCGCCGAGTGCTTCCGGCACCGCGACCCCGTATGCCCCCAGCTCCGCCAGACCGCGCAATTCTTCTTGCGGGAAGTGATGTTCCTTGTCCCAGCGGGCGGCATTGGGCGCGAGGCGTTCCTGCGCAAAGCTGCGCAGTGCATCGCGGATCATCTGGTGTTCAGGGCTCAGGTGCATGGTGGTCTCGATCGTGGCTGTGGATGGGCGTGGTGCGCTGCGGTTACCAGCTCAGCGGTGCGCCGTCGTAATTGAAAAATTTGCCATTGTCGGCTTTGGTCAAACCGGCCAACGTGGCGCGGATGCCGGCAGCGCTATCCGCCACCGCCAGGTCGGCGCCATCGCCGCCCATGTCGGTGCGCACCCAGCCCGGATGCAGCGCGACGCAAATCGCGCCTTGCGCACCGAAGGTCAGCGCGGTATCGGCCAGCAGCGAATTCAATGCGGCCTTGCTGGCGCGGTACAGCCAGCCACCGGCATTGGTACGCAAGCTGATCGATCCCATCCGCGACGAGGTGACCGACAGGCGGCCATTGGCCCGCGCCACGGCCGGCCCGACCAGCGGCAGCAAACGCATCGCACCCAGCACGTTGGCGTGCATGACGGCATCGAAGTCGGCGTCGGTCGGTGGCTCCAGCCCGTCGGTGCGCGGGCCGTAAACACCGGCGTTGATCATGCCGATAGCGAGTTTTTCGGTTGCCAGCTTTTTGCCGAAGGCAGCACACTGCGCCGCGTCATTGACATCGAGCTGCACCACCTCGCAGCCGAGCGACTCCAGTTGCGCGCCATCCTGCGGCTTGCGCACGCTGGCAATCACGCGCCAGCCGTCGGCGCGGTACTGCCGCGCCAGTTCGAAACCGATGCCGCGCGAGGCACCGATGATCAGGGCGGTCTGCATGCTCATACCATCTCGATGGCGACGGCGGTTGCTTCACCACCGCCGATGCACAGCGTCGCCACGCCACGCTTGCCACCGGTTTTTTTCAGGGCGCCGAGCAGCGTGACGATGATGCGCGCACCCGATGCGCCGATCGGATGACCCAGTGCACAAGCACCGCCATGGATATTGACCTTGCTGTGCGGAATATCCATTTCGCGCATGGCGGCCATCGGCACGGCAGCGAAGGCTTCGTTGATTTCGAACAGGTCGACATCCTGCAGAGTCCAGCCGGTTTTCTTGAACAGCTTGTCGACCGCGCCGATCGGTGCCGTGGTGAACCAGTTCGGCGCCTGCGAATGGCGGGTGTGGGCGACGATGCGGGCAATCGGCGTGCAGCCCAGTTGCCTGGCTGTCGATTCGCGCATCAGCACCAGCGCAGCAGCACCATCGCTGATCGACGACGACGAAGCGGCGGTGATGGTGCCGTCTTTCTTAAAGGCCGGTTTCAGCGTCGGGATCTTGTCGATCCGGGCTTTGGTCGGGCCTTCATCCTTGTCGATGACGGTATCGCCATTGCGACCGGATACGGTGACGGGAGCGATTTCCCAGGCGAACGAGCCATCGGCCGTGGCGGCTTGCGCACGTTGCACCGAAGCGATCGCAAACGCATCCTGCTCGGCGCGGGTGAACTGGTATTTGTCGACGCACTCTTCGGCGAAGGTGCCCATCGAGCGGCCCTTGTCATAGGCGTCTTCGAGGCCATCGAGCATCATGTGGTCGTACATCATGGCGTGGCCGAGGCGGTAGCCGCTACGCGCTTTCGGGATCAGATAGGGCGCGCCGGTCATCGACTCCATGCCGCCGGTGACGACCACATCATTGGTGCCGGCCAGCAGCGAATCAACGCCGTACATCGTGGCCTGCATGGCCGAACCGCACATCTTGGTCAGCGTGACGGCGCCGGCTGACACCGGGACGCCGGCCTTGATGGCTGCCTGGCGCGCAGGTGCCTGGCCTTGTCCGGCCATCAGGCAATTACCGAAAATTACGTCGTTGACCAGGTCCGGGCTGATACCGGCGCGTTCGATGGCAGCGCGGATCGCGACAGCGCCGAGGTCGTTGGCCGAGACCGTTGAAAAATCACCCTGAAAGGCGCCCATGGGCGTACGTGCGGCACCGACGATAACGATAGGATCTTGCATGTTGGTTCTCCTGTTCAGGCAGCGTGCGCTGCGGGGGTTGTGGTGAATGAGATTGGCGGTTTGTAACTGAAGCGCAGTTCCTGCGGATACGGAAACACGTCATCGACATGGCCATCGAGGATGCGTTGCTTGTGGCCTTGCCAGTACGCGGCGGTGAGCAGGTCAGCGTGGTGCTTCATGAAATATTTACGCACGGTCGGATTGCCCAGCAAAAACGTGCCGAACTGTTCCGGGAAGACGTCGTACTTGCCGATCGGGTACCACGGCTCGGCCGACATTTCGTCCTCTTCATTGCGCGGCAGCGGGATCGTGCGGAAATGGCAATCGGTGATGTATTCGATTTCATCGTAATCGTAGAACACCACACGGCCATGGCGGGTCACGCCGAAGTTCTTGTAGAGCATATCGCCCGGAAAAATATTCGCCCGGATCAGTTCCTTGATGGCGTTGCCGTATTCCAGAATGCCATGTTCGACTGCGGCTTCGTCGCCGCATTTCTCGGCATTGCCGAGCCAGATATTGAGCGGGATCATGCGCCGTTCGATGTACATGTGATGAACGATGATGGTGTCGCCTTCTTCTTCGATCAGCGATGGTGCGACCAGCTTCAGTTCGGCCAGCAAGTCGTCATCGAAACGGGCGCGCGGAAACGCCACATCCGAATATTCCAGCGTATCGGCCATGCGGCCAACCCGGTCATGATTCTTCACCAGCACGTACTTTTCGCGCACCAGCGCGGGCGTGGTTTCCTTTGGTGGCGGGAACGCATCCTTGATGACCTTGAACACATACGGAAACGACGGCATCGCAAACACCACCATCACCAGTCCCTTGATGCCGGGCGCAATTTCGATGCGGTCGGACGAATGCTTCAGGTGCTGCAGGTAGTCGCGGTAGAACAGCGACTTGCCGTGTTTTTGCAGGCCGAGCATGGTGTAGATTTCGCTGCGCGGTTTTTTGGGCAGCATCGACCGGACGAACTGCACATAGCCGGACGGCACTTCCATATCGACCATGAAATACGCGCGGGTAAATGAAAACAGCACGGTAATCATCGCCGGATCGAACAGCACGGTATCAAGCACCAGCTCGCGTTTGCGATTGTGCAGAACCGGAATCACGAACGGAATTTCCCGATGACCGTTAATCCCGCGACCGACGATGTACGCGCCCTTGTTGCGATAGAACAGGCTCGACAGCACCTGAATCTGCTGGTTCAGCTCGGGCTGGGCCGCACCGAACATCTGCTGCAGGCGCAACTCGATCTGGCTGACATCGCGATCCAGATCGGCAAACGGACAATCCAGTTGATAGTCCGCCACCATGCGCTTGAGGGTGGTGTGCAGACCGTCCCGAACCGGGTAATACACCCGATAGGTCGGGGTCTGGTCGGTGGTCTCGATGTACTCGGTTGAAATCACCGGCCGCACGAAAATGAAATCGTTATGGAAATACGCGCGGTGCAGGATCTTGCAGCAGACCGAATTGAAAAACGTCTCGGCCAGTTCGGGTTGCTTGTGATCGGTCAGCAATCCGATGTAATGCAGCTTGACCTCGCGCCAGACCGCGTCGGTCAGTTCACCATCCTCGTATTCGTCTTCCAGTATCGCCACGCACTCGACGACCCGCTTGTCGTAAAACGCAATCCGCTCGCGCAACCGGGTTTGCTGCAGCTGCCACGCGCCACGTTCGAAATGCCGCTTCGCATCCAGGCTGGTGGCACGGAACAAGCGGTAATGCTTGTCGAAACCATCGAGGATCGTGCGGGCGATATCGAACGCGATTTGCGACGACAGCAGTTTGGGAAAAGCCACGGTCATGGGAAACTCCGGAGGGTGCAGGCGGGGACGATAGTGTAGCGCCGTGCAGCGGTGGCCGGGGATGTGAGCGTGCCAGTGCGGCGAGTATCGGATGACGTGATGGCAGGTGATCGTTGTGCGTGGGGATGTTGGGCTTTGCAGCCCAACCTACGACGACGCATTGTTGCGGTTGCGGTGGCGGTGGCGGTGGCGGTGGCGGTGGCGGTGGCGGTGGCGGTTGTCTTTGAAGTGGCCGTTGTCTTTGAAGTGGCCGTAGAATTCCGCATAAAAAGATCGCTGCCAAATATCGTGTCCGGGCAGGGGACAAGAGGGCCGCACTGTCTGAGCGAAGCGAGTTTGCGGCCCTCCCCCTGACCGGACACGATATTTGGGAACCCGAAGGGCAGCGGTCTTGCGGTCGCCTTTTTCTTGGTTACTTCTTTTTGGCGAAGCAAAAAGAAGTAACCGGCTGCCGGGCCGCCCCCGGCTTGGCCCCACGGAGCACAACCCGTTTCAGTTACCGAAGGACCGCACAGGAAGCTTGACGCATGTTGGGCTTCGCAGCCCAACCTACAAAGCCGAGGCACACGTTGGCCCTCGCAGCCCACCCGACAAAGCCGAAGCTCGCGTTGGCACCCGCAGCCCACCCGACAAAGCCGAAGCACGCATTGGCCCCCGCAGCCCACCCGACAGAGCCGAAGCACGCGTTGCGCTGCGAAGCCTGACCCAACATGCACAGGTGCAATCACCGCCCCCTCCACCCTACCGAGTTTCCGAAAACAACTCCCGCCCGATCAACATCCGCCGAATCTCGCTGGTCCCCGCCCCGATCTCGTACAACTTCGCATCGCGCCACAACCGCCCAGCCGGATAATCATTGATATACCCATTCCCGCCCAGCGCCTGTATCGTCTCCCCGGCCATCCAGGTCGCCTTCTCCGCCGAGTACAAAATCGCCCCCGCCGCATCCTTGCGCAACGCCCGCACCGCTTCCGGCGTGTGCGCCCGATCGCACGCCTGACCGACCGCGTACACGTACGCTTTGCACGCCATCATGGTCGAGTACATATCGGCGATCTTGCCCTGCATCAGCTGGAACTCGCCAATCGGCTGGCCGAACTGCTTGCGCTCATGGATATACGGCATCACCACATCCATGCACGCCTGCATGATGCCGAGCGGTCCGCCCGACAGCACCGAGCGCTCGTAATCGAGACCCGACATCAGCACATTGACGCCCTTGCCCAGACCGCCAAGCACGTTCTCGGCCGGCACTTCGCAATCCACAAAAACCAGTTCACCGGTATGCGAACCGCGCATGCCGAGCTTGTCGAGTTTCTGGGCCACCGAGAACCCCTTGAAATTCTTTTCGATCAAAAACGCGGTCATGCCGCGCGCGCCGGCTTCTAGGTCGTTCTTGGCATACACCACCAGCACATCGGCATCCGGTCCGTTGGTGATCCACATCTTGGTGCCGTTCAGAACCCAGCGGTCGCCCTTCCAGTCGGCCCGCAATTTCATGCTGACCACGTCGGAACCGGCGTTCGGCTCCGACATCGCCAGCGCACCGATGAATTCGCCGCTGACCAGCTTCGGCAGGTATTTGGCTTTTTGTTCGGCGCTGCCGTTGCGCTTGATCTGGTTCACGCACAGGTTCGAATGCGCGCCGTACGACAAACCGACCGAGGCCGAGGCACGCGAGATTTCTTCCATCGCGATGATGTGCGCCAGATAGCCCATGCCGGTGCCGCCGTATTCCTCGTCGACGGTGATGCCGAGTACGCCGAGGTCGCCCATTTTTCTCCACAGGTCCATCGGGAACTGGTCATTGCGGTCGATCTCGCCGGCACGCGGCGCGATCTCTGCGGCGGCAAATTGCTGGATGGTGTCGCGCAGGGCGGCGATGTCGTCGCCGTGATCAAATGTCAGGCCGGGCAGGTGGAGCATGGCGTCCTCGGGTTATCGGTTGGGTTCGAAGTCAGGGTCAACTGCAAGTCAGTGAAGCTGGCCCCGGATCAGGTTGCAAATAGTACAGTTAATTGACGTTAACGTAAACGTCAATCCAGCGGGTCTGTTTGTGCTGGCAGCTGCCCGGATTTGCGCGCCGCTTTTTTGATCGAGCGGCCTTCCAGCACCTTGCGGCATTGCAGTTCGTGCGCCGTGATTTCGGCCAGCGTGACGTCGATATCTTCACGCTGCATTTCGAGTGTTTCGCGGTGCCGGGCCAGCACGGTCAGAAAATGTTTCATCTGGGCGGCGGAGTCTTTTGGCGACTCGTACATGACGACCAGGCTTTTGATTTCGGACAGCGTCAGGCCGAGCCGCTTGCCGCGCAGCGTCAGTTTCAGGCGCGTGCGTTCACGTGCGGTGTAGACGCGGATGCGCCCGCTGGCCCCTTCGCGGGTCGGGCTGAGCAAGCCCTGGTCTTCATAGAAACGGATCGCCCGCGGGGTGATGTCAAATTCGCGCGAGAGTTCGGTGATGGTGTAGGTGGACATGGTGGCTAGTTTTGGGAAGGCAAGTTTTACGATTAGAATTAGCCGGTTCGATTTACGTTAACGTCAATCATTGTAGGCGACGACACGCTCCGCAGTCATGCCTCTTTTTACAGAAAAATCCGCCATGAATTCTCTTGAAGCCCAGCTCGATTATCCGTTCGCCGACACCTTGCCCGCCAGCGGCGAATTGCGCGATGTTGCCGCAGGCGTGCGATGGTTGCGGATGGGTTTGCCGTTCGCCCTGAATCACATCAACCTGTGGCTGCTGGAAGATGAATTCGACAGCGAGCACGGTCCCGTCAAAGGCTGGACCGCGATCGATTGCGGGATCGCCGATGACGCCACACGCGCCGCCTGGGAAGTGATTTTTGCCACCGGCCTGCGCGGCTTGCCGATCCTGCGGGTGCTGGCCACGCATTGTCATCCGGACCATGTCGGTCTGGCTGACTGGCTGTGCAATCGCTGGCAGGCGCCACTGTGGATGACCGCTGGTGAATACGGTTTTGCGCGGATGATGTCGGCCGGCCTGCCGGGTGTGGATGGCACGGCGATGCTGCCGCACTTCCAGCGGCATGGACTCGATGATGCCGCGCTGCTGGCGCAACTGCAGGGTCGCAAGAATTATTACCCGACGCTGGTGCCCGCCGTGCCGCTGGCCTACACCCGCTTGCAGGAGGGCCAGTCGGTGCGTATTGGTACCCATGCGTGGCGCGTCATCAGCGGTTTCGGCCATTCGCCGGAACATGCGTCGCTGTATTGCGAAGACCTGCAAGTGCTGATTGCAGGCGACATGGTGCTGCCACGGATTTCTACCAACGTGTCGGTATTTGCCATCGAACCCGAAGCCAATCCGGTGCAGCAATATCTGGACTCGCTGGCGAAGTTCGCCGACCTGCCGGCCACGACGCTGGTGCTGCCCTCGCATGGCAAACCGTTTCGCGGACTCGACGTGCGTATCCGCCAGCTCAATGACCATCATGCCGCCCGACTGGCGGAAGTGGTGGAGGCCTGCGCGACGCCGCAATCGGCAGCGCAGATCGTGCCGATGATGTTTCCGCGCGCGCTGGATGCACACCAGCTGACGTTTGCGCTGGGCGAGGCACTGGCGCATTTGCACAAGCTCTGGTTTGACGGGGTCTTGCGGCGGACCACGGGTACGGATGGCGTCTACCGGTTCGTGCGGGCGTGACATCACTTCGGTGCCGGATAAATCTATCGGGCTGAGAACGGCCAACCCGATCGCTGCCTGGTAACGCGCGCAGCAGCCTGCTCGGGGAACCATTGCAGTTGACACGGGTCATCAGATCACCGTCCGTCGACCTTGATCTCGGCATCACGTTGACAGCGTTGTTTACCCGGAAAATCACGGACGGTTAGCGCGAAATTGCAACTGAGAAATAATTCCAAAATAAAACTTTAGAGCTTACTATTGCAAATGGATTCTTGTTCCTGCAACGCGAATTTAACAATCCGCATTGCTTTTCGTGCAGGTATCGCCTGAACGATGGTCATGGTCAGCGAGCCTGTAAGCCCTTTTGTTGTGTGTTGACGCTGGAGAAAAAATGACATCCCTTTTCAAAGTCGCCGTCCTGACCTTGCCCCTGTTATTTGCCGCGCATGCCGGTGCTGCCGAACGCGGCACGGAAGCCGAAGCACAGGCGATGGTCGGCAAGGCCGTTGCCCTGATCAAGTCGGCTGGGCCCGAGAAAGCCTACAAGGCGTTTACCGAGCATCCGGATGGCACCTTCAAGGATCGCGACCTGTACATTTTTGTCTACGATTTTGAAGGTAACTGCATCGCACAGGGCGCCAATCCGAAAATGGTGGGCAAAAACCTGATCGCGATGAAGGACGTTGATGGCAATGCGTTTATCAAGGGCATGATCGATACGGTCAAGACCAAGAAAAAGGGCTGGTACGGTCCCTACAAGTTCAACAACGCCGAGTCCAAGTTGATCGAACAGAAGAAATCCTATTGCGAGCAGGGCGCTGGCGACACCATGGTCTGCGTCGGCACCTATCTGGCGGCGAAGTAAGCGTTCGAACCAGACCGGTCAACCTGCGCTCCCGGCAGGCTGACCGTGCAGATGCACTCGCAAGCGAATGACACGTTCGAGCAAGTCAATGTCGCAGTCAAGGATAGGCAACATGAATCTACATAATCTGCGCATCGGCGCGCGGCTCGGCATCGGTTTCGGCATTACGCTGGCGATGCTGGTACTGGTCATCGTTGCCGTGGGCACGATCAGCGAACGCAACCGCGATCGGATGACGACCCACCTCACGGCCACCAACACCAAAGCCAATCTGGCTGTTGCCATGAAAAGCGCGTTGCTGGAAGGTGCAGTTGCCATGCGCAACGTGGGTCTGCAGTCGGAAGTAACCGCCATGCAGGAGGAAGCCGAGCGCGCCACGCAGCAGCGCAAACGCTATGTTGCAGCACGCGACAAGCTGACCGCCACCGGCCTGTCGGATAGTGAAAAAAATATCCTCGCGAACATCGAAGTGCTGGATCAGAAAATCCAGGCATCATTTTCAGAAGCCATCGGACAAGCGCTGGCATTCAATGCCGAGGGCGCGGCCAAGGTAATCGCGGTCAACATCGAACCCCCTAGCCGGCTGATTCTGGCCGACATCAACAAGCTGGTCGACCTCCAACTGGTGGCGACCCAGCAAACACTCGATGCGACCGTCGCCGATGGCAATGCGTTGCGTCTGCTGATGGGAACGATCGGCGTGATCGCGCTGGCGATCGGTCTGATCTGTGCCTGGGTTCTTACCCGTAGCATCACCCACCCGCTGCGCGATGCGGTCGCAGTGGCACGCCGGGTCGCCGCCGGTGACCTGTCAGCCCAGGTTGTTGTCAGCGGCAAAGACGAGATCGGTGAACTGCTGCACGCGCTCAAGGAAATGAACGACAGCCTTGCCAACATCGTCGCCGAAGTACGCACGGGCACCGACACCATCGCCACGGCATCGAGTGAAATTTCGGCAGGCAACCTCGATCTGTCCTCGCGCACCGAGCAACAGGCTGCCGCGCTGGAAGAGACGGCTTCGTCGATGGTGGAACTGACCACGACCGTGAAACAGAATGCCGATAATGCGCACCAGGGCAATGTGCTGGCAGCCAGCGCATCGGCCGTCGCGGTGCAGGGCGGTGCCGTGGTGGCAGCCGTGATTCGTACCATGGGTGCCATTACCGAGTCGGCTCACAAGATCGTCGACATCATCGCCGTCATCGATGGCATTGCCTTCCAGACCAATATCCTGGCATTGAACGCTGCCGTGGAAGCTGCCCGGGCCGGTGAACAGGGCCGCGGGTTTGCCGTCGTCGCCGCCGAAGTCCGCAACCTGGCACAACGCAGCGCGACTGCGGCCCGTGAAATCAAAGCCCTGATCGGCGACTCGCTGGAGAAAGTCGACGCCGGCAGCAAGCTCGTCAACCAGGCCGGCAGCACCATGGCCCAGGTGGTCACCAGCGTCAATAGCGTGACCGACATCATGGCCCGTATCGCGCGCGCCAGCCAGGAACAGAGCACCGGAATTGAACAGGTCAATCAGGCTATCGGCCAGATGGATCATGTCACCCAGCAAAACGCCGCGCTGGTCGAGCAGGCCGCTGCTGCAGCGGCATCGATGCATGACCAGGCCGCCTCGCTGGCCGGTGTGGTGAGTGTCTTCAAGGTCGACCGGATTGCGGCAGTCGCGCCACCGGTGCAGCGACTGCAAGCCAGACCGCCGGCACGCGCATCCCGGGTAGCACCAGCCACCCAGCGCAAACTGGTGCCGCAGGATGCCAGCGACGATTGGGAACAGTTCTGACGTGCCACCGCCGCCGTCGCTACCGACCGTCGCGGTGGCAGACGATTCTGGCAAAGAAAATGCCGTTTAATTCCTGAAAACAATGCGGACGGAAAACGGATTCGGTTACCTCTGCGGTTACCTCTGCCTACCTGCGAAAAAATAATTGTTTTTGCCGAATTGTTTGCGCTCTTGTCGTGTCACAGACAGGCAACCTCGTTGCATCCGTGATCACTGTCAAGGGGCATACCGTGCAAGAAGAATTCATCAGGCAATCCGGGTTAACCGACATCAATAGCTACCCGCAATGGGCCCGCAACATCCTGCAGGCGACGCAGGAAAAAAAGCGCCAGGTCGTCCACCATGACGTCTTTGCGATGATGAAAGAGGGTCGTCTGCCATCGCGTGCCATGCGCAATTTTCTGATTGCAGGCTGGCCGGTCATTGAACAGTTTCCGCAGTACATGGCCGTCAATTTATGCAAGATCCGCTATGGCCGCTCGCGCGGCGAAGACCTCGCCCGCAAATACCTGCTGCACAATATTCGCGTGGAGCAAAACCACGCCGACCACTGGGTGAACTGGGCCACCGCATGCGGTGTCGCGCGCGCAGAGTTGCTGACAGTCACGGCCCCAATCGAGAGTCTGGCCCTGAGCCATAGTTGCTGGCATACCTGCGAACGTGATTCGCTGGCCACCAGCATGGCCGCCACCAACCTGGCCATCGAAGGCGCGACGGGTGAGTGGTCGACGCGGGTGTGCGCATCGACCGTGTATGAAAACACGTTCGATCAGGACGTACGCCACAAGGCCATGCGCTGGCTGAACATCCACGCCCGGTACGACGACACCCATCCCTGGGAAGCGCTCGATATCATCTGCACCCTGATCGGCAACGTCGCCATACCGAGCTACCAAAGCTTGCTCGAACTGCGTGTCGGGCAGAGTTATGACTACATGACCATGTCGCTGGACCAATGCCTTGCCCAACCCAAAAAATAAGGAGATTCACCAGCGTTGCATGACCACGCTCCCGCCACGGTGAAGTCAGTCCGCCATGCAACGTTTGCGCAATCTGGATGACAACGCCGACGGCACTTGTCCGAAATCAAAAGCCGTGCCCTTGCGAATGCTACTTTCGTCGCAGGTGTTCTGTTCCGGATGTACGTGATGCAGTACCGGTTGCTGGCGGTGACGATCAGGCAAGGAGGAATCATTTTGCATCCCCAAGTAGAGCCCGCAGAGACAGCGCAGACATCGGAAACCGCTGAACGCAGTCGCCTCGACGCACTGGACAAATATCGGATCCTTGATTCCGAACCGGAGGCCCGCTTCGACGATATTTGCAGACTGGCGGCGCTCGTCTGCGCGGCACCCACCGCGTTCATCGGCTTCGTCGCCGAGCATCGGGAATGGTTCAAGGCCAGGTCAGGCTGGCACATTGATGAAATCAACCGTACCGATTCGATCTGCAACGATGTCATCGCCAGCAATGACATTGCCATCACCATCATCGAAGACACGCTGCTGGATCCGCGCTACTGCGACAAGGCGCTGGTCATCGGAACGCCGTTCATTCGCTTTTATGCAGGCGCGCCGATACGCACCCGTGAAGCGCATGCGATCGGTGTTCTGTGCGTCATCGACAAAGTGCCACGCACCTTGTCGGCCGAACAGAGCGCGGTACTTGGCATGCTGGCCAGGCAAATCGAGGCACTGCTGGAACTGCGCCGCAATATCGTCGAACTGGAAGCCGTGATTGCCGAGCGTGATGATGTCCAGGGCTTGCTGCTGCAGGCACACGGCGATATCGAGGCCACCCTGGCCGAATTGCGCCGATCGGTCGAAGCGACCTATTATCTGATGCACACGAAAGCCAATGCAACGATCGACGGCATCCAGCTGTCGCAGTATTTCGACACCGACTTTCCGGGGATTTTTTTCATCATCAACGCGCAAGGGTGCCTGGCAGGCTGGAACAAGCGTGTCGAAGAGGTTACCGGCTACTCGCATGATGAAGTCCAGCATCGCCGTGCCATCGATTTTTTTGATACCGACGAATTGAAAGCGGTCGTGCAGGGCAAGATCGAGACCGCATTCGAGGAAGGCAGTGCCGATTTCGAGGCCAACCTGATGACCAGGAGCGGCGTCAAAATTCCGTACTATCTGGCCAGCGCGCGCGTGGAAATCGAAGGCCAGCCCTACCTGTCCGGCATGGGCATTGACATCAGCGCAACCTATCGCTCCGAAGAAGCGTTCGAGTTGCGCAACCGGGCGATGCAGGCTTGCCAGAATGCCGTCATCATCACCGACCTGAATTCCCGCGTCGAATATGTGAATCCGGCTTTCGAGACCATGACCGGTTACGCCAACGCCGATATCCTCGGCAGGAATTGCAGTGTCCTGCAACGCGACGATACCGAACAACCCGAACTGGACAATTTGCGTCAGGCCGTGCGGGCCCAGACCGAAGGCAGCGCGGTCCTGCGCAATTACCGCAAGAACGGCGAGTTGTTCTGGAATGTGGTGCACATCGCACCGGTGCGCAATCATGCCGGCATCGTCATGCATTTTGTTGGCGTGCTCAATGACGTGACCGAAATGAAGCTGTATGAAGGACAACTGGAACATCGCGCCAACTTCGATGCGCTAACCCATCTGGCGAACCGCAATTTGCTCAGGGATCGTCTGCGCCAGGCCATCATTCATGCTCAGCGCCATAAAAAAATCGTCACCGTGGGCTTTGTTGATCTTGACAATTTCAAGCTCATCAACGACCGGCACGGACACCATGCCGGCGACGAAGTGCTGCGGACGGTAGCCGATCGCCTGAAGGCCTGCATCCGTGCCCAGGATACGGTGGCGCGCTATGGCGGCGACGAGTTCGCGTTTGTCCTCACGGAACAGGCCGGTGAAGACAATGTCGCGTTCCTGATGCAGCGCCTGTTACGTGCCATCGCCCTGCCCTTCATGGTCGGTCAACAGACCATGAAGGTCAGTTGCAGCATCGGGATCAGCCTGTATCCGCGCGATGGTCTTGATAGCGACACCCTGCTGCGGCTTGCCGACGTGGCGATGTATCGCGCCAAGGAAAGCGGACGCAACACGTTTCAGTTTTATACCAGCCAGGTCAACCAGAAAGTCCTCGATCGAATCACGCTGGAGACCCGGTTACGACACGCTCTGGAAAATAACGAATTTCAGGTGGAATACGAACCGCTGTTTAATCTGAAGAGCGGGCTTATCGTCGGTGCCGAGTCACGGCTGATCTGGACACCGACCGACAGCAAGGCGGTCGAGCCCGCCGAATTTCTCGCACTGGCCGAACAGACCGGCCTGATTGTGCCCATCGGTGAATGGATGATTCATCGCGCCTGTCTGGACAACAAGGCGTTGCAGAAAAATGGCCTGCGCCCGATCCGCGTCGGCGTCAAAATTTTCGACTCGCAGTTCAATTCGGCCGGCTTGCGCAAGGTCATCGACCACGCGATCACGATGTCGGGCATGGACGCACGCTATCTCGAACTCGATGTGACCGAAACCCTGCTCATGCAAAACCCGGACGCGTCGATCACACTGCTCGCCGAATTGAAGGAGTGCGGCCTGCAGCTGACCGCCGATGATGTCGGCAAAGGCTATTCGAGCCTGGCGTATTTGCCACGATTTGGACTGGATCGACTGACCATAGCTGCGTCGCTGGTCAACGACATCGGCGGTGATCCGGAGCAGGCACGCGTTGCGCGGTCGGTCATCTCGCTAGGGCACAGCCTGAACCTGATCGTGATGGCAGAAGGTGTACGCAGCGCCGAACAGCTGGCGTATCTGAAGGCAAACGATTGCGACGAAATCAAAGGTGAACTAGTCGGCCCGGCGCTTCCGTTCGACCAGTTGAGTATCCTGCTGCAGCAAGATCAGCGCGTTGGCATGGCATAAACCAGATCACCACTATCTGTGGAAGGGGTCGATGCAAATGACTGGTGGCGCGCGCTCGCTCCACTCACTGGAACGACAGCGTGCTTGCAGTACTCAGGCCAGACGAGGATCAAAACGGCAAGACAACACCGCCACTGCGCGCCCCATTGCGGCATGGATGTCGGCTTCCTTGTACACCGACTTTCTGATGAGGCTGCAAGCGCATGAAATGCCTATTCATCGTTTGTTAAACGTCCGCCAGATTGACTCCTCTGCTGTTTTTTCAGTCTGGGAGTTGATTTTCCGCTGGGTCAGCGAACGAAAAACCGGTTACAAGAATTTTTGAACTGATTATTTTAACCAAATAGCTTATGTTCGCTTGCGAACATAGCAAGCTTGCGCAAGCTTGCGTCTCCGAATTGTGCAGTTTAACCTTCACTGGATGGGTGCAATAACGTTGTTCAGCTGGCAGATGTAGTAAAAAAACCAACCCGACAATCAGCGCAATTCCGGGCCCGACAACAAAAAGTTATCAGCCAAAACAGGTTCCTGCTTCGCAGAGACTGACTGAAACAACATGATATGGAATAGCCCGACGTGATGAAAGCATCTATCGAACGAGAAGATTTTAGCGAGCGCTTGCAGCTTGCGTTGCGCAACGCCGACTATTCGCCAGACAGCCCAACGCAGCTTGCGCGAGAGTTCAATGTTCGCTTCACTGGCGGACCCATTACCGTCCACGCCGCGCGCAAGTGGTTAGGCGGAGAAGCCATTCCGACGCAGGAAAAACTGCGCACGCTGGCACAGTGGCTCGGTGTGCCAGCAGAGTGGCTGCGCTTCGGTGGCGGCGACGCAAAACCCGGTGAGCCCTCCGAGATGACGGCGCGCTTTGAATCGGCCGACGTCAAGCTGATCGCCGACCTGCAGCGCCTCGATGAAACCCACCGCACCATCGCACGCGAGATCATTCGCTTGCTGGTACGGGTCAATCGGCCAGGCTGACCTGATCGACCCCTTTGCCAGTGCCGGGCATCAGTCCCGGCACGGTTCGCAGCAGGGAGTGCCTGAACCGGCCGGGATGGGTTCAGGCCTCCCGACGCAGCTGTTCCAGGTACCGCATGCCAGCAATCGCGCGGCTGCCGTACCACGACAGCATTTCTCCATCCACCAGCAATACCGGTTTGCCGATCTGGCGCTCGAGGCTGTCCGCATGTGCCTCGCTAAAACGATACGGTTCGCTCGACAGGAGTACCAGGTCGATTCCGTCGTTGAGCTGGTCTGACCAGTCGAACGCCGGATAGCGCTGGACGCTGCCGGGCACTGCCACTTGCACCCAGTCGATCCGGGCCAGCATGCGCGCGATGTAGGTGTCTGCGGATACCGTCATCCAGGGATCTTTCCAGATGCAATACAGCACCCGCTGCGGCCTGCCTGCGCCCAGTGCGGCAGCGGCTGCCTCGAACTGCGTGCACAGCGCTTCGGCGCGTTCGCTGCAGCCGAATATCCCGCCCAGCATCCGGTACAGTGCCAGGTTGTCGACCGGCGCCAGCGGATGCGTGACGACCACGTGCGGAATGAATTGTGCGAGGGCGTCGACGGTCGGTTTTTCGTTTTCGTCGATATTGACGATCAGATGAGTCGGTGCCAGCGAACGGATTTTTTTGGTGTTGACATCCTTGGTACCGCCCACCTTGGCAATCGTGCGTACGGTCTCGGCAGGATGGATGCAAAAGCCGGTCCGGCCCACCAGCCAGCTGGCCAGGCCGAGATCGCACAGCAGCTCGGTAATCGATGGCACCAGGCAAACGATCCTGGGCGGGTGTGCCGGGTCCACGGCGGCGTGTGCAACCCCGGCCGAGTCAATGAACAGCATGGTCACTACGCGCCTTGTGGGGTGCTTTGGAAAAGGCCAGGTCATACAGCGCACGGGGCATGAGCCGCAACAGTCTGGCGACGATGGCCATCTGCCACGGCAGTACCCGATACCGGTTGCCGGCGGCAATCACGGCGAGCGCCTGTGCCGCAAATTGTTCAGCGGGCATCAGAAAAGGCATCGGATAGGCATTCGCCCGAGTCATCGGTGTATCGATATAGCCCGGTGCAATGGTGACGACGCGGATGCCGCTGTCGCGCAATTCGACCCGCAGGGATTCGCAATAGCTGATGACGGCGGCTTTCGAGGCACTGTAGGCACCTGCTCCCGGCAAGCCGCGAATGCCGGCCAAGCTGCCGATGCCGACGAGTCGCTGGCCGGGACGCGGTTGCGACTGCATGGCCGCGATGAACGGTGCGAACGTGGCGACGGTTGCGATCAGGTTGGTGTCGATGACGCGCTGGAATACGGCCAGGTCGGCCGCCTGGTCGGTCAGGGTTCCGACCGAGATACCGGCATTGGCGATGACGATATCGATACCGCCCTGCGCAATGAAGTCCTGTGCGGCAGCCGCCAGCGCAACATGGTCAGTCACATCCACCGGATAGACCCGGTGCTGCGCGGCATTGGGCAATGTGGCGACCAGTTGCTCCAGCAATTCGCGCCGTCGTGCAACCAGACCAAGCTGGGCGCCTTGCTGCGCATACTGCCGCGCCAGGGCAGCGCCCAACCCGCTCGATGCGCCGGTAATGAAGACGCGTTGTGTGCTCATGGGCACTCCGGTGATGGTTGAAAAAAGCCCGCGCTCTTGCGAGTTGCGGGCTTGCTTGCAGGATCAATTACAGGCCTGACTTCGTGCTGATTCAACAATCGCCGGCAGATTATTTTTTGGCTGGTGCCGCAGTCGCCTTGTGTTCGGCCTGCGCCTTGGCGACCAGCGCGTCCATCACCTGCAGGGTGGCGGATGCCAGTACCGGCTCGGGTTGGCGGCCGCCCATGGCGGTGCCGACGATCGATGGCGACGTGATGTACTTGCCGTCAATGGCGACTGTTGGCACGCCATCGATCTTGTAGGCTTCCTGCAGACTCAGCGCGCGCTTGACCTTGCTTTGCATGCCGAAGGAATTATAGGTATCGGCAAACTTCTGCTTGTCGATGCCCTGCTTGCCGATGAAGTCGAGGATGGTTGCATCGGTGTCGATCGCCTGGCGCTCGACGTGAATGGCATTGAATACCTTGCGCTGCATCTCTTCGGACTTGCCCATCGCTTCCAGTGCGTAGTACAGCTTCTGCTGTGGTACGAAGGATTCGCGGAAGCTGATCGGGACACGCTTGAAGACGATATTGTCGCCTTGCTTTTTGACCCATTCAGCCAGCGACGGCTCGAATGCGTAGCAATGCGGACAGGCGTACCAGAAAAATTCCGTGACTTCGATTTTTTTGCCGCTCTCGGTAGGCTGGGCACGCTCCAGAGTGCGGTATTCGGCGCCGCTTTGCGGGGCGACCGGACTGGCGCTGGCAACGGAGGCGGCCAGGCCCAGCGTCAGACCAAGGCCCAGCGTGGCAACCAGACGGGGAAAGGATGTCGTGAGACGTTTGGTGAATGTCGTGAATTTAGCGATGCGCATATAACTCCTCAGGGATTTTTCGGGGTGCGAACGACGGCAACATCGACGCCGTTATCAGTCAGTTTGCCGCGGATACGGTTCATCGTGTCGAGCTGGCTGAACGGGCCGATCCGGACCCGGTAGAACGTACCGTTATCGCTCGGACGCTCGGTAATGCGGGCTTCAAATCCGAGCAGGGCCAGCTTGGCACGGGCATTTTCTGCATCGGCCTGTTCACGGAACGCGCCGGCTTGCAGGGTATAGATCCATTTGTCGTCACCATCGCCCTTGGCCTCGGGCGCTTGTGCCGGCTCGGGCTTGCGACCTTTTTCAGCGACCGGCGGCAGGCTGGCTTCCTTGGCAGCTGCGTTTTTTTCGGCTTGCGGATCTGCACTGTTGGGTGGTGTCGGTGCAGGCGCTGCCAGCTCGCGTGCCGCTTCCCTGGCAGCGGCCTTGTTGCCGTACAGCGGCTTGTTCGGATCGCTGGCCTGCGCCGGCGTGAGCTCGGAGCGGTCGGTCTTGGTGACCTTGTTCAGGAACGGCAAGGTGGTTTTGTTGATGGTCAGTGCGACCCCGACTGCAATGCCGAGGCCCACGATCAGGCCAAGGATCAGGCCGAGCAGCGTGCCGCCGGTTTGCTTGCCGAATTGCTTCATGGATGGAGTCTTCATACGTGGAGGTTACATCCTCAAGGGTGCGGAAACACCGATCAGTGACAGACCGTTACGCAATACCTGGCGGGTGGCCAGCAGGAGTGCCAGTCGGGCCATCCGGGTTGGCAGGTCGTCGACCAGTACGCGCTCGGCATTGTAGTAGCTGTGCAGTTCGCCGGCCAGATCGCGCAGGTAGAACGCGACCTGGTGTGGACCAAGTTCGTCGAGCGCATGTTCGAGCGCCTCGGGATAGTCGGCCAGACGGGCCAGCAACGCGGTTTCACGCGGAGCGGTCAGCGGCGACAGGTCGACGCCGTCCAGCGTGGCTTCGTCGCCGCCCCACTGGGCCAGCACCGAACAGATCCGGGCATGGGCGTACTGCACATAGTAGACCGGATTTTCGTCAGACTGCGCCTGAGCCAGATCGACATCGAAAATGAACTCGGTATCGGCCTTCCGTGAGATCAGGAAAAACCGCACCGCGTCGCGGCCGCGGGTCAGGTCGCGTGGCTGGCCGATCTGCTCCGGTGCGACTTCGCCGCTGGACCATTCGATCAGGTCGCGCAACGTGACGTACGAACCGGCGCGCTTGGAGATCTTGACCTCTTCGCCGTTCTTCATCACGGTCACCATCTTGTGCAGCACGTAATCGGGATACCCGGTCGGGATACCGAGATCGACCGCCTGCAGGCCGGCACGCACGCGGGCGATGGTGCCGTGGTGGTCGCTGCCCTGAATGTTGATCGCGTTGCCGTAGCCACGCTCCCACTTGACAATGTGATAGGCCACATCCGGCACGAAATACGTGAAGGTGCCGTCGGACTTCTTCATGACCCGGTCCTTGTCGTCGCCGTAGTCGGTGGTACGCAGCCACAGCGCGCCATCCAGTTCGTAGGTCTTGCCGGCCTTGATCAGGGTATCGACGGCAGCCAGTACCTTGCCATCGCCGTACAGCGACGATTCCAGATAATAGTTGTCGAATTTCACGCCGAAGGCCTGCAGGTCCAGGTCCTGTTCATGGCGCAGGTACGCCACGGCGAAATGGCGGATCGCCTCCAGATCCTCGACATTGCCGCTGGCGGTGGCCGGTTCGCCATCGCTGGCCGAGACGGTTTTACCGGCCAGGAAATCGAGTGCAATCTCGCCGATGTAGTCGCCGTTATAGGCGGGCTCGGGCCAGTTTGCGTCACCCGGCTTGAAGCCGCGGGCGCGTGCCTGGACCGAGGTCGCCAGCGTGGCGATCTGCACGCCGGCGTCGTTGTAGTAGAACTCGCGCATCACGTCATAGCCCTGGGCCTCGAACAGTGCCGACAGCGCATCGCCGAGCGCGGCCTGGCGTCCATGGCCGACATGCAGCGGACCGGTCGGATTGGCGGAGACGAATTCCAGCAGCACCTTGCGGCCGACACCGAGCGCACCGCGACCGTACTGGCCGGCTTCCTGCAGCACCGTGCGCACCACTTCCTGACGCGCCGCCGTGGCCAGGCGCAGGTTGATGAAGCCGGGCCCGGCAATCTCGACCGCCTCGATCAGGCCATCGCGGGCCGGGTCGGCCAGCAACGCGGCAACCAGCAGCTGCGCCAGTTCACGCGGATTTTTTTTCAGGGGCTTGGCCAGTTGCATGGCGATATTGCAGGCGATGTCGCCGTGGGCCGGATCACGCGGACGTTCCAGCACCACGGTCGGTTGCAGGTCGGTGCCGGCGACCAGAGGTGCCAGGGCGGTGTGGAACAGGTCGACGATGCGTTGTTTTTGGAGAGCGAGCATGGATGAGTGGGGTCGAATGAGGGACAGCGAACCGGGTGCCGCTGTCATGAAAACACGGACTCTGATTATACCGACGCGACTGTCAGCTGCCTAACTTGTCGCGGCAGTATGTTTCCAGGAAGCGCTGCAGCTGGAACGCCTGCGGCAACCAGGGCTGGTCGGACAAGGCCGCCGGGTTCCGGAAGACGTAAGTCTGGACCATGATCGTGTCACCGGATGTGGTGCTGGCGGCAACGCGAATACGGCGATAGCCATCGCCCTCGAAATGGTCCAGCGCCGCCAGGTCAGCCGCATCCACGTTCAGATACACCAGGCCATCGACGCTGCCACCCGGCCGAGGCGTGATGCCCGGATAGGTATCGCCGCGCACGGCATAGCGCTGATAGTCGGCGATGCGGGCCGGTTCGGCGATGTACTCGCCGCGGACTACGCGCTGCCAGACGACGGGGAACATCAACGAACCGTAGGTGAATACATGGACTGGCATGGGGATTTTGGCGAATGGGCGAGTGACTATTTTGCCATGCCGGGAGCGGTGAATAGGGACGGGAGCGGTAAATAGGGACGGGCGTGGTCAACATGAATGTTGGGCTTCGCATCTGGCACGTTGAGGGTAGGTGTTGGGGCGGGCACCGCAGCTCGTCACCATTCATGCGCGCTTTGCGCGCTTCCACGGAGCGGATGCCTGTTTGTTTCAAACGCAAACCAGCTCGCGCTAGCGTGGCGGCCTGACGTAGGGCGCTGCGATTTCCGCCTTCATTCGATATCCGACGCTCCCCGCCAGGCCCATCGTATTTTCTGCGGTCCGTGAACGCGCGATTTCCAGCGTGCCACTGACCCACACGGTATCCATCATCTGTACATTTTGCAGCGGCTTGTCTGCGAAAACATGGATGATTTGATTGGCAGGTGGTGGCGGCGTGTGTATGCATGCCCCAAAGTAGGGGACCAGCAAAAATTCATTCACCTTGCCTCGCTCGCCCTCCAGGGGAACGACAAAACCCGCGATACGAATGCGTGCGCCGTTCATGGTTGGTTCGGTGGGCGCGCTGTCCCACTCGTCGCGCAGTTTTTGCAGTGCATCCATTGCGCGGGGATCGGCATCGTTCAATTCTCCTACGGTGGCGTTCAAGGTTTTCATGGGGTCCCATCCCTTTGGTGCCAGAGCGAACCACGACACTTCCTTGAATGGCGCCTGTGACGCTGACACAGATGTTACGGGCTGCTTTGGCGGTGCCGTTTGCAAACGCTCGCCGATACGATAATTGGTATTACTGCCATCGAATGCTCCTACTGCAGCGCGCGTACGCTCGGTGACATTGGTAGCCAGCGAGGAAACGAACCTGACCAGCCCCGGAGTCATTCCTGCTCCCATGCCCAATACCAGTCCCGACATCACCAGCAATACCAGCAAAATTAAAAGTCGTCTCATCACAGCTCCTATAATCGCGGCGTCAAGCCATCGGCAAGTGACAGCCTGTAGGCGCAATATCCCGGCACCAGACTCACCAGAAGACCGGTGCCAATCACGGCGCCCAACAGCGGCAGCTCGTTCGCCGCCAGCAAAATTGGCTGAATCATCAGGCCGTAGTGGGCCTGCACAAGCGGTGCGCCAAGCATGGTGGCAAGGTCCAGTAGCGCCACCCCCAGCAAGGTGCCGATAACCGTCATCACAAGGCTTTCCAGCATCAGCATCAGAAACACGTCACGCGGCCGTGCACCAACCGAGCGCAGGATCGCAAGCTCTCGACGCCGCTCGGCGAGGCCCGCCAGAATCACGGCAACCAATCCGCTCAAGCCCACCAGCACCACCAGCGCCGAGACGGCGAACAGTGTCTTCTCAACGATGCCGACCACCTGCCACAACTGATCGAGCGCGACACCCGGTAGCACTGCCAGCAATGGCTCTTCAGTGGACTCGTTGATGAAGCGCTGCATCTTGAACACGCCGGCGCGGCTTTTAAGGCCAACCAGTGCGGCGGTAATCTGTTTTGGCGTGAGGTCGAACTTGCGCACATGGTCGGCCGGAATCGACAGGCCGGGTAACTGCGCGCCCCCTTGCCAGTCGAGATGGATGGCCTCCATCGCTTCCAGACTGATGTGCGCAGTACGATCGATGGGCGTACCGGTACGACTCAGGATGCCCACTACCGTGAACGGTTTGTCCGCATGCTCGCTCAAACCGTTGTCGTTACTACCGTGGTTCAACGTGATTTTGTCGCCAAGCCGGTAGCGCAGCCGTTGCGCTATTTCTGCGCCGAGCACCACATCGAACACGCTTTCAAACTGTTTGCCTTCGACAAACGACAGCGGCCGAGAAGCCCCGTAGCGAAAGTGCTCGAAATACGCTGATGACGTGCCGAGTACCGGGAATCCGTGATGCGAGTCTCCTAAAGACAGAGGAATCGCCCACGCTACCGCTGGATGCGCGGCGATGCCCTGGAAACTGCGCCAGCCAATATTGTTTGTTGCTGCGCCGATCCGGAATACCGAATACAGCATCAATTGCACCGGGCTGGTCCGCGCGCCAATGACGAGATCGGTGCCGGACACCGACTGCGCAAACCCTGTGCGAGCATCGTTCCGGATGCGCTCGACCCCGACCAGCATCATCACCGAAAGCGCAATCGCAACCAGCGTCAAGCTCAGGGTCAGGCGCCGATTCCAGGCGCTTTTCAATGCAATCGCGTAGAGATGAAGCATTAGTTGCTCTCCTCGATCACCGCGCGATTGAGATCGGGCAGTGCCACTTCGCGCGTGAAGTGCGTCGCCAGCCGATGGTCGTGGCTGACGAATAACAAGGTCGCTTGCGCGGCGTCGCATTCGTGAAAAAGCAAATCCAGAAAATCTTTTTGTCGCGCCGCATCCAGCGACGACGTCGGCTCGTCGGCGATGATCATTTCCGGTCGCCCGATCAAGGCTCTTGCAGCGGCGACGCGCTGTTGCTGGCCGACACTCAAGCTGGTGACCGCGCGATCACGTAGTTCCGGGCCGAGACCCAGCTGCCGGAGCAAGCGGCTGGCTTCTTCCCGCACGGTCAAACCCGCGGCGGTGGCGCGCGCTCTGCGTCGAGTCGAAAACCAGCAAGGCAGCAACGTATTCTCGACTACCGACAAATAAGGAATCAGATTGAATTGCTGGAAAATGAAGCCAATGTGATCGACCCGAAAGCGGTCACGTGCGCTGGCCGACAGCGCCGTGAGATCGGTGTCGAGCAGACGTATCGTGCCTTGCTGCGGCGCCAGTACCCCACCCAGCAACGCCAGCAGCGTGCTTTTGCCGCTACCGCTCGGACCGTGCAGAAAAACCCGTTCCTCCGCAGCGAGGGCGAAGTGCGCAATATTTATACACGGCACTGACACGCCCGGCCATCCGTACGACAGGGCATCGAGCATCAGGATGGGGTGATCAGACATTGCGCATCACCAGAACAGGCGACGTTGTTTCGGCGTCAGTTTCGCAGCTGACTGGCCGCGCGGCCCGACTACTTGTACATCGAGTTGATGCAAGCCGGAAAACGCATTGAACAAATTGACGTTCAGATCTTTTAAAGCGGCTGGCATGCGGCAATGGAAGCTGACTGCGAATTCGATCCCGGCGTGTTCGCCATCTTTTTCGGCGCCACCTTTTTCGGGTACTCCGAGCTGCAACACCGGCGCCGTGAGTTGCACCGGCCCCGCCGTGCATTGCGCTGCCGCCGTCAAGGCAAACAACTTTTCCGGTTGACGCAGTTTCTCAATCATCTGCTGCACTGCCTGCTTTTGCTTGTCGGTGTCAGGCGCACGTTCGAAGCCGAGCAGATTGCCCAACGGGCTGTCCAGATCGATTGATACGGTGTTCTGATCTTGTGTCACTTGCAGCATGGCCAGGCCATGTACGTGGGCACCAGGTTCAGCCGAAAACGCCTGGGTACTCGCCATCAAGGCCATCAAACCAAGTCTGATTATCGATTGCTGCGTCATCGTGTTTTTTCCTTTCAATACCATCGTATTTTCTGCATCGGGCTATGCACGCAGCGTGACAAACGGTGGCGCGACGGCTCCCGCTTGCTGCATGACGTTGAATCTTTTTGCGACGTTGCCTGCGCCAGACGCAGCGCGAAGTCGGTCACGTCAATCAGAGAAACCATCATCACATCGTCCAGCGAACTGACATTGATGTGCGCCATCATCGTCTGCCTGATTCGGCGTTATGGCAGCGATTAACCATCGCTTCTACCCACGCAGCATCGATCTCACCAGCATGTTTTGCGCAGATGCTGCGGTCGGCATGCAACAGTGTGGTGTAGGGCAACACCCCGTTGACATTGCCGAAGCGCGCCAAGATGCCGCGTGGCTCGGCTGGCGCATGCAATAGCTGTACGGGCGAACGCAATGCCCGCGCTACCGACTCTGGAGCGGTCAATGTGTCCGATGGCCGCTGTACCGCAACGGCCATCACACGCACCGAGCCGGCGTGTGCAAGCCCGGCCAGAACTGGCATTTCACGCACACATGGTGGGCAGTCGCTACGCCAGAAATTGATCAACGTCGCTTGCGCCGGCAATCCGGAGAGGCGAACGAACCCGTGCTCGCCGGCCAACTCGAAGTCCATGGACGGGGCCACTGCCTGCGCACCGCCAAAACTGCAAGCGGCAAGCACAGCACACGCAACCCGGCCCCTTGTTCTATGCAGGCTCACAGGGCAAACTTCACGCCGGCGTACACGAAGCGACCCCGGTTCGGCCCCCAGATGTGGGTCACATCAAGCGCGCCGCCGCGATCAACCCACAAAAAACTTTCCTTGTCCGATTGCTTGAAATCGAACAGATTATCCAGGCCAACGAATGCGCTCCAGCGCTTGTTGACGCGATACTCGCCGCGTAAATCGACCACCCAGAAGCTCGGACTACGGTCACGCTTCGGCGTTCCGTCCAGGTTGTATCGGGGATTGTTCGCGTAGTCGTAAAACCTCGCCAGATCTTGCGAGCCAGTCCACGTTGCGCGGGAAAATACATCCCACGGACCGCTGGCATAGTCGAGTCGCAAATACACACGTTTGTCGGGGCGCGCGAACGCAAGTGTGCCGGGATCGAAAGAGTAGCGGGTTCGCTCCAATCCGAGCGTGCCTTCCAGCGCGGACGTGATCTTGTAGGTCGCGGTCACATCGCCGCCAAGCAGCGTGACCGGATTGTCCGCCGAGGTGAAGCGCGTGACTGACTGACCCGTCACCGGATCAGTCTGGTTCGGGTCCAGCAGCGCCATGTCGTGGATGCGGTTCCAGTTCACACTGCCGACCCACGACAAACGATCAGCCGCATACGCCAGGGTGTAGGACGCGTTGTGCGACACCTCCGGCTTGCTGATCTGGCGGTCCACTCGTGTGGTGTCGAGAATGCCGTGGTCCTGCTCGAAGAAAGAGGTCGGTGCGCGAAATCCCTTGCCGACAGCAATACGACTGTTCAAGTGCTCGTCATGGTTCCACAGCAAATTCAGGCGCGGACTGGTGATGGTGCCGAACACGTTATGTTTGTCGATGCGCACCGAACCGTTCGCCTCCAGCTTGCCATCGAACAGGCTGTGGTATGCCTGTAAAAAGACACCCGGGGTGCGATAGACGTAATTGTCGATGCCGTCGTTGCGCATGCCATCGCTGCTTTGGCCCTTGCTGTTCAAATTTTCATAACGATAATTGAACCCGCCAGTCACCAGGGTCTCGCCTAACGGCTGCTGTGTGCTGAGCTCGACATAGGTCTGCCTCTGGTCCGCAATGTACGTGGATTTTTCATAGAAAGAATCCTGTCGATGCTTGGCGTAGCCGAACGCTAAACGCATGCTGCCCTCGCCAAGCCGCTTCACGCCGCTGGCAATGAATTGCGTACGATCGGTGAAAATGATTTCCGACATGCCGGCACGGCCATCGTTGTAGACCGTCCCTGATTGACCGTTCGACAGGGTATCTGGTCCGGCGCCATCTGGCGTTACCCAGCCGCGCGAATCGGGCGAACCGTGCGCTCCCTTCGACCAGTCAAACGGGTTTCCGGCGCCATCGCCCTTGATGCCGGCGGCGTCGCGGCCCAGCGCTCCGCCGTTGCGTTTTTCGCTCACCACGTCCAGCCTGCCACGCACCTTGAACCCGCCTAGGTCATCGGCAAAGAACCCAAGCCCGCCGAGATTGCGTCGATAGCCGCTGTATTCCGAAATATCGTTGCCGTCGCCGTCGACGGTATTGTGTTGATTGCGGCTGACATTGGCGGTGACTGCCCCGCCGGTGAAGACGCGCGCGCCGAACCAGGCTGACTGCAGCTGCCCGTAGGAACCGATCTGCTGCGTGTACTGCAGCTCGTTTGTCATGGGACGGCGCGTGACGATATTGACCGATCCGGACAACGCCTCAGGTGCGATCAGGCTGGCCCCTGCACCGCGCGCGATATCGATGCGTTCGATGCCGCCCAGGCTGACACTGTCCAGACCATACGCCGACGACACCGATGAAAAGATCGGAATGCCGTCGATCATCACGGTGGTGTACCGTCCCGGCAAATTGTTCAGTACGACGTTGCGCACATTGCAGATCGAGCATTCGGTCTGCATCGCAATACCGGGGCGTTTGTCGAGCGCCTCTGTCAATGTGGTGGCACCGCTTTTTTCGATGTCACGTGCGCTGATGGTTTCGGTGGTGACGACGTCTTCACGCAGGATTGTCTTTGCCGTGGGGCGCTTGCTGGTGACAACGACAGGCTCAAGCTGCTGATCATGTGCCCGTACCGGAAGTGAGAATCCCGCGATGAGCGCCAGCGCCAATGGTCTATTTAAAAAAAATCGTCGCATCATATGCAATCTCTCTTTCATTTCGGGGGCGCTGCCACGCACAGGAAAATCAGCCATCTGCTGCCCCCTCGTTTTGTTTTTGTCGATTTCTGCGGGAATGCGCCGGGCGGGGAACGAATCAAAAAATCGTGCCCGTTCTTGCGGAAGAAACGCCATCCCGGCAGCGGTTATCGACCCTCGTTGCGTCGTCCTTCGCGCAGCTGAAAAACCAGCTCGCGCTGCCACTGACAAGGCGTCGTTTCTTTTTTGCGTCAACTCTTGTGTCAGTCGGTCAGGCAATTTGCAAGGCCGTTCAGGAATAAGTCGCCGGGGAGCTTGCGGCCGATGAAAACGATGACGGTTTCTGGCGTTTCGTTGATCAACCATGGTTTGCCAACCCGGGAGGCTTTGAGCATGTGCACTCCTTGAAACACAAAGCGTTGCTCAATTTCCTTGACGTAAAGAATGCCCTTGTAACGCAGCAGATCCCTGCTGTACACCGTAAGAATTCGAGCCAGAAAATCTTCAAGCCTGTCCGGATCGAACGGCCGCAGAGATCGAAATACAAACGAGCGTATGTCTTCGTCATGTTCGTGGCTGACGTCGTTGAGAAAATCCGGTTCGATGTCGAGAATCGCCTGCAGATTGAACCCCTTGATGTCAAGAATCTGATCGAGTTCGGTTTCTCCGAAATGCACTTTGCGTACTGGTGCACGCGCATTGATGCTCCGCAAGCGTGCGATCAGAGCTTCGGTTTCTTGCTCAGACACCAGATCGGTTTTTGATAACAGAATGCGGTCGGCAAACCCGACTTGCTCCTGCGCTTCATGATGTTGCTCGAGTTGTTGTGTTGCGTGCATGGCATCGACAACAGTGATGATGGCGTCGAGCGAAAAGTACTCGCCGATTTCCTCTTCGACAAAAAAGGTTTGCGCTACTGGCGCCGGATCAGCAAGCCCGGTGGTCTCTATGATTACGCGATCAAACCGCACTTCGCCCCGTTCGCGTTTGTCGGCCAGTTCGCCGAGTATGCGGACCAGGTCGCCACGCACCGTGCAGCAAATGCAACCGTTATTCATCTCGACGATTTGCTCTTCGCTGTTGACCAGCAGTTCGCTGTCGATTCCGGCCTCGCCGAATTCGTTTTCGATCACGGCGATTTTCTGGCCGTGGTGTTCACTCAATATACGATTCAATAGCGTCGTTTTTCCGCTACCAAGAAATCCGGTCAGTATGGTGACCGGGACCGGGCGTGACATGGTGTCGATCGATGACATGGCGCTACTCCTGAAGTGGGAAACGGGAAGATCCCGGACGGCGAATCAGCCATAGATACGCCATGAGTAATCCGAAAAAAAGAACGAATCCAGTGACGGTCAATGTCATGTCGCCGAGTTCAATGCCGGGAAAGAAATGCGTTGCAATGCCGTATGACGCGATGCCATACGACAGCGTCACCACGATCCAGCCAACCTTGCGGCGGTAGGCCAACGCTTCGTCTGCACGCGCGACCTGCCGTAGCAGGCGCACCATCAAACGGCTATCGAGCGTGTCGGTGATCACCATGCCGCTGGTAAAGGCCAACCCCACCAGCAAGGCCATTGCTACGCCGGAATGCGCGGTTGCCGCGTAGCCCCATGCGGCAGCCTGGGTCGCCGTATCGAACACCAGTGCGAACACGACACCCACGGCAAAAATCGCCAGCGGATGAGACCTCTCGCGCAGCCGTTGAGGAACGAAACGCGTTTTCCAACCGGCGACGCGATAGTCGTTTCGGCTCAACAACGCGCGCAGATTGCATGTACCGACCAGGATCAGCAAGGCGACAGGCAACCAATCCAGCAATCCCCTGATCGCGGCCGGTATTGGCACATTGCCGGCCAGCGTACCGAGCACCACGGCAATCAGCGTCACTGTCAGCCCGTGCCCCAGCGCAAACAGCGTGCCGGTCCAGCGCGCCATGTCCGGTCGCACCTGTACGCTCCGGTACGTCATGCTGTCGATCATCGCGATGTGATCGGGATCGAAACCATGCCGCAAGCCAAGCACGAACATCAGCGACAATCCTGATATCGATATCAGTTCAGTGTCCATACGAACCTTTTTTTGCAACTGAGTTGCATGTGTTGACCGAACAAATTGCGTGTTTGCGCTGTGCCGTACAGATGCGGCAGAAAGACCGGTTCTTGAAATGTGCAGTGAAGAGATGCGCACCACCAAACGCAGCCAGTACTATCTCGGCGACTTCTCCGAAGAGCGGCCCGATCAGCAGTACTGCGACGCTAAAATAGAGAAGGCCAAGCCCGCCCAACACGAGTACCTGCCATCGCCGATGGGTGACGAATCCAGGAATCAGCGCCAGCAACACCGGCAAGGTCACCAGCACGACCAGGTACTGGTGAAACACCTGGCTCTGCTGCCCCAATCCAAGCATCAGGAACAGCGACAAAAGCAGCGGTGCGCCCAAGCAATGCAGCAGGCACAGGATCGATGCCGTCATGCCGAAATAGTCGGCAATTCCAACCATCTTGTTCAATTCGCCATCTCCTGTTGGGTCTTGTTTTTCGCAGCTTCAATGAAATGATCGAGCGTCTGTGCGACGAATTCGGCGTCCATGTCGCGCACGATAAAAACCAATTTTGTTTCACGCCAATCGTCGGGCCAGCGGGCCAGGGTCGACGATGGAAAAAACATGTGCTGCACGCCATGAATAACGCGCGGCTTGTCTTCGCCTTCGACATCAATAATCCCTTTGATTCGCAGCAAATGTTCGCCGCACACCATGGCCAGCATTTCTAATGCGAGCAATAATCCATTCCAGGGCAATGGCTCGTTGAAGGTGATACAAAACGCCCCGATGTGATCGCCGTGCCGGTTGATTTCCTCGGTGAGCAGCATTGCCTTTTTGCTTAAACCGACACCGCGCCGGACTTGGACCCGCCTGTAAGTTTCGGCTTTTAGCCACTGCTGTACATCCAGGGTTTTGCTCAGTGAATCGTAAGCGACGGCATCAAGAATCGCCTGAGCATCACAATTTTCTTCGCCTGTCCGCGATAGGTCCGCACCGGGATTGATCTCGCGTAACCGAGTGCGCAGAGCATCGATCTGATTTGTGGTGGCCAGATCGGTTTTGGTGATCAGTATTCGGTCCGCGACTGCTGCCTGTTTTACCGCTTCGGTATGACGATCCAATTGTTCCGCACCGAACAGACCGTCTACACAGACGATCACGCCAGCCAGACGGTAATGCTGCAACATCGTCGGATGGCTCAGCAAATCATGAAGAATCGGCGCCGGATCGGCCAGACCGGTGGTTTCGATGATGACGCGCTTGAAATAAGGGACTTTCTTGTCGTTGCGTTGCCAAAACAGGGAACGCAACGCGCCAGACAAAGCGCCGCGTACTGTGCAGCAGATACAACCGTTGTCTAGCACCACCGCACTGTCCGTTGCTGCTTCGATCAAATAATGGTCGAGCGCGATTTCGCCGAATTCGTTGATAAGAACTGCGCTATCAGCAAGTGCCGGTGTTTTTAGCAAACCGTTAAGCAGCGTGGTCTTGCCGCTACCCAGAAAACCGGTCAGCACGGTCAGTGGAATTTTTTCCATGCGATCTCAACAAGTTGGCTGCACGTCAATATGCAACACAGTTGCATATTGTGCGTAAAATTTTTTTGTCATGCGCACTTTGCGCACAACCCTTTCACAGTCATTTCAATTTCCAGGCTGCGGTACCCATTCGGCAATGGCGGCACGTTGTTAGCTGCACCAAGATCATTTAGACAGATCACTTCAGCGCAGCGAGTGCACTTGAAGTGCGCATGCTGATGGTGTTCGGCATCCTTATTGTTGAACAAAAAAAGCCACACCCGATCAGCACTTACCACCTTGTGCACCAAACCGTTCGCGGCTAACCAGTCGAGCGCCCGGTACAGCGTCACCCGGTCGATTTTCTCGTCCTGATCCAGAGTGGTCTCGATCTGATGATGGGTTACGGCGCTCTGCTGTGCCAGCAGTACAGCCAGCACTCTGATCCGCGCCACTGTCGCCCTGGCATCGATTCGTCGGATGCAGTCTTCTGCCTGATCAAAAAAAGATTGTTTAGCCATAGCTTCAACATGCAACACGATTGCAAAACCGAACTTTAAAACAATCGCCAGCCATTTGCAACAGCGTTGCACATAAACAGAAAAAATTGACGCGGTCCGTCTTTATCCTCTCGGCGGCTTTGCTCACGCGAGCTTGAATGTAAGTTGTCTGTCTGACGCTGCTGGTGCGACCCACGCTACGCAACCTCGCTACCACGCGACGCGCACCAGAGCGCAAACCATTCCTCCCGCGTCAATACGATCCGTGTCGCTGCCACGGCCTCGGCAATGGCCGTGATCCGTCCCGATCCGGTCAGCACCAGCGGGTGTGACGGATGTCGCAAGATCCAGGCGTAGGCGATCACGGCTGGCGTCACGCCTCTCGATGCGGCAATCTGCGCCAGCTTCGCGCGCACCCGCCGGACCTGCGCGCTGTCATCACTGAACAACCTGCCGCCACCGAGTGCCGACCAGATCATCGGCGCGCAGCGCAACTGCTGGGCCTGGTCGAGCGTGCCGTCATCGAGTGGTGGCAGGTGCAACAGCGACAGCTCGACCTGGTTGGTCACCAACGGAAAGCGCGCCGCCAGCAACGCGAACTGCGTCGGCGTGAAATTGGACGCACCGAAATACCGTACCTTGCCATCGCGTCGCAACTGGTCGAAGGCATCCGCCACTTCGTCGGCATCCATCAGCGGATCGGGGCGATGTATCAGCAGCAGGTCGAGATAGTCGGTGCCCATCATCCTGAGCGAGTGCTCGACCGACGCGATCAGGTGCGCCCGGTCGGTGTCGTAATGCTTGACGCCGTGTGCCGGACGGTTCGGGTGGACCAGCCGGATACCGCATTTGCTGACGATCTGCAGTTGCTGGCGCAATCCCGGCGACAGCGCCAGTGCTTCACCGAACAGCGCCTCCGAGGTATAGCCGCCGTAGATATCTGCCTGGTCGATGGTGGTCACGCCGAGCGCGATGGCCTGTTCGACCAGCAACAGCCGCTGGGCGGGCGTACGTTGCCATTCGGCTAGCCGCCACAATCCCAGCACCACCCTGGAAAAATCAGGACCACCGGGCGCAAGCGTGATCCGTGGCGCCTGCTGCATCACCATTCCTTGAGGATATCGGCACGCTTGGCCTGATATTCCTGCTCGGTGATCAGATCTTGCGTGCGCAGGCGCTTCAGGCTTTTCAGGCGCTCTTCCTGCGCTGCATAGTAGCGATCGTCGCGCGTTGCTGGTGCCGCCATCAATGGCGCTGGCAGGGCTGGTGCCAGCACGGTTCCGGCCGCTACTGGCAGGACGGCCCAGTCACTGCGCGGATGGCGCATGCCATCGGCCGCCAGCACCACCGCCGAGGCGGCGCTGCGGCTGGCAAACCGGAACGTACGCGGCAAGCGCGTGGCCCGGTAGCGACCAACGAAGTCGACATGCGTCTCGCCCATCACGATATTGAGGCCGTCTTTGTCGAGAAAGGCGCGACCGCTGTTACCGAGTTTTGCACCGAGCAAACCACTGTTGCCTTGACTGACAACGAAGAACAGGACGTCCTGTTGCGCCGTCGCTTTGGCCAGTGCCGCGGCCAGGCCGCGCGCCAGCGTGGTTGCGCTGTCGTCATCGAACAGTGCGACGGCGCTGCCGTTGCGCTCGATTTTCAGCGCCAGCAAGCCGCGACTGACCAGATCGACCGGCAGCCGTTGCGGTTGCAGGTTGGCCGTTGCGGTATTGGCCGACAGATACACCTTGTCGAATTCACCCTCGCTCCAGACCATGTCGCGTGGCGAGCAGGTCGGACAGGCGTCATACGTCACGCCTTCGCTGGCCGCACTGGCCACGGGCGCCGAGATGGCGAGCGCGATGCCGACCAGCAGGGGCAAGGCTGACGAAGACGCAGCACGGCGCAACGACCGACGCAATACATTGATGAATGGCAGGACACGCATGGGTTCTCCGGAATGAAAGAGTGAGACCGCGATGGAAATGATCTTCAGAACAAATCCCGAACACGGCAATACGGAATGAAAGGTTTTTCCTTGTCAGGAAAACGAAAAATGTACTTCAATTACTTGTAGTATTAGTACAAATATTTTACACCAGGTCTCTGCTTTGTATTGATGTCCAGCGCTATTTGGGCATTTAGCCCAGAGAAGCAGTGAGCGCAGCGGGACCCGAAGCCAAAACACCAACGGCACCACGCCAAATATTTGCTATTTATTTAGTAAAACTACAAACAAATGCGAATATAATATCTTGTGAGCTACAAATATTGGCAGACAACAGGCCGCATTACTGCGACTTACCCACTCAGAGCCAGATGTAGTTTCACTAGATTTTCCGGCATTGCGATGAGCAATCCAAAAAATCTGCGTACGGCAATTCGGGCCGCATGCAGCGTGCAAAGTGATGTCAAGACGTCACGCTACTTAAAAAACTTGGAGAAGACATGAACCGTATTTTGAAAACCTTGCCCGCTGCGATCACGCTGGCACTCACCGCTTCGGTGGCACAGGCGGCACTACCGATCGATTTCGGTGGTTATTTCCGTTCCGGTTTCGGTACTAGCAGCGAAGGCGGCAAGGAAGCCTGCTTCGGACTGGCGGGCGCCGGATCAAAATACCGTCTGGGCAATGAGTGTGAAACGTACGGCGAGCTGGCTTTCGGCGGCGAAGCGTTCAAGGGCGAGAACGGGTTCAAGATTCGCCTGAACACGCGCCTGGCATTCGTACTGCCACAAAACAAGGATTTCGAACAATACAGCCCGGCCTGGCGCGAAGCCAATGCGATCGCCGAAAACATCGGTTCCGGCGCATTCTCGAAAGCCAAGGCCTGGGTCGGCAAGCGCTTCTATGATCGCCAGGATGTACATATTTCGGATTACTACTACTGGGATAACAGCGGCCCAGGCGCGGGTCTCGAAAACATCGATCTTGGCGGCGCCAAGCTGGCCTACGCGATTGTCCGCAACGCCTACACCAACGACGCTGCGCCCACAGCCAATGACGACAAGCGCACGGTCCTGACGCACGACATCCGTTTTTCGGAAATCAAGACCAACCAGGATGGCGCACTGACCGTCGGTGCCGAGTTCATGCAAAAACGCGACGCACCGGGTGCCACCGTGTCTACGCCCGGTGGCAACCTGTTCTCGGTCCTGCATACCCAGACCAATCTGTATGGCGGCTTCAACAAGATCGCCCTGCAATACGGTACCGGCAGCGGTGCAGGCACCGGCGGTGTGAACTTCGGTGCCAATACGAATGACAAGGTCACGCGCATCACCGAACAGATCATGCTGCAGCCAGAAGGCACCAAGTGGTCCGGCATGGGCACATTCGTCTTTGAAAACGCCGAGACCAGCACGGGCAACAAGAAGTGGATGTCGGCTGGCGTACGTCCGGTCTATCACTTTGCCGACAACATGAGTATCGCGACCGAACTGGGCTACGACCAGGTCAAGCCGGATGGCCAGGCCACCCGCAAGCTGACCAAGCTGACGATTGCACCGCAACTGAGCGCAGGCAATGGCTTCTTTTCACGTCCGGCGCTGCGTGCGTTTTATACCTACGCCAAATGGAATGATGCGGCCCAGGCTGCCGCAGGTGCGGGCACATCGCTATCGCGCACCGGTGTGTTTGGCGGCAGCACCAACGGCAGCTCGGTAGGCTTCCAGGTAGAGACCTGGTGGTAAATCGCTAAATAGAACGTTGAACGGTTGATGACGGGCCGCAGCGGTACATCGCTGCGGCTTTTTTGCTTTTCGGGATACCGAACCGGGTGTGCATGGCATGCGCGCCGACCCGACATCTCCGGACAGTCGCGGCTTCTGTCAAGAAAAGTTTCTTAATAGAAAAAAGTGTGGTGTTACGCCAAATTCGGTTTGAAAGCCTTTTTTTACGTCGCTGCACTCGTTATCATCATGTCCAACAAAGGTTTCCATCGAATGCCAAATGGCAGCAAGAGGGAAACACATTTACCTTCCTGCACCGGAGACCACCATGATCAAGCCGCACTTCTTCGCCGCCGCCCTCGCTGCCCTTTGTCTGTCACCGGCTGCCGCCCTTGCCACGGATCTGGCGCTGACCGCTGATCTGGGCACGACCGGCCTCGGACTGCATGTCAGCACACCACTGCGGCAAAACCTGAATGCGCGCGTGGGTTTCAATTATCTGAATTACTCCTACAACGGCAGCACCAGTGACCTGAGCTACGACTTCAAACTCAAGCTCAATACCTTCGATGCCCTGCTCGACTACTTTCCGGGCGACAGCGACTTCCGTCTCACCGGCGGACTGGTCTATAACAACAACAAGATCGACGCCATCGGCAAACCAACCGCAACCGGCACCTACACCATCAATGGCACGACCTATTCCGCGGCCAGCGCCGGCCAGCTCGATGGCAAGATCGACTTCCGGAAAGTCGCGCCGTATCTGGGCATCGGCTGGGGCAATCCGGTGCGCAAGGATACCGGCTGGGGCTTTTCGGCGGATGCCGGCATCCTGTTCCAGGGCACGCCTGGCTCGTCGCTGACCAATAGCGGCTGTACCGCGACACCGGCACTGTGCAGCCAGCTGGCCACCGACGTCGACGCCGAAAACATCAAACTGCATGACAAGGTCAATGACCTGAAGCTGTATCCGGTGTTGCGCATCGGCGCGAGCTACCGCTTCTGATCGTGCGCAGGGCGTCATCGACATCGCCCTGATGGAACCAGACCCGACGCAGCCCCACTTAATGAACTTCGGTATCCGCCGAAGTTCATTGAAGAGAATGCAGCATGGACGCCATCAGACGATTATCGCAACAGTATCGCCAGCAGGCGGTTGATGCCGGGTCGCCCGATACGACCACCGCACCGCTGATCCCCGCCGGCCCGGGCAGTTCCCCCGCCACCGCAGGTTCGGCCAGCATGCGCGGCCGCGTTCACGACCTGCTCGGCAGGAATCGCCCGATCACCCGCCTGTTGTCTTCCTATGGTCTGGCCACGCCCAGGCTCAGGCATTTTTCGGATGCGCAGGTCGATACCGTCGGCGCGGCACTGGCCTATCTGGTGCCGCAGCCAACCACCAACTCCCATGCGATGGAACAACACATCGTCAACGCTTGTACCTTCGGCACGGGGCATCAATTTTCGGCAGTATTGAGGCTGATCGAAGAGGGCATCATCAATCCGCACAGCGTGGGACCGGCGCAGGCCAACCTGCTGTGCGAAATGGCGGCGCATGGCACAGAGTCGGCGGAACCGAATGCCGTCTCGCTGGACACGCGCGTGCGGATGCTGGTCAGGCATGGGGCCGATCCGTATCGCTGCGACAGCCGGGACCGGTCGCCACTGGAGGTGGCATGGTCCGACAACCGCGACGACGGTGCCACCGTCGGGGACGCGTTGCTCAGCGCGGGTTTCAATCCGCGCGTGACCGACTTCCGGGGAACGACCATGCTGCATCGTGCCGCGGTAGACGACAATCTGACCTTGATGGGCCACTGGTTTGCCGCCGCACTGCCAGTCAATCTGCGCGACCCCGATCGAGTAACACCGTTGATGGCTGCCGCAGCAATGAACCGCGCCGTTAGTGTCAGAGCGCTACTGACGCATCCGGACATCGAGGTCGACGCGGTCGATCGGGAGGGGTTTACAGCGCTGCATTGCGCCATCTTTTCTGGCCAGCTCGATGCGGTTGCACTACTGCTGGAGCATGGCGCGAATCCGCTCCTCAGAACCACCTGCTGGGCGACACCGCTCAAACTGGCCGAGACGATCGCCGCGTCGCGTGACCTGCCGGCGCTGTTTGATCTGGTGCAACGTGCCACCACCGCGGGTCAACGCTGAGGCTCTGAACGACCCCGAATTATTTTTGGCCGCGATGGAACCAGCGCCATCCTGTCTCCACTTACGAACAGTTTCGGCATGGGCCGAACTGTTCATAAAGAGGCACACCGTGTTACCAGTCCGTGATCGTTCTCCCGCATCCGCATCGCATCATCCAGCCCTGCCAGCACCCGCGCCCCAGGCCATGTCCGTTTCATCCCAGTCAGCTGCATCACGTAACACGTCCGGCGACGCGTCTGCAGCCCGCGCCGATGCAACCCGCTCCCGCATCTGCTGCGACTGGGGCAATCCGACGCGTGAAATGATCGCCGCTTACGGCTTGTCGACGCCGATGTTTCATGGCGGCTTTTCCGAAGTCGCCGCCAATGAAATCCGGATTGCACTGACCACCCTGGGGCCGGCGACCAATGACGCGGCAGGCACCCAGCGCTATATCAACAACGCCGTCAACTGGGGCCATACCCCGAAGTTCAATGCCGTCATGACTCTGGCAAAGCACAAGCTCATCGACCTGAACCGCAAGCTGAACAAAGCCGATGAAACCATGCTCTTCGAAATCGCCTGCAACGGCGAATCGAATCAGCGTGGACGTCTCTTCCCGGCCAACGAATACACCTCGCTGGCCGACCGGGTCGCCGCGATGGTGCGCCATGGCGCGCAACCCAACCGCGAAGGCCCGGAGAACGGCCTGCCACTGGGTATCGCCTACACCCGGAACCAGTTTGAGGATGCGGTCGAGATTGGCGACGCATTGAAGGCCGCTGGCGCGAATCCCCTGCACTTCCTCGGCAACGGCCTGACGATGCTGCACGACGCGGTTGGCTCTGGCAATACCAACCTGATCGGTACCTGGATCAATCTCGGCCATCCCGTAGCACCGTTTTCCGACCAGGGAAAGATTACGCCCGCGATGATTGCCGCATTGACCGACCAGGGTGACGCACTGGACATGTTGCTGACACGTGACCGCGCGCACATCGATCTCATCAATGAAGGAAACGGCCAGACGGCATTGCAGTTCGCCATCGAAAACGGCGCTACCAGCACCGTCCTGGTACTGCTGAAACACCGCGCCGACATACTCAGCGGCTTTGGTACCGAGAGTACGCCATACAAAATGGCAACCCGGTACGCCATCCTGACCGGTGACCAGAGCATGATGGCCATGCTGCAAGCGAGTGCCGCCGCGAGGTATATTCCGGAACAGTTATTGCATCACTGATACGGATTGCGGCCTGAGCCCGGGCCGACTGGCTCAGGCCGTATGCGAAATCACCGGTACCTGCGGTGCGCCATCGTCGTCCAGCCGCGCCGCCTCCAACCCCGGCGCCGGCGCGGTGTGATTCAAAATCCCGCGCTTGGCCTGACGCTGCAATTCGGCGAACGGGCTGGAGCGGTTCAGCGACACACCCACCGCCAGCATGTCGATCAACAGCAGCAGCAGAATGCGCGAGACCATCGGAATGTGTGCTGCGCTGCCTTCGTCATGCTCGACCGCCAGCGTCAGATGGGCGCGCTTGGCAAGCTGCGAGTTGGCCGGCGCCAGCGCGATCACGGTGGCGCCACTGGCCAGCGCCGCTTCGACTGCAGGCGCCAGATGGCGCATCTTTCCCGAATTGGAAATGATCACCGCCACATCGCGTGGCCGCAGCATCGCAGCCGAGACTTCCTGGACTTGCGGATCGGTCGCCGCCGAGGTCGGAATCCCGAGCCGGAAAAATTTTTGCTGCGCATCATTGGCCACCAGGCCGCAACTGCCAAAACCATAAAAATCGATACGGCTGGCCTGGCTGAGGGCATCGATGACCGCGCTCAATGTCTCGGCGTTGAGGTTGTCGCGCACTTCCAGCATCGCTGAAATGGTGTTGTCGACCACTTTCACGCCCACATCCAGCGACGAGTCTCCCACATGCACCTGGCTGTGCGACACCGGCACCGTGCCGGTCACGCCCGACGCCAGCTTGAGCTTGAAATCGGCCAGCCCCTGGCACCCGAGCGAGCGGCAGAAGCGGATCACGGTCGGCTGGCTGACTTCGGCCCGGCGCGCGATTTCGGAAATCGGATCGTTCATCACGGCGCGCGGATGGGCCAGAATCAGGCTGGCGACTTTCTGTTCGGCCGGTGAAAAGGTCGAGCGTGATTTGCGGATGCGTTCCAGGATCGGAATCGCATTGCCGCCACCCAGGTGCTCGGACAGGATCGCCGCGACACCCACAAAGGCCGGATACGGCGCGGTAATCACGAAGGTCGGAATCTGGCTCAGGTAATCGCCGAAACGCCCCTTGGCTTCAAAGCGGGCCCGGAACGGCGAACGCGCAAAGTACTCGCCGAGATGCGGCACCACGCCGCCGCCGATGTAAATCCCGCCGAGCGTGCCCAGCGTCACCGCGACATTCGATGCCACGGTACCGAGCATGCCGCAAAAACAGTCGACCACTTCGAGGCAGAGTGCGTCCGCGTCGGCACCTGCCAGCGCACGCCGGATGATCTCTGGCGTCGTCAGCGGTTCGACCGCACTGCCGCTGCGTGCGGCCAGCGCCTGATAGATCAGTTCGATGCCGGGACCGGACACCAGCCGTTCCGCCGAGACATGCGGATACCGGGTCCAGCAATACTGCAGGACCGCGATCTCACGCTGGTCGGTCGGTGAAAACGTGACATGGCCGCCTTCGCTGCCCAGTGCGATCCAGCGTCCTGCCGTCGGAATCAGTCCGCCCACACCCAACCCGGTACCGGCCCCGACCAGGCCGATCACGCCGCCGGCCCGGCTCTTGCCATTGCCAATCGCCTCCAGATGCGCCGGTTCCAGATGCGGCAGCGACATCGCCAGCGCGGTGAAGTCATTGACGATCAGCAGCGTGTCGAGATTGAGGCGACGCCGGGTCGCCTCGATCGAAAATGCCCAGTGATGATTGGTCATCTTGATCTCGTCGCCCTGCACCGGGTTGGCAATGGCGATGGCCGCATGGCGCACCGTCGGATGCTGCGTCTCGGCCAGGTAGGTTTCGACGGCCAGTGCGAATTCGGCATGATCGGCACAGCGCAATACGCGGATCGATGCGATCTGGCCGGGTGCGCGTTCCAGCGCAAAGCGGGCGTTGGTGCCACCAATGTCGGCCAGCAGACGCGGCCCATCCAGATAATCGGTGGTGTTTGTAGCCTGTGAATCGCGGGAATTAGCTGGCGCTGTGGAAGACATGGAGTGTGGCTTTCTGATGAGCGATCAACAAGGCAAGCGGTCCTGCCTCGATGAGTTGTTCTGGTTGGGCATGGCCTGCTTCGACAGCGCGAACCAGGTGGACAAGACGGTCAAGCGTGGCGCGTTTTTCGGCGCCGCTCGACCAGATATAACAGTGGCGCTGATCAATCAGCGCCTGCAGCGACAGACCAACGCGCGGATGGGGCGCAACGCCGGGTTGCAAAGCGATGTAGCGCTCGGTGGTCGTGCGGGCGTCATCCCATTGCGGCGCATCGGCAAACAGCGACGCCGTATGGCCATCATTGCCCAGACCCAGAATGACCACCGAGGCGGTTGCCAGCGCCGGATTGCGGTTGGCACTGGCAGCCGACTGGCGTGCCGCACTCCAGCCGTCAGTAGTGCGCACCACGGCCACATCGACCAGCGGCACCCAGCGTGACAGCGCGGCCGGACCGACCAGCAGATGCTGCGCGACCAGCGTTGAATTGGAATCGGCATGCCCGGGTGGAACGCAGCGCTCGTCGACCAGCGAGACATCGATCTGCGACCACGGCAGCGCAAGCGCTGCCAGCACGCCAAACAGCGGCAGCGGGCTGCGTCCGCCCGACACCAGCAACAGCGCACGCGGCGCACTTTCCAACGTCAGCCGAAGATCGATGGCCACTGCGTCGGCCAGCGCCTGCGCGGCCAGGGCGGTGTTGTCGAACAGGTGAAATTGCACGGTCATTAACGTTCCTCCGGCCAGGCAAAGCCGGCGCGATACAGTAGTGCACTCGATGATGCCGGTCCCCAGGTACCGGCCGCATACGACTTGGGCGGCAGGCTGCTGTTATCCCAGGCGGTGAGCAAGGGCTCGACCCATTTCCAGGCGGCTTCCTGTTCGTCGCGCCGCACGAAGAGTGCCAGATTGCCGCGTATCGCATCCAGCAACAGGCGCTCGTAGGCTTCGGCACGCGGGCGCGTCGACGCCTTGTCCAGCGCCAGATCCAGCACCACCGGTTGCAGGTGCATGCCGTCGCCGGGTTGCTTGCCCAGGCAATGCAACTGGATCGACTCTTCCGGCTGCAACTTGATGACCAGCCGGTTCGCCACGTCGCTGGCGAGACCCGGCGGCATCGGCAGGATCGCGTGCGGTACCGGCCGGAACGTGATGACGATTTCTGCCGTGCGTTGCGGCAGGCGTTTGCCGGTACGCAAGAAGAACGGCACGCCGGCCCAGCGCCAGTTGTTGATTTCGGCTTGCAGCGCGACGAAGGTTTCGGTACGAGAACCCGGCGCGATGCCCGGCTCCTCCAGAAAACCCGCCACCGCACTACTGCGGATCGCGCCCGAGCCGTATTGTCCGCGCACTGCCTTCTGTTCGGCATCGAACGGAGACAAGGGTTTGAGGGCGCGCAAGACGCGCAGCTTTTCGTCGCGCACCGCATCGGCATCGAACGACGTCGGCGGTTCCATCGCAACCATGCACAGCAATTGCAGCAAATGGTTTTGCACCATGTCGCGCAGCGCTCCGGTGGCATCATAAAACGCGCCGCGTCCTTCGACTCCGAGTTCTTCGGCGATCGTCAGTTGCACATGCGCGATCGATTCACGCCGCCACAGCGGCTCGAACAGCGAATTGGCAAAGCGCAGCGCCATCAGGTTCTGGACCGATTCCTTGCCCAGGTAATGATCGATACGGTAGATCTGGTTTTCGGCGAAGACCCGGGCCACGGCATCATTGATCTTGCGTGACGACGCCAGGTCGGTGCCCAGCGGCTTTTCCAGCACCACGCGCGCTTGCGCGAGGTCGATGCCGCAAGCGAACAGATGCGCGCAGATCGGTTCGAACAGGGCGGGCGCGGTGGCCAGATAAAACACCCGCACGCCGCTGGCCTGTTCCAGGTGCGCCGCCAGCGACTGATATGTAGCGACATCAAATGCGTCGATTTGCAGGTAATCGATACGCGCCAGAAAACCGTCCCAGGCAGGATCGGCGGGGGCGTCGCGCACAGCGATGCGGGCGCGCACGCTCTCAAGAAACGCAACGCGATCCATCGCTTGCTGCGCCAGGCACAGGATCTTGCCTTCGGCGTGCAGCTTGCCACTGCGATGGGCGGCAAACAGCGCCGGCAGGATCTTGCGCATCGACAAATCGCCGGTACCGCCGAACAGGACAAAGGTAAATGCGGGGTCAGGTTGCATCAGGTTCCGCTCCAGCTTGTGTAATAAATAAAAACTTATCGTGCAATTTTAATGTAGCATTACTACAATTACAAGGCACCAAGGGCTTTATAGCCGCAACATCCTCATTAAATATCAAGAAGTTGTGTAGTTTTACTAGTTCGATGACTAGCTTACCAAAGACTGCTGGCGACAACGAGGTCGATGTCACCAGCATGTCAGCAGCGCATGTCACCCGCATTACCCCATAGCGGCAACCAGACCGCCTTTGTTTCACTCATTCAGGAGACACCTCATGACCATGCATCACATCATCAAATCGCTGTTCGCTGCCACTGTCCTGCTGTCCGCAACCGCTGCGGTACAGGCTGCCGAAGTCGAAGTGCTGCATTACTGGACCTCCGGCGGTGAAGCCAAGTCGGTCGCCGAACTGAAAAAAATGATGGAAGCCAAGGGCATCAGCTGGAAGGATTTTGCGGTCGCCGGCGGTGGTGGTGAAAACGCCACCACCGCGCTGAAAGCCCGCGTCATCGCCGGCAGTGCACCGACCGCGGCCCAGATCAAGGGACCATCGATTCAGGAATGGGGCCAGGAAAACGTGCTCGCCAATATCGATGCCGCCGCCACCGAAGGCAAGTGGGATGCCACGCTGCCGAAGGTGGTCTCCGACGTCATGAAGTACAAGGGCCACTATGTTGCGGCACCGGTCAATGTGCATCGCGTGAACTGGCTCTGGGTCAATCCGGAAGTCCTGAAAAAAGCCGGTGCAACAACGCCCACCAACTTCGATGAGTTCTTTGTCGCTGCCGACAAGATCAAGAAAGCCGGCCTGATCGCCATCGCCCACGGCGGCCAGCCATGGCAGGATGCCACCGTGTTCGAATCGGTTGCGCTCGGCGTCGGCGGTGCGGATTTCTACAAGAAGGCACTGGTGAACATGGATCAGGCAGCACTGACCAGCCCGACCATGCTCAAGACCTTCGATACGCTCGGCAAGATCAAGACCTACATCGACAAGGATGCGCCTGGTCGCGACTGGAACCTGGCCACGGCGATGATCATCAACGGCAAGGCCGGCATGCAATTCATGGGTGACTGGGCCAAGGGCGAATTCACCGCAGCGGGCAAAGTGGCTGGCAAGGATTACCTGTGCGTGGCCGCACCGGGCACCGAAAAAGCCTTCACCTTCAATATCGATTCACTGGCCATGTTCCAGGTCAAGGATCCGGCCACCCAGAAAGCCCAGCTGGTGCTGGCCAGCACGATCATGAGCCCGGAGTTCCAGGAAGTCTTCAACCTGAACAAGGGCTCGATCCCGGCCCGTGCCGGTGTCTCGCGCGCCAAGTTCGATGCCTGTGCGATCAAATCGATGGATGACATGGATGCGGCCAACAAGGTTGGCGCACTGGTGCCCAGCATGGCACATGGCATGGCCGTCAATTCGGCCAAGCAAGGCGCGATCACGGACGTGATTGCCAAGTTCATGAATTCGACGATGAGCTCGAAAGACGCTGTGGCCGCCCTGGCCAAAGCGGCAAAAACCAGGTAATCGAATTCAGCAAGACCCGACGCGGGCACGATGACCTCGTGCCCGCCTGTGCATGCCCTATTCTGGCCCCCATTCCTACCCCGTCATCACCCTGCAGGAGCCTCTCATGACCACCCAATCCGCGCCCCGGCAAGCGCACCCCCGACCCCACGGCAGCAGTCGCCTTGCCGCCATTGCCGATGCGTGGTTGCCGCGCCTCGTGCTGGGCCCGACCGTGCTGGCGTCGCTGGTGTTCGTCTACGGGTTCATTTTTCTGACCGGCTATCTGTCGCTGACCGACTCGCGCCTGATGCCCAATTTCACGTTCACCGGTTTCGGCCAGTACACCACCCTGTTCGAGATCGATCGCTGGTGGGTCGCTGCCGCCAACCTGGGTATTTTCGGTGGCCTGTTCATCGCGTTTTGTCTGGCCATCGGCCTCGGAATGGCAGTCCTGCTGGACCAGAAAATCCGCGCCGAAGGGGCTTTGCGGGCGATTTATCTGTACCCGATGGCGCTGTCGTTCATCGTCACCGGCACCGCCTGGAAGTGGATCCTGAACCCCGGCCTCGGCCTCGAAAAACTGGTGCATGACTGGGGCTTCCCCAACTTCACGTTCGACTGGCTGGTCAATTCCGACCTGTCGATCTACACCGTCGTCATCGCCGGTGTCTGGCAATCGTCGGGCTTCGTGATGGCACTGTTCCTGGCCGGCCTGCGCGGCGTCGATGACAGCATCATCAAGGCCGCCATGGTCGATGGCGCCAGCCTGCCGACGATCTATCTGCGCATCGTGATCCCGGCCCTGCGTCCGGTGTTTTTCAGCGTGCTGCTGGTGCTGGCGCACATCGCCATCAAGAGCTTTGACCTGGTCATGGCGCTGACCGCCGGCGGCCCCGGCACCTCGTCGGATGTACCGGCGATCTTCATGTATCAGTTTTCGTTTTCGCGTGGCCAGCTCGGCCTGGGTGCGGCGTCGGCCATGATGATGCTGGCCACCGTGCTGGCGGTACTGGTGCCGCTGATGTACATGGAAACCAAAGGAGCGCGTCATGCACGCTGAACAAAAAGGCTTCCCCGGCATCGGCCGCATCCTGATCTACATCCTGCTTGGCCTGGTGGCGCTGTATTACCTGATGCCGCTATACGTGATGCTGACCACCTCGGTCAAGACGCTAGCCGAAATCCGCAGCGGCAATCTGCTCGACTTGCCGATGTCCCCCACCGGCGCGGCCTGGGCCAAAGCCTGGAGCGGTGCCTGTACCGGCGTGCGCTGCGAGGGACTGGCGCCATTTTTCTGGAACTCGGTGGTGATGGTGGTGCCGGCAGTGCTGCTGTCGACGCTGCTGGGGTCGCTCAATGGCTATGTGCTGGCGCACTGGCGCTTTCGCTATTCGGAAATCGTCTTCACGGCACTGATGGTCGGCTGTTTCATCCCGTTCCAGGTGGTTATCCTGCCGATGGCGCGCCTGCTCGGGATGTTCGGTTTGTCCAATACCACATCAGGTCTGGTAATCGTCCACATCATTTATGGCGTGGCCTTCACGACACTGTTCTTCCGCAATTATTACGTGTCGGTGCCGGAAGAACTGGTGAAGGCAGCGCGCATCGATGGCGCAGGATTTTTCATGATTTACCGGCGCATTATTTTTCCGTTGTCGCTGCCGATTTTCATGGTCTGCTTCATCTGGCAATTCACGCAGATCTGGAATGACTTCCTGTTTGGCGTGGTGTTTGGCGGCTCGGATGCGCAACCGATCACGGTGGCGCTGAACAACCTGGTCAACACCTCGACCGGAATCAAGGAATACAACGTCAACATGGCAGCGGCAATCATCGCTGCACTGCCAACACTGGTGATCTACCTGATCGCCGGCAAATATTTCGTGCGTGGCCTGACGGCCGGCGCAGTCAAAGGTTAAGGAACCACGATGGCCAGCTTATCGATTCGCAATGTGCGCAAGGTGTATCCGAACGGCGCTGAAATTTTGAAGGGCATCAATCTCGATATCGAGGATGGCCAGTTCGTCATCCTGGTCGGCGGCTCCGGCTGCGGCAAGTCGACGCTGCTCAACATGATCGCCGGCCTGGAAACTGTCACCGAAGGCGAGATCCTGATCGGCGACAAGGTGGTCAATGACGTGCCGCCGAAGTCACGCGATATTGCGATGGTGTTCCAGTCGTATGCGCTGTATCCGACCATGACGGTGCGCGAGAATATCTCGTTCGGCCTGGGCATCCGCAAGGTGCCGAAAGACGAACAGAAAAAGATCGTCGAGCGCGTCGCCGAGACACTGCAAATGACGCATTTGCTGGACCGCAAACCGGCCCTGCTATCGGGCGGCCAGCGCCAGCGCGTTGCCATGGGCCGGGCGATTGCGCGTGACCCGGCGCTGTTCCTGTTCGATGAACCGCTGTCGAATCTGGATGCGAAACTGCGCGTGGAAATGCGCGCCGAAATCAAGCTGATGCACCAGCGCCTCCGCACCACCATCGTGTATGTCACGCATGACCAGATCGAAGCGATGACACTGGGTGACCGCATCGCCGTGATGAAGGATGGCGTGGTCCAGCAATACGGCAGCCCGCAGGAAATTTACGACCAGCCGCAGAACCTGTTCGTGGCCGGTTTCATCGGGTCGCCGTCGATGAATTTCCTGCGCGGCAAGCTATCCGTTCAGGGCGCGGATACCGTGTTCGAACTCGATCACGCTGGTGTCATCACCGCCCTGCCGCTGCCGGAGAGCTTGCTGCAATCCGGCACCCTGACGGCGCGCATCGGCCAGGACGTCATTCTCGGCATCCGTCCGGAACACATCACCGATGCCGACAGTGCCCGTAACAACGCCGCCAACGCGACGTATCGCCCGACCGACGTCAATTGCACCGTCGAGATGATCGAGCCGACCGGCCCGGACACCATGGTCTACGTCTGGTTCAACAAGACCCGCGCCACCTGCCGCACCCACCCGCGCGCGGGCGCTGCACCCGGTGGCGTGGTTGCGCTGGCGTTTGACTTGTCGAAGGCGGTGTTGTTCGATCCGGTCAGTGAAGAGCGGATTGCGTGACAGGGTGAGGAGGATGGGCAATCGCCGTTGCGCGGTGCCGATGTGCACCGGCGCCGACATGACGACCGGAGGCCTGCAAGCGGGAGTCCGGCAATCTCCACTATCATGGGTGTCCTCGTTGCACGAACGAACAGGCCAGGCGTGGAGTGCGAAAGCATCCTGCCGTCGGCCTGCGTGTCGCGCCAACATCATCTGAACAGGAGAACGACATGAGCACAGCACACATCGGTTTCCTTGGGTTGGGCAGCATGGGTGCGCCGATGGCGCGCAACTTGCTCGACAGCGGCCTTGCCGTGACCGTCTATAACCGGACCCGGTCTGTCGCCGAGGCTTTCGGTAGCGCCGGCGCCAGCGCCAGCATCGCAGAGACACCCGCTGGCGCCGTTGTCGAAGGCGGTATCGCCATCACGATGCTGGCCAACGATGCGGCTCTCGAAGACGTCACACTGGGTCCGGACGGCATCCTGCAACAGCTCGGCAAGGGCGGCTTGCACATCTCGATGAGCACGGTCTCGCCCGAGACCTCGAAAAAACTGGCCGCCCTGCATGCGGAGCGCGGCAGCCTGTTTCTCAGCGCACCGGTATTTGGCCGACCCGAGGCGGCCGCCGCAAAAAAGCTGTGGATCTGCCAGTCCGGCAGCAACGCCGCCAAGCAACGGGCAAAAGCGATCCTCGATATTCTGGGCCAGGGCATCCACGATTTTGGCGAGGACCCGGGCGCGGCCAACGTGGTCAAGCTGTCCGGTAATTTCATGATCCTGGCAGCCATCGAAACCATGGCTGAAGCGCAGGCACTGGCCGAAAAAAATGGCATCGATCGCACCATGCTGGCCAACTTTTTTGGCCAGACGATCTTCTCCTGCCCGATTTATCAGAACTACGGTCGCACGCTGGCCGAGCGCGCTTTCGAGCCGGCCGGCTTCAAGCTCGAACTCGGCATGAAGGATGTGCGCCTGGTACGCGACGTCGCCGAAGCATCGATGGTGCCGATGCCGCTGGCCGACCTGCTGCATGCCCGCCTGCTCACCAGCCTTGCAAAAAAACGCGGCAAACAGGACTGGACCGCGATCGAACTGGTGACGGCCGAAGACGCAGCGCTTCGTTAAACTCCTGCAGGTATTTCACACCGTGCAGTGGACCTCGCAGGAACATCAAGCCGGTGTTCCTGCTGCACCCTGCACGGCTTTCTCCCCATTGTTCAAGGACTCCCTCATGACTGATTCATCGACCTACACACCCCCCCAAATCTGGACGGCCAACAAGGAAAACGGTGGCCGCTTCGCTGCCATCAACCGTCCGGTCGCAGGTTCAACCCACGAAAAGGAACTGCCTGTTGGCGTGCATCCGCTGCAGCTGTATTCGATGGGTACGCCCAACGGCGTCAAAGTGACGGTCCTGCTGGAAGAGCTGCTGGCCGCCGGCCACGCTGGCGCGCAATACGATGCGTGGCTGATCCGGATTCAGGAAGGCGACCAGTTCGGCAGCGGTTTCGTGGACATCAATCCGAACTCCAAGATACCGGCACTGGTGGACCGCAGCGGCGCAGCGCCGCTGCGCGTCTTCGAATCCGGCGCCATTCTGGTGTATCTCGCCGAAAAGTTTGGCGCGTTCCTGCCAACCGACCCCGCCCGGCGTGCCGAATGCCTGTCATGGCTGTTCTGGCAGATGGGCAGCGGGCCGTTCCTCGGCGGCGGCTTCGGTCACTTTTATGCGTATGCACCGACCAAAATCGAATACGCGATCGATCGCTACGCCATGGAAGTCAAGCGCCAGCTGGACGTGCTCGATCGACGCCTGGCCGACAACCAGTACGTTGCCGGCGACGAGTACACGATCGCCGACATGGCGATCTGGCCCTGGTACGGCAGCCTGGCAAAAGGATTGCTGTATGACGCCGGCGAATTCCTGCAAGTGCAGGACTACAAGAACGTCCAACGCTGGACCAACGAGCTCGCCGCCCGTCCGGCCGTCAAGCGCGGACGCATGGTCAACCGGACCATGGGCGAGCCGTCCAGCCAATTGCACGAGCGTCACGATGCCAATGACTTCGAGACGAAGACACAGGACAAGTTGGTGGCGCCGACCTGATTGCGCCGAATCGGCTCACCTTCGGGTCTGGGCCAGGTCATGACTGACAGGGTGAGGGCGATCTTGCCAATGTGCTGGTTCGAGCCAGCCCCGACAATGTAATAGTATCTATTCAAAATCAATTCATTTGTGTTCAAATAGGGGATTCTTTACCAATGGCGGAACCCCTTTTTTTATCTATTCACAATGTATGAAAAATCCCGGAAAAATCGACAAAATAGCGGCTCTGCGCAGCATCTTGTCGCGTCATCCGGCTGATGCGAAAGCGCTGTCATCCGCATTGGGAATCAGCCAGCCTACATTCTCGCGACTCTGGCCGGCAGCCGGCAATGACATCTGCGTTCTTGGTGCCGCGCGCGCGACGGTGTACGGCCTGAGCCGCGATGTGCGTGACCTCGGCAGCAAATTGCCGGTCTATCGCATCGACACAGTCGGTGTGATAGACCATTTTTGTGACTTGTACGTCCTCGCCGGAGGCTGGTATGCCTACCAGCAGAGCGACAGTGGGCCAATAACCCTTTGCGAAGGATTACCGTACTTTCTTCAGGATTTGCGACCTCAAGGTTTTTTGGGCCGCACTGTCCCGAAAGAACATGCTGATCTTGATTTGCTCATGGATGTCACGAAGTGGAGTGACGATGACGTGCTTTACTACCTTGCGCGCCGCGGCGAGAACAGCACTGGCGACCTGATCGCAGGAAACGAATCCTACCGCCGTCACATTCAGCAACTCGCAGAGGGTGCCAACGACATCGTTGCAGATGCTGATCGACTCCGGCGCTACCCCGAGCTTGCCGGAAAGGCCTTGGCAGGGGATGTGGCAGGATCATCAGCCGGCGGAGAGCAGCCAAAGTTTCTTGCCACGATTTCAGGCGATGCAGCGGATCGGCCGAGCCGGCATGTCATTGTGAAGTTTTCAGCGGCAATCGATACGCCCGGAGGGAGGCGATGGGGCGACCTGCTCATTGCGGAGCACCATGCCCTGCAAACGCTCGAGCGAAACGGCATTGCATCAGCAAAGTCCGAGATCCTGATATCTCAACATCGGGTGTTCCTGGAATCGACGCGATTTGATCGGATGGGATCTCACGGCAGGCTCCCCTTGCTTTCGCTAGCGGGCCTGGCGGGGGAAACGGGTGCCCTCGACAAATCGTGGACCTACGTTGCAAACCTGCTGTTTAACCGGCGCCAATTGACTTCTTCGGATTTCAGCACCATCCGGTTGCTGGACCTGTACGGCGCACTCATCGGCAATACGGACAGGCATCAGGGAAATCTGTCGTTGAGCTGGGGTATTGGAGAACCGTTCCGCTTGCTGCCTTGCTACGACATGCTGCCGATGCTGTACCGGCCAACGACGCAAGGCGAAGTGGTTGAGCGCCGACTGTCTCTTGCAGCGATGGACAAGCTGGACCTGCAGCAATTGCCACGTGCAGCCATGCTGGCCACGCAGTTCTGGGAAGCCGTGCTTGCCGACGAGAGGGTGTCGGACGATTTCAAGGTGGTGGTGCGAAAGCATCTGGACGATGCTGCGCCGATGCAGTCGTAGGGTGAAGCTTCTAACGTAGGCTGCCTGAAGGTTTGTTCATTGATCTCCATCTGGTTTTTTTGCTCGACGCGAAGGGGCTTGCTCGTCATTGCGAACTTCACGTGGGCGACACGATTGGCGTGTCGGTGTTGATCGTTGACTGGGTCGGACCGATTTGTGTCGCGGTGAAGATGATGCCGACCGCCAATTTGCCTACCGTTTAGGGTGAGGATTCGCAGAAAAATACCACCCATGCCCCACAAATTCTTGAAAAACCTGCGAAACGTCAATGTCTACCCAAATCCTCATACCGGGAAAACCAGTGAAGATCCTTGTCAGGCCTTGGGTTACGGGGTTTCCGGTCAGGCACTTACATATAGCGACCAGCCTTTGAAATCGCTCCGACCAGATTTGACGCGATTCTCGGACAGGGAGAACTGCATCTATCGGATTGATCAAACCGGCATTAGAGGTAACTGGCCAAGACGCTCAACACGGCCTTGGCGTGCAAAATAGCTACGGAATAAGGCGTTGCCGTATCCAGCCGGCCACTTGCCGCTCCGTCATGTCGCCGGCGGCGACGGCAAACATGAAGTTGATAGCGTCGACCTCCTTGAATACAAGCGTCTCGCCGTTGATCGCCAGGAAAAGGCGACCGACGACCCAGGCGGAACGCTTGTTGCCGTCGCTGAACCCGTGGCTGGAGGCGATGCCGTAGATGTAGGCCGCCGCAAGGTCGGCTACGTCCGGCGGCGGATTGCCGTAGGCATTGAGGTTCTGTGCCCGATTGAGCGCCGACTCTACGGCGTTGAGGTCACGTATGCCGGCCAAGCCACCGTGCACGGCGAGCTGCTTATCGTGGACCGCAAAAACCGTATCGCGTTGCACCCATTGCCAGGTCACTTAGCGAGCACCCGCAGAATCTCGCGGTCGTCGTGCATGATCGCCTCGGCCAAGGCCATCTGGCGCGCGAACTCAGGGCTGTACGGCGTGATGCGCATTGCGCCGTCCGGGGCCTCGGTCAGGTAAAGAGTATCGCCCTTCTGCACGTTCAGGATGCGCTTGGCCTCCTTGTTCAGGATCAGCCCCTCAGATGCACCTACCGTGGTCACTTTGAATGTGAGCATGATGCCCTCCTTTTATCTATATAAGTTTTATTGTATAGACGGCTTGGAGCGTGTCAAGAAACTTGACCAACCGTATCCGGCTACACCCTTCCTCCAGTATAGGTCTTCGCGCGCGAGCGTCTTTCCGATGAACTTTACGACAGCAAGGAAAAGCCGGAGCAGGCCGTCCGGTTTTTTGCAAGACGCGCATAGGCTTGCTCATCATTGCGAACTTCACGTGGCCGACACGGTTAGCGTGTCGGTGTTGATCGTTGACTTGGTCGGACCGATTTGTGTCGCGGTGAAGATGATGCCGACCGCCGATTTGCCTACCGTTTAGGGTGAGGATTCGCAGAAAAATACCACCCATGCCCCACAAATTCTTGAAAAACCTGCGAAACGTCAATGTCTACGCAAATCCTCATACCGGGAAAACCAGTGAAGATCCTTGTCAGACCTTGGGTTGCGGGGTTTCCGCTCAGGCACTATGTAGACGGCGGCGCAGCTTGATCCGGCCACTGAGGAACGGATAGTGTGAAAGTGCGCGACGCCACACTCGCCTGAAAAAACGCCACGTCCTTCAGTGACATCGCCGGATCGCCCGGACGCAAACGCTCACCTCGCCCCCGAGATCCGAGTGTTTTTATCAGCAGGCAATAGTGACGTCGGCACCCCCGGCGTCTCATTCCCTTTTCCGCAGCGATCGACGTGATATGTGAATTAGCGGACATACAACTCGCGCACACACATCCTAAATTTATGGTGGTGCAGGGCTCGCATGTTTTTTTGCAAGCCGGCATGTCGCAAAAATCGGGATGGATAGTCGGGATGGATACCGCGCTTCACGATAGTCGGCATGACATTGCGCACAGCGGATCAGCGCACGCAAATATCGCGCGCTGATCCATTTCCCCATAAATCAAGGAAACACAATGACCTCAACAACTCCTCGTAAAGGCAAGACTGCATCCCTGTCATCCAACGCCAAATCCAATGCCGTGCCACCGTCCCCCTTCCCTGCCAGCGAACTCGGCCCGGCTGGCGACCTGCACCAGCCGCTGTCCGGCAGCCACCCCGGGTTGACCACCAACCACGGCCTGCCGGTGTCGGATAACCAGAATTCTCTGAAAGCGTTTTCGCGTGGACCAGTTCTGCTGGAAGATTTTATTCTGCGCGAGAAGATCTTCCACTTCGACCATGAACGCATACCGGAGCGGGTCGTGCATGCACGCGGCAGCGGTGCCCACGGCTACTTTGAACTGACCGACTCGCTGGCCGACTTCACCACCGCAAAAGTCCTGACCGAGACGGGGATAAAGACGCCGCTGTTCACGCGCATCTCCACCGTGGCCGGTGGCTCCGGTTCCGCCGATACGCCGCGTGACGTGCGCGGTTTTGCGGTCAAGATGTACACCAAAGAAGGCAACTGGGATCTGGTGGGCAATAACATTCCGGTATTTTTCATTCAGGACGCCATCAAGTTTCCCGACCTGATCCATGCCGTGAAGATGGAGCCGGACCGCGGCTTCCCGCAGGCTGCCTCGGCGCACGATACCTTCTGGGACTTCATTTCACTGACTCCCGAAGCGATGCACATGGTGATGTGGATCATGTCCGACCGCACGCTGCCGCGTTCATTGCGCATGATCGAAGGCTTTGGCATCCATAGCTTCCGGCTCGTCAATGCTGACGGCAAATCGACCTTCGTGAAGTTCCACTGGCGACCCCGGCTCGGCCTGCAATCGACGCTCTGGGATGAAACCGTCAAGATCGCCGGTGCCGATCCCGACTACCATCGGCGCGACCTGTTTGAAGCGATTACGTCAGGCGCCTTCCCCGAATGGGATCTCGCGGTACAGCTGTTTTCGGAAGACGAAGCGGCGGCCTTTCCGTTCGATCATCTCGATGCGACCAAGCTGATCCCCGAAGAACTGGTCCCGCTGCGCGTGATCGGCAAGATGGTGCTGGATCGCTGGCCGGACAATTTTTTTGCAGAAACCGAGCAGGTCGCCTTCTGCCCATCCCATCTGGTGCCCGGCATCGATTTCTCCAACGATCCGCTGTTGCAGGGGCGCTTGTTCTCGTACCTCGATACGCAGTTGTCGCGGTTGGGCTCGCCCAACTTCCATCAGATTCCGGTGAACGCGCCGACATGCCCGTTCGCCAACCAGCAGCGCGACGGCCACATGCAGATGCAGCCGCAACAGGGCCGGGTCGCCTACGAACCGAATTCGCTGGCCGCCGATTCGGCACGCGAAAACCCGCAAGGCTTCCGCAGTTTTCCGGCCACCGAGAGTGGCGAACGCGGGCGCATCCGGCACGACAGCTTTGCCGACCATTATTCGCAGGCGCGTCTTTTTTATCGCAGTCAGCTGCCGGCGGAACAGGCCCACCTGGCGTCTGCGCTGGTGTTCGAACTGTCCAAAGTGGCGGCATTGCCGATCCGGCAGGCGATGGCCAGCCACCTGCAGCACATCGACGACGAATTGGCCCGGCGTGTCGTCGACGGCCTGGGACTGGAGGCCATGCCGGCGCCAGCGCCGCTAGCCCGTCCGGTCACCGACATGGCGCTATCGCCCGCGCTGCGCCTGATCGGCAAAGGGCAACCCACGCTGAAGGGCCGCTGCGTGGCGATACTGGTCAATGATGGCTCCGACGGCAAGGTGATTACGTCGCTGAAGAAAGCTATTTTTGGTGCCGGTGCGCGCATCAAAATTCTGGCGCCCAAGGTGGGTGGCGTGACACTGGCCGATGGCACCCTGCTGCCAGCCGACGGCCAGCTGGCCGGCAATCCCTCGGTGCTGTTCGATGCGATCGCGGTCGTGCTGTCAGACGCAGGCGCGCAGATGCTGAGCGGCGAGAGTGCGGCGGTCGATTTCGTACGCGACGCATTCGGGCACCTGAAAGGGATTGCCGGCGATACGGGTGCACAGGCGTTGCTGACAAAGGCCGGTGTCGTGCCGGATGACGGCGTGACCGATGCGCATGACGCTGCGCGGTTTGTGGAAGCGGCCATGACGCGTCAGTGGGATCGGGAGAAATTGGTGCGGACGCTGGCTTGATGACGGCTGGCAGAGATGCGGGCCAGTGATCTCGCTGCCCGCTCGCCAGGGTAAAACGGCTAGCCAGCGTCAAGCCCGGAGTTTGTGCATCGGTCGCACGCTCCATGGCAGAGCGCAACAGACCGTCAAACTCGCGCAGGCTGGACGGCTCAGGCTTGAGTTTGCGAATCTGCACCAGGTTGGCCAAGGCGTCTGAGCGCATCGCTATCTACCGTCAGAAAAATTTTAGGTTGCTCTAATACCCGCATCAAAAAATGCTGATGGTCATGCCGCCGTTTTCTGAATTCATCTAGCGTATAGATCGTCGGATTAATCGGACGACCTAATGTCTGCTGGCGTGGCGACAGTACCGACAACAGCGTCCCATAGCTGATCGCGTCGCCCACCAGCATCAGGTCAACATCGCTCGCTGCCGTCTCGGTTCCCTTGGCGATGGAACCGTAGACAAAAGCGACCTGCACGGCATGCATCAGCGGTGCGAGCGCGGCTTGCAATACAAGTCTGTCGTGGCTGGAAGGACTGGGATTGCCACCACTGGAAGCGATGGCCTCCGGTTGTCTGGTGTGCGGTTTTGATGGTCACGGCGGGTCCGATTTTGCCAGCGCTGACAACGGACTCTGGATCGCCGAGGGCGACCACGACGGCTATGCCCATGCAGTCGCCCGATGCCTGGCAATGGCGCAGGATGGTCGCACCGATACCGAAGGCCAGCGACGCATCGCCGCTGGCCAGCTCACCGCCGCAGCCTATTCACGCGAGCGCTTTGACGCGGAGTTACAGACTGCCTGGCGCGCTTTGCTGGGACCGGATTGGGATGAGTATCAGGCCGGTCCTGCCCGACGTTGACACCGCAATCCTGTGCCTCCATGCCGCGCTGGCCGGGCACCACTTGCGCTCGTTACCCGGTCAGGAAATTCGTCGGTCCCGGTCCCGCAACCGCCGCCGTGGAGCCGGCCTCTCCCGTCTCATCCTTCAACGCCACCCCCGACACCTGCCGCCGAAATGCCTCCACAAGCAGGTACTGCAACTTGTCCGCCGCCGCCGCGTAGCCCAATCCGGCTGGTCGCACATTCGAGATGCAATTGCGGTACGCATCCGTCAACCCGACGTGCGGTTGCCAGGTCAGATACAGGCCCATGCTGTCCGGCGCACTCAGACCGGGCCGCTCGCCGATCAGCACGACCACCATCTGCGCGCCCAGGCGTTCGGCGATCTCGTCGCCGATGGCCACGCGTCCCTGTTCGACGATGCACAACGGCGCGATCGTCCAGTGCGCCGTCTGTGCAAACACCCGCGCCAGAAACGGCGCGGCATTCTGCATGATCGCGTGGGCCGACAAGCCGTCGGCGATGACGAAGGCCAGGTCATATGGGCCAGCTGCCAGTAACGTGCGCGATGCGGCATCAAGCTGGCGGCCCAGATCGGGGCGCTGCAAATACACCGTGCGATCCGGCGCGGCGCTGTGCAACGCCAGACAGGGTCGGCCAATGGCCTGCGTGAGTTGCGGCACATCCAGCGCCAGGTGCACGGCATCGCGCGCCTGTGCATGGGCAAGCTGGAAGGCCAGATGCGCGGTGGTCGGCAGGCTCACGCCGGCGCGGCCCAGCGCGATCCGTGCGTCCGTAAACTTTTTCAGCGCCTGCCACGGATTGGCTGTCACGACCGGTGTCGACTCGTTCATGGTGCCAGCCGCAGCAAGGCGTTTTCGAATGCCGCCGGCAATTCTGCCGCCAGCCGGAACGACGGCCCCGGGCGGGTGATCTGCATGCGCTCCAGCCAGGCCGCGAACTCGGGTGCCGGTTGCATCCCCAGCGTGCGGCGCAGGTACAGCGCGTCGTGGAACGATGTGCTCTGGTAGTTCAGCATGATGTCGTCCGATCCCGGTATCCCCATCACGAAATTGCAACCCGCCACGCCCAGCAGGGTCAGCAGCACATCCATGTCGTTCTGGTCCGCTTCGGCATGGTTGGTGTAGCAGACATCGCATCCCATCGGCAGCCCGAGCAGCTTGGCGCAGAAGTGGTCTTCCAGTCCGGCGCGGATGATTTGCTTGCCGTCATACAGGTATTCGGGGCCAATGAAACCCACCACCGTATTGACCAGCAACGGCTTGAAATGACGCGCCACCGCATAGGCCCGCGTCTCGCAGGTTTGCTGGTCGACACCATGATGCGCATGGGCCGACAACGCACTGCCCTGCCCGGTTTCGAAATACATCACGTTGTCGCCGACCGTGCCGCGCTGCAGCGACAAGGCGGCGCTGCGTGCTTCGGCCAGCAGGTCGAGGCTGACGCCAAAGCTGCGATTGGTCGCTTCGGTGCCGCCGATCGACTGGAACACCAGGTCGACCGGCGCACCGCGATCGATCGCGGCGATGGTGTTGGTGACATGCGTGAGTACGCAGGACTGGGTCGGAATGCCGTATTGCCGGATGACCTCGTCCATCATCGTCACCAGCCGGATGACTTGCGGCACATTGTCCGAGGCCGGGTTGATGCCGAACACCGCATCGCCGCTGCCATACAGCAGGCCATCGAGCAGGCTGGCGGCGATGCCGCTGATGTCATCGGTCGGATGGTTCGGTTGCAGACGTGTCGACAGGTGGCCGGGCAGGCCGAGGGTGTTGCGAAAGGCGGTCACCACGCGGCATTTTTGCGCGACCAGGATCAGGTCCTGGTTGCGCATGATTTTCGAGACCGCGGCCGCCATCTCGGGTGTGATGCCGGGTGCCAGCGCCGCCAGCACGGTGCTATCCACGTCGTCGCCCAGCAGCCAGTTGCGGAAGTCACCGACCGTCAGGTGACTGACCATGGCGTAGGCTTGCGCGTCATGACTGTCGATGATCAGGCGGGTGACGTCATCGTCTTCGTACGGAATCAGCACCTCGTTGAGAAACGTCGAGAGCGGCAATTCGGCCAGCGCCATTTGCGCCACCGCCCGCTCTTCGGCGCTGTGTGCGGCCAGGCCGGCAAGCTCGTCGCCGGAGCGCGCCGGCGTGGCTTTGGCCATCAGGTCGCGCAGGTCACGAAAACCGTAGGTGACACTGCCGGCGGTATGCGTGTAGCGATGGGTGTGGGCCATCACTGCGCCCCGGCCTGTGCAATGGCGTCGGCGCGCTGCTGGCCGGTCATGCGGAAATAGCCATAACCGAGCAACATGAACCCCACGAAAATGCCGAAGATCAGCGGGTTGTAATAGATCATCGTGCCCATGCACACCAGCGCGCCGAACAGTGCAAAAGCCGGGAAATACGGATAGAACGGCGCCCTGAATGGCCGCACCATGTCGGGTTCGGTGCGGCGCAAACGGAACAGGCTGAGCATGCTCAGGATGTACATCAGGATCGCGCCAAACACGGCCATCGTGACGATGTTGGCGGTCAGGGTCTGACCACCGATCTTGATCAGTTCGTCGCTGAAGATCGCCGCGATGCCGATGACACCACCGGCCAGAACGGCCCGGTGCGGCGTCCTGAAGCGCGGATGCACGCCGGCGAAATACGACGGCAGGTAGGCTTCCCGTGCCAGCGCAAAGATCTGTCGCGAGTAGCCCAGGATGATGCCGTGGAACGATGCCACCAGCCCGAACAGCCCCAGCCAGACCAGCATGTGCAGCCAGCCGCTGCTGTCGCCGACGATCATTTTCATGGCTTGCGGCAGCGGATCGTTGATGTTGGCCAGTTTGGTCCAGTCGCCCGCACCGCCGGCAAACACCATCACGCCGATGGCCAGTACCACCAGCGTCAGGATGCCGGTGATGTAGGCAATTGGGATGGAACGGCGCGGGTCTTTGGCTTCTTCGGCAGCCATCGCCACACCTTCGATCGCCAGAAAAAACCAGATCGCAAACGGGATCGCGGCAAACATCCCCGGCACCGAGGCGATGCTGAAATTGTCACTGCCCGACCAGCCGCCTTTGGTGAAATTGGCCAGCGAAAATCCCGGTGCCACCACGCCCATGAAGACCAGCAATTCGAAGATCGCCAGCAGCGTCACGGCCAGTTCGAAGGTCGCGGCAATCTGTACGCCGACGATGTTGAGCGTCATGAAGATCAGGTATGCGCCGAGCGCCGCCATCTTCGGGTCCAGCGCAGGAAATTGCACGTTCAGGTAAGCACCGATGGCCAGTGCGATGGCGGGTGGCGCGAACACGAATTCGATCAGCGTGGCAGCACCCGCCAGGTAGCCCCCGGTCGGGCCGAAGGCACGCTTGCTGTAGGCGAAGGGGCCGCCGGCATGCGGGATCGAGGTGGTCAGTTCGGTGAAGCTGAAAATGAAAGTGGCATACATCGCCGCAATGAATAGCGAGGTGATGGTAAAGCCGAGTGTGCCGGCGGTGGCCCAGCCATAGCTCCAGCCAAAGTACTCGCCCGAAATCACGAGACCGACCGCAATGCCCCACAGTTGCAGGGTGCCGAGCACGGGTTTGAGATCATGCATTTGGCCTGCTGCGGAAGTGGCGTTCATGGTGTGGGTTCCTGTGCTGTCGCGGCATCGGCTGCAGGCCCGTCGACTGGCGGACATGGCACGTGCGTGCAATGACTATACAGTCTGCGGAGCGCAGACCTCGGATCGGTAACGCGGTGTGTGATCGCAGTTCGGCAAGGCTGGATGGCTGGCGCTGCCCTGCGCGTGATCTGACTGCTTGCGAAATAAATCCATCTGCGTTTTTTTGACCCGCGCCAGCAATCCGGGTTCATTGAAAAGTTACTGTCCGACGGCGCTTTTGCTATATCGTGTTCGTGCCTTCCTACAGGAAATTCAGGCGCTGTCCTATGCCTGCAACGCGGCGATCAGGCTAATCTGTTGCACGATCCGCAACTTATTTTTCAAGGAAACTTTACGATGAACGCTATTGCCCTTTTTCAGGTCGCGCTGCTTGCTTCGGTACTCGCCGGCTGTAATAAAAAAGAACTCCCGGTAACGCCGGAACCATCCACTTCCGTGGCCACGCCGGCCGCACAATTACCGGTTCAGCCAGCCGCCATGGCACCACAGAACAGCATGCCGGCCACCAGTGACAGTGGCAACGCCAACGGCCCGTCTCAAGCAAGTCCGTCGACGCTGACGAATGCGCAGGAATCGTCGGCGATGCCGTTGCCAGGTCAGGCCAACGACCATTCGACGACAGTGGCACCCGTCGCCAAATAACGACCGCAGGTCGGTTACCGACCTGATTTTTTACTGGAGCAAAGCATGACCAGACCAAACCTCAATGCCCCTCCCGAAATTGATGACAACGACGAAGTCGAGGCGGAACAAGAAGTGCGTGACCAGCTGGAACCGGATCTGGAACGGCGCGGCTCACTGGACAAAGACGATCCGAGCGATCTGCTCGACGAATCCGATCCGGTGCCGCCGGAAGGTAGCTGACAGCGCAGCTAACAATGCAGTGCAGTAGTCCGCGCAAACCGGCGCAATAAAGCACATCGTTTTGCGCCTGGACGCCGGCGTGTTCAATGTGTCATCGTGCGGTAACGAAGTCTTGGTACGTTCGGGGTTCCTCAAATATAACCGGATAGACAAGATGACACGCAGATACCACACCGCCGCCGGGCTCAGCGTTGCGCTACTACTTGCCGCCTGCGGCAGTGCCTCGCAACAAAGCGACTTGACGGTGGCAACGCCGCCGCCACAGAACGTCATTTTCTTCCTGGGCGATGGCATGGGCATGACCACCATGACCGCGGCGCGTATTTATGCCGTCGGTGAAGATGGTGAGTTGACCATGGACACACTGCCGGAAACCGCCTTCGTCAAGACCTTCTCGAACGACGCGCAAGTGACTGATAGCGCACCGTCGATGTCGGCTTACATGACCGGCGTAAAAATGAACAATGAAGTGCTGTCGATGTCCTCCGACACGCGCGCGATCGACCCGATCGCCGACGCCAATGGCAACAAGCTGGCCAATAATTGCGGTGGCAGTAACGGCAACCCGGTCCCTACGCTGGTCGAACTGGCCAAGGCCAAAGGCTGGTCCGCCGGCGTGGTCACCACCACCCGCATCACCCACGCGACCCCTGCTGCAACCTATACCCACATTTGCCACCGCGATCTGGAAAACGATATCGCGACGGCCATGGTGCCGGGCGGTGCCGGCTACAACACCGCACTGGGCACCAGCGGCCTGGATGTCGTGCTGGGTGGCGGCAAGCAATTTTTCACGCCGTTCAAGGATGGCGGCAAGCGCGCCGATGGTCGTGACCTGATCGCTGAAATGAAGGCGAAAAATTACACCGTCGCCAGCAATGCCACCGAGTTCAATGCGGTCGATGCCAGCAAGACCGAGCGCCTGTTCGGTCTGTTTACCTCCAGCCACATGAGCTACGACCTGGACCGCGATCCCGCCAAGGAACCTAGCCTGGCCGACATGACCACCAAGGCCATGGATGTCCTGTCGAAGAACAGCAAGGGCTATTTCCTGATGGTCGAAGGCGGCCGCATCGATCACGCGCTGCATGAAACCACCGCCAAGAAGGCGCTGCAAGATACCCTCGCATTCGATAACGCCATCAAGGCTGCGATCGACAAGGCGAAAATCAGCGATCCGACCCTGAAAAACACCTTGATCGTCGTCACCGCCGACCATGACCACACGCTGGTACTGAACGGCTACGCAAAACGCACCGGCAAGACGTCCGCTGGTAACGCCGGCGTACTCGGCCTGGTGAAAAACTATGTCACTGGTGCCACCGAAAAAGACCTCGACGGCGCACCGTACTCGATCATCGGTTTCGGCAATGGCGAAAACCGCACCCAGGCTAGCCGCGCCAGCATGGCCAGCCTCGACGACACCACCACCAGCGCCAACACCTACCACCAGGAAGCCACCATTCGCGTCGCTGCCGGCAGCGAGACCCACGGCGGCACTGACGTCTTCCTGGGAGCCATCGGCAAGGGCGCCGACACCTTCCTCGGCACCATCGACAACACCAAGGTGTTCGGCCTGGTCAAGAACGCCGCCGGCCTGTAACCCTTAGAACTGGATAAACACATGAAAACTACTTTGAATCTTTCACTGCTGGCTGCCGCCGTCTGCGCGCTGTTTGCCAACACGGCCAGCGCCGCCGACGCCAAGAACATCATTTTCTTCCTCGGCGACGGCATGGGTCCGGCCACCGTCACTGCCTCACGCATCTACAAATACGGCGAAGACGGCAGCCTGACCATGGACAAGCTGGAGCGCACCGCCCGCATCAAGACCTTTTCCAACGACGCCCAGACCACCGACAGCGCGCCATCGATGGCGGCCTACATGACCGGCGTCAAGATGAACAACGAAGTCATTTCGATGTCGCAGGAAACGGTCGCGACCCCGCCGGGCAAGGATGTCAACAATAATCTGGGTATCAACAATTGTGCCGCCACTGGCAACGGTGTCGCCGCTGCAACCATCCTCGAACTGGCCAAGGCCAAGGGCAAGGCAGTCGGATCGATCACCACCACCGAACTGACCCACGCAACCCCGGCCGCGACCTTTTCGCACATCTGCAACCGCAACGCGCAATACGCCATCGCCGCGCAAGTCGTGCCGGGTGGCGTCGGTTATAACGCCGCGCTGCTGGATGGTGTCGACGTATTGATGGGCGGTGGTCGCAACCACTTCACGCCATTCGATGCCGCCAGCAACAAGACCGGCCGCGCCGATGGCCGCAATTTGCTGACCGAACTGAACGCCAAAGGCTACACGGTGGCCGCCACCAAAGCCGAGATGCTCGCGGCCCCGGCCGGCAAGAAATTCATCGGCGTGTACAGCACCAAGAGCCATCTGGAATATGAGCTGGACCGCAGCGCCACGCCGCCAGTCGGCGAAGGTGCAACGCAACCCAGCCTGGCGGACATGACGGTCAAGGCCATCGACCTGCTGTCGCAAAACAGCAATGGCTATTTCCTGATGGTCGAAGGCGGCCGCATCGACCACGCGCTGCACGGTACCAACGCCAAGCGCGCCATCGTCGATACCATCGCCTTTGATGACGCCGTCAAGGCCGCGCTGGACAAGATCAAACTGACCGACCCGACGCTGGCCAACACCCTCATCGTCGTCACCGCCGACCATGACCACACGCTGACCTTCAACGGCTACGGCAAGCGCGGCAATCCGATCCTTGACATCAACCGCAACTACAAGGATGGCAAGCCGAGCCTGGACGCTGACGGCAACACCTATACCACGCTGGTATTCGGTAACGGCCCGAACCGCCCGGCCCTGCGCACCACCGTCGACAGTGCCACCGCGCTGAGCGACAACTACCTGCAGGAAACCGGCGTGCGCCTGGCCAGCGAAACCCACGGCGGCGGTGACGTCAAGCTGTTCGCCACCGGCTCCGGCGCCAAAACCTTCAAGGGAACGATGGACAATACGAAGGTATTCGGCCTGCTGAAGACGGCATTCGGATTCTGATTTACGATCGACAGCAAGGGGCCAGCCTGGCATTGCGAGGCCGGCCCCTGTTTCATTTGCAGGTAAAGGAACGTTCCGCATGAAATTATTCTTACTCGCCGCCAGCCTGGCGTGCACCCTGGCGCAAGCGGCCACACCAGCCCCCGATCTCGATCTGAACGTGTCGTACTACAGCCGGGTCCTGACACCGGAAGGCGTCACCCGCGAAAGCCGCTACGACGAAAAAATGCTGCGCCGGCCCGGCCATGTCTGGGTCGAGCGTGTCTTGCCGAAGGTGGCCGCAGCAACCGCATCCGCCAAACAGAAGGTCGCATTCAAGGTCGAACAGCATGAACACAAGGAGTTCAATCCGGTCGTGATCCCGCGCCACGTCATCCTTGAAAAGAACAAGGTCCGGCTCGAGTATGTCGACGCACACGACCGGCAAGTCATCGCCATCCCCGTCACCGACTACGAGAACGTCAATTTCGACGGTTCGTGGGACAACAGTTTCTACCTGCTCGATCCGAAGCTGGTGACGGCGATTCCGCTATCGAAGCAAGCCTCCGACATTCCTGGTGCGCGCTGGAGAGAGATTGAAAAGAACGGCGTCTTTCAACGCGTCTTGTGGGACGAGAAAAAACAGATTGCGCTCACCATCGAAAGCGGTGACCGGGCCGGGACTTTTTACCGCCGGGTGGATGTCATGCCGCAGGTGAGTGCAGCCGGCGAGTTGCCGTGGAATCAGACCAAAGGCTACAGCCAGAAGGAGTATTCCGACTTCCTAGATTGAGCGATGTTGACGTGGTGTCGACGCCATGCCGCCCCGGACAGAGAAACCGCGGGGCCGGCGGACAAACATGCCATCCCTCCGGGCGCATCGATTTTCAGACGATCCAAGATCGCATCGGCAGGCATGTCCGTACGTGATACGGACATGCCGCAAGCCTTATTGCCCCACCGGCAAATTACCGCCATTGCCCAGCCCGCCGGACACCGACTGTGCCGAATAATTGCGTGTCGCCTTGACCAGCTGGTTATACGAATCCATGAACGCCGCAGCCAGTACTTTACCCTGCGGCGTATTGCTGAAACCGCTGGCACCAGCACCACCGAGTCCGCCGAGTACGCCACCAACCACGCCAAAATCCCAGTTTTTGGCACTGCCTTCGGCAGCGGCCAACTGGACGCCGGAGCGGTTGTCGGTCATCAGCAGCGTGGTTGATGCTTCGTTCGATTTCATGCTGCCGCCGACAATCGCACCGACCGAGCCCAGCAGGCCACCTGCCAATGCACCCAATCCGCCCGTGCCTTTTTCAGAAAAGGTGATCGATGGCGTGATGGTGTAATCGGCCGCGACCATCTGGCCCTTGCCCATCTTGCTGGTGCTGCGCAGCTCGCCGGAGGCGGCCAGCGCACGCTCGTTTTGCATGCTGGCCATGGCCTTGCCGCGCTCCACCACGACGAAGCAATTCGATTGCTGAACGAGCATGCGCAGCAACGGGATCGTCGATTGCAGCTGGTATTGCTGTCTGAACTGGTAGAACCACGGCTGGTGCTCGTCTTCCAGGATCGACAACGTGCCGATCGACTTGCTGCAGTGTTCCAGCGCCGTGTTGGCACCTTGGGAAGAAGCGCCGCTGGTCGAGCCGGTAGCGACGGTTTTGGCGCTGGTATCGCCGATGGTCGGCATGGTGCCGGCGCAGCCGGTCAATGTCAGCGATGCGAGCGCGACGCCTGCAAAAAGATAGTTCATGGTTGCCCTGATGTGTGTTGTTTGTCGTTCGAGAAAGTCTGCTTTTGCAGTAGTGAGCCCGTGCGGTTCGAGGAACCGGACTGGCATCCTGATCAGTTGAGCACAGGTCCCAAAAAAGTGAACAGTGAATGTTTTTTAGACCACTTTAATGTGTCGGCTTCGCTACGATCGTGGCGATATACCAGTTACAACACGACCCTGCGCGACGGAACAATATTTTTTAAAAGCAATGTTCTCTGGCAGAGGGCAGCCCCTAATTTCTATGCGGCAATGACATTTTTCGCGTATTCATGCTACCTTCCGTGTCGCGTGAAAATATTCGGACGAAAGCCATTTTGCCCGTGATAACGCTTTACTTTCTGTACAGACTTGGGGATGCACAATGATCACCGAACAGCGTTGCCCCATTCCGGAAAACGAAACAGCGCGTCTCGCCGCAGTCCATTCCCATCACATTCTCGACACCGAACCCGAAATCGAATTCGATGCATTGACCCGCGTCGTCGCACATGCCTTCGATGTGCCCATCGCAGTCATTGCGATGATGGATACCGACCGCCTGTGGTTCAAGTCCAAGGTGGGTCTGGATGTTCCGCAACTGGACCGCAAAGTGGCTTTTTGTGCGCATGCGATCGTGGCGCCGAAGTCGGCGCTGGTGATTCCTGATCTGCAGGACGATATACGTTTTGCCGACAATCCTTTGGTGACCAACGCACCTCACCTGCGGTTTTATGCCGGCGTTCCGTTGGTTGACACGACCGGTCATGCCTTGGGTACGATTGCGATCATCGACGTCCAGCCTCGCGTTTTGAACCATGCCGAGCAAGCCAGCCTGCTTGACTGTGCAACGCTGGTCATGACCGCACTACAAGGCCGACTCCGTGCCTCGGTACTGGAACAGATGGCAATGACGGATTACCTGACGGCGCTGCCAAACCGGGCCCAATTTGATAACGCCCTGTCAGGTGCGATGTCCCGCGCCATGCGATCCGGGGTGCCGTTCAGCGTCCTGTGCCTTGACCTCAACGGATTCAAGAATGTCAACGACCGCTTCGGCCATGCCGCCGGGGATGAGGTGTTATGCGAGGTCGCCCGGCGTCTCAGTGGTCAGCTGCGCCAGGGCGATACCCTTGCGCGCCTCGGTGGCGATGAATTCGCCATTGTTACGCAGGAAGGTGACCACGGCGCCGTTGCCGTGCTGGCGCAACGTCTGGTGGCATCGGTCGGACAACCCATCATGCTGTCGAGCGGTGACACCATTCATGTCGGCATATCAGTCGGTATTGCCCCGTATCGGGCCGGCATCACCTCGACGTTGTTTCTGCTCGATCAAGCGGACAAGGCGCTCTACGACACCAAGCACCAGAACGCAAAATTGGTCTGACCGACGCAAACGCCGGTTCCGGCTCAGGTCGCGCCATTTGTCACCATGAATGCGGGTGACGTGCGCAGATGCTGTTCGAGCGCCAACGGCGCCATTGGCCGTCCCGAATAATAGCCTTGCACGCAATCACACGAATGCCCCGCAAGAAAGTCCAGCTGGCCTGCAGTTTCCACACCCTCCGCGACGACGTTCAGCTTCATGGTGTGGGCCAGTGAAATGATGGCCAGCGTGATCGCGGCAGAGTCGGCATTGCCCGGAATGTCCTGGATAAAGGACTGGTCGATCTTCAGCACGTCGATCGGAAACCGCTTCAGATAACTCAGGCTGGAATAGCCGGTGCCAAAATCATCAATTGAGATACGCACCCCCATCGCCTTGAGTTCGTTGAGGATCACGATGGCTGCCTCAACGTCGTGCATCACCAGACTTTCGGTCAATTCCAGTTCCAGATAGTGTGGCGCCAGCCGGGCATGCTGCAGGATATTGCCGATCCGCGCGACCAGGTCTTTTTGCCGGAACTGAGACGCGGAGATATTGACCGATACGCGGATCTTGCCCAATCCGGCGTCATGCCAGGCACGTGTCTGCAAGCAGGCGGCGCGCAGCACCCATTCACCGATCGGCACGATCAGGCCGATTTCTTCTGCCAGCGGGATAAATTCGGACGGCGGAATCGGCCCCATGGTCGCATGGTCCCAGCGCAGCAATGCTTCGGTGCCGACGAAGACGCCCTCCCCGATGGTAAATTGCGGCTGGAACTGCACCGAAAATTCGTCGCGCTGAAGTGCACAGCGCAGGCTCGATTCCAGCGCCAGCCGATGCAGAATACTGTCATTGAGCTCTCTGGTGTACGACTGGAACGTATTGCGGCCCTGCTCTTTGGCGCGATACATCGCGGCATCGGCGTTCTTGAGCAGAGTGTCGACATCGACACCGTCGATCGGGTAAATGCTGAAACCGATACTGCAGGAGATGTGAAGTTCGTGCTGATTGCACAGGACCGGTGTCGAAACCGAGTCGAGTATTTTTGGCATGATCGACGCAATCGCCATGTAATTGGAACGTTCGAGTACCAGGACAAACTCATCGCCACCATGCCGCGCGACCGTGTCACCCTCGCGCAGGCACGCTTCCAACCGCCGTGCCACCGTCTTCAGCAGTGCGTCGCCGACGTTGTGACCCAGACTGTCATTGACCCCTTTGAAGTTGTCGAGATCGATCATGACCACCATGACTTCGTGCTGGTAACGTTGCGCCGCGACGATCGCCTGGTGTAGCCGCTCCAGCAGCCGATGCCGGTTCGCCAGCCCCGTGAGCTGATCAAAATTGGCCTGGTAATCGAGTTTTTCTTCGCTCGTCTTGCGCTCGGTGATGTCCTTGACGCTGCCTTCGAAGCAGGTCAGCACGCCCTCGGCGTCCACCACCGCATGCAAGTCTTCATTGACCCAGATGCGGTCACCGTCCTGGCGAATGACTAGCGACTCGTAATTGATAACGGCATGGCGTTGCTGAACGTGCCGAAGCAAATCGCGGCCTCGCTGCGGATCGTCGTACTGGGAAAAGCCTGTCCGATTGAAGTCGGCGAGAAGATCCTCGACGCTGGCAAATCCGTAAATACGCGCCATCGCCGGATTGGCCGCAAGCAAAGCGCCGTGCGGACTGATCTGGAAAATACCATCAACCGCATTCATGAAAATACTGCGATATTTTTGTTCTGCCTCTTGCAGTGCCTCTTCCGCCCGTTTGCGCTCTGTCAGGTCCATCACGACCATGTAAGTGGCTGCCGCCTGGCCGTCGATCTGCAGCTGGCTGGCGGAGAGATAAACCGGAAGCAGAGCACCCTTGGCAGTCCGCAGTTTGGCTTCGCTTTTTTCGCTATGGCGGGATTGCCGCATCTGCCGCAATCCCTCCTGGTCGGCGTCATCGACGAGATTGTCGATTTGTCGGCCCAGCACATCGTCTAGCGGCAAGTCCAGCATCTCGGCGAAACGCCGATTGGCATACAGGATAATTCCTTCGGCAGAAATCGCAATCGCGCCTTCGTTCATGGCCTCGATCATGATCCGGTAACTGTACTCGGATCCGGTCAATGAAAAAATTCGCTGGCCACGCTCGCCACTCACGACCACGGCATCGACACGGCCCTGATGGATGGCGTCCAGTGTTTCTTCGGCTTCGTTCAAGCGGATCCGCAAACGACGAAGTTCGCGTGCGGCTCCGGCAGGAATGTGTGAACGTTGCTTCATGACAGCGCCCCATTCAGTATGGTGATCAGGCATTGGATCAACCACGTCGTGCATGCTGACAAGACAAACAGATAATGCTGGCTGAACATCATCACCTGTCGGTTGTCCTCGACTGTCTTCGTGGCAGGACCGGGCCTGGCGAACCTCATCGTGATCCTTCGTGATTTTTTCACGATTTTTTCGTCCTTCTTTCGCACATCCGACCGGTATTCACGCACATCACCGACCTTACAAATCCAGGCTCTTCAGAACGCGTTCGGTATTGGACAGGTCACCGATGATTTTTCGTTCCGGTTTTGGCTGACTGCGCACCAGCGTTGGAATAGCCAGGATCTGATTCCGTTTGGCTAGCTGCGGATGCAGGAACAAATCGATGACTTCGATCTGGTAGCGGCCTCGCAAGTGCTGCTCGCATATCGCGGTCAGGTTGACATAGGCATTCAGCGATCGGCTCGATTGTCCGGCCACGTATAACATCAGCTTCCACGTTTCGCGTTCTGGCATGAGCGTATTTGGTCTGCGTGCAGTAATTGAATCGTTCATGGGTCCGACCCCGTCACCGACTTGGCACCGGTACTAGTGGCATCGGCGATGCCGGACGTGACAATCGGCGCCGCATCAAACTGTCGACCATGCACGCTGGCTTCGCGGCTGGCCATCAAGGCATGCTCGATGGCGATCGCCTCGTCGGACAACGCGGTCAGTTCGGCCGTCGTGTCGTCGAATTCGGCCCGCATCGCCGTAATGTTGGCTTCCATCTGTTCGCGCTGACGTTTGTGTTCGCGCAGCTTGCGCTGCACGGCGCGTTGGGCGCTCAGTCTGCGGGCCTTCCCTTGGGCTTCCTGCTCAACGCGTGCGGTACCGATGACCACGCCGGTGGGCGCGACACAGACATCAATGAGCTTGATGCCATGACCATCGAGGATGAATTCACGGAGCTGGTTTGAGTGGGCCATACCGCGCGATTTTAGGATTTGCAGTACGCGGTTGCGCTCGCTCTGGTGTTCAAAATCCTGCAATGAAAGCCAACTGTCGATCAGCGAAGAAATTTGCTGGTTGGTGGCGTACGGCGGATTTCCGCTGTGGATCAGGTCCGTCAATACGGCTGTGATCTGGCCGTGTTTCAAGGAGTCGATCAGTCGCGTGAGCATGGACCTGGCCTCGTTGCCGGAACCGACTGCCGTGAAATTCGATATCGGATCGACAACGACGCTGCGTGGTGCAAATTCTTTCACCAGCGCATCGATCTTTAGCAGATGCATTTCCAGGCCGTGCAGCGCCGTCCGTGTCGCATAAAATCGCAGCAGTCCCTGCTCCACCCATGGCGCCAGATCGATCCCGATAGAGCGCATGTTGCGGATGATCTGTTGCTCGGATTCTTCGAACGCAACATACAGGCACCGTTCACCACGCCGGCAGGCAGCATCGACGAAAGCAACCGCCACGCTGGATTTTCCGGAACCGGTCGTGCCAGAGATCAGGATCGACGAGCCCTGAAAATAACCGAGCCCGCCCAGCATGGCATCAAGCTGCGGTATGCCGGACGACATCCGTTCGCTGGAGACCGCGTACTGCAAACCCAGTGCCGACACCGGCCGAATCGAGATGCCCTGTTCGTCGATCAGGAACGGATACTCGTCGGTACCATGGCGGCTGCCACGGTATTTGATGATGCGCAGGCGTCGGGTCGCGACCTGCTCGCGAATGCGCAGGTCCAGAAAAATGACACAGTCGGCGATGTACTCCTCCAGCCCGTGGCGCGAGATCGCTCCTTCACCGCGCTCGCAGGTGACGATGCTGGTAACGCCTTTGTGTTTCAGCCAGAGGAACAGTCGACGCAGCTCGGCACGCAACACGGCGGTATTGGACAAGCCGGAAAACAGGGTATCGATGGCATCCAGCACAACCCGTTTTGCACCGAGCTGGTCAATCGCTTCGCCGAGCCGAATGAACAGGCCTTCGAGATCGTACGGACCGGTCTCACGGATCTCCGATGAATCGAAAAGCACGGCATCGATGCTGATCAAGTGACGACTGGCAAGATCCGGCAAATCGAATCCCAGCGACGCAAAGTTATGGTCCAGCTCACTAGCGCTCTCTTCGAACGAAACGAACACGCCCGGATCGTTGTACGACAAGGCACCGTGCACCAGGAATTCCATACCAAAAATCGTTTTGCCGCAGCCAGCATCACCACACACCAAAGCCGGGCGCCCCTTGGGCAGGCCGCCATTGGTAATGTCGTCGAATCCACATATGCCGGTTGGACATTTCGCCAGCTCGACTGTGTGTTCACTCTGTTGCGTATCTTCTGTATGCCGGGTCTGTCGCACTCTGCGCCTCCGGTGCATGCGGCGCTTGTTGCGTCGCGAATTACGTCATATTTCGCTATGCCAAAAGATGCTTTTCGACACCCTTGGTGACAGCAAAAATGACGTACGGCAAGCCGGTGTGTTCACCGTGCAGCCATCTGGTTGTTCCCCTCCGCGAGATTATCAATACGCCACGCATTTTGGTACGGATTTCTTGGTCGACGTACTTGGTATACCGAGGGTAGGAAACCTGGAGGCAACGCGCTGACGGCGTGGCCCGCCTATCGTGTCAGGCAGGCACGATGAATGCATCAGCAAAGCGGCCGCTCTTGATCCAGACGCGGCATCCGTGCGGACCAACGCGCGCGCGCAAGGACGCCCCCGCCGGCAAGCGCAGCCACGACTGCGCAACCAGGACATCACCGCACTCCGCGAAATCGCCATCGAGCACCAGCAGCTCCAGCGGAGCGGTACAGGCCAGCACGATCTCCGCGCCGGCAGCCCAGCGTTCGAGCCGGACTTCTTCACGCTGGTCACGAAACAACGGCAGCCACTCGACCCCGGGTTGCCCCGGTGCCGGCACATACGCCCGCTCGCTGCTGGCGATGCGCACCGGCGTCCGGTCGGCCGGATCGAATTGCCAGAGTTTGACGAAGATCGTGCAACCGGCCCGTGAGCCCGGCGTGTGATGCGAGGTCGGCGGATTGCGCACATAGGTGCCCGCGGGACAGTCGCCGTGCTCGTCACTGAAGACGCCATCGAGCACCAGAAACTCTTCACCACCACCATGCACATGGGCCGTGAACTGGCTCCCGGGGGCGTAGCGCACGATCGAGGTGGCGCGCGCGACTTCGTCACCGATGCGGTCGAGCATGCGCCGCTCGATACCGGCTACCGGCGAGGCGATCCACGGCAGTTGCGCTGCATGGATCAGTGTGCGTCGGGTGAAATTGGCGTTGAGTTCCATGGTCACTGTCAGTGCGTCAGGACGCCATCACGCCAGGTCGTGCAGCGATGCGCGCGCGCCATGCATGCAGATGCGGCAGATCGGCGGGAATGGCGATCTTGGCAAAATCGGCGAAACCCAGTCCGACGAATGCGGTGATGTCGGCCATCGAAAAATTCTCGCCGGCGAGGTAAGCCTGGGTGCCCAGGACGCGATCAAAATACCGCATGCCGGCGATGGCGCGGTCACGGCTTTTTTCGCCCCATTCACGGTTCTGGTACAGCTCGATCTTCGCGCCCAGACCCGGGGTGGCGTGGTGAAAATACGTGCCGACGGCATCCATCAATTCGGCTTCGGCACGGCGTTGCATCATCTGGATCACGGCACGCTCTTTGGCCGTGACGCCGGTCAGTGTCGGGGTGCCATCGATGTTGTCGATGTACTCGGTAATGGCGGTGCATTCGGCGATCGTGGTGCCATCATCGAGTTCCAGCACAGGCACGGCGGCGGACGGGTTCTTGGCCACGAATGCGGGCAGCTTGTGCTCTCCGGCAGGGACATTGACCGAGACGAATTCGACCCGGTCGGTCATGCCTTTTTCAGCGAGGGCGATGCGCACGCGGGCGGGATTCGGGAAGCCTTTGAAATCGTAAATCTTCATGGGAGTTTCTCCGTGATGAGGGGGGACTGTATGGGGCTGCATGGGATTGCGGCTGGCGGTATTTTTGCCAGGCCAACGGAGTGTACAAGGATCGTGTGAGGCGCGTATCGGACGGCAATTGCTGCCCGATGCCGCCTTACAGCAGGTCTTCCGGCGCCAGCGGCGCGATCAGCCACAGCCCGAAGGCGAACAAGGCACCGACGTCCGGCTCGCTGGTGTAAATGACTTCGACGCCATCGTCGACGGCCACCCATTCGAGGTCGCCGGTCTTCGCCGACAGGCGCAAGCGATACGAACTTTCATCGTGGTCGGCCTGCATCAGGGTGACCAGTTCACCGGCCAGCGCCGGGCTGTCGATCACCAGTCCCATTTCGGTATTGGTGCGCGCCGAACGGGCATCCAGATTCAGCGAGCCAATGAACAGGCGTCGCCGGTCTACCATCACGACTTTGGCATGCAGGCTGGCGTGGGATGAACCGAACAGGTCGAGATGTCCGCGCTGGCGTGCCCGCACCGGACTGAGTTCGTACAAATGCACGCCCAGCGCCAGCATCTGGCGCCGGTATTTGGCGTAGCCGACATGCACCAGCGGTGCATCGTTGGCCGCCAGCGAATTGGTCAGCACGACCATGCGAATGTGACGGTCGGCAAGACGTTGCATTGCGGCAATACCAACCTTGCCAGGAACGAAATAGGGCGAAATTACCGTCACCTCGGACTGCGCACTTTGCATCAGGCGCACGACGTTGCTGGTGACGGTGTCGTTGCTGCTTTGCTCGGTCAACCCAGCCACCTTGTCGGGCGAATCGGCGACCACGGTGGCACTGGCCCAGGCCAGCGCCAGTTTGCCGCGATCGATTTCGTCTGCCAGGGGCCCGTATCCAAGCGGGTCGGGGACCTCGGTCGCAACCAGCGAATGCGCTTTCTCCGTCTGGGGCGACTGCTCATCGTCACTGAGCCGGAAGCGGGCAAAGGCGCTGATTGGATAGGCATAGTCGCTGTTCCAGAACTGGTCGAACACTACCGAGAGCTGCGGCACGATTGCGCCCGCTGCGAAGACATCGAGATCAATGAAATTGTTGGCCATGCCTTGCATGAAATATTCATTGCCAATGTTGCGCCCGCCGGTGATGGCCATCGCATTGTCGGCAACGAACAACTTGTTGTGCATGCGGTGATTGACCCTGCCGAAGTCGCCGATCGAGGCCAGTGCGCGCGTGAACAGACGGTTGCGTCCGCCGGCAAACGGATTGAACACCCGCACTTCGAGATTCGGATGGGCCGATAGCCGTGCCAGCATCTCATCCCTGCCCTCGGTGGCGATGTCATCGAGCAGGATGCGCACGCGCACACCGCGCAAGGCGGCGGCAAGCACTTCGTGTCCGAGCGCGCGGCCGGCCTCATCGTCATGAAACAGGTAGTACTGCAGGTCGAGCGAACGCTGGGCCCGGCGCGCTAGAGCGACCCGGGTATCGAACGCATAGCCGCCCGTAGGCAACAAACGAAAACCCGACAGTGCATTCGGTGGCAGAGAGGCCTGAACCACCTGGCCGAGCAGCGTGTCCTGCGGCTTGTCGAACGCAACCGACGCAACCCGGTGGTCATTGGCCGGCAGCGCGACACAGCCGGACAGCACGAGCAGCAGCGCCAACGTCGCGAAAAAGGACGGCTTCACGGCACCGCCCTGTCGCCGGTCTGGTGCGCTCTGGCAGTGGTTTTGGCCGCGGCGCGTGGCTTGTCGGCAAACACCGCCTTGCAAGGATCGGTACCGGGATTGGCACCATCCCACAGCGCCGTGCCGACGATGCTCAGGCCACCCGTGACAATCGCCGCACCGAGCCTGCCCAGTGCAGACGGCGTGCCAACCGGATCGAGCTTTATTTGCGGTTTGACCAGCGGGCCGGTGATGCTGACATCACCAGCCAGCGCCGACAGGCCGAGGCTGATCCCGGATCGGGCGCGTACCCGGCCACGCAGATCCAGCGTTTGCTGGCGCAGGTCGATGGCGCCGCCAGTGAGCAACTGGCTGGCCTGGCTGCGCGCACCCACCAGTTGATCAGCACTGGCGCGGCCACGCGCAAAGGCAAGGTTGGCACCGACGCAATCGAGCTGAATCCGGTTTTCGTCACGGACAGAAAAGAGCGGTATCAGACCCGTCAGCAACGCCTCGGCCTCGGCCCCGGTACGGCTGGTGATGACGGCAGGTCCGAGCCGGATACTGACCGGACCGGTGAGCGACGCGGCCATCTCTTTCATCGAGTCGCCGCTGGCATCGACCACCGCGGTGAGCTGGATCGGACCACCCGTCAGCGGCGCGGCATGGCCGGTGGCGACGATCCATTTTTGCAGGGACACGTCGTGCAATTGCAGGTCGAGATGGGCCTGCCGGGATGGCGCCGACAGGGTCAGGTCCGCGCTGGCGTGGCCATCGAGCAGACCGGCCTTGATCGCGCTGACGTGCAGCTGGTCGCCGTCGAGCAGCATGCGGGTGCTGACATTGGTGAGTTCAATGCCGGGACGCGTTTTAAGACTGGCAACCTGCACCTCTGCGGTGCCCTGAAAATCGGTCAATGCCGCCAGCACGCGCCACGGAAACAGATGCGTGCGAAACAGTTCACCGGGCGGTGCCGGCGGCAGCGGCGGACGTCCCGCATCCGTCAAAGTCTGGACCCAGTCCAGACGCGGTATCGACAACTGCGCGTCGACCGTTGGTCTGGCACTGGCCGGATCGAACTGGGCGCTACCGGTGACCTGCAATTTGCCCAATCGACCATCGATGGCCGTGGCGCTGATCTTGCCACCGGACTCGCGCAGGTCGGCGCTCAGTGCAATCGGTGCGATGGTGCGCGAAGGAATATTTAAAAAAGCCAGCAAGTCGTTGGGCCGCTCGGCCTCCAGCCGCACCTTGAAAGCGGCGTTGGTCAGCACCGCCTGCAACGGCATGCGACCGTCCAGCATCAGTCGCGCCGATCCGGTCTGCAGCGTGATCTGACCATTCGACAGCGTGGATAAATCATCGAGCCGGGCCGTGGCGATCAGGTCGCGGTTATCGCGTTTGAGCAGCGCATCGAGTCGCACCGCGCGCCAGCCAGGCTGCGTGTCGAGGTGCAACCGCTCGATGCGGGTGATGCCGTCATCGAAGCGCGCGCTGCGGTAGCGCACCGCGACATTCTGCAGATCCAGCGCGGTCATCCGGCTCAGGTCGGACAGACCGGCGCCGGTGCGGGGTCGCTGAGGCAGGGTCCAGCTATATGTGCCCCGGGCATCGCTGTCGAGGTCGAGTTGTACGCCGCTCGCCGTCAACGTTTGCAGGTGCACCTGCCCCAGCAACAGCGGCCACACGGCCAGTCGTACCGATACCTGCTCGGCCTGCAGCAACAGCGGTGCGCGCGCCCAGGCGGGATTGGCGACAGTCACTTTGCGCACATCGATACCGGGCATCGGCAGCAGGTGCAACTCCAGCGCACCAATGCGGACCTCGCGGCCGCTAGCCTCGGACAGACGTTGTTCGATCGGGCTGATCCAGCGCTGCCCATTGAACAGGAAGTACGCTCCGATGGCGCCGACAATGAGTAGCACCAGCACTGCAATGGCTGCGCGTACTACCAATCGTGAGGTTCTGCGAACTGATTGCATCGGCGTTCTTTAGTGCAAGAAAATGGCAAGTCTAACGTAATGCCGGAGGCATGGTGTCTTCGGGCAACTACCCGGCAATCCTGAAGTCGTCGCCAGGTAAACAACAAATGCCCGAAATACGCAGAGCTGCGTACTTCGGGCACTTTGCTCGCCAGTCAGGCAAGACCGCCAAGCTTACTTGGTTTGGTCCTTGATGAATTCCTTGGCATCGCCCAGACCTTTTTGGGCCTTGCCTTCTACTTGCTTGCCGAGACCCTTGGCTTGCTGTTCCTTGCTACCGGTCAGCTTGCCAACTTCTTCCTGTACCTTGCCTGCGATGTCTTTGGCTTCGCCTTTTAGCTGATCTTTGTTCATGCTGATTCTCCTGAAAATTGGTCAAGTGGCAGGACGTGCGGCACGACGGTACTGATTGCTTGTCTGTGCGCAGGTTGATTCCTGTTGCTGCAAACGATACGGGGACTGCGGCCCCGCTTCTGTGCGCTGCTTCACATACTTGTTCGATTGATAGCACGGCTCTTGACCGGCACGATCGGCGGGTCCTTGATTTCGGGATTCGGATGCGGTGCTGGATCGCCCTCGGGAACCGGCTCGTCGCCGGGCAACGGTTCCTCTTCCGGCACCGGGGCGCGATGGGCATGGACCGGGTGGATGGCAAGTTGAAACATGGTGGGTTCCTTGACAGGCTTGGGGTGACCAGGGCGGGTGATGCAGAACAATGTGAGCGAACCTGAAACCGATTGGTTTGCGTCACCCGTTCATCGGTAAAATACGCTGTCGCGTCGCTTCCCAACGTGCGCTTGCTCACACTTCACCGACATTCATCCCCATGGCCAAACCCAATTCCGATAACCGGTTCACCAACATCGCGATCACGCTGATCCTGCTGTTGCTGGTAGCGGTCTTTGCTGCCCTCTGGTTTTATCGGATACGCACGCCCGTTGCAGATACCCGCGTCAATTACGCCATCGTCGGTCCGCTGGTCATCAGCACGGACGACTATTCGCTGGGCACCCGGATCGCGATACAAACCACCCTGAACGATACTGAATGGGCCGCCAAGAACCAGCCGGCGATGCGTACCCTGATCGAAACCACCCTGCGCTCGGTCGACCCTGAACAGGTCCGTAAATCGGGCGGATTGGCGGCGCTGCAGTTACTGCTTAAGGACATCGTCAATCAGGGGCTGCAAACCAGGAAGGTCGAGCAGATATTGCTCACCGACTTCTTGCTGCAAACCGACGTCTGAGCGCCCCCGCCAACTTCAGGAGAGAGCCATGCAATACCGCCATTACAAAGGCGGCGTCTACACGCTGATCGGCCCGGCCACGCTGGAAGCCGACCTGACGCCGATGATTGTCTACCGTGCCGCGGACGGCTCGCTGTGGATTCGACCGGCTGCAGTGTTCCATGAAATGATCGACATCGACGGGGTGCAGGTGCCGCGTTTTGCACCGATGCCATGACGATGTGCACGCGCTTTTGTTGCCGGGCATTTGGCGCTTCTGCTACAGTCCGGCCATGAAAAAACTGACCTTGGACCGCATCCTGCAATCGCAGGGATTCGGCACCCGCAAATGGTGCCGCCAGCTGATCGACGCCGGCGAAGTATCCGTCGCCGGCGCCGTGATCGACGACTACCGCACTGCCTTTGACACGACCGGATTGACCTTCAGGCTGTTTGACGAAGACTGGGACTTCCACGAGCACGTCTTCCTGGCGCTGCACAAACCACCCAACTTCGAATGCTCGCGCAAGCCCAGCCATCATCCGGGCGTGCTGACGATCCTGCCGGAGCAGTTCACCTGGCGCGACGTGCAACCGGTCGGACGGCTGGACCACGACACTACCGGCTTGTTGCTGATGTCGGACCACGGCCCGTTCATCCATACCCAGTCATCACCGAAATCGCATATCCCGAAAGTATATGTCGCCACCACCGCCGACCCGGTCACACCGGAACTGGTGGCCCTGCTGCTGGCGGGCGTACAGCTCAACGATGAACCGGCACCACTGGCGGCAGTACGCTGCAGCGCAGTCGACAGCCACCGCATCGAAATCGTGCTGGAGCAGGGCAAATACCATCAGGTCAAACGCATGCTGGCAGCCGCTGGCAACCATTGCGCGGCATTACAACGGGTAGCGATCGGGCGACTCACGCTGGCGGGGCTGGGGCTGGAAGAAGGCGAATGGTGCTATCTCGATGCAGCGGAGCTGGCGTTGCTGGTGGCAGGGGAATAGCGCGGAAGTCACGCTCAACGACGCCGCCAGTTGTGCAGATTGGGCTGCGAAGCCAGCCCTTTCAAAGTGGGCGTTGCCTGAAAATTTCACCAAAAAAAACTACCGACTGGTAGTTGCGAAGCCCAACATGCGTCAGGTTGCTTTGCGGGTCGCCACGAGGCGCGGTCTGCGGTCTGCGGTAGCTAAAACGGGTTGCGCTCCGTGGAGCCAAGCCGGGTGCGGCCCGGCAGCCGGTCACTTCTTTTTGCTTCGCTGTTTCGTAGGTTGGGCTGCAAAGCCCAACATGCGTCAGGTTCCTTTGCGGGTCGCCACGACACGCGGTCTGCGGTCTGCGGTAGCTAAAACGGGTTGTGCTCCGTGGAGCCAAGCCGGGTGCGGCCCGGCAGCCGGTCACTTCTTTTTGCTTCGCCAAAAAGCAGTAACCAAGAAAAAGGCGACCGCTAGACCGCTGCCCTGCGGGTTCCCAAATACCGTGCCCGGTCAGGGGGAGGGCCGCAAACTCGCTGCGCTCAGACAGTGCGGCCCTCTTGTCCCCTGCCCGGACACGGTATTTGGCAGCGGCCTTTTATGCGGAATTCAACGTCAAAACCAAGCCCAGCCTTGGTGATTCGATCATGGTTGGGCTCGCTTTGCGCGAGAAAGATGACTTGTAAAAGCCTTGTCGGTTTTGGTTTTGATGTTGGTTTTGACGTTGGTTTTGACGTTGGTTTTGACGTTGGTTTTGACGTTGGTTTTGACGTTGGTTTTGACGTTGGTTTTGACGTTGGTTTTGACGTTGGTTTTGACGTTGGTTTTGACGTTGGTTTTGACGTTGGTTTTGAAGTCGATGTCGATATCGACGAGGAAGCCTTCTCGCGCAAAGCGAGCCTAACCAACGTTCAATCGTCAAGGCTGGGCTTGGTTTTGACCTTGAATTCCGCATAAAAAGATCGCTGCCAAAAACCGGGTACGGCAAGAGGATCAGAAGCCCGCACTGTCTGAGCGTAGCGAGTTTGCGGGCCTCCCTCTTGCCGTACCCGGT
>NZ_BAAAZE010000014.1:297774-303793 GCF_039536745.1 Actimicrobium antarcticum
CTGCCGGGCCGCACCCGGCTTGCATCAACGGAGCGCAACCCGTTTTAGCTACCGACGACCGCACGCCGTGGCGACCTACAAGGCAGCTTGACGCATGTTGGGCTTCGCAGCCCAACAATTCTGAGGCTGGAAGAAGGCGAATGGTGTTATCTCGATGCGGCGGAGCTGGCGTTGCTGGTGGCAGGGGAATAGCTTGGCCGACTGCAGTACAAACCATGATGCTCGTAGCCAGCCTGCTCGCTAAAGAACCAGAATCGCCCGAAAATCATTGACATTGGTGCGCGTCGGCCCACTCACGACCAGGTCGCCGAGCGCATCGAAAAAGCCGTAGCCATCGTTATTTTCCAGCAGCTTTTTGGCGCGCAGACCGAACGCACCAGCCCGGGCTAGCGAGTCCGGTTGCAGCAACGCGCCGGCATTGTCTTCGGAACCATCGATGCCATCGGTATCGCAGGCAATCGCGTGGATATCCGCAACCCCGTCCAGCGCAACCGCCAGACTCAGCAGAAATTCGGCATTGCGCCCGCCCCGCCCCGTGCCGCGCACCGTGACGGTCGTCTCGCCACCCGAAATGATGACGCAGGGGCGCGCAAATGGCTGGCCGCGCAGCGCCACCTGGCGCGCCAGCGCGGCATGCATCAGACCGATGTCGCGCGCCTCGCCTTCAATGCCATCGGACAGGATGTACGCCGGAATACCGGCGGCCCGTGCGGTGGCCGCTGCCGCTTCCAGCGCATGCTGGGCAGTCGCGATGACGTGGTGGGTGTTACGGGCGAAGCGCGGGTCACCCGGTTTCGGAGTTTCGCCAGCGCCGGATTGCAGATGCTGGCGCACGCTGTCGGGGACGATAATTGCATATTTGTCGAGGACCGCCAGCGCTTCGGCGCAGGTGGTCGGGTCGGTCAGCGTCGGACCGCTGGCGATGACACCGGGTTCGTCGCCGGGCACATCCGAAATCAGCAGGGTCACCACGCGCGCCGGTGCGCAAGCCAGCGCAAGCCGGCCGCCCTTGATGGCCGACAGATGCTTGCGCACGCAATTCATTTCGCCGATCGCCGCGCCGCTTTTGAGCAGCGCCTTGTTGATCGCCTGCTTCTGCTCCAGCGTGATGCCCTCGCCCGGCAAGGCCAGCAGTGCCGAGCCGCCACCGCTGATCAGGCACAGCACCAGATCGTCTTCCGTCAATCCCTGCACCAGTTGCATCATGCGGCCAGCCGCATCGCGACCGGCTTCGTCCGGCACGGGGTGTGCGGCTTCGACGACCTCAATGCGGCGGCAATCGGCACCGTGGCCGTAACGCGTGACCACCATCCCGGACAACGCGCCCGGCCAGTGCTGCTCGACGACTTGCGCCATGGCAGCGGCACCTTTGCCGGCGCCGATGACCAGCGTGCGGCCTTTGGGCGGGGGCGCTGGCAAAAACGCTGGCAGGCATTTTTCGGCACTGACAGCGGCGACCGCGCTGGCATACAAATCGAGCAAAATTTGACGAGGGACAAGAGATGTGATCGGAGTGGGCATGATCGACTTTGCGGGATTGGGCGGGAGGGTGATTATGCCGCAGCGTGACGGTGCGGCGCGGTCTGGCGCCGATGAATTGTTTTCACGAAGAGCTCGGGACGGCACCGATTCCGGTCGTCTTGAAGAGAGGATCATTCCAAAGAAGTCGGCGTGTATTTGCAATTTAGCAATAAATTTCTTTTGTGAATTTTATTTCACAAAAGAACTAATTTACGAAGTAAATCTATTTACAATCGTAACGAGAATGTTTGCTTTGAACACCAATTGTATGAAAACCAGAAAGCTGCCCATCGGCATAGCGCACCGTAAGTTACAAGGAGACCGTCACATGAACGATACCAATTATTTCCTGCAAAAAAACTACGTTCAGGCTGACCGTCTGATGCTGGGTATTTTGTGGGGTGCATTCGTGATGAGCCTGGCGCTCTCCGGCATGCACGACACGCTGACCTGGGCACTCGTGGTCGGCCTGCCGGCCGTCCTGATACCGACCGGACTGATCCTGACTGCCGGCGGCAGTTTCCTGACACGCGCCGTGGTGGCAGCGGCCTTGATGGTGTTCTCCGCGCTGCATATTCATCAGGCTGCCGGCATGTCGGAACTCCATTTCGGCATCTTTGTCTTGCTGGCGGTGTTGCTCTGTTATCGCGACTGGTCCGTGATCGTGATCGCCGCCGCGGTGATTGCAGTACACCACCTGAGTTTCAATTATCTGCAGCAATGGGGCTATGGCGTGATTTGCTTCACCGAGCCGGGGCTAGGCAAGGTGATTTCGCATGCTGCGTATGTGGTGGTCGAATCGGGCGTGCTGGCGTATCTGGCGGTGGTGCTGCATCGGGATGCGGTGCAAAGCGCAGAGCTGAAAGTCAGCGTCAGCCGGATGACCGCACAAGGTGCCGGCGTCATCGACCTGACCGCGCTGAACCGCAATGTCGAAAGCGAAAGTGGCGTCGCCTTGCAAGGCATCGTGACGCAACTGCACAGCGCCGTGGCCAGCGTACGTAGCGGCGTCGAAACCATGGCCGTGGCCTCGCGCGAGATCGCCAGCGGCACGCTGGATTTGTCCTCCCGCACCGAACAGCAAGCCAGCTCGCTCAGCGAAACCGCAGCGTCGATGCTGCAAATGACCGCCACCGTGAAACAGAATGTCGAGCGCGCCCGGGAGGCCAACCAGATGGCGCTGACGTCGTCCGACATTGCCGTCAAAGGAGGTCAGGTTGTCACTCGTGTGGTCGACACCATGAAATCGATCTCGGAGTCGTCGCGCAAGATTTCCGACATCACCAGCGTGGTCGACAGCATCGCGTTCCAGACCAATATCCTGGCCCTGAATGCGGCTGTCGAAGCGGCGCGCGCGGGCGAGCAGGGGCGCGGTTTTGCGGTAGTCGCTGCCGAGGTGCGCAACCTCGCCCAACGCTCGGCGGCCGCGGCAAAGGACATTTCGGCACTGATCAACGAGTCGGTCATCAGCGTCGATGCCGGCAGCAAGCTGGCCAGCGAAGCGGGCGCGACCATGACCGATATCGTGGCCAGCATCCAGAAGGTGAATGCGATCATGACCGATATCAGCGACGCCAGCCAGGAACAGAGCCGCGGCATCGAGCAGGTCAATCAGGCCATCAGTCAGATGGATCAGGTCACGCAGCAAAATGCCGCGCTGGTCGAAGAATCGGCAGCGGCCTCCGAAACCCTGCAGGACCAGGCCGCCAATCTGGTCGAAGTGATGAGCGTGTTCCGGCTCGATGAACAGACCCAGAGATCGCTGCGGCCGCAACTGGCGCAGGCGCGCTCGGGGATGCTGGCGCTGCCGTCAGGACGGCGCTGACGATAGCGGAAGATGCAGGCTGCCAGGACTTCCTGCAAGCACTCTGGCAGCACACTGCATTGACCTCGATACGCGTCGCGCCATTGCTGGCGACGGATCGCATGCGGGTACTCAGGCCAGCAGCGTCAGTGGTACGCCAGTCAGAGCCTGTAATTCTGCCAATGTGATTCCCGCGACCATCTCGCGCACCACCAGGCCGGTTGGCGTGACATCCAGCACGGCCAGGTCGGTATAGATCCGGCTGACGCAGCCGATGCAGGTCAGCGGATAGGTACACCGGTCAACGATCTTGCTAGCGCCGTCCTTGGTCTGGTGCGCCATCATCACGAAGACTTGCCTGGCACCGACGGCGAGATCCATCGCGCCACCGACGGCAGGAATCGCATCGGGTGCGCCGGTGTGCCAGTTGGCCAGATCGCCAGTGACCGACACCTGAAACGCACCGAGCACGCAAAAATCCAGATGGCCGCCGCGCATCATCGCGAACGAGTCGCCGTGATGGAAGTACGATCCGCCCGGCAGCAATGTGACCGGCTGCTTGCCGGCATTGATCAGGTCGTCGTCTTCGTCGCCGGGAGCCGGTGCCGGGCCCATGCCAAGCAAGCCGTTTTCGCTGTGCAGGAAGATGTCGCGGTCCTTGTCGAGGTGATTGGCAACCATGGTCGGCAAGCCGATCCCCAGATTGACATACGCGCCTTCGGGCAGATCCTGCGCCACGCGCGCCGCCATCTGATCACGACTCAGGCGCTTCATTTGGCCTGCTCCTGCGCGACCACGCGCTGTACAAAAATGCCGGGAGTGATGATGTGTTCCGGGTCGAGCTCGCCCAGCGCCACCACTTCACTGACTTGGGCAATGGTGCACTTGGCCGCCATCGCCATGATCGGACCGAAATTGCGCGCGGCCTTGCGGTACACCAGGTTGCCCCAGCGGTCGCCGCGAAGTGCCTTGATCAGCGCCACGTCAGCGTGGATCGGCGATTCCAGCACGTAGTGCTTACCATCGATGCAGCGGGTTTCCTTGCCTTCGGCCAGCAATGTGCCATACCCCGTCGGCGAAAAAAATCCGCCGATGCCGGCACCGGCGGCGCGGATGCGCTCGGCCAGATTGCCTTGCGGGGTCAGTTCCAGTTCGATCTCGCCGGCGCGGTACAGCGCGTCGAAGACATGCGAATCGGTCTGGCGCGGGAACGAGCAAATGATCTTGCGTACGCGCCTGGCCTTGAGCAGCGCGGCGAGTCCGGTGTCGCCGTTGCCGGCATTGTTGTTGATGATGGTGAGGTCGCGCGCGCCTTGCGCGATGAGCGCATCGATCAGCGCTGACGGGATGCCTGCGTCACCGAAGCCGCCGATCATGACGGCGGCACCATCCTGTATGTCTGAAACCGCTGCCTGCAGCGATACGGAAATCTTGTCGATCACGGGGACCCCTCATGTGGTTACGACAGTCCAGGCCGAAGCCTGATCGATTGGAACGAGTGACGGACACCAGCGTGCAGCACCGTCCGCGCCATGCCAAGGCTACCGTAAACGGGTACGCTGCCTGGCGCGCAGTATCGATGCCGGCACTGCCGCAGGCTGCGCGGGAAATGGCGGTGCTCGATGCGTCGAAAACCGCATCTCCACAAGCCGGACTCAACGACAAACGGCATCGATTGGACGCCGTATTTACTGCACAATGCATCCGGCACGTTGCCATCATCGACCGACTGAAGGATTCTCTACCCACGAAGGAGCACGCTATGGACGACGCAAAAAAGCAGGTGGCAATTGACGGACTCAATCGCATCATGGAGCTGGAGTTGGCCGGGGTCGTGAAGTACACCCACTATTCGCTGATGGTGTACGGCTACAACCGGATTCCGATTGTGTCCTGGCTCAAGGGCAATGCCGACGAAAGTCTGGTGCACGCCCACAAGGCGGGCGAACTGGTCACGCTGCTGGGCGGCCACCCTTCCCTCAAAATCGGCACGCTACTGGAAACCGAAGAGCACGACATCGGCGACATCCTGCGCGAGAGCCTGGCCCACGAAAAGACCGCGCTGGTCGCCTATTACGATTTGCTCAAGATCGCCGAAGGCAGTTCTGTTTTGCTGGAAGAATATGCGCGCGAGATGATCGTTCAGGAAGAACTGCATCTGGATGAAGTCAACAAGATGCTGCGTCGGCCTGGCGCGACCGAGGAATTCAAGGAGTAGACGATTGTTGCGGCGCCGGGTCGTGCGTCGAGGTTGCCGAATCGAGGCGATCGCTCGTGCCGTCGGCGCTGGCGTGTCGAGTTGCAGAGTGCGTTGAAAGGCTTGCCCGTTCTCGGTTGGCTTGCCGTAAAAGATATCAGCCGTTCGGCCGCACACCGCCCTCGCCCGACAGCGATGCGGTGGGTTGATGTGAAGTAAAACGAATTGAGCGCTTTGCAGGTCGACACTGCCATTCGAATGACATCCCTGCATTACGGAGTCTCGAACCGTCAGTTTCTTTCATTGTTCAGGGCGCCGCAAGGTGCGCTGCATGACTGTTGGGCTGCGAAGCCCAACATGCGTCAGGTTGCTTTGCGGGTCGCCACGACGCGCGGTCTGCGGTCTGCGGTCTGCGGAAGCTAAAACGGGTTGCGCTCCGTGGAGCCAAGCCGGGTGCGGCCCGGCAGCCGGTCACTTCTTTTTGCTTCGCCAAAAAG
>NZ_BAAAZE010000015.1:0-25149 GCF_039536745.1 Actimicrobium antarcticum
GACATGGTCCTTTCGGACCGGTCGCTCACTCAAAAGTCTGACAGGCCAGTTCTTGCGAACTGTCCTATTATTTCTTCTTTGTGAGCACTTGCTATATGTAAAGACTCCGTAGCAGCCGAAACCACTACAGTGCGCTTTCATCAAGTGCCCACACTTATCAACTGTTAATTGTTAAAGAACTTCTACCGCGCTAGCCGCACCACTTCGACCAACCTCGCCGACCGTGCCGCGTTTCGCGCTTCAGACAAAGCGTTTTGTTTGTCTGCAGCAGAGAACGAGAGTATGGAGGTTTGCCGCGCTGCCGTCAACTGTTTCGTTGCCGTGTTCTGCTGGTTACTGCCAGCAAAACCTGCGTTCCTTGATCAACTGCTACCAAAAGAACGCCTGCGCTTCAAACCCTTACTTACTGCGTACTGCTGCCCGCCTCTCGACGGGAGCCGAACTATATCAAATACCCCGGAAGGCTGGCAAGCGTTTCTCGATAAAAGCTTTCATGCCCTCTTTCTGGTCTTCCAGAGCGAAGGTACTGTGGAACATGCGGCGCTCAAACAGCACACCTTCCGACAATGTCAATTCATAGGCTCGATTGACCGATTCCTTGATCATCATTACTGTCGGCAATGACATCGCAGAAATAACCGTCGCAGCAGCCATCGCTTCGTCAAACAATTTCTCAAGAGGAACGACGCGAGACACCAATCCGGCCCGCTCCGCCTCGGCAGCATCCATCATCCGAGCGGTCAGGCACATGTCCATTGCCTTGGCTTTCGAGACAGCACGCGGCAATCGCTGGGTACCGCCCGCTCCGGGAATCGTGCCCAACTTGATTTCCGGCTGACCGAACTTGGCATTCTCGGCCGCAATAATGAAATCACACATCATGGCCAGCTCGCATCCGCCACCCAGTGCGTAACCAGCGACCGCTGCAATGACGGGCTTGCGTATCTTGCGAATCTGTTCCCAGTTGCGGGTAATGTAATCGCCCTTGTATGCGTCCATAAAACTGTAGTTCGCCATCGCGGCAATGTCGGCGCCGGCAGCAAAGGCCTTGTCGCTTCCCGTCAGGACGATGCAGCCAATGTCTGCGTCGCCGTCAAACTGCACCAGCGCGGCACCCAGCTCATCCATCAACTGGTCGTTCAAGGCGTTCAACGCCTTGGGACGATTCAAGCGGATGACACCAACATGACCCTGCGTTTCAACCAAAATCATTTCGTAACTCATCGCTCTCTCTTAGCTCCATAAAATTGAAACGGGATAATTCATTATTTCGCCAGAGCTGCTCTTGCTGGCAACTTCGGCAACAGGACCCACATCATGCCACGCTGCTTCATGCGGCCGGCCTTCTCTCCGGCCTCGGCGCCGAAGCCCCAGAAAAAATCAGCCCGCACCGGGTTCTTGATTGCTCCGCCGGTATCTTGCGCCATCACCAGTCGCTGCAGCACAGCGGCGCTGTTGGGCTGCGTGGTCGACAAAAATACGGGAGCGCCAAGTGGAATGAACTGGCTGTCGATGGCAATCGAACGCTGCGGCGTCAATGGCACGCCAAGGGCACCTTTCGGGCCTTTCCTTGGATCGACAATCGATTCTTCCTTGAAGAAGACATAACTTGGATTGGCATTGAGCAGCTCCTGCTGGCGATCCGGATGCGCGACGTACCAGGCCTTGATCCCTTGCGCGGAAGCCTGGTCGAGCGTCATTTCACCGCGATCGACCAGATAGCGGCCTATCGATTTGTAGGGATAGCCGTTTTGATCGGCATAGGCAACGCGAACAACCGCGCCGCCATCCGCGAACTGGACCCGACCGGACCCTTGCACTTGCAGGAAAAATGCCTCGATCGGGTCATCGACCCACAACAATTCCTTGCCATTCATACCACCGCCCTTCATTAGGTCGGCCCGGGACGAATACGCAATGACCTTGTTTCCCTGAATGCGTCCACGCAAGCGCATTCCCTTCAGTTCAGGATAAATGCCGGCAAGGTCGATCGTCAGCAAGTCATCCGGCACCCGATGCAGCGGTGTCTGAAAGGCACCGCCACGCTTGCGGGCACCTTTTAATAGCGGCTCGTAATAGCCCGTCACCAGGCCGGCATCGGTACCGTCAGGATTAAATACCTGATTCGGCACAAAGAACGCTTCGAAGAATTGCCTGACTGCCTGCAGGTCAGCGACATTGACATCGCGGGCGACAGTGCAAGCTTCTTTCCAGTCGGCTTTTTTGACCAGTACATCGCATGAAGCCATAAACGCTGGCCAGGTTTCCCGTTGGTCATCCTTGTCCCAGCCGGGCAAAGCGCCAAAACTGGACGGGCGCAGCATATCTCCCTTGATCACGACGGGTGGAACGACAGGACCGGGCGTCGCTGAAGGACCTGGTATGCGATCAGGCTTAACTGTGGAGCAACCCGCCAAAACGACGGCGAGCAGAGAGAGGGAAGCGAGTAAACTAAGTCGTTTTGATGACATGGAAAGATGATCTGCTATGTGGCTATTACTGTTGGAGGCTGGAGTGGCAGGTTTTCTGCTGATTTTCATTGTCTGGTGGACCATGTATTCCGGCCCGAAAGCGCGACAACCGCCGCCGAGGAAGTTACCGCCAAAGGATGACAAGCCCGAATAACTCGATGCAAGGTTAGTGCAGGGTGCGCGGCAGCGACAACACAAACTCCGGAATCACTGCCTGAAACTGCTCCCCATCCTGGGCAACACAAAAATACGCGCCGCGCATCGACCCCTGTGGCGTGGCCAGCGTTGCGCTGCTGGTGTATTCAAATACCTGACCTGGCTCCAGCAACGGCTGATGGCCGACGATACCCAGTCCGCGCACTTCGTCGATGTGATTGTTGGCATCGGTAATGACCCAGTGCCGTGAAATCACCTGCGCCGGAATCTGCCCGGTATTTTTGATCGTCACCGCATACGCAAAGACAAATGTCGAACGATCCGGCTCGGATTGATCCGCCAAATACTGCGTGCGGACGGACACCGTAAGCTCGTAGGCTGCTGCCATGAATTTTCCTTGATGACTGATAGAGTGATTTCTGAACGGTGGGCTTCACGCTGGTCCGCGCAGGCTCCGCCTCCGGATCGACGGCACATTCTGACGAACGCACCGGCGCTTAGCAAGCGCAGCAGGGTTAAAATGCCGCACCCCAATAGAATTGACGACCATGACAACTTACCATATCGCTCCCAGCATCCTGTCAGCCGACTTTGCCCGACTCGGCGAAGAAGTCCGCAACGTCGTGAGTGCTGGCGCCGACATCATTCATTTCGATGTCATGGACAACCACTACGTGCCGAACCTGACCATCGGCCCGCTGGTCTGCGCGGCGATTCGCCCGCATGTACAAGTGCCGATCGACGTGCACCTGATGGTCAAACCGGTCGACCGCATCATCCCTGACTTTGCCAAGGCTGGCGCGAACATCATCAGCTTCCATCCCGAAGCCTCCGAGCACATCGACCGCACGCTGCAATTGATCCGGGACCATGGCTGCAAGGCGGGCCTGGTATTCAATCCGGGCACCTCGTTGCAGTTCCTCGAACACGTGATGGACAAGATCGACCTGATCCTGATCATGTCGGTCAATCCGGGATTCGGTGGTCAGTCGTTCATTCCGGAAGCATTGAAAAAAATCGCTGCCGCGCGCCGGCTCATCGATGACTCGGGCCGCGACATCCTGCTCGAAGTCGATGGCGGTATCAAGATCGACAATATCGCCGCCGCCGCCAGGGCCGGTGCCGACACCTTCGTCGCTGGCTCTGCCATTTTCGGCAAACCGGATTACAAGGGAGTCATCGACGCCATGCGCGCCGAACTTGCCAGCGTCGGCGTCCAGGCATGATGTTCTCCGGCATCCGTGCCGTGATCATCGACCTCGATGGCACCATGCTCGATACCGCGCCGGACTTCCATTGCGCAATCAACCGCATGCGCGAGGAGTTGTCGCTGGCGCCCATCGATATCGACACCATCAAAGGCTTCGTGGGGAAAGGGTCCGAGAACCTGATGCGCCGCGTGCTGGCCGTGGATTACGACGCACGGGAGGTCGAGCTTCACTTTCCGGCTGCACTGGCTGCCTACCAGCGCCACTACCTGGCCATCAATGGCGACTTCGCCACGTTCTATCCCGGCGTACGGGAAGGGCTGGAGCAATTGCGCCGGCAGGATCTGCGCCTGGCATGCGTCACCAACAAGCCGATCGACTTCGCCCTGCCCTTGCTGGAAAAAACCGGCCTGCGCGACTACTTCGAGATCATCTATGGCGGTGATTCCCTGCCGACCAAAAAACCCGAACCGGGCCCTTTCCTGCAAGTCTGCAAGGATTTCAGCCTCGCGCCCGCGCAAAGCGTGGCCATCGGTGACTCATCCAACGATGCCGTGGCAGCGCGTGCGGCAGGTTGCTTCGTGCTGACGGTTCCGTATGGCTACAACCATGGCGAACCTGTACAGTCGATTGACTCGGATGGTATAGTCCAGACGCTGCTCGAAGCCGCCGGACGTATCTCTTACTGACCTCGTACTAACAACACTTACTAACAACAATCACTCATGGTTCCCGTCAAAAAAACATACGCATCGACCACCAGCGCTCCCGAGGCCTGGCTGTGGCGAGGCTGGCAAATCCCGGGCTGAACTGTCCCTCGATTCGCCGTTGATGTCGCCTGCGGGCGCCAACGTTTTTAGATAACCTACCGTCCACATTACAATGGCGGCCTGGAGAGAACCATGACCGAACTCGAATTCAAATCGCTGGCCACGCAAGGCTACAACCGTATTCCCCTGATCGCCGAAGCCTTCGCCGATCTCGAAACCCCGTTGACGCTGTACCTGAAACTGGCACAGACCCAGGGCACCGGAAAGAACACCTTCCTGCTCGAATCGGTCGTCGGCGGCGAACGCTTCGGCCGCTACTCGTTCATCGGTTTGCCCGCCAACACGCTCATGCGCAGCACAGGCAGCCTGACCGAAGTGCTGGTCGACGGTCACGTCACCGAAGCCATCGAAGGCAATCCGCTCGACTTCATCGAACAATTCCAAAGCCGCTACAAGGTCGCGATCCGTCCGGGCATGCCGCGTTTCTGTGGCGGCCTGGCGGGCTATTTTGGCTACGACACGGTGCGCCACATCGAAAGACGCCTGGCCGACTCGACGCCGAAAGACGACCTCGGTCTGCCCGACATCCAGTTGATGGTCACCGAAGAGCTGGCCGTCATCGACAACCTGTCCGGCAAGCTCTACCTGATCGTCTACGCGGACCCGACCAAACCCGAAGCATTTTCCAAAGCACGCCAGCGCCTGAAAGACTTGCGCGCGATGCTGCGCCGCGCCGTCGATGCGCCGGTCACCTCGGCTTCGGTGCGTACCGAGACCGTACGTGACTTTCCGCGCGATGCGTACTTGAAGGCCGTTGCCAAAGCCAAGGAATACGTGATGGCGGGCGACCTGATGCAGGTCCAGATCGGCCAGCGCATTCGCAAGCCCTACGTCGATTCGCCATTGAGCCTGTATCGCGCACTGCGCTCGCTGAATCCGTCGCCCTACATGTACTTCTACAATTTTGGCGACATGCAGATCGTCGGCGCCTCACCAGAAATCCTGGTGCGCAATGAAAGCATCTCTGCCGACCAGAAGAAGGTCACGATACGCCCGCTCGCCGGCACCCGGCCACGCGGTTCGACGCCCGAACTGGATGCCGAACTGGCCACCGAATTGCTGCATGATCCGAAAGAAATCGCCGAACATGTGATGCTGATCGACCTGGCGCGCAACGACCTCGGCCGCATCGCGCAAACTGGCAGCGTCAAGGTCACCGACCAGTTCGTGATCGAAAAATATTCGCATGTTCAGCATATCGTTTCGAATGTCGAAGCCGTGCTGAAACCCAAACTGTCCAACCTCGATGTCTTGAAAGCCACCTTCCCAGCCGGCACCTTGTCGGGCGCGCCCAAAGTGCGGGCGATGGAAGTCATCGATGAACTCGAACTGACCAAGCGCGGCATCTATGGCGGTGCCTGCGGCTATCTGTCGTTCGGCGGCGAAATGGACCTGGCGATTGCGATCCGCACCGGCGTCATCAAGGATGGCATGTTGTACGTGCAGGCGGCCGCCGGCATCGTCGCCGACTCGGTGCCGGAAATGGAATGGCAGGAAACCGAAAACAAGGCGCGCGCGGTATTGCGCGCAGCAGAACAAGTGCAAGACGGCCTGGACGGGGAAATCTGAAATGCTGCTAATGATCGACAATTACGATTCGTTCACCTACAACCTCGTGCAGTATTTCGGCGAACTCGGTGAAGACGTGCGCACGGTGCGCAACGATGACATCACGCTGGACGAGATCGCCAGGCTGCAGCCGGACCATATCTGCATTTCACCGGGACCATGTACGCCGCACGAAGCCGGAGTCTCGGTGCCGCTGCTGCAACGCTTCGCCGGGCAGATTCCGATCCTTGGCGTCTGCCTTGGCCATCAGGCCATCGGTGCAGCATTCGGCGGCAAGGTCGTTCGCGCACGCGAAGTCATGCACGGCAAGACCTCGCTGATTGCGCATACCGGCGTGGGCGTATTCCAGGAATTGCCCAGTCCGTACACGGTCATCCGCTATCACTCGCTGGCAATAGAACGGGCCTCGCTGCCGGCTTGCCTGGACGTGACTGCCTGGACCGACGATGGCGAAATCATGGGCGTGCAGCACAAGGAATTCAATTTGCACGGCGTGCAATTCCATCCCGAATCGATCTTGTCGGAGCATGGTCACGCGCTGCTGAAAAATTTCCTGCGCGGCTAGGCAACCTGGAGACCCAGCCACAACGCCGTTCCACACATCCACGGACCGCGCGCCGGTCCGCACTGACAGGACACTCATGCTATTCACGCCACAAGAAGCGCTGTTGCGCTGTATCGACCACCGCGAAATTTTTCATGATGAAATGCTGTCGCTGTTCCGCCAGATCATGCAAGGCGAGATATCGCCGGTCATGATTGCGGCACTGACGATGGGCTTGCGCGTCAAAAAAGAATCCATCGGTGAAATCGCCGCCGCTGCGCAAGTCATGCGCGAGTTCGCCACCAAGGTGCCGATGGCCGACACCACCAATCTGCTCGACATCGTCGGTACCGGTGGTGACGGTGCGCACACGTTCAATATCTCGACGGCCACGATGTTCGTCGCCGCCGCCGCCGGTGCCCGCATCGCCAAGCACGGCGGCCGCAGCGTGTCATCGTCGTCCGGCAGCGCCGATGTACTCGAAGCCCTCGGCGTCAATATCAATCTCAAGCCCGAGCAAATTGCGCAGTCGATTGCCCAGACCGGCATCGGCTTCATGTTTGCACCGAATCACCATGCGGCCATGAAACATGCCGCGCCGGTGCGCAAGGAACTCGGTGTACGGACCATCTTCAACATCCTCGGCCCGCTGACCAATCCGGCTGGCGCACCGAATATCCTGATGGGTGTGTTCCATCCGGATCTGGTGGGCATACAGGTGCGGGTCCTGCAGCGACTCGGCGCGCAGCATGCGATGGTGGTCTGGGGTCGCGATAACATGGATGAGATTTCGCTCGGTGCCGGCACCATGGTGGGGGAACTGGTCAATGGCGAAATCCGCGAATACGAAATCCATCCGGAAGACTTTGGCCTTGCGATGGTTGCCAGCCGCAACCTCAAGGTGAGCGGTGCCGCTGAGTCGAAACAAAAAATTCTCGATGCGCTCGACGACACGCCGGGAGCGGTGCGCGATATCGTCGCACTCAATGCCGGCGCGGCGCTCTATGCCGCCGGTATCGCACCATCGATTGCCGACGGCTTGATCAAGGCCCAGGCCGCCATCACATCCGGCGCCGCGCGCGCCAAGCTCGCACAATTCATCCACGTCACGCAGCAACTTGCCCGCACCTGAACCGAAAAAAAATCATGTCCGACATCCTCAAGAACATCCTCGACGTCAAGGCAGATGAAGTCTCTGCCGCCAAGAAATACCGCGACTTTGCCAGCCTGCGCCGGGAAGTCGAAGCCGACAGCGAAGCGCGCGCCGGCCTGCGCGGTTTTGAAGCCAGCCTGCGCAACAAGATCGCCTCGGGCCAGGCAGGCGTGATTGCCGAAATCAAGAAAGCCTCGCCCTCGAAAGGCGTGATCCGCGCCGATTTCAAGCCAGCGGAAATCGCTGCCAGCTACGCGCAGTTCGGTGCATCCTGCCTGTCGGTATTGACGGATGTGCAGTTCTTTCAGGGCGCACCGGCGTACCTGCGGCAGGCCCGGGCAGCCTGCAGTTTGCCGGCGCTGCGCAAGGATTTCATGATCGATCCGTATCAGATCTATGAAGCGCGGCACTGGGGCGCCGATTGCATTTTGCTGATCGTTGCGGCGCTCGATCACGGCCTGATGGCAGAAATGGAAGCCATCGCCCACGAACTGGGCATGGGCGTGCTGGTCGAGGTGCACGATGCCGAGGAATTGAACGCGGCGCTCAAGCTGAAAACCGCGCTGCTCGGTGTCAACAACCGTAACCTGCGCACCTTCGAGACTTCGCTGCAAAACACCATCGACCTGTTGCCGCGCATTTCACCCGACAAGCTGGTCATCACCGAATCGGCCATCCTCACCACCGATGATGTCAAACGCATGCGCGACCACGACGTGCATGGATTCCTGGTCGGCGAAGCGTTCATGCGGGCGCCTGATCCGGGCTTTGAACTGCATCGCTTGTTTGCCTGAATCGGTTGCCCGTCAGCCTAGCCAGTGGCGCCGTAATTTGACGGCGGCCGCTGGCTTGGCTTGCATCACCAGACTATTTTGCGGTGCATCGTCCAGCGCCAGTTTGGCCGAAAAGGTCATCAACTCGTCGCGTCGGAAGGCATGTACCTCGACCTTGTCGCCAGCCCGATAACGCTTGAGCAAATCGGTCAGGTTGGTCGCAGTCACCCGCAAGCCATCCAGCGCCACCAGCAGATCGCCGGCGGATAGCCCGGCACGATGGGCGACACCTTTTTCATACACGCTGGCGAGTTTGCAGTCATTGCCATCGCGCGTGGTGCGTACGCCGAGAGCTACCGTCGCTGGTGCTTTCGCGGCGGCGAATTCGACACCAAACGGCGCGAGGATTTCAGCCAGCGGCAGGTCGCCGGTGCCGCGCACGGCACGGTCGAACAGGCGCTTGAGTTTCAGGCCGCTGACTTCATCGAACAAGGCCTCGACGTCGTCCTCGGTCACGCCACGGCGGACCGCGAAAAAATCCCGGCCATAGCGCTGCCACAACGCCCGCATCACATCATCGAGCGACTTTTTGCCGCCGGTACCGGCGCGTATCGTTAGGTCGAGCGTGAGTGCCACCAATGATCCCTTGGTGTAATAACTGACGATCGCATTCGGCGCGTTTTCATCCTGCCGATAATATTTGATCCAGGCGTCGAAGCTGGATTCGGCCACCGTTTGCTTGCTGCGACCGCTGCCGCGCAAGACGCTGTTGATGGTTTTGTCGAGCAGCTTGAAATAGGCAACCTGGTCGATGACACCGCTGCGCACCAGCATCAGGTCATCGTAATAACTCGTGAATCCTTCGAACAACCACAGCAGCGAGGTGTAGTTTTCGGTCGCCAGCGCATACGGCGCGAAGGCGGCAGGCTTGATGCGCTTGACGTTCCAGGTATGAAAATACTCGTGGCTGCACAGGCCCAGAAAGCTGCGGTAGCCGTCGCTGATGTCGGTCTGTCCAAGTACCGGCAAATCGGCGCGATGGCAAATCAGTGCGGTCGATGCGCGATGTTCCAGCCCGCCGTAGCCATCGCCCACCGCCAGTGTCATGAACAGATAGCGCGACATCGGCGCACGTTTGGATTCCGGCTCGAACAGGGCGATCTGCGCTTCGCAGATTTTCGTCAGATCGGTTTGCAGGCGCGCCATGTCCAGATTTGGCACCTTGCCGCTGATGACGATATCGTGTGGTACGCCATGGGCCAAAAACGTCGCGAGGGTGAAGCTGCCCATTTCGACCGGATGGTCGATCAGCTCGTCGTAGTCCGCCGCAATGTAGCTGCCAAATCCGTAGCGTTTGGCTTTGAGTTCCGGCAACGCTGTGGCGACACGCCAGTGCTTGCAGGCCGGGTCGTCCGGTTTGCCGATCTCGACGACATGCGGCACATCGGTCTGTCCTTCGACGGTGAGGAACACGCTGGTGCCGTTAAAGAAACCGTGCGTCTGATCCAGATGTGCCGTACGCACCGACAGGTCCCAGGCATAGACCTCGTAACGGATGACCAGCGGTCCGCTGCACGGCGCGGCCTGCCAGGTGTGCTTGTCGCGCTTGACCAGCGCCACCTTCTTGCCGCCTGACGTGGCGCGCATCTGCACGATGTTGCGGGCGAATTCGCGCAGCATGTAGCTGCCCGGTATCCAGGCAGGCAACGACACCACCTGTCCGGCCGGGTTCGGCGCGGCTACCGTGAGCGTGACGTCGAACAGGTGGCCAGCCAGGTCGCTGGCCACGATGGTGTAATAAATAGGTGAAGTCATGTCAGCTCCGTACATTGGCAGCGAGGAAGGTCAGCGTCAGCGCAGCCACCACCACGCAAGTCAGTTTGAAACGCAGGCTGATGAACCAGTCGGGAATGTCGTACCAGCGGTAGAGCCGCTTATCGATCTGGTAGGCGACGATAAAGCCCGCCATCAGCACCGCAAAACCGACGCCGATGATCATCCGCGATGCCACCAGCGCAATCAGCGATGGCGTCACGCCCCAGATCAGCGCGCGTTTGGTTTGGTCGATACTCAGCAAATTGCAGCACAGCGCAGCGCCCCAGTGGATTCCTCCCAGGAACGACAGGATCGCAATCCCGTACGCCAGCTGCCCCTTGATCATGAATCCCAGCCAGTCCGGATGCACGATCCAGCACGACAGCGACAGCAGGACAAACGGGATCAGCCCGGCGAACCCGAGCAGGTGCGCCAGACGCTTGTTGAAAAAATTGGTATTCATGCAGGAGGCATTCTGTAAGTTGAAAGGCAACACGGATCATACAAGACAGCCGCAGGTGCTCAGGCAAACTGCAGCAAATCCTCCGGCGTATCGATATCGATCAGTATGCCGGGATCATCGACCTCGACCTCGGTCACCAACGACATCCGGACGATATCGCGGGCACCCCGGTCGCCCCGAATGCGCAACAACGCATCCCGATGCTGCCGACTGAAGCCGACCGGATTGCCGCGCTGCCCCAGATATACCGGCACGGCAATATCAGCGCCATCGCGAATCGCCGCATCCAGTGCAGCGATGGTCGATGACTTCACATGCGGCATGTCAGCCAGCGCAATGATCCAGCCGGACGCGGATGCACAGGTGCGTACCGCATGCGCCAACGTGTGCCCCATTCCGGCCGCTGCATCGGCGCAGCAACTCGTGACGCATCCGGCTTCATGCAATACCGTCATCAAGCGTAATGCATCCGGGTGCACCACCACCAGCGTGGTTGGCAAGACAGCCGCCATGCGCTGCGCCGATTGCACTGCAATGTGCTGGCTGTGCTGACTGTGCTCGCCGAGCGGCAGGATTTGCAGCAGCTTGTCCTGCAAACCGCTCGGATCGAAGCGACGACCACGCCCTGCCGCCAGCACGATGCCAGTGCAATGGCCCGTGGTGGCTATCGTGGCTGTCGTGGGTATCGTGACTGTCGCGTCCGCCATCACGCCATTACGCCAGGTCGAACGGCAACTTGCGCAAACGCTTGCCACTGAGTTTGGCCAGCGCGTTTGCAAAGGCCGGTGCCAGCGGTGGCAAGCCTGGTTCGCCCATGCCGGTCGGTGCATCGTCCGAGGCCACGATATGCACGCTCACTTCCGGCATGTCCGGCATGCGCGCCAGCGTGTAGTCGCCGAAGTTCTGTTGCTCGACCAGGCCGTCTTTCAACGTCACGGCCGCACCCGGCAAGGTCGTGCCCAGCGCCATCAGCACGGCACCCTGCACCTGTGCTTCGACGGTCATCGGATTGACCACGCGGTTGCAATGCACGCCGGCAGTCACCTTGTGCAGCGTCGGCTTGCCATCCTTGAGCGAGGCGACGACAACATACGCCACGACCGAATTGAACGACTCGTGCATGGCCACGCCCCAGGCTTGTCCGGCCGGGAGTTTGGTCGTGCCGTAACCGGATTTGGCCACCGCCAGATCGAGCGCCGCGAGGTGACGCGGGTGCTTGTCACCGATCAGTTTCTTGCGATACGCGACCGGATCGGCACCGGCCATTTGCGCGGCTTCGTCGATCAGTGTTTCCATCACGTAGCCGGTGTGGGTCGAGCCCACCGAGCGCCACCACAGGATCGGCACATTGGCAGTGACGATATGGGTCGAGAGCTTCATGGGCAGATCGTACGGCTCGCCCATGCCTTCGACCATCGTGCTGTCGACGCCATCCTTGATCGTGAATGCTTCAAAGGGTGTACCGGTCATGATCGACTGGCCGACGATGGTGTGATTCCAGGCGACGATGTTGCCCGCAGCATCCATGCCGATTTCAGCGCGATGCACATGGGACGGACGATAGTAGCCGCCCTTGATATCGTCTTCTCGACTCCAGATGACCTTGACCGGGCTGGTCTTGCCGGACGCTTTCCAGGCCTTGGCGACCTGTACCGCTTCGATAATGAAGTCCGAACTAGGCACGCCGCGTCGACCGAAACCGCCACCGGCCATCATCGTGTTGACCGTCACCTGCTCGACCTTGAGGCCGGCTGTGCGTGCTGCGGCCGCCTGGTCGACGGTCTGGAACTGGGTACCGGACCAGATCGTGCAGGCATCGGCTTTCAGATCGACGATGCAGTTGAGCGGCTCCATCGGCGCATGGGCCAGATACGGGAACTCGAACTCGGCCGTGATTTTTTTGGGCGCATCCGCCAGCTTCGACATGTCGGCATTGCGGGCAATCTTGCCCGGTTGGCGCGCCAGTGCCTTGTACGCAATGAGCTGCTTGTCGCTACTGACTTTTTCGAGGCCGGTGCTATCCCATTCCAGCACCAGTGCATCGCGGCCGGTCTTGGCCGGCCAGTAGCCGTCGGCGATCACCACGACGCCACGGCCACCGCGGTCGGTCGGCACTTCCAGCACGGCGAGCACGCCCTTGATCGCCAGCGCTTTGCTGGCATCGACCTTGATGACCTTGCCGCCAAATACCGGTGGACGCGCAACGACCGCGACCTTCATGCCGGGCACGCTGGCATCGATACCAAAAATTTGCTGGCCGGTGGATTTCACGCGTGCATCGAGACGCGGCGTTGGTTTGCCGATCAAACGGAAATTCCTGGCCTCTTTCAGGACAACCTTCTCCGGCATCGGCTGTTTCATGGCCGCATCGGCCAGTGACCCGTACGTCGCCTTCTGGCCAGCGGGACCGATCACGACACCCTGCTCGGTGCGGCACTGGACCGGCTTGACCTTCCATTGATCGGCCGCCGCAGCAATCAGCATCAGGCGCGCCGAGGCGCCGATTTCGCGGTATTGCAGATACGAGTGGGCGATGGTGCCGGAGCCGCCGGTCATCTGCATGCCGAACATCGGGTCCTTGAACACATCGGCCGCCGGCGCGAGCTCGCTGCGCACTTGCGACCAGTCGCAATCGAGTTCTTCGGCAATCAGCATCGGCAGGCTGGTATTGACGCCCTGGCCGAATTCGAGCCGGTTGACGGCAACGGTGACGGTGTTGTCAGGCGCGATACGCAAGAACGCGTTCGGTGCATAGACTGGCTTGGGTGCTTCGGCAAAGGCAAACTTGTTCGCGCCAGGTACAAAAAAACCGAGCATCAGACCACCACCGAGCACGCCGGTGGCTTTCATGAAACTGCGGCGCGAGACGTTAGCCGCGGTCGGTGTGACGGGTACGTTCGGTGCGGGCAAGACGCCGGTGGCGGCGTCAGCAGGATGCTTCATCCATTCGGTACGCATAGGGTTCTCCGGAAAGTGGCAGTGAGAGCGGTGTGGTTCAGTCGATCGTTCAGGCGATCGGTCAGACCATCGGATTGACCAGAATGCCGACAATCAAGCAAGGGCTTTGGACGCATCCTTGATGGCGGCCCGGATGCGCTGATAGGTACCGCAACGGCAAATGTTGCCGCTCATGGCGGCATCGATATCGGCATCGGATGGCGACTTATTGGACCGCAATAAAGCCGTCGCCGTCATGACCTGGCCGCTCTGGCAATAACCGCATTGCGGTACATCGAGCTTGACCCAGGCATCCTGGACTGCCTTGCCGACCTTGTCGGCCTGCATCGCTTCAATGGTGGTGATTTTTGCCCCGGCAGCTGCCGAGATGGGTGTGACGCAGGAGCGGATCGGCTGGCCATTCAGGTGTACCGTGCAGGCGCCACAGAGGGCCGCGCCGCAACCGAACTTGGTGCCGGTCATATTCAGATTGTCACGCAGTGCCCACAGGATCGGGGTCGATGGATCGGCATCGACCTGCATGTCGCTGCCGTTGATATTCAGTGTGACCATGGAGTACTCCGTCATTCAGGGTGGGTGAGGCATTGATTGACGGAATATAGCGGATTTGACAAATGCTTGTCCGCAACCCGATTTCATCCCGAGACATTCAGGACCAGATCGCGCGCGGACAAACCGCACGAACGTGCTGCTTACTGGGCAGCTGCCTCGGATTTCACGGCAGCGAATTTGGCTTCCAGCCCTTTCGCGTCGACAGCTCCGGGAATACGACTGCCATCGGCAAAGAAAATGGTCGGGGTACCGGTGATACGCATTTTTTGACCCAGTGCGAAGATTTTGTCATTGGGCGTGGTGCAACTGGCGGGTGCGACGGCGGCTTCCTTGTTCTTCAGCATCCAGTCATCCCAGGCCTTGTTGCGGTCCGCCGAACACCAGATATTCTTGGCCTTGACCGACGAATCCTCGGACAGGATGTTGTACAGGAAGGTATAAACCGTCACATTATCGACGCCCTGCAAGGTCTGGTGGAACCGCTTGCAGTAACCGCAATTGGGATCTTCAAAAACCACGATGACGCGCTTGCCATCGCCCTTGACCGATTTCATCGCGGACTCGAGTGGCAGATCGGAAAACTTGATGCGGCTGATTTCGTCGATCCGCGTCTTGGTGTAATCCTTGAATGATTTGCTGTCGAGGACACGACCAACGAACAGGTATTTGGCCTGCTCGTCGGTGTACAAAATATCGCCGCCGACATGCAGTTCGTACAGGCCGCTGTAGTTGGTCTTGCGGACCGACTCGACCACCGCGCCTTCACCGAGCCGCGGCTCGATCAGCTTCTTGATTTTGGCTTCCGTGGAGTTGGGTGCCGCAGTTTGTGCGACCACAAATGCGCTCGCCAGGAGCAACGACACGACTAGTACAGGCTTCAACATATTCATGCAACTTCCATTCAGGAGAAATCAAAAACGTTAATCCGCACCAACGCCAGTCAGCGCCGGACACCGGCCGCGTGCGACATCAGGCGCCGCTTTATGACAGGCAGTTTATCCAGCAAGTTCAAACCAAGATTGCGTACCAGCCGCACTGGCGCGAACTGTGACGAGAACAAACGCTGCAGGCCATCGGTAGCCAGCTGCATCATCAGAATATCTTCTTTGCGCGAACGGGCATAACTGGCCAGCGTACGTGCATTGCCGCAGTCGCGTTGTGCGTCGGGCTCGGCCAGCAACGTCATCAGCGCGGCGACATCACCAAAACCCAGATTCATCCCGTGCCCGGCCACCGGATGCACCACATGCGCCGCATCCCCCATCAATGCCACGCGCGGCGCAACCAGTTGATGCGCGCGGATCAGCGCAAGGGGAACCGACTGCACACACTCCGGCGTCATCGGCTGCAATTGTCCGAACGGCTGCCCGGGCAACGCGGTCAACCGCTGCGCCAACGCGGCCAGAGACTCATCCTGCAAGGTCGACGCCAACGCATCCGGCGCGGACCACACCAGCGAGACACGCCGACCCGGCAACGGCAGCAACGCGATGATCCCGTCATTGTCAGTGAACCACTGATGCGCCACACCCTGATGATCTGCGCTGCAATCAAAGTTGCTGAGGACGGCGCGCTGTTCATAGGGACGGTAATCGATTCCGATCTGGCACTGGTTGCGCACCCATGAATGGGCGCCATCGGCACCGATGACCAGCGCCGCCGTCATCTGCGCGCCGCTGGCCAGTTCGACATGCGCAAAGTGCGCATCGACACGCAGCGCCGCAGCAACGTCGGTGACCAGCGTCACATTGGGCGTGAAGCGCAATGCGGCATCCAGCGCCTGATCCAGATTGCGATGCTCCACGATCCAGGCCAGCGCGGCAACGTGCGCGCCATAGGCATCGAAAGCGATCTTGCCCGCCTGCGCGCCCTCACCGCTCACCACCATGCCATCGACCGCCGCAATACGCGAGGCATCCAGCGCATCCCAGACCTTGATCGCCATGAGCAGATCACGCGCCACCGCGTTCAGCGCATACACCCGCAAATCCCACGAGGCAGGCGTCGCGTTTGCTGGCTTGTTCGGCTGCGGCGGGCACAACAGCGCTACCCGGTATCCCGCCTGCGCCAACCCTAACGCTGCTGCCTTGCCAATAGTGCCGTTGCCGATAACGCAAATGTCGGTATGCATAACGCTCGATCTAAAAATTGTGGCGAAGATGCCGTGCGGGGATTATAGCGGCTGGCTCGAAACTAGATTGCCGCGCTGACTTGCATAATTCAGGATGTTTGATATACTTGCGCCCCTTGGCCTGGTAGCTCAGTCGGTAGAGCAGAGGATTGAAAATCCTTGTGTCGGTGGTTCGATTCCGCCCCGGGCCACCAAGACCCTAAGGCCCTGTTTTCGCAGGGCTTTTTCGTTTCCGGCGTTTAGCCGGTGCACCAATTAGGTGGTCCACCTCAACTGAGGTCTGACCATGCTACTTCCCTCCTATCTGCGCCGGTCCCGGCACGGCATCTACTAATTTCGTCTGGTCCTATCGGACCGCTTCGCGGCTCTCCTGGGGCAGCGTGAACTTGTTCGTTCTCTTGGCATACGTTACCCTAGCGCAGCAAAGTTTTATGGCTACCAAATTTCCCAACGCATAAAACCACTTTTGGAGAGGCTCGACATCCTCATGGCAATCGACCCAAACTCGATTAATCCAGACGAGATCAAAAAGTTGGTAGTCGAAGGACTCGACTTCCGACCAGATGGCGGACTTTCCGTTCAGCGTCTGCAAACCAATGCTGATCCGGCCATTGGCGAAAAGGAAATGGAAGCCGTGCGCAAGACGGCGAAAAGCTGGCGCGAGCTGCACAAAGACAGCCAGCTTGGCGACCTGACCGAGGATGAACGCCTGCTGCGGCAAGCGGCAGCAAAACGGCTGTGCGACGAGTTGCTAGCGGAGTTGGCACAAGTGACATCATCTCCGCCAGCGATCGCAGCAGCAGCGGTAGCCAGCACAGCGCCGCCACTGCGGCCAACAACCCTTCGTGAGGGCTTCGACCAATACCTCAAATCGAAGAAGAAGATCGTTCAGTCCACCAAAGACGCCTACACCGAGAGCTTCGAGCTGTTTGCAGAGTTGATCGGCGGCGACCATCGCCTGGCCCATGAGATTCGTCCCGTTGAAATTAAGGAATTCAACGATGCGCTAGCCTTCATCCCCCTGCACGCGAGAAAGCGCGGCATCAAGTTGGGCACCACGCAAGCCATCCTGAAACATCCGCCAAAACTGGAAGATAAAAAAGGCAATCCCATTGATGCCATCAGCGGCAACAGCGCCAATTTGTGCGTTGCCAACATCAAGAGCTTTTTCGACTGTCTGATCAAATCCGGGCGGCGCGATGGCGACAACCCATTTGAGAACCTGCCGAAACACTCTGACGGCCACAACGTCGGGGGCGCCGATGGCTTCGACGAGCATGAACTGCGGGCCATATTTAATTCGACCACATTCATGCTCGCCAAGCGACCCTCTCAGTTCTGGGGCCTATTGCTCGCCCTCTACACGGGCGCGCGGCTGAATGAAATAGCGTCCCTTGACTTGATCGACTTCGTTGAAGAAAAGGGCATTCGGTGCATTGCCATTCGCCACATCCCGCGCGCCGCACCGCACACGATTGAACACCAGCGCAATCCACGCTCCGCCAAGCGCACCAAAAACTTGGAGTCGCGACGTTTGGTGCCGCTTCACCCAGATCTCTACGAGATTGGGATCGAGACATACATCGAGGACTTACAGGAACTGGGCGCCACACGCTTTTTTCCAACCTTCCCCCTGGATGCGAAAGGCAAACGTGAGCGGCGTCTGTCCCACGATGGCAATGAGTATCTGAAATTAGTCGGAATTCACGTCGAGCGCAATAAGGTCATGCACAGCTTCCGAGACACGGTTTGCGAAATGCTCAGCGTCGACGACATGGACGATGTGCGCGCCGATCAATGGACCGGGCATAAAAATCAAAGTATCAAAGGCCGCCATTATCGGCGGAGCAAAGCAGCGGTCGATTTACAGGCAAAGGAAGGTTTCAGCGCCCTCAATTTTCCATTCATCGATATCGAGAAACTGCAATACACCAAAGGATGGTGGAACGACTACATCCAAAAGAACATGGTGGATTGAGCACTATGCCCCATAGTGCCTGACACAAAGGGGCGAAGAGCCGTACTTGTAAACCATATTATTTTATGTGCTTTGCCTGGCGGGTTCAGGCGAAGGCGACAATTAACAAAAAAGACAATTAGATGCCATTTTTAGACTGGGTAAACAAAAAGCAAGCCAAGGAGGCCACGCGGGAGGTTCCCTATCACCTGCTCAAACAGGAGTTGGTCCATGGCGACGTGAGCGGCGCAAATGCCGACAACCTGCTGATTCAAGGCGACAACCTGCTGGCACTGAAAGCCCTGATCCCGTTTTACGCGGGCCGGGTCAAATGCATTTTTATTGATCCGCCCTACAACACCCAAAGTGCATTTGAGCACTACGACGACAAGTTGGAGCACAGTCAGTGGCTCTCGATGATGTATCCCCGATTGGTCCTGCTGCGCGAATTGTTGACTGAGGACGGCAGCATTTGGGTAACGGTTGACGATGCGGAGTCGCACTATCTCAAAGTGCTGATGGATGAGGTGTTCGGGCGGCGTAACTTTGTGTCAAGCGCTGTATGGCAGAAGACGACGAGCGCGCGAAACGATGCGCAATATTTCTCATCCGATCACGACCACATTCTTGTCTACGCAAGGTCGCTCGATTTATTCAAGATCAACCGACTGAGCAGAACCGCATCTGCGGACGCTGCTTACAAAAATCAAGACAATGACCCCCGAGGCCCATGGCGAGAAATCGATTACAAGTGCGCAAAATCAGCTGACGAGCGCCCCAACCTTTTCTATGCGATCAAGCATCCCACCACTGGTGAAGAAGTTTGGCCACGCCGGACTCGTGTGTGGGCTTATGGCAAAGAAGAGCACGAACGCCATCTTCGAGAAGGCCTTCTGTTTTGGGGGAAGACAGGCAACTACTCGTTGCCCAAGCTAAAGAAATTCCTCTCTGATGCACGAGACGGTTTGGTGCCAAGAACGCTTTGGCTTGCGGAGGAAGTGGACCAAACTCGAACCGCAAAGAAAGAGATGAAAGAACTTTTCCCTGACGATCCATTTGCAACACCGAAACCAGAGAAACTGATTCGACGTGTGCTTGAATTATCGACAGAGCCGGGTGATCTTGTTCTGGATAGTTATTTAGGTTCTGGCACTACTGCCGCAGTCGCGCACAAGATGGGCCGTCGCTACATCGGCATAGAGATGGGTGAGCACGCTAGCACACACTGCCTGCCCCGCATGCAGAAGGTCATCGAAGGTGAGCAAGGTGGCATTAGCATAAGTATGAATTGGAATGGCGGTGGCGGCTTTCGCTTCTGCACTTTGGCCGAGCCCGCCTTTGACGAGCATGGCCGGATCAGCGCGGAAGTCAAGTTCGCTACGCTTGCCGCGTATGTCTGGCACTTTGAAACCGGCAAGCCGGGCAATCAGATTTTTGACAAGCCGCTGCTGGGCATCGACAACGGCACAGCCTATTACCTGCTTTACAACGGCATCTTGGGCGACCGTCGTCCGGCAGGCGGCAACGTCATGACCCATGCCGTGCTGCAAGCCATTAATGAGATATTCCCGCATAAGGGGCCGAAAGTGGTTTATGGCGAAATGTCCCGGCTGGGTGCCTCGCGCCTTGCCGCTGAGGGCATCACCTTCAAGCAGATTCCATATGACGTGAAGATGCGTTGACCAGCCAGAAGAACAAAAACCATGCTGACACTCAAAACCTACCAACAGAGCGCCCTCGCGGTGCTGACCCAATTCTTGACTGACACCCGAAGCAAGCCGGTAGTGGATGCCTACGCCGCGACCCTTGCGGGCCAGAACCGGACAGGCGAGACCTACCAAGCCTTGTTTGGCAATGTCCCATGTGTCTGCCTGCGCGTGCCCACAGGAGGCGGCAAGACTATCATGGCGGCGCACGCTGTCGCTATGGCAGGTAAGGCAGTGCTGGACAGCGATGCGCCCATCGCCCTTTGGCTCACGCCCTCTGACACCATCCGCTCGCAGACCCTCGAAGCCCTTGCCAATGCGCGCCACCCCTACCGGCAGGCGCTAGCCCACCACTTTGGAGACCGCGTGCAAGTGTGCGACTTGGAAAGCTTGCAGGCCATAAGCCCGCACGATGTCGGTAAGGCAGCCATCGTCATCGTGGCCACCATCCAGTCCTTTAACGTGACCGACACGGCCAAGCGCAATGTGTATTCGTTCTTCGAAGAGCTGGCGCCACACTTCGACAACCTGCCGCCGCAGCTATCGAACGGCTTAGAGAAGGTGACTGAGGCCGATTTGCAGACCCAACCCTACCTGACCGCCAAGGACGTGGGACGGGTGAAATATTCAGTGGCCAACTGGATGCACCTGCAATCGCCCATCGTGATCGTAGATGAGGCGCACAACAACCGCACCGACCGTTTTTTCAAATCGCTGGGCCGGGTCAACCCAAGCTGCGTCATCGAGATGACCGCCACCCCGGTGCCGGGTAACAACGTGCTGTATCACGTCGCTGCCGCCGAGCTGAAAGCCGAGCAGATGATCAAGTTGCCCATCGTGCTGGCCGAGCACCCGCAGGGCTGGCGCGACTGCCTGCGCGATGCTGTGTTGACCCGCGACCGCCTGGAAGTAGCCGCGCAACGGGAGTCCGATTACGTCCGTCCCATTGCCTTGGTGCAGGCCATGCCCATCAATGGCGAGGCTACGGTAGCTGTGGTGCTCCAACACCTGATCGAGCAGGAGCGAGTCCCGGAAGAACAGATTGCGGTGGCCACCGGCACGCAGAAGGGGCTGGACGGGATTAACCTGCTTGACCCTGCCTGTCCCATCCGCTACGTCATCACTGTGGAGGCTCTGAAAGAGGGTTGGGACTGTTCGTTTGCCTATGTGCTGGCCAGCCTGCAATCGGTCAACTCGTCGAAGGACGTGGAACAGTTGCTGGGCCGGGTGCTTCGCATGCCCTATGCGAAAAACCGGACGCAGGACGCGCTGAACCGCGCCTATGCACACATCGTTGCCGACAACTTCGCGCAGGCTGCGGCCACGCTCAAAGACCGTATGGTGCAGAACATGGGCTTTGAGAAGCTGGAAACTGCTTCGCTGATCATCCCCCAGCAACCGTTGCCCTTGACTGGTGGCGAGGGTGGCGCACCCACCGCAGGCCGGGCCGGAGGTGCGGCCACGCCCGCCATACCGGAGTGCCACATCGAGCTGCCGCAGGCACCCGACACCCAACACTGGCCCGACGAATTGAAGCAGGCAGTGCGGGTCGTGCCGACCACACAGGGCGCCACGGTCCTGCTTCATGGTGAAGTCAGCAGCGCGATACTGGCGCAGGCAGAGGCGTTTATCAGCAACGCCATGCCTGCCAAAGCGCGCGAGAAGGTCAAGGAGCAGTTTGATGCCCACCGGGCGGCGCGCCAAGCCATGCGCGCCCCGGCCCAGTTGGGGCTGGATTTCGCCGCCATCCCACAGCTCTGCCTGAATCTGGACGGCCACCTCGAAGTGGTGGAGCGCGAAACGCTTTCCAGCTTGGGCGATTGGAGCCTGCTGGATCAACAGGTGCAGTTGGCCGGGTTCACCATCACCGAGACCGTCAACTCGTTCGAAATTGATGTTAATGGCGCTAGGGTCACCTACCGGCATACCGATGCCCAGCAGCTCCTGCTAAATGAGACAGTCAGCCACACCAGCCAGCAAGACTTGATTCGTTGGCTCGATGTGGAGGTCCGTCAAAGCGATATCGGGCAGCCACAGATGCAGGCGTATCTGGTCAAAATGGTGACGCACCTGATGGCCGAGCGTCATTTCACCCTGACGGCACTCGTTCGCGCCCGCTTCCAGTTAGCACAGGCATTGGTCAAGGAAATCGGGCGGCTGCGCCAGATGGCCATGGCCCGAGGCTTTCAAGGCCGACTGATGGACATGGCGGTGCCGGGCGTTGAGGAATTGGCGCATTACAGCTTCCACTACCAGCCTGGCCAATACCCAGCGCGGCTGATGTATCAGGGCAGCTACGAGTTCTCCAAGCACTTCTACCCAGTGATCCACGACCTACGAGAGAAAACGCAGGCTGGGGCCGTGGCCGAAGAGTTCCGCTGCGCCCAAGCCATCGACGCGCACGCAAAGGTCAAGCATTGGGTGCGCAACATCGAACGACAAGAAAAGTTCTCATTCTGGCTGCCTACCGCCACTGACTACTTCTATCCAGACTTCGTCGCCGAACTGGTTGATGGCCGGGTGTTGGCGGTTGAATACAAAGGCGAACCTTACCGAACAAACGACGACTCTCGCGAAAAGCAACAAGTCGGCCACCAATGGGAACAGTCTAGTAGCGGTCGTTGTTTGTTTTTATTCGCGGTAGCAAGCGATGAGGATGGCCGCAACGTGTCCCAGCAGATCGCAACGAAGCTTGCGTGATCAGAAAACCGGCTAGTGCTTAGACACAACGGACGATAGTGTACTCGGCACGCTCAGTCGAGATTTTTTTGCTCCATCAACAGGGATTGAGGCACAAGTGAAGATTACCGGAATCCGGCTCAAAAATTTCAAGCGTTTTACCGACCTTGCCATTCGCGACATTCCACCCACTGCCAAGCTTGTGCTGATTGTCGGCCCAAACGGCTGCGGAAAATCATCGCTGTTCGATGGGCTGCTTAATTGGTATCGCCTGACCGCCGGATTTGGTTACAGTAATGACGACCTTTATTATCGTAAGAGCAAGGACGAGCACTACGCGTGGACCGACACTGTTCAAGTAACCCTCGCTGACGGCGCAGCGCCTAAAAAGGGATGCTTGTATGTGCGCACGGCCTACCGGAACGATCCTGATTTTTCGATGACGGGAATAACCAAACCTGCGGCTCCGTCAGAAGAACTTCGGGTCAGTCGATCGATCGATAACGACCAGGCAGTAGCCCAAAATTACCAGAGGCTCGTCTACGACACGATGGCAGGTGTCTACAATGACGAGAACGATAACAAGACAGTGCAAGCACTCAGAGAAGAATTGATAGGGCAGCTCAGAACATCGATGAAAGCCGTGTTTGGCGATCTTGTCCTAAACAACATCGCTGACCCGCTTGGAACAGGCACCTTTTTCTTCGAGAAGGGAACGTCGAAGGCATACCACTTCAAAAATCTTTCTGGCGGAGAAAAAGCGGCGTTTGATTTGCTGCTTGATCTGCACGTGAAGAAAAAATTTTTTGCGGACGCGGTCTACTGCATTGACGAACTGGAAACACACTTACACACGCGCGTTCAAGGTTTGCTGTTACGCGAAATGGTCAATATTATCCCGGACAACTCACAACTTTGGGCAACCACGCACTCGCTGGGCGTATTAAGAGCAGCCCACGAGATGGCCACGGCGGCGCCAGGTTCAGTCTGTATTATAGATTTCGACGGCGTCGATCCCGACGTTCCAAGAGAGATCGTGCCGAGCAATCTCGGCAGACTTACTTGGGAAAAAATGCTGTCGGTTGCGATCGATGACCTGAGTAGTCGAGTTGCGCCACGAGTTATCGTTGTTTGCGAAGGTGCCTCGGAAGGCGCCAATAAACGCAAAAACTTCGATGCGGAGGTGCTGAGCAAAGTTCTCGGTGCTCATCATGCAGATGTGCTTTTCCTATCCGGTGGCGCTTCTAGCCAGCTTGCAGCCAGCGGAATCACTGTTCGTCAAACTTTGAGCGGCATCTTACCTACTGCCCGGGTCGTGTCGCTGTGCGACCTTGATGATCGCTCGGCAGCCGAGGTGGGCGACTTCGAAGCCGATGGAAATCTTGTTCTCAGACGTCGAAACTTAGAGTCATATCTCCTGGATGATGAAGTTATCAAAGCACTCTTAGAGCGGGAAGGTAAGGCTGAACTGATCGAAGCCGCGCTGGAAATCAAATTGCGCGCACTGCAAAACAGTCAGGACCGAGGGAACCCTCCTGATGACTTGAAACGCGCATCCGGAGAAATTTTTGTGCAAATAAAAGCTCTGTTGGGCCTTAGAGGCGCTGGCAATAATGCTGACGCCTTCATGCGCGATACCCTTGCGCCGCTGATTGCGCCCGGCATGAACGTCTACGCCGAACTCTGTGCTTCAATAATCGATCGCGTAGCACGATAGCGCGCGCCTGACCGAAGTACAGAACATATAGTTATGTAGGGCGCTACCGACGGTGGAAGCGACATTCGTTGTTTTCATAACTTATTGAGAAATAAAATTTAACGGCGATTTCACGCCCGCCCTGTTGGTGCACCTGGCGCCCTTATTTTTGGCGATTCGCGTCATAGGGAAAGAGGATAAAATTCGTCATGGGGTGCACCATATAGGTGGACCACCTAATGGTTCGAATTTATCGCTATTTATCGCTTTAAATCAACGAGTTAGGCGTTTTGGTAGCCAGTCCGCCCCGGGCGACCAATGAATTACCTTACAAGACGCCAACCCTCACCGGTTGGCGTTTTTGTTTGTCGAACAAAAAGTCCTTGTGTCCGGTCTATCTCCGGTATCGTTCTGATTGCAAGTAAGCGCCTCACCAACGACGTCTGTACAGCACGCCATTGACCCGCCAAAGTGGTGCCCACCAAATA
>NZ_BAAAZE010000016.1:0-222867 GCF_039536745.1 Actimicrobium antarcticum
GATTGATGGCCAGGCTCGCTTTGCGCGAGAAAGATGGCTTGTAAAAGCCTTGTAGGTTTTGGTTTTGACGTTGGTTTTGACGTTGGTTTTGACGTTGGTTTTGACGTTGGTTTAGACGTTGGTTTAGACGTTGGTTTTGACGTTGGTTTTGAACTCGATGTCGATCACGACGAGGAAGTTTTCTCGCGCAAAGCGAGCCTGGCCATCAATCGATCACCAAGGCTGGGCTTGGTCTTGACCTTGAATTCCGCGTAAAAAGATCGCTGCCAAAAACCGGGTGCGGCAAGAGGATCAGAGACCCGCACTGTCTGAGCGCAGCGAGTTTGCGGGTCTCCCTCTTGCCGTACCCGGTTTTTGGGAACCCGCAGGGCAGCGGTCTTGCGGTCGCCTTTTTCTTGGTTACTGCTTTTTGGCGAAACAAAAAGAAGTGACCGGCTGCCGGGCCGCCCCCGGCTTGGCTCCACGGAGCGCAACCCGTTTTAGCTACCGCAGACCGCGCGTCGTGGCGACCCGCAGAGGGAGTGTGACGCATGTTGGGCTTTGCAGTCCAACCTACTGGCTGGCGGCTCGCTCGGTGACACATTCAGGGATGTGCTGGGTGGCGTGTTCGGCGGCAAAAGCCCGACCCGGCGCAGTGACAGCATGGTCGAAACCATGATGAAGTCGGCAGTGCGGTCGATCAGCTCGCAGGTCGGTCGCGAGATTATTCGCGGCGTATTGGGATCAATCCTGAAGGGCGGCAAGCGGTAGTTCGCTGGCTTCGCGCCAGGCGTCGAGGCCGCCGACCAGCGGCCGCACGCGTACAAAGCCGTGTCCAATCAACTTGCGTGCAATGAGTGCTGCCGATGCTTCGTTCGGGCAGTTGCAGTAGACGATGATGTCGCGGTCGCGCGGTACGCTGTCGAACGCCGCCGCGTGATCGGTGTGCCCGTACAGGATGGCACCGGGGATGGCTGCTTCGAGTTCCTGCGCGGTCCGACTGCGTGCATCCACGATCACCGGTGACAGACCGGCGTCGATCATCTCGCGTAACTGGCTGACCGAAATGCGCGCCATGAACAGTGCCCGCATCAGACGACGGCGCTCGATGTATTTGTACAGAATGAACAAGCCCAGCAGCACGCCGATGACTAGCAATGCAGTGGCACCCATGGTGCTCAGTACCTCCAGCACGCGATCGATACTCTTGTAAAAAATGGCGCCGATGGCCAGGCCGGAACCGGCCCACAGCAGCGAACCGGTCATGCTGAACAACAGAAATTTGCCACGCGGCGTCCCCATGGCACCAGCCAGCGGCGGCGCGATGGTATTGAAACCCGGGATGAATTTGCTGACCAGCAGCGACTTCGGTCCCCAGCGGCGAAAGATGTCTTCGGTATTGCTGACACAGGTATCGGGCGACAACGAAATGCGGCACAGCTGGCCAAGGATGCGCTTGCCGAAATGCCTGCCGGCCTTGTGCCAGCTGAGGTCGGTAATCAGACACGCGCCTATGCTCACGGCCAGGCAGGCTTGCCAGCTCAGGTCACCAAGCATGGCCAGCGCACCGGCCACGATCAGTATCGGAAAGGCCGGGATCGGCAAACCCATCTGTTCCAGCAGGACATTGGCGAACACCAGCAGCAGGCCGTATTGCTGCAGCAGGAGAGTGAACTTGGGCATGGTGTGCAGTGTGTCAGGGATGAAGGAGCGGGACCGCGGGAAAGCCGGAATATACCAAAAGGCCGCGAAGTCCGTATTGACCGCAACCGCTTCAGGATGGCCGCGCGACTTCCGGTGCCTGCTCGCGCAATTGCTGAATCAGCCAGCGGCCGGCCTGGCCGGGCGGGTCTTCGACGCGCTGTATCAAGTAAAGCGGATAGATCACCGGCTGAATTTCGGCCAGCACCAGCCGGACCAGTCTGCCGCTGGTCAGATCGGTTTCGACCATCGCTTCGGGCATGTGACCCCAGCCCAGACCGCTGCGCAGCAAGGCGTGTTTGGCACCGAGGTCGCCCAGCCGCCAGTCGCGCATGGCGAACACCCCGAAATTGCTGCCGGCAGTCAATGTGCTGCGGTCGGTCAGCACCAGTTGCGTGTGCTCGCGCGCGATCGCGGTCGGGATCGGCGCCGGCTCGCGCGCCAGCGGATGGCCCGGTGCCGCCACCGGCACAAGGCGCACGCTGCCCAGCGCCTGACGTTCGATGGCGTCGGGCGTATTGATCATCCAGCCGGAGACACCGATCTTGCTGACCCCATCGAGCACCAGTTGCGTGACCGCACCGAGTGCTTCGATGCGCAGGCGCAGGCCCACGGTCGGGAAGTGCGCCTGAAAACATTCAAGGATGCGCACCAGAGTCGCGGTCGGGAACATCACGTCGACTGCCAGCGAGACCTCGCCTTCCATGCCTTCGGACAGGGTCTTCGCGCGCGCCCGCATGGCATCGACCTTGAGCGCCACGCTACGGGCATCGGCCAGCAATAACTGGCCGGCTGCGGTCAGCAGTGGTTTGCGTTTGCTGCGATCAAACAGTACGACGTTGAGCTGCGCTTCCAGGTTGGCAATGGTGTAGCTGATCACGGATTGGGTCCGGTGCAATTCCTTCGCCGCGCGCGAGAAACTGCCCGCGTCGACTACGGCCACGAAGACGCGCAACTGATCGATGGTCGGAGTGCCGGGTTCACGCATAGTGATTTAATCGATGCTATCGATGGAAATTTTCGGGGTTTCATCGATAGTAAATCCTGACTATGATCCTTTCCAAGCTAATTTAACGGGAGAGCAGCATGTCCATCACAGCACAGAAAACAACGCGCGGCGTTGCCCGCATCACCCAGGCGCAACGCGTCATCGAAGGCGCCGGCTTCGAGGTCCAGCGCGCCGTGCCCGCAGCCGGCCTGGAAGCGGTCGGTCCGTTCATCTTCGTTGACCATTTTGGTCCGGTTGATTACGCCCCGGGCAAGGCCATGGGAGCACCCGACCATCCGCATGCCGGCATCGAAACCCTGACCTATTTTTTTGAAGGCGGCGGCATGCGTCACCGCGATAGCCTGGGCAATGTCAGCACGCTGCAGGCGGGCGGAGCGCAATGGATGCGCGCAGGACGCGGCATCGTGCACGATGAAAGTCCGGACGAAGCCCTGCTGCGCGATGGCGGCCGGGTGCACGGCGCGCAGCTCTGGATCAATTTGCCGAGCGATCACAAGATGGATGCACCGCAGTACCAGGCCTACGATGCCGACCAGATTCCGCACTGGACCGAACAGGACGGCAAGGTGCAATTGCGTCTGATCGCCGGACAGCTGGGCGAACGCACCGGACCGGTAGCGAGCTTCGGCAATCCGTGGCTGCTGCACCTGACGTTGCAAGCGGATGCCCGTTGCGTCGTCCCGCTGGACGGCGTGGCACAGGCGGCTGTCTACGTCGTCGCAGGAAGCGGGTGCTGCGGCATCGACCGCACTGAAGGCGCGCCGGGCCAGCTAATCCAGCTGGAAGGACAGGGTAGTGCGCTGATCGAGGCAGGTGCCGCGGGTCTCGACGTGCTGGTGCTCGGCGGCGATCCGCTGGACGCGCCGATCGTGCGGCACGGACCCTTCGTGATGAATACCCACCGCCAGTTGCAGCAAGCGGTGCAGGACTTCCAGCAAGGAAAAATGGGCCGTATCGAACACGGAACTGCCGTCTGAATTACTCACTGACTTCGCCATCCACAACAACCAGAGAAAACACCATGACCACTATTCTTCACATCAACAGCAGCGCCCGTCTCGCCGATTCGATTTCGCGTCAGGTCACCGGCGAATTCGTCGCCAGGCTGCAAGCCGCCCATCCTGCCAGCACGGTGGTCGAACGCGATGTCGCCAGTCAACCGTTGCCGCATCTGACAGGCCAGGTGCTGGGCGCTTTTTTCACGCCAGCAGACGCACGCTCGCCGCAACAGACCATCGATGCCAGCCTGTCGGACACGCTGGTGGCAGAACTGAAAGCGGCGGATGTCATCGTCATCGGTGCGCCGATGTACAACTTTTCGATCACCTCGTCGCTGAAAGCCTGGATCGACCACGTTGCCCGTGCCGGCCTGACATTCAAGTACGGTGCCAATGGTCCGGAAGGTCTGCTGACCGGCAAAAAAGTCTACGTCTTCACCTCGCGTGGAGGCGTCTACAGCGAAGGTCCGGCGAAGGTAATGGACTTCCATGAAACCTATCTGCGTGCGGTGCTGGGCTTTCTGGGCCTGACCGAGATCACGTTCATTCATAGCGAAGGTCTGGGCATGGGCGAGGCTGCTGTTATGAAAGCGCTGGCACAGACCCGTACAACGATCGGCGAGCTTTTACCCGCCTGATCCGGTTGCCGATCCGTCGGCATTTGCAGCACCTTCCCGAGCACGCGGCATCGGCGAATTCAGTTCGTCGCTGCCGCTTTTTTTTAGCCACGAATCCTTCATTTTTTGTGTTTCCTGGTGTCATGTTGCAGTAACACGCCGTCGTTAGACTCCCGTTCAATGTTTCCAAATCCACATTTTTTTAATGCTGTCCGGTTGATGTGGAATGGAAATGCAGCTTCCTTGCGTTGTACGCAACGACAAATTTTTTTATCCAAAACGAGAGAGTCCACGTGGCACATTTCCTTCGCATCAAACCGCTGACCCTGTTGATCCTGCAAGCGCTGGCATTCTCGGCACAAGCACAAGAAGCTGCACCCGTCACCGAAGTCATCACCGTCTTTGGCCAGGGCCAGACCCGCCAGTTGCAAAAACTGACGCAGGATGATCTTGCCAAAGCCTTGCCGGGCACCAGTCCGCTGAAGACGCTGGAAAAACTGCCGGGCGTGAGTTTCCAGTCAGCCGATCCGTTTGGCGCGTACGAATGGTCAACCCGCTTCAGCGTGCGCGGCTTCAACCAGAACCAGATGGGCTTCACGCTCGACGGCGTGCCGCTCGGTGACATGAGCTACGGTAACAACAATGGCTTGCACATCAGCCGCGCCATCTCGTCCGAAAACATCGGCCGCGTGAACCTGTCGCAAGGCTCCGGCGCCGTCGGTACCGCATCGACCAGCAACCTTGGCGGTACCGTGCAGTTCGTCTCGATGGATCCGAGCGACAAGATGGGCGGCACGTTCGCGCAGACCTTCGGCAGCGACAGCACCTTCCGCACCTTTGTTCGCGTCGACTCCGGCCTGCTGCCATCCGATACCAAGATCGCCGTCAGCCTGACCCGTCATCGTTCCGACAAATGGAAGGGCGAGGGCTCGCAGGATCTGGACCAGTTCAACAGCAAGCTGGTGCAGCGTTTTGGCGATAACAAGCTATCCGTGTTCTACAACCACTCGGACCGCAAGGAAATTGATTATCAGGACATGTCGCTGGAAATGACCCGGCGCCTCGGCGCGAAATGGGACAACTACGCGCCCAACTTTCAGCAAGCCGTCAATGCGGCGCGCGGTATCTACACGGCTGGCGAAACCAGCATCGATGACGCCTACTACCAGGCCAGCGGCTTGCGCAAGGATGACCTGGCCGGCGCCACGCTGGAGGTCAACCTGACGCCATCGACCGTGCTCAAGACCACGCTCTACCACCATCACAATGAAGGCCAGGGACACTGGTACACGCCGTACGTGGCAACCTCCGCCGCCATGCCGATATCGATCCGCACCACCGAATACAAGATCGGTCGCGACGGCGTCATCAGCGACCTGACCTGGGATGCCGGACAGCACTCCATCAACGGTGGTTTCTGGGCCGAGCGCAGCCTGCATAACGTCACCCGCAACTACTACGCGGTGATCGATAACCGTGACACCAACACGTATTTGTCGAACCCGTTCCGGACCGACTTCAAGCAGGACTACACCACCACCACGACCCAGTTCTACCTGCAGGATACGGTCTCGATGCTGGACGACAAGCTCAAGCTGAACCTCGGTTTCAAGTCGCCGAAAGTGGCGATTGATTCGGTCTCGGTAGTAGGCACCCGTGCTGCCGGTTCGGTAGTGGCGACCAAGTCGTTCCTGCCGCAGATCGGCCTGAACTACGCGCTGACCAAAGATGACGAGCTGTTCGCCTCGCTGGCAGAAAACATGCGCGCCTTCTCGCCGGGGATCGGTGGCGTGTTCTCGCAATCGCAAGCGTCGTTCAATGCATCGAGCACCTCGCTGAAACCGGAAACCTCGACCTCGCTGGATCTCGGCTATCGCTTCAAGCGCGCGCAGATGAGTGGTTCGGTGGCCGTCTACCACGCCGAGTTCAAGGACCGCCAGCTGGGTATTGCGAACTGTCCGGCCATCGTCGGTTGCGCGTCGACTTTCGCCAACGTCGGCAAGGTCATCACGAATGGCGTTGAAGCTGCTGCCGAACTGAAGCTGGCGCCGCAATGGTCGTGGTTCAACTCGCTGACCTACAACGACTCGCAGTACAAGTCCGATTATCTGGATGGCGCGATAGTGCCGGTCAGCGGCAAGCAAGTGGTGGATGCGCCCAAGCTGATGTTCAATACCGAACTGGCCTACGAGAACGAGCACTGGTTTGCCCGCACCAACGCCAAGTTCACCGACAAGCGCTATTACACCTACCTCAATGACGCCTCGGTGCCGAAGTTCTGGCTGCTGAATTTGACCGCCGGCTACAAGATGAAGTCGTTCGGTGCACTCAAGGATGTCTCGATCCAGCTCAATGTCGACAACCTGCTGAACAAGGATTACTTCAGCACCATCGGCAGCAACGGCTTTTCGAAGTCGGACCCATCTGGCACCAGCCAGACCCTGCTGACGGGTGCGCCACGCCAGATGTTCCTGACGATCGGCGGCAAGATCTGAGTTGACACTGCGCCGGAACCGTTCGGTTCCGGTTGGCCTGATCCCCGGGAGGACACGATATTTACTCTGTAAATGTCGTGCCCTCCACAATGTTTTCCGGAGTACTCCTGATGCGCCATTTTCTCTGCCCACTACCGGCCCTGTTGTTGCTGCCGTTTGCACTCGTCCACGCCGCCCCCGTTACACCCGTGACACCCGTGACACCCATCGAGCACGTCATCGTGCTAGTGGGCGAGAACCGTACCTTCGACAACATGTTCGGTGTCTACCAGCCCAAACGCGGCCAGACGATCTCGAACCTGCTGTCCAAAGGCATCGTCAAGGCAGATGGTTCGCCGGGTCCGCGCTTTCGGGATGCGGCCCAGAAGACCGCCGAGAATCTCGGTCCGTACAACCCGACACCACCCACGACCGGCACGTACCCCGCCTTACCGCAACCGTATGCGCTGGGCGCCTTCGGCCAGCGCCACGATGTGCCCGATGCGCGGTTTCCGAAGGCGATGCCGAACGGGCCGTTCCAGATTACCCACCACGTCAGTTATGGTGCCCATACCGGCGACCCGGCACATCGGTTTTTTCAGATGTGGCAACAGACCAATGGCGGCAGCAACGACCTGTTCGTCTGGGTGGCAGAGAGTGCCGGGCTGGGTCCGAGCAATCCCTGGCTGCCGCTCGGTCCCGGCAAGCCGACCTTCCAGGGCGGCGTTGCAATGGGCTTCTACAACATGTCGACCGGCGACGCGCCGTACTTCAAGCACCTGGCCGATACCTACTCCATTGCCGACAACTACCACCAGCCCATCATGGGCGGCACCACCGTGAATTATTTTGCGCTGGCCACCGGTGATGTCTCGTTCTTTACCGTCGATGGCAAGCCGGGCATGCCGGCTGCCAGGCTGATTGAAAATCCCGATACCCAGCCCGGCACCAACAACTGGTACACCGAGGACGGCTATCGCGGCGGCACGTATGTGCGCTGTGACGACCCGGCACTGCCGGGTGTGGCCGGCATCCGCAATCATCTGAAAAAATTGCCGTACCGCGCTTTCAATGACGGCAACTGCGCTGCCGATACGTACTACATGGTCAACAACATGGACCCGGCCTATACGCCGAAAGGGGACTTGCTGCCAACCGGGCCGGATAAATTCCTGTTGCCGCCGCAAACCATCCCGCATATCGGCGATGGCCTGAGTGCCGGCGGCGTCTCCTGGAAATGGTATTCGGGCGGTCGCAACGACGGCGTCAAGACCGACAAGGAGTATTGCGCGATGTGCGACACGCCGACCTTCTTCACTTCCACGATGACCGGCCCGGACAAGGAAAATCTGCAGGACCTGCAGCAGTTTTATGTCGATGTGAAAGACGCAAAAACTTTTCCGGCCGTGAGTTTCATCGCGCCGTATGACAGCATCTCGGGGCATCCCGGATATGCCATGCAAACCAGCTTCGATGCACTGGCGCAGGACGTGATCACGCGCGTCAAGGCCAACCCGGCGCTGTGGAAAAACACGGTGGTCCTGGTGACCTTCGACGAAGGCGGCGGCTATTACGACTCGGGATATGTCCAGGCCATCGACTTTTTTGGCGACGGCACGCGCATTCCGCTGATCGCGGTGTCGCCGTATGCCAGGCGTGGTCATGTCGATCACACCTACTACGACCATGCCTCTATCCTCAAATTCATCGAAGCCAACTGGTCGCTGCCACCGCTGTCGGCGCGCAGCCGCGACAACCTGCCGAACCCGGTCAGCGATCCGCGCCATCCCTACGTGCCATTGAACCAGCCGGCCATCGGCGATCTGATGAATCTGTTCGACTTCAAGCGCGCTGCGCACGGTGGTAAATGACATGAAAAAATCACTCGTAACGACACTGATTGCGGCCGCCTTGCTGGTGGCCGCAGGAAGCGCAGCGGCCCAGCAGAATCTGACCACGCTGATTGCCGCTGCCAAAAAAGAAGGCGCCGTCAATAGCCTCGGCATGCCACCCGACTGGGCCAACTGGAAACAGTCGTGGGCTGCGATGGCGCGCCTGTACGGCATCACGCACCAGGACACCGACATGAGTTCGGCGCAGGAAATCGCCAAGTTCGAGGCCGAGAAATCCAATGCCTCGGCAGACATCGGCGACGTCGGCCATTCGTTCGGGCCGATCGCGGTCGCCAGGGGCGTCACGCAAGCCTACAAGCCGGCGACCTGGAGCGACATTCCGGCCTGGGCCAAGGACGCCGACGGCCACTGGATGCTGGCGTACACCGGCACGATGGCCTTCATCAGCAATAACAAGCTGGTCAAGAATCCGCCAAAAAACTGGAAAGACCTGTTGAGCGGCACCTATCGCGTGACGGTCGGCGAAGTCGGTGTCGCGTCGCAAGCCAACAGCGCCGTGCTGGCTGCTGCATTGGCTTTTGGCGGCAATGAAAAAGACCTGGCGCCGGCTTACAAACTGTTCGCCGAACTGGCCCGGCAAGGGCGCTTGTCGCTGGCCAATCCGAGCATCGCCAACATGGAAAAAGGCGAGGTCGAAGTCGCCCTGCTGTGGGACTTCAATGCGCTGAGCTATCGCGACAAGATCGACCCGGGCCAGTTCACGGTCGCCATTCCGCAGGATGGATCGCTGGTGGCGGGCTACACCACCATCATCAACAAGTACGCACGGCATCCGAACGCCGCCAGATTGATGCGCGAATTCATCTTCAGCGATGAAGGCCAGATCAACCTGGCGCGCGGCCATGCACGGCCAATCCGCAGCAACGTGGTGATGCCGAAAGACGTGCAGGACAAGATGCTGCCGGCGGCGCAATACCAGAATGCGAAGCCGATCCAGGATTTCGCCGCGTGGGAAAAAACTACCCGGGCCTTGCCGCGCCAGTGGCAAGAGCAGGTCATGATGTTCAACAAATAAAGGGCGCCATGAACAGCAAGGTAATCCTGGTCCTCATCGACGGACTGGCCTGGCAGGCAGCCTACGATGGCATGGGCTTTTTGCAGGGCCTGTGCGAAGCGCAGCGTGCCAGCCTGTACCGGATGGAATGCGAACTGCCTTCGCTCTCGCGTCCGCTCTACGAATGCATCCTGACCGGCGTGCGTCCGGTCGACAGCGGCGTGGTGCACAACCAGGTCACGCGCCTGTCGCACCACGACAGCATCTTTCATCTCGCGCGCCGGGCCGGTGGCACGACGGCGGCCGCGGCCTATCACTGGATCAGCGAACTCTACAATCGCACGCCCTACGAAGCAGTACGCGACCGCTTTACCGACGACGCGACGCTGCCGATCCAGCATGGCGTGTTCTATCACGCCGACAGCTATCCCGATGACCACTTGCTGCTGGATGGCGAGATTTTGCGGCGCAGGCATGATCCGGATTTTTTGCTGATTCATCCGATGAATACCGACGATGCCGGTCACCGGCACGGCGGCGACAGCGGCCAGTACCGCAATGCCGCGCGCAACGTCGACAACGCGCTGTCGACCGTTGTGCCGGGCTGGATGGACGCGGGTCATCAGATCATCGTCACCAGCGACCATGGCATGAACCGCGACCACACGCATCGCGGCGTGCTGCCGGAAGAGCGGCAAGTGCCGCTGTTCGTGATCGGTGCCGGCTTCAGCCACGATCCGCTGGCACAGCCGCGCCAGACCGAACTGTGCGGCATCATGGCTGACCTGCTCGGGGTGCCGCACGAGAAGCCCCGTAACCGGGCGCTGCTGGCCTGATGCACCGTACACTGGTGCCGCAACGCTGGCGGGCGGCGTTGCTGCTAATACCGATGTTGGTAGTCGTGGCGCTGTTTTCGCTGGCGCCGACGGGCTGGGTGCTGGTCAACAGCGTGCGCGTCGAGGATGCCTGGTCGCTGGCCAACTTCATTGCCATCACGGGCTCGTCGTTTTACCGGCAGGCTTTTGGCAACAGCCTGTGGATCGCCACCGGCTCCAGCGTCTGTGGCCTGCTGGTCGCCATGGTGGGCGCGGCCTCGATCCGGCGCGTTGACGGCAGCGTGCGCGATGTGACGGTCGCGCTGACCAACATGTCGAGCAACCTCAGCGGCGTGCCGCTGGCGTTTGCGTTCATCATCATCCTCGGTGCCAACGGCGCGGCCACGTTGCTGCTGCGCGAGTGGGGCTGGCTGGGCGATTTCAGTTTGTATTCGCGGGCCGGGCTGACGCTGATCTATACCTATTTCCAGATTCCGCTGGCGGTCCTGCTGCTGTATCCGGCCTTTGATGCGCTCGATGACGACTGGCAGGACAGTGCCGCATTGCTCGGTGCATCGGCGCTGCGCTACTGGCAGCTGGTCGGCTTGCCGGTCCTGTTGCCGGCCATGCTGGGAACCTTCATCCTGCTGTTTGCCAATGCGATGGGGGCGTATGCCAGCGCGTATGCGCTGATGACCTCGAACTACAACCTGGTCACGATCCGCATTGCCAGCCTGGTGGCGGGAGATATTTTTCTGGAGCCGCAACTGGCGGCGGCGCTGGCCGTGCTGCTGATCGCGCTGATGATCCTGATGGTCACGATAAACCAGTGGCTGCTGGCACGGACGCATCATGGGCGCTAAGTCGCGTCAGACGCATGCTAGCCAGAGCCATGGCTATCACCGGTGCGTCGTCGCCGTCCTGCTCATCCTGCTCGGCATCCCGGTACTGGCAACCTTGCTGTATTCGCTGTCGCAGCACTGGGGCGCGACGGTGCTGCCGGACGGCCTGACACTGGACTGGTATTGGGCATTGCTGCATGAGCCGCGATTCCTCAGTGCGTTCGGCCATTCATTGCTGGTGGCGCTGGCCACACTGGTACTGGCAACGCTGCTGGTAGTGCCGGCGGCCTTCGTGGTGTTCTATTATTTTCCGCGGCTCGACCGTGCGATGAACCTGCTGATCCTGCTGCAATTTGCGGTGCCGCCGGTGGTCTCGTCGGTCGGCTTGCTGCAATTGTATGCCGATGGTCCGCTGCCGCTGGCCGGCACGCCATGGATACTGGTCGGCTGCTATTTCACGATCGTGCTGCCGTTCATTTACCGGGCGCTGGCCAGCGGCCTGCAGGGCATGCAGGTGCGCGACCTGATGGACGCGGCGCATCTGCTCGGTGCCAGCACGACCGTGGCGTTCCTGCGGGTGATCCTGCCGAACCTGCGCAAGGGCCTGATGGCGGCATTGTTCCTGTCGTTTTCATTTTTGCTGGGCGAATTCGTGTTTGCCAACATGCTGGTGGGAGGGCGTTTCGAAACGCTCAATGTCTACCTGTACACGATGCGCTCGACCAGTGGCCATTTCACCAGCGCCGTCGTGATGACGTATTTCCTGTTCACGCTGATCGTGACCTGGATCGCCACCCGTCTCTCCCGTTAGGATTTCATGGATTACCTGCGCATCGCCGGACTGAGCAAAACCTTTGGCCGCACCACCGTACTGGATCAGATCGATTGCACCATCGCCGAAGGCGAACTGGTGACCCTGCTGGGGCCCAGCGGTTGCGGCAAATCGACGCTGCTGCGCTGCATTGCCGGCCTGACCGCGCCCGACCGCGGCAGCATCAGCGTCGCTGGCGTCGACATCACCGGCATGGCGCCACAGCAGCGCGGCATCGGCATGGTGTTCCAGAGTTATGCGCTGTTCCCGAATTTGAACGTGCGCGACAACATTGCCTTCGGCCTGAGCATGCAGCGCCTGCCGGCTACCGAGATTGCACGGCGCGTGGCCGACATCGTTGCGCTGGTCGAATTGCAGGGCCACGAAACCAAACTGGTACACCAGCTTTCGGGTGGCCAGCGACAGCGGGTCGCGCTGGCGCGCGCACTGGTGGTGCGCCCGCGCATCCTGCTGCTCGATGAACCGCTGTCGGCCCTCGATGCCCGCATCCGCAAGCACTTGCAGCAACAGATCCGTCGCATCCAGCAGCAACTGAAACTGACCACGGTCTTCGTCACCCACGACCAGGAAGAGGCAATGATCCTGTCGGACCGGATTGTCGTGATGGAGGGTGGGCGCATCGTCCAGCAGGGCAGCGCCGAAGCGATTTATACCCGGCCGGCGTCGGCGTTCGTGGCAGGCTTCATGGGCAGTTTCAATGTGCTCGATGGCGCGCAGGCGAGCCGCTTGCTGGGCCTGCAAATACCGGGACAACTGGCGATCCGGCCGGAGTCGATCCGCATCACGGCCTCCGGCAGACTGCCGCAGGACCCGTGTCAGCCCTGCATTGCGGCCATCGTGAAGCATCATCAATTGCTGGGTAACGTGATTCGCTATCATGTGACGGCGCAGGCCTGTACGCTGATGGTCGATACGCTCAACCGCAGTCCGGCCGGCCTGCTGGCCCCGGGTGCAGCCGTCGATTTGCACTTCGATCCGACCGAATTCCAGCCGGTTCCCTGACGCCTGCGGCAACAAAAGGACGCCGGCCTGATATCCTTGCGGATTGTCGAGCATCAAGAGTCGTAGCCGATGGCTCTCCGACGCAGCTGACGTGACGATCTTTCACGCTGCTGCGTCCGCTTTTTGATTGACGTTGTCCTTCCGTGAGATGTGCCATGCCGCAAAATCAGTTCGATCAGTCCGCCAGCGCCTTGCCGCAAGCCGTGCTGGAATACGCCACCACTTGTGATCTGCCTACTCCCTGGGCCACCTTCCGTCTGCATGCCTTCACCGAAGCCGCCACGGGCAAAGAGCATCTGGCGATGGCGCTGGGCGATTTCGAGGATGGTGCTCCGGTGCTGGCGCGCATGCATTCGGAATGCCTGACTGGTGACGCGCTGTTCAGCCAGCGCTGCGATTGCGGTGCACAACTGGAAGCGTCGCTGCAAATGATCGCCACCGAAGGCCGCGGCGTACTGCTGTATCTGCGTCAGGAAGGACGTGGCATCGGCTTGCTCAACAAGCTGCGTGCCTATCACCTGCAGGATGGCGGTGCCGATACGGTCGAGGCGAATCAGGAACTGGGCTTTTTGCCGGACCAGCGCAACTACAGTCTGGCCCTGCCGATGCTGGCCCATCTGCACATCACCGCCCTGCGCCTGATGACCAACAACCCGCGCAAGATCAATGCACTGACCCAGCTGGGCGTCAACGTGGTCGAACGGATTCCGTTGCTGGTTCAGCGTAATACCTTCAATAGCCGTTATCTCGATACCAAGGCGGCCAAGCTCGGCCACCTGATCAAGTCGTAAGCGGATGACTGTCGCTGTCGCTGAATCGGCTGCTGCTTCTGCTGCTGCTGCCTCTGCCCGCAAGGCCTTTCTGGTCGGTCTGGCCATCGCGGTCACCGGCGCGATTCTGTTCTCGACCAAGGCCATCGTGGCCAAGCTGATCTATCGCTACAACGTCGACGCGGTCACGCTGATTGCATTCCGGATGCTGTTCTCGCTGCCGTTTTTCCTGGTCATCGCCTTGTGGAAAATGCGCACCCAGCCGTCGCTCTCGAATTCCGAGCGCGGTCGCATTCTGGTACTGGGATTGCTCGGCTATTACCTGTCGAGCTTTCTGGATTTCCTGGGCTTGCAATACATCAGCGCCGGACTCGAACGGCTGATTCTGTTTCTGACGCCCTCGTTCGTGCTGCTGATTTCGGCGCTCTTCCTGAAGAAAAAAATCACGCCGCTGGAATGGGGCGCGCTCCTTATTTCGTATGTCGGCATGCTGCTGGTGTTCGTGCACGACGCCCGCACCGGCGGCGCCAACGTGCTGCTGGGTGCCTCGATGGTGCTCGGCGCTGCGGTCTCGTATGCGCTGTATCTGCTGGCGTCCGGCGAGATGGTGCGCCGGGTCGGCGTGCTGCGGCTGGTGTCGTACGCGATGTGTGTCTCCAGCGCGGCCTGCATCGGCCAGTTCTTTTTGCTGCGGCCTGCCGCGCTGCTGGTGCAACCGATGGAGGTCTACTGGCTGTCGATGTTCAATGCGTTTTTCTGCACGGTACTGCCGGTGCTGATGACGATGATTGCGGTGGCGCGGATAGGCGCCAGCACCGCGTCGCAAGCGGGCATGGTCGGGCCGGTATCGACGCTGTTCCTGGGCGCGATGATCCTTAACGAACCGATTACCGGTATCCAGCTGGCCGGTACCGTGCTGGTGCTGGCGGGGATTTATCTGCTGTCGCGCAAGAAGGCGTGACTCGGGCGCTGTTGATCGGCAGCGAACGCGGTACAGTACACGCCGAAGAGATGGATTGATAAATCAAAAAACAGGAGATGGGACATGGCAAAAGCAATTCAGATTTTCAGGACAGGCGGCCCGGAAGTACTGGAATACGTCGACGTCGAAGTCGGTGACCCGGGACCCGGCGAAGCACGCGTGCGCCAGGCCGCCTGTGGCCTGAACTACATCGATGTGTACTTCCGTACCGGCCTGTATCCGCTGCCGCTGCCAGCAGGCATCGGCATGGAAGGCGCAGGCATCATCGAATCCGTCGGTCCCGACGTGACCCATCTGAAAGCGGGTGACCGGGTGGCGTATGCCGGTCGGCCGACCGGCGCGTACGCCGATGTGCGCGTGATGCCGGCCTCCATCCTGGTCCGTGTGCCGGAGGCGATCGGCCTGGAAACAGCCGCGGCCATGATGTTGCAAGGCATGACCGTGGAATACCTGTTCCGCCGTACCTTCCCGTTGCGCGGTGGCGAAACCATCCTCTTCCATGCTGCCGCCGGTGGAGTTGGCCTGATCGCCTGCCAGTGGGCCAGGGCGCTGGGCGTGACGATGATCGGCACGGTCGGTTCGGATGAAAAAGGTGCCCTCGCTAAAGCGCACGGCTGCACCCATGTCATCAATTACAACACCGAGAATTTTGTCGAGCGCGTCAAGGAAATTACCAACGGCGCAGGGGTACCGGTTGTGTACGATTCGATCGGGGTCGATACGTTTTTCAAGTCGCTCGATTGTCTGTCGCCACTGGGCATGATGGTCAGCTACGGCAGTGCATCAGGTCCGGTGCCGCCATTTTCGCTTAACGAACTGGGATCGCGCGGGTCGCTGTTCGTTACACGGCCAACGCTGTTCACCTACGCCGCCAAGCGTGACAGCCTGGAATCGATGGCCGCCGAATTGTTTGGCATGGTCGAGAGTGGCAAGGTCAAGATCGAGATCAACCAGCGGTACGCATTGGCCGATGCCGCCAGCGCACATCGCGACCTCGAAGCGCGCAAGACCACCGGTTCCACCATTCTGATTCCATGAGGATTGCATGAGCGCATTACCCCCGCAAGAGCCATTGCCTAACCCGATGGATCATCCCGAAGAACTGCCAACCGGCACCGATGGCACGCCGAAATTCGGTCGTCTGCTGATCGTGCTGGCCATCGCGGTGACATTGATCGTGGCAATCACGTTCGGGTCGCAAGAGTATTTTTCCTGATCCGGGTCGTGTAGCGGAAAACCAGCCCGACAATCACGCGCGCCACTGTTGTGGTGCGCGCTGACAGTATGCAAGGTGATTGCACCTTCAGACGCGGCGTTTCTGTTGGCTAGTTGCTATCGGTCTATAGATTGCAGCAGGTTATCTTCTCTTGTCAGGCGTTATTCAGCGTCAGCAACTGTGAAATCGCTTAGAATTTTGCTTGGCCGTAAGTTCACGTTTGGATGTGGCTTCTGACTTTGTTTCATTCCCTGGCACTTCACCGAGAAGATCTCGCGCAATGTCTCAAAAACCGGACGTTCCCCCATCGGAAGCGGTCAGCGCTGCATCCAGCCGCATCATGATCATGGAAAGCCTCGTCCCGGTTGCCGTCAACCAGGTTGCCGCGCAGATGATGGGGTTCACCGATCGTCTGGCGCATGCGATGTTCCGCTTGTCCGACCAGTCCGTCTTGCCGAATGAAGCCAGTCTCAGCTTTCATTCCTGGAATCACCTCAAAAAGAATGCCACCCACCTGCATCGCGGCGTGGTCGGCAACCTCGGCTATGCCTTGTTGTGCGAGATCGCCGCGCTGGATAAATCCCGGGTAGCGGCAGCTGACCTGATGCCGTCCGACTTGTCGCTGGTGTCGCTGGACGAAATGGAAAACAAGGTCCTCATCGGCAATATTGCTCAGGCCATCGAACTCGATAACGCTGCCGCGCTGGTGGCGCTGAACATCCGCTTGAGTCGCTTGCTGCAACGGGAAGAAATCAGCGTCGGCCAGAATCCGTTTCGTCCGGCGGTTTTCCTGCGGGCCACCTTTGAGGCGTGGTGCAAATTCCACCCGCAGGAGGCCTCGCACCGATTGATATTGCGGCTGATGCGACCCGACGTCTTCGTTGATTTTGGCCCGGTGCTGGAGGCGTTGAACCAGGCACTGATTGCACGCGGGATCGTGCCCGACCTGGCGGATGTCGCGCGCTCGTCACGCACCGTCCACAAGCCAGCTGAGTTGCTGCCGGATGCCGAGCGACGCGATGTGTCGCTGCAGAGCCGGTTGCAGCGCTGGTTGCATCAGGTCAGTGCCGAGCAGGGCGAGAGTATGGCAGTGCGGGCAACTGAAACAGGCAGTGCAGACTATGCCCCCGCGCTCAGCGCGACCAGTTCGGCTTTGCTGGATTACCTGACAGACATTCAGCGCACCTCCAGCGCCGCGGCAACGCCGGTCGTCCAAACCACGGCGACCTTGCGCAGCATCCCGCTTCAGGCACCGGCTGGATCGCTGACTGCGCTCGATCAGAACACCATCGAACTGCTGGCGCGGGTATTCGATTTTGTATTTGGTGACCCGGCCATTCCCGATCAGATCAAGCATTTGCTGGGCCGCCTGCAGGTGCCGCTGCTGAAAATTGCACTGGCCGACAAGGACTTCTTTTTCAGCGAAAGCTATCCGGCGCGCCGTTTGCTGGATCAACTGGCCCAGTCCGGCGTGGGACTGCAGCGCAACGTCGATGCAGAGGACCCGCTTTTCAAACTGATTGAACAGATCGTCGAGCGCGTGCAGCGTGACTACGACCAGCAAATTGGTTTGTACAGCAACGTGGTGTCGGATCTCGACACATTCCTGGCCGCCGAACAGTGCGCCGAACAGGCCGCACTGACGCCCCGTATTGCCGACGCCTTGCGCCAGGAACGCATGCAGCAGGCGCAGGCCGCTGCCGACAACGATGTCGCCAGTCGTATCGACGGCGGCGAGGTGGCCGGGTTTGTCGAGGTTTTTCTGGAAACGCAGTGGACCCGTATCTTGACGATGGCGCACAGCGTGGCCGCGCGCAAACCCGAAGCCCTCGAAAAAGCCTTGAAAGCCATGGACGACCTGATCTGGAGCGTACAGCCGAAAGTGAGTCCCGAAGAACGCAAGGAACTGGTCGGCAAGCTGCCATCGTTGCTGTCCCTGATCAACGCATGGTTGAACGCGATCAAATGGGACGAGCCGGAGCGTGTCGAATTTTTTTCCAACCTGGTCGAGCGCCATGCCGCCATCGTGCGCGTACCAGCAGAATTGTCGCCGCGCCGGCAGCTTGAAATGGCCGTCAACATCGCCCAGAAAGCCAGCGACCGGCGCCTGAGCAAGCGCGCCCGTGAACATCAGGAGCAACCGATCGACCAGTTCGTCCACAGCGTCGACAGCATCGAACTGGGCAGGTGGGTCGAATTTGTGCGCGCCAACCGTGAGCGCATCGCCTACCGGCTTGTGTGGATCAGTCCGATGCGCAGTCGCTTTATCTTCAGCAGTCGAGCGGGCAGTGAACCGTTGTCGATGACTGCCGCCGAACTGGCAGCGGCATTGCGCGAGCAGGGCGCGTTGATGTTGCCGCGTGAGTCGGTGATTGCGCGTGCGCTGGCGGCGGCGCTGGATGGTGCGGAGCGCGCAGCCGGGTAGCTGCGTGCTCCGGCACGATCCGGTCACTGCTGTTGCCTGCTCAATCTGCGATTTTCAGGTCGATCGTCCGTGAGCCACCGCTTTTGCCCGGGAAATCGACAAACGCACTTTGCACCAGATAGGGCATGACGGCTGCCAGAGAGGGATTCTCACCCTGGCTCTGTACCTTCACGTCATACAGGCTTTTGCCATCGGCATAGCGACTGATCGTGACATGCAACTGCCGCCGGTTCAGCTGATAGGTGCGATCCTGATACTCGACCATTAGCGGTCCCCAGTAAAACGGATCGAAGCCGGCACCGAAATGGCGGCGCGAATAAAATCCGCGTCCGTAAAATCCGGGACCATAAAAAAACGGATCAGCATATACCGGTTGCACGACACGGACATCGACGGATTGCACGCTGAAGTCCAGCATGATTTTCAGGGACGGCTTCTTGCCCGTCCCGGCTTCATTGAAGCCCAACCTGCGCACCTCGTTGCGCACAAGATTTTCATGATTGAGGTATTCAAGATTCTTGTCCTGCGCTTCGGTACGCTCAAAGACATACGTCTTGTCCGGCAGCTCGGCCGGCCACGCGCTGAAGACGGTGACATTGCTGCGTATCGTGCTGGCACAACCGCTGAGCAGAACGAGCAGGCCGGCGATGAGGGTCATGCTGAGGCGTTTCATGCCATCTCCTTTAAACATGGTCGCTACGGTAGCGGATTTTTGCGTGGCGTGCCCGGCCGGCCTGCGTCTAGCGCGGATTTTCAAAAAAGATATAGTTCGAGCCGTAGTCGCTGATCTCGAAATACACTTTCTTTTCGCCCGGATCGGCGATCAGATTGAAGTTTTCGTCCAGCACGCCATAGCCGTACCGGTAGGAGCGCGGCTTGTTGTCATCGGTCCCCATCCCGGTCGTGATCTTGTCGATCTTGATGAAGCGACGCACCAGCTTGTCGCCGGCATAAAACTCCAGTACGCCATTGGTGCCGGTCCAGTTCTGAACCGAGCGGCTGATCTTGTTTTGTTGTTCCTGTGTGCATCCTGCTACGAATACGACGAGGGCGCTGATAAACAGTGTTGACACTAATTTCATTGAAGTCTCCGATGCTTGTAAAATGACGTTCTGCTTTAATACCCGAGGCGTCCACCTTCTATGCGAATTGATAATCCTCAGTCCCAAGCCCCAACCATCTATCGCGAGCAGTACACACCGCCCGCCTATTTTGTCGATACCGTCGACATGGGATTTGACCTTGATCAGGTCACCACACGCGTTGCCACCCGTATCAAGCTTACCCGCAATGATGCCACCGACGACCACACGATTATTCTTTTTGGCGATGAACTCAAGCTGGTCAGCCTGACCATGAACGGTACTTTGCTGGGCAAACGCGACTATGAACTGGTCGACGGCAACCTGCATATTCCCGGTGCCCCCGACCAGGTGACGCTGGATATTGAAACCGTGCTTGCACCATCGCAGAATACCTCGCTGATGGGGCTGTATGTTTCCAGCGGAAATTTCTTCACGCAATGCGAAGCGGAAGGATTCCGCAAGATCACCTTCTTCCCGGACCGTCCGGACGTGATGGCCAAATACACCGTCATGCTGCGTGCCGACAAGGCCGCGTATCCGGTGCTGCTATCGAACGGTAACCTGATCGAAGAAGGCGACCTGGGTGACGGTCGCCATTACGCGCTGTGGGAGGACCCGTTCAAGAAACCGTCCTACCTGTTTGCACTGGTGGCCGGCAAGCTGGTCTGCCAGGAAGAGACTTACCGGCTGCAATCCGGCCGCGACGTGCAACTGCAAGTGTGGGTCGAGCCGGGCAATCTGGACAAAACCCAGCATGCAATGGATTCGCTGAAAAACAGCATCCGCTGGGATGAAAAACGCTTCGGTCTCGAACTCGATCTGGACCGCTTCATGATCGTGGCGGTGGGCGACTTCAACATGGGCGCGATGGAAAACAAGGGATTGAATATTTTCAATACCAAGTTCGTGCTGGCCAATCCGCGCATTGCCACCGATATCGATTACGCCAATATCGAGGCCGTGGTCGGCCACGAATATTTCCATAACTGGACTGGCAACCGCGTGACCTGCCGCGACTGGTTCCAGTTGTCGCTCAAGGAAGGCCTGACCGTCTTCCGTGACCAGGAATTTTCGGCGGACCTGATCGGCTCCACTTCCGGTCGCGCCGTCAAGCGCATCGACGACGTGCGGGTACTACGGCAGAACCAGTTCCCGGAAGATGCGGGTCCGATGGCCCATTCGGTGCGTCCGGATTCTTACCTCGAAATCAATAATTTCTATACCGTCACGATTTACGAAAAAGGCGCCGAAGTCGTGCGCATGTACCAGACCCTGCTGGGCCGGGATGGATTTCGTAAAGGCATGGACCTGTACTTTGCGCGCCACGACGGCCAGGCGGTCACGTGCAATGATTTTCGTGCTGCGATGGCCGATGCCAACGGCCGCGATCTGACGCAATTCGAGCGCTGGTACAGCCAGGCTGGTACGCCAGCCGTCACCGCCCGCATGGACTATGATGCTGCCGCCAAAACGGTCACGCTGACACTGGCACAAACCTGCGCGCCGTCTCCCGGACAGGAAGACAAACTGCCGTTCGCGATTCCGGTGGCCGTCGGATTGCTCGACAATGCCGGCAAGGACATGGCATTGGTATTGCAAGGCGCGCCAGCAGAGCGTACCAACAGCAAGCGCAGCAAGCCCGTGCACTCGCTCGTGCTGGAACTGACCGAGGCTGAGCAGTCTTTCATTTTCACCGGCGTGACCGAAAAACCGGTGCCATCGCTACTGCGCGACTTTTCTGCGCCGGTGGTTCTGACATTCGACTATAGCGACACCGAACTGGCATTTCTGATGGGCCACGACAGCGATGCGTTCAATCGATGGGAAGCCGGTCAGCGTCTGGCCACGCGCTACCTGCTCGCGATGGTCGGGACCGTCAGTGCGGACAAGACGGCTGATCAAACTGCTGCGGCGACGGTCGATGCCACGCTGCTGATCGAGGCGTTGCGCACCACGCTCACCGACCAGTCGCTAGGCCAGTCCTATCGCGAAGTCATCCTGACCTTGCCATCGGAAACCATGATCGCCGAAGCACTCCCGGTCATCGCGCCGCAAGCGATTCACGGCGCACGACAGGCATTGCGACGTGCGCTGGCGCAGGCCTTGCAACCCGAGTTCATTGCTGCCTACAGCGCAAACCGGATTGACGGCGCCTATCAACCCGACGCCGAATCCGCCGGCAAGCGCGCCCTGAAAAACGTCGCGTTGTCCTATCTGGCCGAACTCGATGACGCGCCGGTGCACACGCTGGCGCAACTGCAATACGACAGCGCCGACAACATGACCGATCGCCTCGCGGCACTCGGTGCGCTGGTCAACACCAGTGCGCCTGGACGGCAAGCGGCGCTGGCGAGTTTTTACAGCGAATTCGAGGCCGAGCCACTGGTGATCGACAAGTGGTTCACGTTGCAGGCGATGGCCCGCTCCACCGATGTCGCAACCGTACGCGAACTGATGCGTCACCCGGCCTTTACGTTAAAGAACCCGAACCGCGCACGCAGCCTGATCTTCAGTTTTTGCAACGGCAATCCGTCGCAATTCCATGCCATTGACGGCAGCGGCCACGCCTTCTGGGCCGAGCAGGTTATCGCGCTCAACAGCATCAACCCGCAAGTCGCAGCACGCCTGGCGCGTTCGCTGGATCGCTGGCGCAAGTATCCGCCGGCACAGCAGGCCAGCATGCAGGAGGCGCTGCGTAAAGTGGCTGACACCGCCGCACTCTCGAACGACGTACTCGAAGTCATTACCAAAGCACTTACTGAACCGAAAGCAAAGGCATCACTATGAAACGCATCAGCCTGACCCAGTATCTGGTGGAAGAGCAACGTAGTCACAACACCATTCCGGCCGAACTGCGGCTGTTGATCGAAGTGGTCGCCCGTGCCTGCAAGACCATCAGCCATGCCGTCGGCAAAGGCGCGCTGGGCGATGTACTCGGTACTGCCAATATCGAAAACGTGCAAGGTGAAGTACAAAAGAAGCTCGACATCATCAGCAATGAAATCCTGCTCGAAGCCAACGAGTGGGGCGGCCATCTGGCAGCCATGGCGTCCGAAGAAATGGAAACCATCCACCTGATCCCGAACCGGTATCCGATGGGCGAATACATGCTGCTGTTTGATCCGCTCGACGGCTCCAGCAATATCGACGTGAACGTCTCGATAGGCACGATTTTCTCGGTGCTGAAAGCGCCGGAGGGTATGGGCCAACCGACCGAGCAGGACTTCCTGCAGCCCGGCAGCAAGCAGGTCGCCGCCGGCTACGCCGTGTACGGTCCGCAAACCGTGCTGGTGCTGACCACCGGCAATGGCGTCAACTGTTTTACGCTCGATCGTGAAATGGGTTCATGGGTACTCACCCAGAGCAACATGCAGATTCCCGTCGAGACTCGCGAATACGCCATCAACGCATCCAATGCGCGCCACTGGTTTCCGCCAGTGACCCGCTATGTCAACGAACTTCAGGCCGGAAAAGCCGGTCCGCGCGAGACGGATTTCAACATGCGCTGGATCGCCTCGATGGTCGCAGACGTGCATCGCATCCTGAATCGCGGCGGCATCTTCATGTACCCGGGCGATGCGCGGGAACCCGACAAGCCAGGCAAACTGCGTCTGATGTACGAAGCCAATCCGATGGCATTCATCGTCGAGCAGGCCGGTGGTGCAGCGACCGATGGCGCCAACCGCATCATGGATATCCAGCCACAGAAACTGCATCAGCGCGTACCGGTGTTCCTCGGCTCGAAGAGTGAAGTCGAGCGGGTCACGGCGTACCATCAACAGTGATTTGCGGGTAGCGTCAGGCCCTGTGTTTTTACGCGCTAGCCGTATGTGTTGCGGGTGATCAGGCGGATCGCCTGGCGTTCTGCCCACCGTGCTAGTGGCTGCAGGGTGATTTGTTCGATACTTCTCGCAGTAAATGCAAAGTTGACTGGCGTTTTGCAGTGAAACTTTGCTAAAATGCGGAGCTTCGCTGATGTAGCTCAGTTGGTAGAGCAACTGATTCGTAATCAGTAGGTCGGGTGTTCGATTCGCCTCATCAGCACCAAGAATGTGCAGGAAAATCAAAGGGTTGCATGCTTCGGCTTGCAACCCTTTTTTATTGTCTGGTCATCCTTGAAACCGACGCGGTGATGCCGGTGGCTTAGCGCCGGATAGTGGTCCGGTTGCGCAATGAGTGCTTCTTCGGCTTCGATAAATCCGCCCCGTGCGGGCCGATACCGTACCGATGGTCGAGGGCCTCTACTTACTGTGCGCCCGTCGCCAAGATCTTCGTACCTCGGTAACAGCATGTCGTGTTGAAATTAGTGGTCAACTACCGATACATAAAATCGATAAGGTGCCTCACTATGTGGTTCGTTGAAAGCCATTGAGATTGAAGAACCCGGTGCAACTCTCCGGAAAGCGCGCCGTAGACAAAATATTTCGCGCGTCATTCCCAGGATGGATGTTCTCGTTTGCATAGGTACCTTTCAACGCGTCCAATCAGGTCGACCGGGTACGAATTGTGGTGATGGGTCAGTGGATCACCCCTATACCGACACACGGAGTTTTTAACGCAGGATAGTAATGTGCTTGACATCGATTTCCGGCGATTCGAGATAGTCCTTCTCGACCTCGCCGCGAATTTCAATGTGGGTCTTGTCATCAATTTTTTGGGCCGGGAAATCCTCGGTATCGATTTCCACGCGGATTTGCGATATCCCGTCGGAGAATAGATATTTTTCAGTACCTACTTTTGAGATCAGAAAACCGCGCGAGACGACTTCCTGGTTATCGACGGGATTGTTGAGAATATCGGCGATGCTGATCGAGACCTTCTGGGTGGAAGGACCGACATATTGTGCATGGGCGATGGGAGCAAGGCTGGCGGCCAGCAACGTGGCAAAGATCGCATCGCGAACTGTGAGAGATCGCATTATATTTTTCGTATCGGCAGTGGCTGGTTGCGGAAGGTGTTGCTATCGCTATCAGGCAGCAAGGGCGGTTGATAGCAACGCGGAGTCGTTCGAGTATGGCAGCAATGGCCACCATTCCGGGACATTCATTGCTGCGGTTCACAGTCATCACATTCAGGGGCTACGGCCTCGCGTGGCTCTGGCAAGATCAGCGATGCCAGGATTGTGCGCCACTGCATCACGCACAATCCGATTGCGCACAATTCAAGCGTCGCGCAATGCGTCGACCAGGTCGTCGAGTTTCACGGAATCGACACAAAAAGCACGTATCCCCTCGGACAGTTTTTCGGTCGCCATCGCATCGTCATTGAGTTGCGTGCGGAAGGCTTTTTCGTCCAGCGACACTTTTTGCAGATCGGCCAGTTGCGCGATTTCGGGGCTCAGTTTTCGGCTCACGGTGGTGGAATTTTCCGCCAGCTTTTGCAGCAGTTCCGGGCTGATCGTCAGCAAGTCACAGCCGGCCAGTTCGAGAATTTGCGAGGTGTTGCGGAAGCTCGCGCCCATGACTTCGGTGGCGTAACCGAACTTGCGGTAGTAGCTGTAAATGCGCTTGACCGATTGCACGCCAGGATCTTCGGCGCCGACGTAATCGAGCCCGGTGGATTTTTTGTACCAGTCATAAATTCGGCCGACAAATGGCGAGATCAGCCGGGCACCGGCATCGGCGCAGGCGATTGCCTGCGGCAGCGAAAATAACAAGGTCATGTTGCAGCGGATGCCGTCACGCTCGAGGATTTCAGCAGCGCGTATGCCTTCCCAGGTCGCGGCGATTTTGATCAGAACGCGCTCGCGCGGGATGCCGGCGGCTTCGTACAGTGCGATCAGGTGTTGGCCTTTGGCGATGGTGCCGGCGGTGTCGAACGACAGGCGGGCGTCAGTTTCTGTCGAAACCCGCCCCGGGATCAGCTTCAGGATGGCGACGCCGAAAGCCACCAGCAAGTGGTCGACAATCTCGGCAGTGGGCTTGCCGGCGTGGTCCCGTACGGCCTGCTCCAGCAGGTGACGATACGTGTCCTTCTGGACTGCTTTCAGGATCAGCGACGGGTTGGTGGTTGCGTCCTGTGGGGCGAACGATTCGATGCTCTGAAAATCGCCGGTATCGGCCACGATGGTGGTGAACTGCTTGAGTTGTTCGAGTTGGTTCATTGTCGATTCAGAGGTGGTCGATGAATTTCCATTGTACGCAATCCGGTACTGCTGCCGCCGTTTTGGCAGTGCAACATGGCATTCGCAAAAACCGTCTTTGCGTGTTTCATCCGCCTGCTTGCTCTCGATCAATGGCTTTCAGAAAAATCTCCGTACAGCCAGCAAAGGCGCCGGCATGGCAGGGAACGAGGTCGCAGTTAGTCGACGTACTGGGCCGCTCATGCCGCCTTGCCGGTAACCAGTTTCAGTACCGCACACCAGTCCGCTAGGAAACGATGCATGCCAAAGCGTTCGCGCGCGCGTCGTTGCGCGCCACGCCCGAGCGCATACGCGTAATGCGGGTCATCGAGCAGTTCTTGCATGTGCGTTTCAAGACGCTGCAGATTGGTATCAACATAACCGGACACGCCGTTCTGGATCACGCTGGCCATTTCCCCGGTCGCGAGGCCGATGATCGGCATGCCGATCATCATCGCTTCGATCACCGCGAGGTTCAGGCTGTTGTAACGGTCGGAATGGAACAGGAAGCGACACTGTGCTGCCAATACCGGCAGCTGGTGGCGAATTGATTCGCCGTCGCCGCTGGGTACTTCTGTCATTGTGCCTGTCCATTCCAGCGGAACACTGTTGCCGAGACGCCGGTAAATATCGCCACCGAGGCGGCGGCCCTGCTGTTCACGCGGGTGTCCCAGTACCAGTCCGCACGGTCGCTCGCCGCTGTATTGCACGTCTGGCGCGGGCATCGCGCCATATTCGATCACGCGCGTTGCCTGTCGGCCGTTATCCCACATCAATTCGTTGAAGGCCGTGACATGGACCAGCAGGACGCTGGGATCATCCACCGGATGGCGCATGTCGGTGGGGTGTTCACCCGGACTGCTGTGTTCGAGATAGATGCGCGGCAACTGGCGTTGCGCGGCATTCAGGTAGAGATATTGTTCTTCCAGATACTGGCACGGCTGCTGAAAAAGGATGCAATCAAATTGCTCGTGACGTGCCTGTTCGGCCGATAGCGGGTGGACGTTATCACCGTTGAGCCGACGGCTGCGCTGTCCGCGCAATTGGGCGGCGTCGGTAATGACATGGAACTGGTGTGGCAGCTGGCTGAGGTAGTACAGGTAGCTGTCTGGCGTTTGCCAGGTGAGGATGCGTAGTGGCGACATGTCAGAACAATCTGACACGAAACTGCATTGCTGCCACTGCTCGCCAGAATAGTGCCAGCGGTGGCGAGAGCATGGAAGACAGTATTACGCCGGGCAGGTCTATGATGCGCCAGCTATTGTGTGCCAGGCGTTGCCCACAGAGAATCAGCGTCAGTACCAGCCAGGCGAAACCAGTCATTGCAGCGAGCAAGGGTGCATCGATCAGCAACGCGCTGCAGGTCAGCATGAGCGCCAGAACGATCGGGTAATACCAGCTGCACGGCGTCGTGCAAATCAGTCTTTGGTACAACATCGGGTGTTTTTCGTGCAGCAGGGCGTCGAAGACAATCTGTCTATTTTGCGACAGGCTGGCACGCCACGACGCTACGCGCGGTACGCGTTCTACCCATGCATTTTGTACATGCAACACCAGTACACCGCGTCCGAGCATGCGAAAGAACAGATCGGTATCTGCATGCCAGTCGGTATTGAAGCGTTCGTCAAATCCATCCAGTGCCTGTAGCAGTTCACGTGTGCAAAAACAGTTTCCGGCAGCAAAGCGAGTGGCTGCACATGCAGCAACTGAACCACCGCTGGCATTGTCGGTGTCGACACCGGCACCACGTTCGGCACGGGTCTTCGTGACGTCGACCGCTGGCTTTACGATGCGGCCCCATGCCGCTTCTGCGCGTTGATACAGAGAATTGAAACCCAGCCGCAGCCAGTCACTATGTGCCTGCGTATCAGGCTCGGTGAAAGCAATCAGCTCACCGGACGCGATCCGCCAGCCGCAATTGCGCGCAGCGGCTGGTCCACCTGGTCCGCGATAGCCGATGTAGTGAATGGCCGGTCCGCCGCCTTGCGTCAACGCGGCGATGTCGAGCACGACGCGCTGTGTTGCAGAAGACGGCTCGACGTCGACCACGATGATTTCGAATTTGCGTGGATCGAAGCTTTGCCGTCGCAATGCATGGAGGCAGCGCTGCAGCAATTGTCGCGGACCAAGTACCGGGATGACCACGGAAACCAGCATCTGGTTAGCAGTGCTGGCTGTGGCTACGGCTGTTGTGGTCGGCGCGAGACCTGATGCCTGGAGATGCTCCATAACTAACTTTCCGGAAAGAATTTCGTGCCAGTGCCAACGAGATGTCGCCGATTCATCCTGGTCTGTCTGAAGTGTAGAAGGTTGCAATACCTCGGCTTTGCGCTCGCGCAGTAGTTAAACAGGACCGGTTCATCGACCGACGATTCTTTCAAATTTTTGTGTCAAGACGTGTACGCACACTTGTATCAGGCGATGCCATCAACACGACCGTTTAAGTTCTTCGTTGCGATTGCCCGTTGGAAATCTACTCTTCAGAGTTTGATTTATATCAATGTCGCAGTGCGGAAAAAACGCAGATTTAGTGGGAACTTCTTCGGCTTGCGACATCTCTGTAGAGACAGATAACGAGACCATCAGGTTGCCATTAATTGTTTATTTGGCGCGTTTATATGCCACGAACCCATTTTCGGTACGGGCGGCCTCGCATCGCCCGGATGTCACTGCAGGGTAGTTACGGCGCGATGGGTTTCCGGGACTTGTTATCAGTAAGGCGATGTCGTTGCGGTCTGAAGATCGGCATGGTTTTCCGTGTCAATTACCGGACTGCCGTTGGAGCCGTGAATTACGGTGTGACTGAGGTCAAACAGCGGAAATGAAACGGTAGCAATGAAGCAAAGGAATAGGCGGCTTGCACGATGCCTGTGTTGCCGTCTACGGTCTGCCGGTCTTTTTTTTAACCGGTACGCGTAGGTGCAGTTCAGTTAAATCCTTTTCAATCTGGAGAACAAAATGGCAGAGCAAAGCGGTTCAATGCAGTTCAGTGGTGACGTTAGTTCATCTCGTTCACCGTCGACGGCGTCTGCGTCGGCGTCCATACAGGGCATGCCTCTTGCGCAAGCATGGGCGCAGCCGGCCCGGAATATGTTGTCGCAAATTACAGGCGCCTTCGGGCAGATGCCTGCACGTATGCTGGAGCAGGAAGCCAGCATGCTGCAGAACTCGTTCGCCTCGTCAGGCAGCTGGCTGCCCAATGTATTCAATGCGTGGGAAGAGCCATTCGTCATGATGCGTAAAGTGTCGGAAGAAATGGATCAATATTTTGGCAAGATGATGCAGGCTCCCATGGGCAAAATTGCCCAAAATTACGCCGGTGGCAGCAGCAGCGGTCGTAACTGGACACCCACCGTCGAGGTTGCCCAGCTCGGTGACCAAATGGTGATTTGCGCCGATCTGCCCGGGCTGACCAAAGAGGATGTGCAGCTAAAAGTGCACGAAGACAAGATCACCATCCAGGGCGAGCGCCGTGAGGAAAATATTAGCCAGGATGTTGATGGCTATCACCGTACGGAGCGTAGCTATGGACGTTTCTATCGGTCTATACCGTTGCCCGAAGGTGTAGACGGCAGCGAGGCCGAAGCGAAGATGCGCGATGGAGTACTCGAAATTACCATCCCGCTACCTCAGGGGCGTCAACGCGGAATTCGACTCGACATTCGTGAAGCGCAGGAGGGCGAGCTGCGCGAGCAAAAGGAGGCACCGCGTTCCAAAGTCATCAACGAGCAAACCAGGCGCGATATGGAGGAAGGCGCCAAATCCGCCCAACACGCGTCACAAGAGCCGCGCCGCGATCAGCAAAATCCACGTCAGACGGGGAACGCTTCCGCCCGTACCGAAGCCAAGGTATAAGCGGCAGTCGAGTTTGAACTGCCGCGGATGAGCGGCAGCTGATGAAAGGGCTGATTCTGAAATCAACGGAGATCGTTAGACGGTCTCCGGTCATCGCATAGCGCGATACGGGTTGGCGGCTGACAGGAATCAGGGTGGCCCAACGCGCGGTAGTTGCTTAGGAAGGGTGCGCTCTGCAGCCTGAACGTGCAGGATAGAAATGAAAAAGGGAACACAAGCGTTCCCTTTTTTGCGTTGATTACGGTCAGGCGGCGAGCGTTGCGACGTTGACCTTGCAGCCGTCGAGCAAAAACGATAGCCCGATGACAAGAACCAGTTCACCTTCGGCCGATCGGGCAGTCCCGGTAATTCCCTGCACCGACAAAGCAGTCAATGGTTTGATCACCATTTCGGCCGTGCCTTCGACTTTTTCGACGGCGAGAATATACGGATTGGGCGAAGCGATAACGATACCGACACGCTCCGGTCCAGGGGTATATCCAAGAATCGCCGCGAGTGAACGCACGGGCAGTGGCTGGCCCTGGTCACGCAGCACCGGTGAACCGCCGACTTCCATGAAGGTTTCGGGGAGTTCGACAACCCGTTGCACGACAGCCATCGGCATGGCAAGAGCCGCGTCCGCAGTCCTGACCAGCATCGTTGGGACGATCGACAGTTCGATCGGCAGACGGATCGAGAATCGCGTGCCCTGGCCCAGTGCCGAATCAATGCTGATGGCACCGCGATGTTTCTCGACAGCAGTCTTCACCACGTCCATGCCGACGCCACGACCAGAGACGCTGGAGGCAACTTCCTTGGTGGAAAAGCCGGGCAGGAATACCAGCTGATAGGCTTCCTGGTCGGTCTGTGCAGCGGCATCGCTGATCAGTCCCTTCTTGATCGCCTTCTTGCGCAGCTCGGCGGCATTCAAGCCCTTGCCGTCATCGCCCAGGACGATCATCACGCTGTTAGCTTCCTGCCACGCTTTCAGCGAAATGATGGCCTTGGTCGATTTGCCCAGACTGGCGCGATCAGTGGCACTTTCGATGCCGTGGTCGAGCGCGTTGCGTAGCATGTGCACCAGCGGGTCGTACAAGCTGTCGACCACGACACGATCGACTTCGGTCTCTGCGCCCTCGATGACCAGTTCGACATCCTTGCCGAGATCCTTGGCCAGTTCTCGCACCAGCCGCGGGAATTTCTGGAACAGCCGGCCGACCGGTTGCATCCGTGTCGACAGTGTCGCGCGTTGCAGTTCGGTCGAATAACGCGAGGCACGATTGAGGGTTTCGGTCAGACTCGCCATCAACGCCGCGGCCGCGCCATCAAATTTGAATTGCTGCAGTTTTTCGAGCAGCACGCTGGCCTGATTGGCGGCCTGCACTGACTCGCCAGCGACTTCGAGCAAGGCATCGAGCTTGACTGCATCGACCCGGATGCTGTCTTCCTTGATCGAGGTTGCCGGCGGTTTTTCGCCGGGGGCCGGGCTGGTACGGGTGATTACGGCTGCTGCTGCCGCCGCAGAGGCAATGGCAGCGACTTCCGGTGCATGCACTGCATGCGCGGTGGGCTGATTTACGGAAGCAATGGCGCCAGGTACGACAGCGGCATACAAGGCCTCCCAGTCCAGCACGCCATTGGTCATGGTGGCGGATGATACAGGCACCGCAGCTGCCGTGGCCGCTGCTGACATGGCAGCGGCAGCAACGGTAGCCTGGACTGCAACGACTACCATGTCAGCTTTGCCCTCGATGGCCTGCGTCAGTATGTCTTCCAGCGCCTGCGGCATGGCTGACAGGCTCTCGGGTCGCGCGCCATTGGCCAGCTCGGTGAGCTGGTCGGCCACGAAACCGCTAGCTTGCAACGCGGCTTCGATGGCCAGTGGTGTCACGGGTGCGGCACCGGTGCGCAGCGCGTCGAACAGGTTTTCGGTCAGGTGACAGGCAGAGACCATGGCAGGCAGGCTCATGAAACCGGCACCACCCTTGATCGTGTGGAAGGAGCGAAACACTGCGTTGAGAGTTTCCTTGTCGTCTGGTCTGCGCTCCAGCGTCAGCAGGTGCTCTTCCACGTTCGTCGCCAGCTCCAGCGCCTCGACCACAAAATCCTTCAGCATGTCTTCCATCAGAAGCCCAGACCTTCCAGAAGGCTGTCGACATCGTCCTGTTCCATGGCCAGGCCCCCCATCGCGGGGCCCTGCATCAGGTCGGTCGCAGTATCTTCCTTGCGTTCTTTCAGGAGCTCTGGGGGGGCGTTGTCGCGCAGTAATTGGGCCAGTTCTGTCTCGACCTTTTGCGTGATAACGACGATCTTCTTGATCAATTGTCCGGTGATGTCCTGAAAATCCTGCGCCATCATGATCTCCAGCAGGCGCGCTTTTTCGGTTTCGGTATTTTCCAGTACCGTGCCGGAGAACGTTTTTGAATCAGCCGCGAGCACCTTGAATTCATCGATACTCAGTTGACCATCGAACAGCTTCGTCCAGCGACCTTGCATGTCCTTTGCCTTGCTTGCCAGCAGGTCCTGCGCCGGCATTCCTTCGTCGATCGTGTTGAGGACTTTGTTGGCCGCTTGCTCGGTCAGGCTGGCGATGTATTCCAGGCGACCCTGCGCGTCCGTGATCTGCGAAGTTGCTGCGTGCAGGGTGCGGTCGTAACCGAGTTCACGCAGCGAGTCATGTAACAGCCGCACGATACCGCCGACACGTTCGAACATCGGGTTGTCAAAGGATTTGGTCGAGGCATGCTCGTGGGCGGGCGATGCGTGGTCGACTATCTCTGCCGCTGGAGCGACTTCGGCGGGATGAGTTGGAGGTGGGGTTGTTGCCGCCGAGATGGTGGCTGTACGTTGTGCGGATACTTCTTCAAACAGCGCGTCGAAATCGTCTGACATGGCCGGTACTTCCCTCAGTGGTTATTCAGTGGTTGTGTTGTCGCGCCGCTGGCGACTTGATCTGCTGGTGGCCCGGTCGTGCTTTCGTCACCAGGCTGCCTGATCCGAACAATAATACCTAAATTATGGAGGGGAATGGCAGCTATCGGCTGGAATTAACTTACTTTGAGGTAATTTTAATCAATTACCCACAAAGGCCTTTCGACAGGCTCACCGTGCGATGCTTGCCAACGTCACGGCGGTCTCGAACAGCGGATGGCCGGGCGTGGCAAACGCATCGCAGATGGTCAGATGATTGCAGGCCGGGAGAGCGATATCGCCGGTGTGTGTATCCGGCCAGACAGTGCCGATCAGCGCATTCTGGCGTTTGAATTCATCCGATTCAAGTGCGCCTACTGCAGTAAAAAACGGGATCGAATGGGACTGCGGCAGGCGGGCTGGCGACAGGCGATCGATCCGGGCGGGTGTCAGCTTCAGATCGACGTTGACAAAACTGGCGTGTTCGACCGGCGCCAGATCGTACAGTCCGCTGAGCAGGATGCCGGCCTTGATCAGGTTCGGCGGCAGGCGCGCATCGACCTGTGGCCACAGCGTGGTCATCAGCATCGCACTCAGATGCGCGCCAGCCGAGTGGCCGGCAATCACGATGCGATCCCGGTCGAACAGGCCCGCGCCCGAATGCAGGTATAGCCACGACAGAGCACGGGTCTGCTGCAACGTGATTTCTTCGAGCGAGGCTTCCGGCGCCAGCGTGTAGTTGGTCAGCGCAACGTTGATACCGGCGCTCGTGAAGCCGGGCACCAGGAACGAAAAATCCGACTTGTCGAGCGAGCGCCACCAGCCACCGTGGATGAACACCAGCAGAGGCGCATCCGCTTTGCCGCACGAGAAAAAATCGAGCTGTTCACCTGCCGCCGGGCCATACGCCATGTCGAGCAACGCCGGTGCGGTCGCGCGGACTTGCGCTGATGCTGCGGCCCAACGCGCGAACAGTTGTGGATGGTCGGGAATGCCGGCGCGGGCGTTGTACTGAACATCATAAAACTCGGGCGGGTGGGCTGCAGTCGTTGTCATTGAAGCTCGCGGTGTGTGTTTGGAATGCTCACTGTATCAGCAGCGGGACAGTTTGGCGTTGACGGCGGCATTGCCGTCGTCCAGGCCGGTACGTCAGATGGCATGAATGACGTGATGCCAGCAGATCGACGCTAACACCTTGCCCCTAACAAATTGACCCTGACGTCGCTAAACGACTACACTGGCGGCGTTTTGGTGCCCGCGCGCCGTTTCCGGCGCGCAGTTAAACGGGAAACACGTGTTCATCACGAACAGGCGTGTGCTGCCCCCGCAACGGTAAACAAGCGCAAAGAGTGCTTCGTCGCCCATCGGCTGCGATAGCATCTTTGCCGGCCGCATTTCAATACCACTGTGCAGATGCATGGGAAGGTGATGCGGTTCGACTTGGTAGCCCGGATACCGGCCAGGACAGGTGGACGCGTGGCGTTGGCGAGCAATCGACCTGGCCGCATGTCTGATTAGTTGCGCCTGCGGGGAAGTTGGCGCAATGCTCCTTTGCCAGATTGTTTTCCATGTCCAATTTTTCCCGTTCCATTCCGTGTGCCTCCGCACGCGTGATTACGCTTGTTTCGCTGTTTTCTGCTGCTGCAAGTGCCGTTGCTGCACCAGTCGATGCCAGCATGGCGCCCATCGTCGTCACCGCAGCGCGCATCGAACAGAGTCAGTCCGATGCATTGCCACATACCACCGTCATTTCCCGTGACACCATCCGCAACAGTCAGGCCACCGATTTAGCCAGTCTGTTGCAGCAACAGGCTGGTTTGCAGATCACCCAGGGCGGTGGCACGGGCCAGTTTCTATCGGTCTTTCTGCGCGGGGCGTCGCCGGGCCAGACCCTGATCCTGATCGATGGCGTGCCGGTGCGGCGCGCCGGTTTTTCAAGCGCTCCTGCGCTCGAACATCTGATGCCAGAACAGATCGACCATATCGAAATCGTACGGGGCAACGTCTCGGCGATTTACGGCTCCGGTGCCATCGGTGGCGTGATCCAGATTTTTACCCGGCGCGGCGATCGCCAGCCAGTTGTCGGCGCATCGGTCGAAGCCGGTTCACGCGGCACCTACAAGGTTGCCGGCGACGTGACCGGCCAGAGCGATGGAACCCGTTACGCGGTATCGGCATCGCATTTTCGTACCGACGGTTTTTCGGTCAGCAACCGTAATCAGTTCCCGCTCGAAAATCCCGACAAGGATGGCTACGACAACACCAGCGTCTCGGTGGCCGTGTCCCGCGAATGGGCCAAAGGCCATGAAGCGGGCGTGCGCCTGTACGCCAATGAGGGCAATGTCAACTATGACGGCGGCGGCTTCGGCGCGCCGACCGATATCAACAAGGGCCGCTCGAAGCAGCAATCGCTGGCCGTGTTCTCGCGTGATCGCCTGTCGTCGGACTGGATGTCGAACGTGACGTTGTCACAGACCAAAACCAGCAACCATGATGTCGCCATCAGCGAATTCGGTTACGACAGCCTGTATGAAAGCACTGCCAACCTGCTGCAATGGACCAACGAATTCACCCTGTCGTCGACCTGGAGCCTGACCGCCGGTGCCGACCTCGGCCATGAAAAAGCCATGGTCAGGAGTGACGACGGTTTTAGCGTGACCACGAACGCGCCATCGCGTTCCAGCTCCAGCGTGTATGCCGGCGCGACCGGCAAATTCGATGCGCATCAGGTGCAAGTGAACGTGCGTCACGACCATGTCGACGGTGCAGGTGCAAAGACCACCGGCTATCTGGGTTACGGTTATGCGCTGACGCCGGAATTCAAACTGGTGGCCAGCGCTTCGACCGCCTTCAACGCACCGACGCTGGCGCAGGTCTTCGATCCGGTCAATGGCAACACCAGCCTGAAACCCGAAACTTCGCGCTCGGTCGAAGTGGGGGCCCAGTACGCGGCGGGTAAATCGCTGTTGCGCGCGACCTTGTTCAAGACGCGCACCAGGGACCAGTTTGGCATCGACCCGGATAACTGCTTCAGTGGCGCTTTTCCATTCGGTTGCCCGACCTTCAACATTGCGCAAGCCAGCAACCAGGGTCTTGAACTGAGTGCCGGTGGCCCGCTGAGCAATGTCGATCTGCAGGCCAGTCTGACATTGCAGGAGCCCGTCAATGACGCGACCAGCCAGATCCTGCCACGGCGTGCCCGCACGCTGGCGTCAGTCTCGGCTGCGCAAACGTTCGGTGCCTTGCGGCTCGGTGCTGACCTGCAGTACAGCGCACGCCGCAACGATGGCGCCAAGCCGCTCGCCAGCTATCTGCTGGCCAACCTGAACGCACGCTATACGCTGTCGAAGTCACTGTCGTTGTTTGCCCGTATCGACAATCTGCTGGATCGTGATTATCAAACCGTGTACGGCTATAACCAGCCGCCACGTGGCGTGTTTGCCGGCTTGCGCTGGCAGCAATGATGCGTGCGTCGCAGCGTGCCTGGCTGATACTGGTATCGATGGCCGCCCTGGCTGCCATCGCACTGGTGGCGGCGGTCGCTTGCGGCAGCACGGGATGCCGGGCGGTGCCAGCCGATATCCTGTGGGCGTTGCGCCTGCCGCGTGCGCTGTCGGCGTTCGCGGTCGGTGGCCTGCTGGCGCTGGCTGGCGCGCTGATGCAAATCCTGTTGCGCAATCCGCTCGCTGACCCGTATGTACTCGGTGTCTCGGGTGGTGCGGCGGCCGGTGCAATGACGGCGATGCTGCTGGCGCCGGTGGCGCTGATGACGTGGAGTGTGCACCTGGGTGCGCTGGCGGGAGCATTGCTGGCGACTGCCCTGCTGTTTGGACTGGCGCGCGGCGCGCTGCTGCATCTGGTGGCGGCCGTGTCCGGAGTACGACTGATTTTGACCGGCGTGATGATTGCCGCCGGATTTGGTGCCTGCATGACCCTCATTCTTAGCCTGGCGCCAGATGCCCGCTTGCGCGGCATGATTTTCTGGCTGATGGGCGACCTCGATAATAATTTGTTGTACGCACCGGCCTGTGTTGCGCTGGTGCTGGCAGTCGCGTGGGCATGCGTCAATGCGGCGCGCCTGAACGTGCTGTCGCACGGCGACGCGGCGGCGCAATTGCTTGGTGTGCCGGTAGTACGCTTGCGCGCGGTGACCTTGCTGGTGGCATCGGTGGCCACTGCCGCTGCGGTCGCGGTGGCCGGCACCATCGGTTTTGTGGGCCTGGTGGTGCCGCACGCACTGCGCATGGTGTTCGGCCATGACCAGCGCCTGCTGCTGCCGGCCAGTGCACTCGGTGGCGGGATTGCGCTGGTGCTGGCCGATTTGCTGGCGCGTACCGTGGTCGCACCAACGCAATTGCCGGTCGGCGTAATTACGGCATTGGTGGGTGTGCCGGTATTTCTGTTTTTGCTGGGAAGAGGGCGGGCATGATCCGCTTGAACACCAGCGATCTCGGCATCACGGCAGGCCGACGTGCGCTGATCAGCCACCTCGACTGGCAGATCGCGGCTGGCGAATTCTGGTGTGTGCTGGGGCGCAATGGCGTTGGCAAGACCAGCCTGATGCAGACGCTGGCAGGTCTGCTGAAACCGGCGTCAGGGGCCATCGCGATCGATGGGGTCGGGCTGACCAGGATTGCGGCCTCCGCGCTGGCGCAGCTGCGCGGACTGATGCCGCAACAGGTGGTCGATGCTTTCTCGGTATCGGTGCTGGAAACCGTCCTGATCGGACGCACCCCCTATCGGACTGGACGTGGCTGGGATACCGACGCCGACATTGCCGCCGCCCGCAACGCGCTGGACAGTGTCGACCTGTCCAGTCGCGCCGACAGCGATATCCTGCAACTGTCGGGTGGTGAACGCCAGCGGGTGGCACTGGCGACCTTGCTGGTGCAGGCACCGGCGATCATGCTGCTCGATGAACCGACTGCGCATCAGGACGTGGCCCATCAACTGGCGATGCTGCGACTGGTGCGTCAGCTCAGCGCCGACCATGCCGTTGTCATGAACTGCCACGACATCAATCTGGCAGCGCGTTTTGCGACCCATGTGCTGGTACTGGGTGCCGACCGTCACTGGTCCGGACCGGTGGCGACTGTGCTGACGCCCGACGTGCTGGAGTCAGCGTTCGGGTGTCAGTTCAGCGTGCTCGAAGCCGACGGCCTGCGCAGCTTCGTGGCGCAGTAACCGGTCAGAATTCTTCCCAGTCGTCGTTGCCGGACGCGATCGATTTTCTTGCCGGGCCGTTGGCATTCGCCACCGCGCGGCGGGCCACCGGCTTGTTCAGTGCAACCGGCTTGCGCACCGCCACTGGTGCTGTGGCACGGCGCGCTGTGGCAACCGGCGCTTGAGTCCTGGCCTCGGACTCAGCCCCGGCCGACAGCCGGAACACACTCACCACCGTCAACAGCTCTGCGGTCTGGTCCTGCATGCTTTGCGCCGCCGCCGCCGATTGTTCAACCAGGGCCGCATTCTGCTGGGTGACTTCGTCCAGTTCGGTGATGGCCATATTGATTTGCTCGATGCCACGACTTTGCTCTTCGCTGGCAGACGAAATCTCGCCCATGATGTCGGTCACGCGCTGCACGCTGGAGACGATCTCGTCCATGGTCACGCCGGCCTGGTCCACCAGCCGGGCGCCGTCGTCCACTTTTTCGACCGAGTCACCGATCAGCTGCTTGATCTCTTTGGCCGCCGCCGCCGAGCGTTGCGCCAGACTGCGTACTTCCGATGCCACCACCGCAAATCCGCGCCCCTGTTCACCAGCGCGTGCCGCTTCCACCGCCGCGTTCAGTGCCAGGATATTCGTCTGGAAAGCGATACCGTCGATGACGGCGATGATGTCGACGATTTTTCTGGAGGACGCATTGATCGAGGCCATCGTCTCGACCACTTGCGCAACCACTGTGCCGCCCTTGACCGCGACTGCGGAGGCGCTAGCGGCGAGTGTATTGGCCTGACGGGCATTGTCCGCGTTCTGTCGCACCGTCGAAATCAGCTCTTCCATGGACGACGCGGTTTGCTCCAGCGAGCTGGCCTGGCTTTCGGTACGCGCCGACAAATCCATGTTGCCACTCGCGATCTCGCCAGAACCAGTTGAAATTGTGTCGGTGCTGCGGCGCACCTGGCCGACGATGCTGGCCAGGTTGTCGCGCATCGCATGCAGCGCAAATAACAAACTACTTGCGTCGCCCGCCCGCAACGTCACCGGCACTGCCAGATCGCCGGCGGCAATCCCCGCAGCGACCTGCATCGCATAGGCGGGTTCTCCGCCTAGCTGTTTGAGCAAGCCACGCGTGATCAGCATCGCAGCGCCAACACCGGCCAGTAGCGCAATGCCGGAAAACACGGCCATCAGGACCTGACCGGATCGGTTGCGTTGCTTCATTTCTGCACCTGCTGCGCTGATCGCATCGCGTTGCTGGCCAGCCAGTTTGTCCAGCGTGACCAGATAACCGGCGAGCGCAGGTTCGAGCTTGCTGCTGATGATGGTTTTGGTTTCCTCGTCGTTACCATCTTTCTGCGCCTTGAAGGCGGCGGTTCTGGCCTTGACGTAATCGGCACGGCGCTCGCCGATCTCGGCATACACCGCAGTTTCGGTCGGGTTCTTCAGCGTTTCCAGCTGTTTCTGGATTTCGCTGATGCGTGCGCTGGTGGTCTTGATTCTGTCCTCGGTGAGTTTTTTGACCGCGGCATCATTGGAACTGAGCACGCTCACCAGGCGGGCTCCATTGAGGTTGGTGGCGGCGTGCCACTCCTGCACCAGGCTGGATTTGACCATGGTCTCCGACACCATTTTGTCTGCGACGCCATTGACTTGTTGCAGGGACCAGATACCGATGCCACCTGCACACAGTAGCAACAGCAAGATAACGGAAAATGCCAGCGCTAGCCGAGTACCGACTTTAAGGTTGATGAAATTCATAAAGTCTCCATAAAGGGGTGACGGGTCGGGCTTTTATATTTTGGTAACGCAGCCCAACGCTTAAGTAAATTACTGTTCGGAATCTTATCGCAGGACAAGAAAGAACTCACCATCAACTTGCTTGCAAAAGTGTGTACTGTCAGAAAATTAAGCGCCAACTGACACTGACGCTGATACTGCAACTGCTGCTGGCAAATGCGCAGCGACGCGCGCCTGCTGTCGATGCTCTTGATGATGCACGCTCACCTTGAGGTTATCAAGGAAACGATCCAGTTCGGTGGTGCCGATCCGATAGCTCATCAGTAGCAAAACAAGGGTGATGAGACCATTGGCGATGGCCGGGACACGGATATGTGCATCGGGATCGTTCCACAGTTTCCAGCACCAGTAGATGGCGGGGAATAGCAGGAAAAACGAGGTGCCAGCCGCAGCAGGGCTTACACGCCAAAGTCGCTTGGTCAGCCAGATCCATAGCACCAGGCTGACCGGAATCAGTAGCAGATAAATCGTGATTAGCATGCGCAGGTTCCTGTTCTTGCAGACTCGGTCAAAACGTTAAGTACGACGTCACGAACGCTTGCGACGCACCGCCTCAAGCTGGATACACAACTGCTCGGCACCGAGCAGTATGCGCGGTCCGGAGCGGGCCAGCCAGTCCGAATTGATGACCAATAAATTGTTGCGCTGCACTGCCAGCAACGACGGAAAACGGCGCCAGCTGGCCAGTGCCGTAGGGTCGTCTTCGCCGCCGGTGAAGATCGCTTCCGGGTTGGCTTGTAGTACGGCTTCGGTACTCACGACCGGCGCGAGTTGCGGCAGTCGCGCAAAAATGTTGTCGCCGCCGCACAGCCGGATGGCGCTGGAGACCATGCTGCTGTCATTGAGTGTCATCAGTGGCTCGTGCCATATCTGATAGAACACGCGCACCGGCGGGCGCTGCTGGTAGGTGCTGGCGAGTGCCTGTAAACGGGTCCGGAAATTCTGCGCCGCCGGCCGGCCGATTGCTTCGGTGCCGGCCAGCGTGGCCAGTCGTTCCAGCGACGAGGCGATGGCGGCGAAGTCGCGCGGCTCGCTCTCAAAAACCGGGATGCCGAGGGAGCGAAGGCTGGCCAGTTGCCGGGCCGAGTTGCCACTGCCCCAGGCAACCACCAGATCCGGTTTGAGCGTGACGACGCGTTCGATGTCAATGGCTGCAGCGCCGCCGATCGAGGCGATCCGTTTGGCGGCCTCCGGAAAATTGCTGTATTCGCTGACGCCCACCAGCACGCCACCGGCACCTGCCGCAAACAGCAGTTCGGTCGCATGCGGCGCCAGACTGACGATGCGGGTGGCGGGTGCAGATAAACGGATACTGTGGCCCGTGTCATCGGTGGTACTGACCGGCGCGGCGTGCGTCGCACAGGCAACCAGCCAGACTAAGCAAAAAGCCCATTTGCCGGACAGACGCATGGTCGTCAGATTTCCAGATTGTCGATCAGGCGGGTTGCGCCCAGTTTGGCCGCGGCCAGCACTACCAGCGGTTCGCCGCGATGCAGGTCGCCGGCAGTGGGCGGCTGCAGGTCGGCGCGGCGGCGGATGGAAATGTAATCCGGCTTCCAGCCATCGTTGGCCAGCGCACGCATTGCCTGCTGCTCCAGACTGAAGACATCGAGGTGTCCGCTGCGCATCTGCTCGGCAACCGTATTGAGGGCCTGATACAGCTGCGGTGCGGTCGCCCGTTCCTGTGCCGACAAATACATGTTGCGCGACGACAGTGCCAGACCATCGTCAGCCCGGAATGTGTCGGCCGCGATGATCTCTGTCGGTAATGCAAATTGCTTCGACATGTTGCGGATGATCATGAGCTGCTGGTAATCCTTCTTGCCGAATACGGCGACGCTCGGCTGCACGCAGGAAAACAGCTTCAACACGACCGTCGTGACGCCCTGAAAGAAGCCCGGCCGGAATTCGCCTTCCAGCGTGTTGCCAAGGTCGTCCGGCGGTTGCACGCGAAATTCCTGCGGCTCCGGATACAGGTCTTTCTCGGTCGGCGCAAAAAGCACGTAGACGCCTTCTTTTTCCAGTTTCTCGACATCGGCCTGGAAGGTGCGCGGATACTTGTCGAAGTCTTCGTTCGGGCCAAATTGCAGGCGATTGACGAAAATCGATGCCACTACCGGATCGCCATGCTTCTTGGCCAGCTTGATCAGCGACAGATGACCGTCATGCAGATTGCCCATGGTAGGGACGAAGGCCGTACGCAACTGGCCGCGCAACTGGTCGCGCAAATCGTCGATCGAGGAAATGATTTTCATGAAATGTCCTGGTGAAAGCGGCTATCTGAGGTGAAAAGAAAGAGGAGGGGCGATTCAGGTGGGTGAATACGCGAGTCGGACATAGATCGGCGCAAACGGTTCAGCCTGCGTGATTTCGATCAGGGTTTCTTTGGCCAGTTCAAGCAGGGCAACGAAGTTGACCACCAGCACCGGCACGCCGCGAGCCGGATCGAACAGCTCGGTGAATTCGACAAAGCGGGCATGCTGCAGGCGTCGCAGGATCGCGGTCATGTGCTCGCGCACCGACAATTCCTCGCGGCTGATCTTGTGATGTTCGATCAGTCGGGCCCGCTTGATCACATCTGCCCAGGCCGACTGGAGATCGATGATCTCGACATCCGGCCAGCGCGTGACCAGACTTTGCTCGATGTAAATCTGGGTGCGTACATAGTCGCGCCCCAGCTGCGGCACGGCGTCGAGTTCACGGGCGGCCAGCTTCATTTGTTCGTATTCAAGCAGGCGTCGGACCAGCTCGGCACGCGGGTCGCCGGCTTCATCGGTATCGACCTTGCGCACCGGCAGCAGCATGCGGGATTTGATTTCGATGAGCATCGCTGCCATCAGCAGGTATTCGGCAGCCAGCTCCAGATTGCTCAGGCGGATCTGGTCGACGTAGGCCAGATACTGGCGCGTGACCTGTGCCATCGGGATATCGAGGATATTGAAGTTTTGCTTGCGGATCAGGTACAGCAGCAAGTCAAGCGGACCTTCGAACGCTTCCAGAAAAATTTCCAGCGCGTCCGGCGGGATGTACAGGTCATTGGGCAGCTTGAACAGCGGTTCGCCATACAGGCGCGCGTAGCTCACGCCATCGTTGGCGGCCGCCGGCAGTGCGATCGATGCTGCCTGCGTTGCCGCCATCGTTAGAGTTTGTTCTGGTACACGTAAGGTTGCTGCGCCACGCGTGATTCATTGGTGCGGTCTTGTGCGTCGAGGTCGCGCGGCGCCTTGTCCCACAACAGGGCACGGCCGGCGCGCTGCTCTTCTTCAAGTTGCGGATTCTTCTTCTTGAGATCCTTGATGAAAAGCGTGATGTCGGATTCGTAACGCTGGAATTGCTTGGTAAATTTCATGGGGTACTTTGCGACGGTTGGCGGCAGCCCGCATTTTACCTTGTTCGTCGGCCCCGGCGGCGAAAATGGCGGCATGCCGGACGGCAGTCGGCAAGCTGTCGTGGCCATGCCTCTGACTGACGCTTGCCAGTAGGTCGGCACGCGTGCCCTCACAGCACGCGGCGCATCACGGTCGGCGGTGGCTCAAGCGGATTGGCATGGGAATAATCGAGTTCCGGCGCGAGCTCGAAACCAAGCGTTGCATACAGGTCGACTATCCGGGACTGGTCATTGCGCACCGCCAGCCGCAGTTCATTGACGTCCGCCAGCAGGGCGTGATGCACGACGGCTTCCAGCAGGTGGGTCGACAGGTGTTCGCCACGGAACTCCGGATGGACGCCCATGCGCAGGATTTCCCAGGCACCGGATTCGGTCTCCAGTGGTAGCCAGCGTACCGAGCCTGCCACGACCGCATCGACCATCAGGATGAACGCGCCGCCCTGTTGCAATTGCTGTGCGACGCGGGAGGGCGATTCATTGTGTCCGCTGGAACTGGCGGCAACGGTGCCCGCCCAGCAGTGTCGGGTCAGCGCGGCCAGCAGCGGCGCATCGTCCGGTACGGCTTCGCGTATGTGTAGCCCGGATGGCATGCGCCGATGTCCTTAACTCACCCGCATTCCCGGTTCTGCACCGGGCCATGGCGTGAGAATGTAAATGCCGGGGCTGGCTTTTTCGTTGGCAGACGAGGCGGCCAGTACCATGCCTTCCGAGACACCAAACTTCATTTCGCGCGGTGCCAGGTTGGCCACCATCACGGTCAGCTTGCCGATCAGTTCTTCGGGCTGGTAGGACGACTTGATGCCCGAGAAGACATTGCGCAAGCGACCTTCGCCGACATCCAGCGTCAGGCGCAACAGCTTTTTGGAGCCGTCGACCGCTACGCAGTTGACGATGCGGGCGATGCGCAAATCGATCTTCACGAAGTCATCGATCTTGATTTCATCGGCCAGTGGTGCGAAGTGGGCGGCTGCCGTGGGTGCCGCTAATGCAAGGGCATCTTCTGCCACAACCGCAGCAGCAGTGGCAACAACGACCGGCACGGGCGGTTCAAACAGCGCATCCAGCATTGCCGGATCGACCCGCTGCATCAGATGGGCGAACGGCTTGACCACGTGGTTGTGTGGCAGCGGCATGACGACATCCGACCAGGTCAGCGGCGCAATATCGAGCATCGTTTCGACTTGTTGCGCCAGGGCCGGCAAAACCGGTTTCAGGTACAGCGTCAGGATGCGGAACGCTTCGAGCAGGCGGCTGCAGACTTCCTGCAGGCGCGCATCGTTGTCGGGATTTTTTGCCAGCTCCCACGGTTTGTTGGCATCGACATAGGCATTGACCCGGTCGGCTTGCTCCATGATCAGGCGCAGCGCCTTGCCGTATTCGCGACCTTCGTACAGGCCATGCAATTCATCGGCGACATCGCGCAGGCTGAACAGGAAGGTGTCGGACGTGGTGGCCCAGTCGGTGACGACATGGCCGCCGAAGCGTTTGGTAATGAAGCCGGCAGAACGGCTGGCGATGTTGACGTATTTGCCGATCAGGTCGCTGTTGACGCGGGCGATGAAGTCATCCGGATTGAAGTCGACGTCTTCGACCTTGGCACTCAGTTTGGCGGCGATGTAGTAGCGCAGCCATTCCGGATTCATGCCGATATCGAGATAGCGCAGTGGCGAAATGCCGGTGCCGCGCGACTTCGACATTTTTTCGCCACTGACCGTAATGAAGCCGTGCACGAACACATTGTTGGGCACCTTGCGTCCCGCAAAATGCAACATCGCTGGCCAGAACAAGGTGTGGAAATAGGTGATGTCCTTGCCAATGAAGTGATACTGCTCGGTATCGGGATCAGCCATGAAGGCATCGAAGTCGCGTCCGGTACGGTCGAAGTAATTTTTCAGTGAAGCCAGGTAACCGATCGGCGCGTCCAGCCAGACATAAAAATACTTGCCCGGTTCATCGGGGATTTCGATGCCGAAATACGGCGCATCGCGGCTGATATCCCAGTCGCCGAGGCCACTTTCCTTGCCGTCCTTGCCTTCCAGCCATTCGCGCGCCTTGTTGGCGACCTCGGGCTGCAAGCGGCCTTCGGTGAAGGCCCATTCACGCAGGAATTCGACACATTTGTGGTCCGACAGCTTGAAGAAAAAATGCTCGGATGATTTCATCACCGGCACCGCGCCTGACAGCGCCGAGTACGGGTTCTTCAGTTCGGTCGGTGCATACACCGCGCCACAGACTTCACACGAATCGCCGTACTGATCCTTGGCGCCGCACTTCGGACATTCGCCCTTGATGTAGCGGTCAGCCAGGAACATGTTCTTGACCGGGTCAAAAAACTGCTCGATGGTTTTGGAGGTGATCAGGTGCGCGTTGTCGCGCAGGCTGCGGTAAATCTCTTTTGACAAGGCATGGTTTTCTTCACCATCAGTCGAATGCCAGTTGTCAAAGGCGATGTGGAAGCCATCCAGTGGCTGCGCCCGGCCAGCGGCGATGCGGGCGACGAATTCCTGCGGCGTCACGCCAGCGTTTTCGGCCGCGATCATGATCGGCGCGCCATGCGCATCGTCAGCACAGACAAAGTGCACCTCATGCCCCTGCATGCGCTGGAAGCGTACCCAGATATCGGCCTGGATGTATTCCATGATGTGACCGATATGGAACGCGGCATTGGCGTAGGGCAGGGCGGTGGTGACGAATAGCTGGCGTGGCGAAGTAGCGCTCATGAACGATGCACAGTGAAAAAGAGAAAGACGTGATTCTAGCAGTGCAGGGGCTTGCCGGGCGATAGCCGCCGCCATGCGCGGTTCGGGCGCACGCCTTGCCGCGTTAAATCCGTCACCTTGCGCGAACCCCGCCATCCGCACCGGGCAGCGCGGTAAAATGCGCCTTTCCTTCCAGATGGCGCCGCCAACCCGACGCCGAAGCACGCCATGATCGTTCGCACCCGCTTTGCTCCCAGCCCGACCGGCTATCTCCACCTTGGCGGCGCCCGCACCGCCCTGTTCGCATGGGCCTATGCGCGCCACTTCGGCGGCACCTTCATCTTGCGTATCGAAGACACCGATCTCGAACGTTCGACCCCGCAAGCAGTGCAGGCCATCCTCGACGGCATGGCATGGCTCGGCTTGCAGCACGACGAAGGCCCGTTTTATCAGATGCAACGGATGGACCGGTACCGCGAAGTCGTCGGCCAGATGCTGGCCAGCGGTAGCGCCTATCACTGTTACTCGTCACCCGCCGAAGTCGAAGCGATGCGCGAGCGTCAGCGCGCCGCCGGCGACAAGCCGCGCTATGACGGCACCTGGCGCCCCGAGCCGGGCAAGAGCCTGCCGCCGGTACCGCCCGACCGCAAGCCGGTCGTGCGTTTTCGCAATCCTGTCGATGGCGAAGTGACGTGGAACGATCTGGTCAAAGGCCAGATCACGATCAGCAACCGCGAGATGGACGATCTCGTCATCGCCCGTCCGGATGGCACGCCGACCTACAATTTCTGCGTAGCGGTCGATGACTGGGACATGCAGATCAGCCACGTCATCCGTGGCGACGACCACGTCAACAACACGCCGCGCCAGATCAACATCCTGTACGCGCTGGGTGCGACCTTGCCGGAATATGGCCACTTGCCGATGATCCTTGGCACCGACGGCGAAAAGCTGTCCAAGCGCCATGGTGCCGTCAGCGTCATGGATTATCCGGCGCAGGGTTTCCTGCAGGAAGCGATGCTGAATTACCTGGCGCGCCTTGGCTGGAGTCATGGCGACGAAGAGATTTTTTCGATGGCGCAGTTCATTGCATGGTTCGACCTCGATCACTTGTCCAAATCGCCCGCCCAGTTCAATCCGGAGAAGTTGGCCTGGGTCAACAACCACTACATCAAGCAAGCCGATGATGTCCATCTGGCCGAGCTGGTGCGACCGCTCATGGTGCAGGAGGGTGCGCAATTCGATGGCGCTCCTGATCTCGCACTGGCCATCGGCCTGATGAAAGAACGCGCCAACACGCTCAACGAAGTCGCCGCAGCAACGATGCTGTTCTATCGCCAGCCCCAACCGGATGCGGCTTTGCTGGCGCAGCACCTGACCGACGTCATCAAGCCGGCGCTAGCCGATTTCGCAGCGCGCTGCGGCTCGGTGGTGTACGACAAGGCATCGATCGGCGCGATGCTCAAGGAAGTCCTCGCGGCCCACCAGTTGAAAATGCCGCAACTGGCCATGCCATTGCGCCTGATCCTGACGGGCCAGTTGCAAACCCCGGCCATCGACGCCGTGATCGCCTTGTTCGGGCAATCTCTGGTCCGGCAAAGACTCGCAGCGTACCTGGATTAATTCGTCGATTAATTTGGTGAAGAGGATTTACAGGTGCCGAATTACTCGGCTATAATTCGGCCTCTGTCGCAAGGGGGTATAGCTCAGCTGGGAGAGCGCTTGCATGGCATGCAAGAGGTCATCGGTTCGATCCCGTTTACCTCCACCAACATTTTAAGGATGTCGGGCCAGCGAAGAAAGTAGCAAAGCAATAACGGCCAGTACGGACAGTTTCTGTCCCCATCGTCTAGAGGCCTAGGACATCACCCTTTCACGGTGAGTACAGGGGTTCGAATCCCCTTGGGGACACCAAGACAAAACAACTGCACGAAAGTGCAGTTGTTTTTTGCAGAAGAAGTATCAAGAGTCCCCGTGCATGTGCGTGGGGGGATGCGAAGGGTTCTGCTTGCATGCCGAACCGCGGCCCGCAGCATGTGGGCGAATCCCCTTGGGGACACCAAGACGAAGACGCCACGTGCTTACGTGGCGTTTTTCATTCGCAGCGGTGACGCTGTGATTGAAAGAGCAATACCGGCCAGTATGGACAGTTTCTGTCCCCATCGTCTAGAGGCCTAGGACATCACCCTTTCACGGTGAGTACAGGGGTTCGAATCCCCTTGGGGACACCAAAATAAAAATGGCTGCACGCAAGTGCAGCCATTTTTTTGTCGACTCCGTATCAAAAGTCCACGCGCATGCGCGTGGGGGATTCGAAGGGTTCGGCTTGCAAGCCGAACCGCGGCCCGCAGCATGTGGGCGAATCCCCTTGGGGACACCAAAATAAAAATGGCTGCACGCAAGTGCAGCCATTTTTTTGTCGACTCCGTATCAAAAGTCCACGCGCATGCGCGTGGGGGGATTCGAAGGGTTCGGCTTGCAAGCCGAACCGCGGCCCGCAGCATGTGGGTGTATCCCCTTGGGGACACCAAAATAAAAATGGCTGCACGCAAGTGCAGCCATTTTTTTGTCGACTCCGTATCAAAAGTCCACGCGCATGCGCGTGGGGGGATTCGAAGGGTTCTGCATGCAAGCCGAACCGCGGCCCGCAGCATGTGGGTGTATCCCCTTGGGGACACCAAAATAAAAATGGCTGCACGCAAGTGCAGCCATTTTTTTGTCGACGACATATTTAAAGCCCACGCGCAATGATCTTGGAACCATCTATTTCCCGATTCCACCTAAAGATAACAACCGTTTGCGCTTGTTGCGCCAGCGACACCTGTCTTGGAGACATTCATGTCGTTCATCTCACGCACCAAAAATGTTATTACTCACCTTGCGGCTTCCTGTGGTCTGCAACCGGACAGTGCTTCCAATAAGAAAAGTCCGGCGTCTAAAGAGTCAGTAAGATTACCCCGTCGCGATCCGAATCTCAGTGGACGCGCAGAGCAGGCGAAGCTTCGCCGTCAGGCGGAAAAGTTAGCGTCATTTGACAGAATGCCGACTATTGTTGGAGGACAGACCGATCTTCTTCCTCAGAATTCGACAGAGGAATCTGGGCTGCTGGCATCGCCATCCGACAATAAACCAAAAGCTGAACCTTCTGTTCCACGACGAGGATCGGGACTGCAGTTAGTGGGAAGTCACAATAATTTTTTCAGAATGAAAATGCGGGTCCGGCCCAACTGGGCAGGGCACAAGGACTTCACAGAACTCACGGCCTATGTTTACGGTAACAAAAACATGAGCTCGGCGGAGCGCAAGGAGCGATTGGCTATCGCCAACAAGGTGGTTGATTGCCAGACCAATCCGAAAAGCGATGGCATGTTAAGCATCAGTGACTCTCCTAATGTGACCGCGCTTCCCAGGATCCCACTGAAAGTCAAAGAGTTGTACGTGTCGGATATGGCGAACCTGAAAACGCCGCCAAATTTTGAAGAGTCGAAGCGCCCCGACGAAGCACCCAGCTTGGAAAGATACACGCTATACAACTGCACTGGTCTGAAGAGAACGCCGGATATCAGTCACCTAAGCAATCTGAAATATCTGGATCTGGATGGCTGTAATAATCTCACCGAGATGCCGCATGTCGGAAAGGACTCGACGCTCGAATTCTTGAACATGAACAGATGTGGCGAGTTAAATAAGCCGCTCCGGAAATTTGAGGGAACGAAACTTGAAAAGTTTTTTATGGATGACGTTAATGCCAGGAACTTCGAGCGGAAGGATTTTATGACCGATTACCAAATGCGAAAACTGGACCACTGCGAGACATTGCCGTACGTTCCGGGAAATCTTTTCAACATTAACAAAGAACCGCCTGCGCTTGAAAAATAGGGTACGGATGTGTGGGCGCCCAACTCCCCTTTATGACCACCCACTAGCGCTTGCCTCAAGCCAGTGGTCAACGTGGCGCTGGCAACAAACAACGGAACGTGCGTTGCACCATAATCCGGCCATTGCCAGCAATGGCGTAAGACTGGACTGCCGCAACGGGGGTTTGAAAGACGGCATCGATTACGTGAGCGGCATTTGACCTACGGCACTTTTGTGCTGATTTAATCGGACCCGGCTATCGATGTTGTCAAAAAAAAGCTGCGTATTCTCCGAGCACCAAGTCGCAATAAATTCCTACCCGGACCTTGCCCCGCCAAGCCACCTGGCATGTCGACTCACCAGCACCAGATGCGGCAACGTCACCGCCGTCAGCGCCACGATCACTGCATTGAGCAAGCCGTGTTGCTCTCCAGCAGAAACCGACATCCCCCGCAAATACCCTATCAACACAATCAACAGTACCAAGCTAGCGAAGCAGGTAACAACGACGGCCGTCCGCGTAGGCTGAACGAGTCCGGTCGGGCTGTCATCTGATCCCTCCGCAGCCTCGCCTCGGCGAACCTTCGCGGCGACCCGCAAAATGTGTGCGCTAGCGTGCAGCACACCAAAATAAATCGAAAACGCCATCAGCGGCGACAGCAGCAGATTACTTGCGAATACCAACACCACTTCCAGAACGAGCGCTGTGGTCAATAGCCGCCGTCGAAATGCCGCAAGCCCAACGCAGCAAACCCCAACCCACAGCCAGGCCAGCGTCTGCCAGATGCCGAACGCCAACGGCGCGTCCAGCGCGACCGCCGCTGGCAACACCGCTTGTACCGCTGCTGGCGACAGCAATACCGGCAGCATCACGGGAGCGCCGCCCGCAACGATGCGCTGCACCCACGCAAGCCGGTTGCGCAGGCCTTGCTCCCAGCGCCCGTACGGTTCGCCAAAATGCCAGACCGACATGACGAGCAAAAGAAGTATCAGCAGCCAGCCGCTACGCGCACCAACCAGCGCAACGAGCATCGCCGATCCGGCATAGAGCACAACTGCAGTCGTGAGTCTGCGAGTGCCAGAAAACTCGCGTTGCAGCAGCACGATGTCGAGCGCGCCATGAAAAAACCCGGTGGTTAAAGTCAGTCCGAGAAATATCCATAATCCGGCTTGCGCCACGTGCTGGTCCAGATAACGCAGCGCCGCCAGCGCCGTTACCGCCAGCACAGCCAGTACCGCCAGTGACACCGGGCCAGGCGTATGGTCAACAAGCTGGCGGCCAGAGATCATCGCCGGGCCCGCAGCAGCCTGGGCACCTTTGCGATCCATGTCGCCAGTGCCTGCGCCGTAAAAGGCAACACTGGCAGCGCACTTGCCACCATCAACCGTTGCCACCAATTGGCCTTGCCGCTTAAAAAAGCCACCATGGTGTTGGTATCGAGTTTCTTGAACAGCTGCATGAAGTACCCCGGGCCCTTGCTCCAGTCGCGCGCCAGAACGTGCAGAAAAACCGTGTCCATCCAGGTGTCCAGCGCCGCTCGTTTGAATACCGTCGGTACCCAGTCTTTCAGCTCACCGGTCATCAGATGGCGTTCCATGGAGGCTGCTATCTGTTCGGCGTGCGCCAGTGTTTCCAGAAACGCGTAGCCGGTTGAAGGGCGCAGAGTTCCGGCTGCGCGCCCCAACGGCACCACGTACGTAGCCATGTCAGATGCTGCGTTGTTCATGCCGAGGTGCAGCACGCCTTTTTCTTCGTACACCACGTCATAGGAAGTCAGTCCCAGCGAGTTCGTGATGAAGTGCTTTAATTCGTTACCGAAATCTGGTGTGAGTGATGCTGGCGAAATCCAGGTTGACTCGACCAGCGCATTGCGCGAACTGTAGGGCAGCACATAAAAAAAGTGCAAGCCGTCGGTACTCGGAAAAAACTGCATCAGCTCGACGGTGGTGGGGTCGAACACATCGCGGTCGGTTGTTATTTCGCATCCGACAAATTGCTGTACCAGGGCACTGGCGTTATTGCGCGTGGGCGGGCGGGCGTCAAAGACCCAGGTGGCACGGATTACCTCACCGCCGACCGTCTCCACGCTGGGCATCTCTGCACCGGTAACGTGGCACACCGGGCTGTTCAGGCGCAGTTCCACATGGTCGCTTTGCGCGATGGCACGTTGCGCTGCGGCGTAAAACAGGTCGCCATCGAGCGAGCAGTAAGACTGGGTTTTGCCGCGGTGCGTGATACTGGCGGCTGCCTCCTGTCGCACGCACCAGCGCAGCCACTGCCGCCGCTCCAGGTGGCTATACCGATGACCCGCGTCGGCCGATGACTGCCAGTAGCTCCAGGTCCGGTCCCGCGTATAGGTTGCGCGCGCTTCCAGCACCAGCACCCGCAGCCTCGAAAACTCGGGTCGCGCGAGTTCCGCCGCCAGCGCCAAACCGCTCAGGCCACCACCCACAATGACGATGTCGAATGTCATGGGAGCGAATCAGTCGCTGCCCGGAAATCCCGGGATCAGCTTCAAGTGCTGCAAGTCACTGCTCATGACATCCCGTGTCGTGGCGCCTGACAAATCGCTCATGCCCAGATAGCAGGCGACGATCAGTGTCATTTTTTCCAGGCGTCCTAGCGAGGTCCTGCCGAGCCAGTAGCGCTCGGCACCGTTGTCCAGAATCTTTTGTCCGATGCCGCGGTACAGCGAAGTGGCGATGCGGATGGCGCGTCGATTTCCGGCAGGGATGGTGCGCAAACCCTGCAGCGAATAACGGTAGAAGTCATCGGCCATCAGCAATAATTTCCGGATCGCCGCGAAGCTCTGCGCGACTTGCGCCGGGTTCTGTGGCGCGCGCAGCGTCTCCGCACTGACGCCCCACTGTGCGGGGATATAACAGCGACCACGCGCTGCGTCTTCGACCACATCACGCGCGATATTCGTGAGCTGCATCGCCACGCCCAATGCCACGGCGTAGGGCGGGCCCTTGGCAAATACACCCAGGATCGGACACATCATTTGCCCGACCGTGCCGGCAACGCCGTACGCAAACTGCAGCAGTTCTTCGGTCGTCCGGATGGACCGTGGATTGGCGTCCTCGCGCAGGCTTGCCATGAAATAGCGGATGACATCAGCGCTGACACCCTTGGCAAGCAGCATCGCGCCAGCTTGTTGCCCGAGACCGCTGCCTGTCTCCGGGTTCAGCGCGCTGTCTTCCAGTTCCTGCAATTGCTGCATGCGATGGTCCCATGCACCCAGTTCCTCTTCGTCCGCCAGATCATCGGCAAATCGTGCAAACGCATACAGTTGGGCCGCGTCTTGCCTGGCTCCTGGCAGCAAGAAGCGCGCCGCCCATGAAAACGACTTGGCATGCTTGTTCATGACCTCTTGCGCAGTCATTGCACCGACCCGAACATCAGCCGCTCGACCACCTTGGCGGAGGTCACCACACCCGGAACACCAGCCCCCGGATGGGTGCCTGCACCAGCAAAATACAGATTGGGAATAGTCGCTGACCGGTTCGGAAACCGGAATCCCGCCGACTGCATCAGCGTTGGCGTGATCGAAAACCCCGCGCCCCATGGCGACAGCAACTCTTTCGAAAAATACTCTGGCGTGACATGGAATTCATCAACGATGTGCTGTCCCAGGCCGGGCAGCGTGCGCTGCTCCAGCGTCGCTTGCAACGCGGCCTTGAAGGTGTCGGCAACGGTGGTCCAATCGATATCGCTGCGCAGATTCGGGACCGGCACCAATGCATAAAACGCGTCATGGCCAGGTGGTGCGCAAGCCGGGTCGGTTGCGCTCGGGCGATGCAGATAAATGCTCAAATCCTCTGGCAGCTCCAAAGTGTCGAAAATTTTACGCAGCACTTCCCGGTAGGTTGCTCCGAACAGGATCGTATGGTGTGCCACATCCGGATACGTGATGTCGGTACTGAAGTACCAGACGAACAGGCTCATGGAATACTGTTTTTTCTTGATCGCATCGACTTTGCGGTGCCCATCGGGCAGCAACCTGGTCAGCACGTAACCCGGGTCTGCATTGCACACGATGTTGTCAGCCGCAAAGGTGCGGCCATCGCGCAAGCGCACGCCACTGGCCAGTCCGTTTTCCACCTCGATTGCTGCGACTTCGGCATTCCATACAAACTGCACGCCGTGTCGCGTGGCCAGCGCTACCAGTGCATCGACCAGGCGCGCCATGCCACCTCGGACGAACCAGACACCCCATTTTCGTTCGAGGTAGTGAATCAGGCTGTAGATACTGGTGGTGTCGAACGGGTTACCGCCAACCAGCAGCGGTTGAATGCTGAATGCCCGGCGTATGTGTTCATGCTTGAAGTAGCGCGCCGTCACCGCATACACCGAGCGATCCGCACGCAGCCGTGCCATGGCGGGTAGTGCCCTGGCCATCGCACGCCAGTTCAGGAATGGCTGCGTGCCCAGTTCTTCGTAGCCTTTTTCGAACAGCTTCTTTGAGTGTGCCAGATAGGCCGGATAGGCGGCCGCATCGGCCGTCGAGAATTTGGCAATTTCGGCTTGAATCTGCTCGGTGCTGCCGCCGTAGTCCAGATGGGAACCGTCGACAAATTGCATCTGGTACCAGGGTTTGACGGGCATGAGTTCGACATGGTCACCAAGACGTTCACCCAGCAAGGTGAACAGTTCCTCGAAAAGAATGGGTGCCGTCAGCACCGTCGGGCCGGCGTCATAGCGAAATGTCTTGCCGGCGGTGTGGCGCGTAAATTCAGCCGCGCGCCCACCCGGAATATCCAGCCGATCGACGACCGTGGTGCGTATTCCGCGTGCAGCAAGCCGGATTGCCGAGGCAAGTCCGCCAAATCCTGCACCGATGACAATGGCCGTGTTGGCGGCTGCCAGGTTCTTTTCCGTATCGTTCGAGTCAGGGCGGAAATCCGCTTCCAGGCTATTCGTTTCCACCAATCTGTTCCTCTGATTTATAGCCGTCTACAACATCGCGAAGCTGACGGGCGTAATCGCCCAGACGCGCTCCTATGCTGAATGGCAAACGTCCGGATAACGCGATAGCGAGATCGATTTTCTCGAGCCCGAGTGTGCGTGCTTTTTCCATGGACAGCGCCGTCGTTCCAGTTGCCTTGAATACCGACACGATGTTGTATCCGACTGCTGCAGTGCCGGCGCGCCCATCACTTTGCACATCTTGCAGATCGTCGGCGATCTGATAGCCAATCGCGAACGCCTCGGCTGCGCTGCGTGCTTGCGGCAAATAGTCTGGCTGTCCCGATGCCAGCAGTACCAGTTCGAGCGGCAAGCTGAGCAGCGCACCTGACTTGGCGACGGCGATTTGCTGGTAGTGCGCGATGGCTTTTTTAGTGTCAGAAAAAATTGCCGCGCTTTCTTGCAGATCGGCGCACTGACCGTCAACGGCCATGCTGACCCGTTCGTGCATCAATAAAATCATCGGCGCCAGGACGCGCGCATTGTCCAGCCTGCACAGCGTCGCGTAGGCCGCAGAAATGAATAAATCGCCAGTGCAAATGGCTGTGTTCACACCAAAGCGGGACCAGACAGCCTGCTGGCCGCGCCGTAATTCGTCGCGATCCTGGATGTCGTCGTGTACCAGCGATGCATTGTGCAGCAGCTCGACGGCTGCAGCGATGATGGTTGCGTCTGCGGCGTTCAGGCCAGCGGAGAGCCCGGCGTGCAGCGCTATGTTTGCCCTGATCCTTTGTCCGCCCGCGCTCAAGTGGTATTGCGCCGCCTCCCGTGCGCCTGCCGTTTTGCGAGAGACTTCTGATGCGTTGGCGCGCAGGGAGGCCAGCATCATCGCCTCGACGTCGCTCAGTGCCACCGACACTTGCACAGGCGCCACCAATGGCTGGGATGAAATGGAAGATGGCATGTTGTGCCCAGGTTCGAAGTCTGAGAAACCATGTCCGTAAACATCAGGACATGTCCGTAGTCTGTATTCAGGCCTGCCGAACTGTCGGCAGGCCCTTGCTTTACTAACGGCGCATCAATTATTTTTTGGCGTTTTCAGTCTCGCTGACGGCCACTTGCCAGATGATCAGGCCAAACGCAATTTTGTTCAGCACGTCGGCAAGGTTGTAAATGATGTTCAGGGCGTTGGCGCTACTGGCTGGGCTGCTGCCAGTCAGGTAACCGAAGAAATAGCCCACCGGGTAAATTGCCCAGCCAAACGTGACGATGAAACGCATCGTCTTGAAGGCGGATTGCACTGATGGCGGGGCACTTTGCGCGTTGATCTTGCTTGCTTCGCCGGCGAAGATTTCGTACAGAATGAATATCCAGCCGAGCATGCCGACGATGAACGCAACCATCGTGTTGACGTAACCCGCCTCACCGACGTAGCCGCCCACCAGCATGACAATCGTACCGATCATCAGGCGCCAGAAAACGCCTGCTGGCACTTTTGCGATGGCCGACAGAATCAGGTAGAACTCCACCATCAACAGCGGTACCGTGATCAGCCAGTCAATGTAGCGGAACACGGTCGGCGTGGAGCCGGTCGTTACCCATACTTCGCGCATGTAGAAGTAATGGACTGCCGCGACCAGTGTTACCAGACCAGACACTGTCAGCGAGGTTTTCCACTTTGGAGAAACCCGGTCGCGTTCCAGAAAGAAGAATGCCGTTGAGGCAACCAGTGCCATCGAGATAAGCCAGAAGCTGATACCGACAAAATCGTCTGGCTTCAACACGTCACCTGACGCAGCAAATACCTGGCCAGTCGCTAAAAGCAAGGTCGCCCCAAACCAGCTCAAAGCCGCTTTTTTTGATTGAATTAACTTGAATAACATGAAGTGCTCCTGGAGAAAATACATGGCTAGTTAAACAAAAAAACTGACAAACTTGGTGAATCATGACTCTTGCGATCTGGATAAACCTGGTTGCAAAAATCAATGAAAATCAGTCTACCAGATGTTACAAATTCTTACTTTCGACCCGATTTTCGGCGGATGGTTGCCCCTGTCAGCGTCCTTTCAACAATGTCTTGACCCTGCTTAAACGCTGCCGCAGCGCGCGGTAGCGCTGACGCTTCAGACGCAACCGCGCTGGTGTCAGGCATTGATTTACCCTTTACACGCAGTTGACGCACAGGCAATATTGGCGCTCGCGCTCGTGGGTACTGCTTCTGGGTGGGCGTACAGACTGGCGCGGTCAATAACCTTGGCGCAAGGGTCGCCTAGTCGAAGAAAATGTTGAAATCAGAGCGGCAGTGCGCCGTCATTCATGGAGAAAAAGCATGTTCAGTCACATCATGGTCGGGTCTAACGATATAGAGCGCGCAAAGCATTTCTACGATGCCGTGCTTGGTTCACTCGGGGCGGGAGAGCCGATTCGCAACAAGGCCGATTCGGGTCACACCCGTCTCTTCTACCGTCATGCCGGAAGTACTTTTTGCCTCACAGAACCGATCAACGGCGAAGGCGCAACCTTTGCCAACGGCGGCACCATCGGTTTTACCTGCACCTCGGCCGAGCAGGTCAAGGCGTTTCACGACATTGCGGTTGCCAATGGCGGCAAGTCGATCGAAGACCCACCGGGTCTGCGAGAAGGTGGCATGGGGGCGATGCACCTGGCCTATGTCCTTGATCCGGACGGCCACAAGCTGTGTGCCATTTACCGGGGCAAATAGGATCGTTTGGCAGATGCCGTATCGGTGCGCGTTTGGTGTATTGCTTCAGGCGAACTGCCAGCGCGCTCAGACGTGGCGTTGATACGGAGACGGTGGCGCCATCACCACATTTGATCGTGGTGGTCGTGCAGCATCTGGCTACTTGCCGCGTTGTCTCGCGTCCCGCCACAGGCGGTGAAGGGTATTGGGCGTCGAGGATGCCCCGACAGGACATTCCTGTATGGCTCTGATCCGGAACAGATTTAGTCCAGAACAGCCAGCGCTGTCGACCATGTTCACGCCCGTGTTCATGGTTGACTGGCTGTCGCAATCCTGTGCGTCCGACTAACGCGCAGGAAGATCACCGCGTCTCGGAACCAAACGATTCCAGGCTACACACATGGGTGGCTTCGTTGCTCCCGTCACGGTTGGTATTGCGCCGCAATGCAGGCCGCTATTGGTCGCAGCAGTTGCCCGTGTGGGTAACGAGCTTGTCAACGAAGATCAATCACGGTAGCCACGAAGACAACACCAGAATCTACGCCCACAAGGTTGACGTGCCACAATGCGGCCCGATAGACAGGCCGCGGGTGCTGGTGGCAGTACATGCACCCTGCAGGTGCTGAACATGACGCTGTCCATCCCGTCCAACCCGTTTTTTTACCTCTGCCGTTCCAAGGAAATCTTCATTGAATACCCGTACCCTGACGCTGGTGCTAGCCGGCCTGGCCATGCTTGGCCCGTTCGCCACCGACACGTATTTGCCGTCCTTCGTCGCACTGGGCGAACATTTTTCGGTGGGCCCGGTACAGGTCCAGCAAACCCTGAGCATCTACCTGTTCGGCTATTCGCTGATGACGCTGTTCTACGGCACGCTGTCGGATTCGTTCGGCCGTCGGCCAGTGATCCTGGCCTCGCTGCTGATTTTCATCACCGGGTCGATCGGCGCGACACTGGCACCGAGCTTCACATGGCTGCTGGTGTTCCGGGCGATGCAGGGCATGTCGGCGGGTGCCGGCATGGTGATCGGGCAAGCCATCGTGCGCGACCGGCTTAGTGGCGCAGCGGCGCAGCGGATGATTGCGCAGATCATGATGGTGTTCGGGATCGCGCCTGCGGTGGCACCGGTGGTGGGCGGACTGTTGCAGGTGGCATTTGGCTGGCGCGCGGTGTTCGGTTTCATGACGGCGATTGCGCTGCTGCTGTTGCTGGCTTGCCAGCGCTATTTGCCCGAAAGCCTGCCGGTGGCCGAACGCCAGCCGCTCCATCTGGGCACGATTGCCGGCAACTACTGGAAGGCGATCCGGCATCCGCAATTTTTGTTGCGTGCGCTGGCCATTGGCTGCTGTTTTGGCGGATTTGGCCTGTATATCGCCTCGGCTGCGAGCTTCGTGATGCAGGTTCTGCATCTGCCCGAGACCGCGTTTGCGTGGCTGTTTTTGCCGCTGATCGGCGGTATCGTGATCGGCTCGGCAATCAATGCAAAGGTCGCACATCACATCAGCACGGCCGTCATGATCGGCCGTGGATTCATGGTTATGGCGCTGGCCTGCGTGCTCAACCTGATCTACACCAGCCTGTTTGTCGCCGCCGTGCCGTGGGCTGTGTTGCCGATCATGCTGTATGCATTCGGCATGGCGCTGGCCTTGCCGGGGATGGTCATGAAAACGCTCGACCTGTTTCCGAAGGTGCGCGGGCTGGCGGCGTCGCTGCAGAATTTTGTGCAGATGCTGATCTTCGCCATTGTCTCCGGCTTCGTCGCGCCGCTGGTGTTCGACAGCGCCTTCAAACTGGCTGCGGGCCTGGCCGTCGGGTTGGTGGCGAGCGTGATTTTCTGGCGGCTTGCAGCGCAGGCGCAACCGGTGGCAAGACTGGCTTGAAAATCTCGCTTCAGGAATTGAACCCGGGACACCGACCTGAATCAAAGCAGCCAAAGTTCAGCGTATCCGTGCCTGGTCGTAATCACCATGCCGACAGGTCGCGACTCAAGGATTGCAGCTAGCGCAGTGTTTCGGCTCGGCGAACGCACAGTCGGTCCTGGTCTGCACGGACGTGTGCAGGCAACGACCGCATTTCCACACTTCCGTGAGATAGCCGGAGGTCGGTCGGCCGCACACCGAACATGGCAGGCCCGGCTGTCGCTCGCTGACCCAGTACCCGGGAGATGCGCACTCGGGGCAGCACGATTGCAGGCGCTTCAGCAGATCCTGCGCGGCCTGTTCAATGTGCTGCATGCGACTCGGGTTGGCAAAGGCCCGCAGGTCGGTCTCGACGAACACCTGCCGATTGCCGGACTGCGCCAGGCATTGCTCGAAACTCGCTTTCAGACCAGTCCAATCCGACACGCCTTTATGGACGCGGGTGTCGTCCTGGTCCTGAGGACGCAGCACCAGATGATGGTCCGGGAAGCCCACCCCAGCGGCAAAGGATTCGACCGCCGGCCAGTCACTTGCCTGCACATGGCTGCTGTGCCCGGGCCCTTGCGCCATACCGACCACTTCGATGCCGAGCCTGTCGTCAATCAACACCAGCAGTTCTATATTCCATGGAAACATGCCCGCAAAAGGATCGAGGTCGAAACTGCCCTCACTGGCCATGCCGAGCGACAGACCGGACAATTCCATGCCGATGCGCGCCTTGCGGCGTGCGGCGTCGAGCTGGGAGCCGGGGCGCCGGATGTCGCGCGTGAAGGTGCCGAGCTGGTCGGTATCGAACCCGGTCACATGCTTGATCACACAACCCAACGCAGGCTCCAGTATCGGCGCGATGACTTGCTCCTTGCCGTGCTGCGTCAGGAAAGCGATCTGTTGTCCGGCATAGCTGCTGCTCATGCCGCTTCCAGTTGCAACGGCTGCCAGACACCACGCTCGTACTGTCGTAACGCGTTCTGATCGTAGCGCCAGAGATGCAGCCATCCGTTGTCCAGCAGTTGCCGGAGTACGGCATGCTTGCCGATCACGCGATCGATGGCTTTTTGCGGCGCATCGATGACCACGGTCAGGCGCAGGGGTTCATGCATCCAGCGCTCGCCGTCGTGCAGCGATTGGCGCGACAAGCCGATGCGCAGGTCGCCGCCGTTACCCTCGAACACGCCGATGTTCCCGCCCACCACGTTGTGCAGCACCTTGTTACCGCTGCCCAGCCGAAGCGGATCGCAGGTCGAGGCGTGGTATTGCCAGTTGATCCAATGCGTCACCAGCATCGGCGCCGTCATCAGCAGTTCCAGCACGCTGCCGTCGCCATCCTGACTGGCGTCGTAATCGTGCAGGAAGCTGCGTCCTTCGAGGGTCAGACCCAGGCTTCGATGGCGTGGCGCGATCACGAAAGCAGCATTGCCGGCCAGTCCCCATTCTGGCCGGGTTTGCGCGCCGTCATTGGCGCGGCGGCGTAGCTGATCGAGCAACTCGCCGCACGGGGCGTGCGGATTCAATTTCAGGCTCGGTGCCCGTTCCCGGCGCACCTGATCGGAGGCTTGGGCAAAGCCATCCTGCAGACGGTTCCAGTGCTCCTGCGCAGCCAGTGGCGCCAGGTCGAGGTCGAAACCCTCGATCTCGTCCGTGGTGGTGTTGTGCAGGGCGGCGACAAACCAGGTGGCGTCGGGGATGTTGAGGCCCTGCGTGCGCAGTGCGGCGCGAACGTCAGACGCATTGAGCAATTGCGCCAGGCTGCGGGCGTTGACTTCACCGGTTTGGCCGCAGCACGCGCCGCAATCGAGGGCGGCCGCATGGGCGTTGTTGGTCGACTGGCTGCCATGGCCTACCAGCAGCACGAGAGGCGCGCAACGGCGGTCCAGTCCCATGGCATGTAGCACGCCGGAAGCAAGCGATACCCTGGCGTCGCGTGCCAGGCCCACCAACTGCGGCCGGCAGATGGAACGGTAGCGCGCAGGCAGTCCGTCGAGATCGTCACGCGCTCTGGCGTGTTTGGCGGGATTGATCCATTGCCCCAGCTTGGCCAGGTATCCGACGCCGGCGGCTTCGACAAAAGAGAACGCGGAACCGGGCCAGCGACTGGCTGCATGCCACTGTTCGGACCAGCCGAAGCGGTCATGGCGGGCCCGGGCGGCCGCGCTCTGCAGGGCGTCGTCCGTCTTGCCGCCAGCGGGTTTCGACGTAACGATACGGTCTGCCACTTCCATGGCCGGCGCCAGCAGCCCTGGCAGTTGCGGGCGCCTGGCCAGCGTTGCCAACGGGGTATAAGCCACCGGCAATCCGAAGAATCCCGCGAAGCCGACAGTTTCCATGGCGGGGCAGGCCGCTTCGAGTGCGCGGCGCATCGGCTCGCTGCGCACATCGATGCAAAAAGCCGCCTGTACAGTTAGCGCCTGCGCCACTGCGCTTGTGTGGTCAGTGCCGAGTAGCTGCTGTGCCAACCATCGCTGATAGCCCAGTTCCAGCGCGACTTGCCAGACCTCATCGACCAGCAGCGCGTCTTCGGCCTGTGCCAGCAAGGTCGCTGCCCGGCCCCATTCGCCATTCAACGCATCGTATGCCTGGGCGGCTGCGGCCTTATTCTTGCATTCCAGCAAAAGCACGCCCCACGCCAGTCGAATCGCCAGCAGATCACGCGTGTGGGTGTCCTGTCGCTCCTCCAGGCGGGCCTGCCAGCCCAGATAGGCACACCAGGAAGCCCAGCCGTTCACGGTCAGCAACACCGCCTCCAGGTAATCGGCCCAGACCGCAGGCGGCAGCCCCAAACGCTGTAGCACCCACCGCTCGGCATCCTGCCGTGTCGCTGGCAGCGCGTCGAGCGCGCGCTCCATGTCGGGCAGTCCCATCAGAAAGCCGATGCCATGATCATGCTGCAGCGTCTCGCGCCAGAAGGCATACAGACCCTGCGACCGTTCGGGCTGCCAGTCAGCCTGATGTTCGTCAAAATAAGCGGCACAGGTCTGACTCACCTGATGCGTGACCGCCTGCCGCCAGGATAGACGGGTATGACGCAGCGGATCGTTATCCAGAACGTCGATCAGCACCGGCAAACGTACTACTACTGGCGCGGTGCGCAAGGCCGCGACGCATTGCGCAGGCGTCAACCCGGCCGACTTCGCCGCCGGCACCCTGGACAGCGCAAGATCAAGATCCTCGCTGCCGATACGGCCTTCTTGCCAGGCGCGCAGCTGGCCATCGCGTGGTGGAAATACCTGAATCCCGCCCAGGACCGCCATGCGAGCGGCGACCTGGCGTACCGGCTTGTCGATGCGCGACCAGTGCGGGTTGACGGCGATGGCCCGATCCAGTGGCCAGGCAGGCGCAATCGTGTTGCAGGCCTGCTCGCAGGCAGCCTCGATGTCGCGGTTTGACACCGCGTGTCGTGCAGAATCGGCTGCGGTTGCGGTTGCGGTCGCGGTTGCGGGGACGTCTTCTTCGTTGGGTTCAACGTAATCGTTCATTGGATACTCCTCGAACAGTCATTTTTTCCGGGCATCATCGGTTTTCATCGTGGTCACGATCGGCCTGTCGATGGGGAGTGCCTTGGATATCCAGCGGGTAGGCCAAAGCCGCAACGCCAGTCGGGTGTAGATTTCATCCATATAAAAACCGGCGTAGATCCGTCGCCGCCAGGCGCCCAGGGATCGGGGACGCAGTTGCAGCGTCGCCAGACACAGATACAGAGCGGCCATGCCGGTCAGCGCGATTTTTCCCAGCGTGTGATGGGGTGCATCGTGTATGCCCAGCGGCAGGGCATGGGCCAGCAACGCCAGCCCGGTAAGTCCGGCCACCATCAGCAAACCAAAAAGTCCTTGCCGGAACAGGGTTCTCGTCTGATCGCTCCCGGCCGGTAGCCATAGCATGGGTGCCCAGGCCAGCCCCAGCACCACGCTCCACCACCAGGGCCAGGCTGCGTTGCTCAATACCGCCTGAATCAGTAACACCATCGGCACCGCGACAGCCGGGGCCAGCAAGAGACTGATCGGTGCGGCGGTTACCGTGCCGCGCATCACATGCAAGCGGGTCTGCCGCACCACCATCGACGCTGACAGAAAAGCGTGCGCCTTGTACAGCGAATGCCCGAACAGATGTAGTGCCGCCAATGTGTACAGCCCGAGACCGCATTCCAGCAGCATGAAGCCCATCTGGGCGACAGTCGACCACGCCAGTCGCACTTTGATGCTGATGCGGGTCAACATCACCAAACCGGCGATCACGGCAGTGCCCAGCCCGAAGGTCACCAGCAGCGTGCGCGCCAGGTCTGCCTGCTCCAGCAACGGCGCAAAACGAATCAGGATATAGCCGCCCAGATTCACCACGCCGGCATGCAGCAAGGCCGACACGGGCGTCGGCGCTTCCATCACCTGAATCAGCCAGCCGTGCACGGGCAGCAGCGCCGTGCGCACGACCACGGCGAGCACCAGGCATACCGCACTGAGCTGCAGATTGTCAGTGATGCCTTCGCGCGCCAGAAACTGCCACATGTCTGAGAATGAACCGCTGCCCACCGCGACCCACGCCGATGAGGCGGCAAGGATGAGCAGCACGTCGGCGAGCCGATCTGCGAGACGCTTCTTGTGCGCCGCCAGCGTGGCAAATGGCCGGTCGGGATAGAAGCACAGCAGATGCTGCAACGCCACGCCGACCAGCGCCCAGGCCGCGATCAGGACCACCCAGTGATTCGCCAGCACCAGCAACTGAACCGCCGACAACACGCCTGCCAGAGCCGCCGCGTAGCGCCGCTGTCCGGGCTCTCCTTCCAGGTAACGTGCAGAAAACGCAGCGATAACGGTACCGAGCAGCTGTACCAGCACGGCCATGATCATGCCGAACGGACTTGCAGCTAGCCAGTGCCGCAAGCCCGTGGCTTCCATACCTGTCAGACCTGTCAGACCGACCAGCACGGTGAACGCCAGTGCTAGCCCGGACAGCCGAATGAATATGCGCCAAAGCCCCGCGACCGACCTGCCAGGTCGCAGAGAAATCAGCATCAGCAGAAACATGAGTGTTGCGGGCATCAGTACTACAACGCCGAGAAGGTAGTGGGTCATCGAAGTGCTCTCAATTACTGGTTTGCGACAGTGTGGATACCGACGCTTATTCTGTAAAATACATTAATCAGAACGATTGAATACATAAAACAGAACGATGAAACTGGAACAACTGAATTTTCGCCATCTGTTCTATTTCTGGCGCGTCGCCAAGGTCGGCCATCTCACGCATGCGGCGCAGGAGTTGCACACCTCGCAGTCCGCGCTGTCGGCCCAGATCCGTCAGTTGGAGGAGCGCCTCGGTGAGGCCTTGTTCATGCGCGAAGGACGCCGGTTGGTGCTGACCGACGCTGGTCAGCTCGTGCTGGCCTACGCCGAGAACATCTTCGGCATCGGGCAGGAAATGCTGGGTCGTCTTCAGGGACGCAGCGAAGGGATGACACGGCTGCGCGTGGGCAGCGTGGCCACGCTGTCGCGCAATTATCAGGAGAACAGAATCCGGCCATTGCTGGAGGACCCGTCACTGGTGCTGACGCTCGAATCCGGTCTGCTGGAAGACTTGCTGACGCGCTTGATGCAGCATCAGCTCGATGTGGTGCTGACCAATGAAACGGTGCCTTCGGAACCGAATCGGCCGTTGCATTGCCGCTTTCTGGGTAGTCAGGCGATCTCGCTCGTCGGCCCGGCCCGACTCTGGAAATCCCGCAGCCTGCGTGTGCCGGAGGATCTCGACGGTCTTGACATCGCCTTGCCCGGACCGCGCAGTGCGCTGCGGGCACAGTTCGATGCCATGTGCACGGCATCCGGCGTCGCCCCGCGCCTGCGTGCCGAGGTGGATGACATGGCCACGCTGCGGCTGATTGCACGCGACAGCAGCTGGCTGACCGTTCTTCCGGAGGTGGTGGTGCAGGACGAACTGCGGTCTGGCTATCTGGTTTGCGTCGGCCAGTCGACATTGCTGCAGGAGCACTTCTACGCAATCACCACGCCGCATCGTCATCGTATTGCATTGCTGGAACGCTTGCTAAGCGGTGATCCGGAGAGTTCAACGGCAACGTCGGATTGAGCTACGCCGCACGAATATTGCGATTTAAAAAATTTCCGGAATTCCGGCCTACATCTTTAAAGAAAATCACCATGAATTCAAACGACCTGCTTGATGTCTGGAATGCGGACGCTGTGGCGGCGCGTACCCGCCTTGCGGCACCGGGCGTATCCAGCCTGGAACAATTACGGGAACGCAGTGGCATGGACTTTTTGCAGGCCATCGGCGACGGCGTGTTGCCATCGGTGCCGATCGGCATGCTGCTGGGGTTTGTCCCGGTACAGTGGGAGCCGGGCCGGATGGTGTTCCAGGGTACGCCCGGCACCGACCATTACAACCCGATGGGCAGTATCCACGGCGGCTATGCGGCGACCTTGCTGGACTCCTGCGTCGGTTGTGCGGTGCATTCGATGCTGCCGGCCGGCAAGGGCTACACCACGCTGGAACTCAAGATCAATTACATCCGGGCGATGACAGACAAGACCGGACCGGTGCGGGCCGAAGGCAAAGTCATCCACGTTGGCGGACAGACCGCGATTGCGGAGGGACGCATTACCGATGTCCACGGCAAGCTGTATGCGTTTGCCACAACCACCTGCCTGGTGTTTCCGATGCCGATGTGATGGTGCTCGACTTCCTGCGCCGACGTTTTTTCAGGCGGCCTCGCGCAGGCCGCTCACCAGATATTCGAACTCGGCAAGCCGCACTGGCTTGCTGAACAGATAGCCCTGATAGTCGTGGCAATCCAGTACAGCCAGAAAATCGCGTTGGGCTTGGGTCTCGACGCCTTCGGCAATCACTGTCAGCCCCAGGCTGTAACCGAGCGCGAGTATGGTGCGCACAATTGATGCATCGTTGGGATCGGTCAGCACGTCGCGCACGAACGAGCGGTCGATTTTCAGCTGGTCTAGCGGCAGGCGTTTCAGGTACGACAGCGACGAGTAGCCGGTACCGAAATCATCCAGAGAAAAGCGCACGCCCTGCGCCTGCAGCACGGTCATTTTCAGGATGATGTCTTCGACATCCTTGAGTAGCAGACTCTCGGTGATTTCCAGCTTGAGCAGTGCCGGGTTGGCACCCGTGCTTGCCAGGATCGCCAGCACCTGATCGACGAAATCCGGGCGCTGGAACTGAAACGCACTGACGTTGACCGAGATGGTGAGCGCGGCCAGACCGGGTTGCACTGCCCAGCTGGTCAGCTGCCGGCAAGCGTTATCCAGCACCCAGTTCCCCAACGGCAGGATCAATCCGGTTTCTTCTGCCAGCGCAATGAATTCGTAAGGGGCAACAATACCGCGCTGTGCATGCTTCCAGCGAACCAGAACTTCCACTCCGGTAATGGTGCTGTTGCCATCGACTTGCGCCTGGTAATAAAGGACGAAGTCTTCCTGTTCCACCGCATTGCGCAGTTCGACTTCCAGCGCGGCGTGGGCATCGACAGCATCCTGTATTTTCGGATCAAAAAAGCGCAATGTGTTGCGACCAGCAGCCTTGGCCTGATACATCGCGAGATCGGCACGCTTCAATAATTCGGCGTCGTTGGTCTTGTTCTGTGCGAACAGGGTGATGCCGATACTGGGCGTGCTGTGGTGCGCGTGCCCCGCCAGATCGTAGGGCACGTTGAGTGCGGTGAGGATTTTTTCGCCGATGGCTTCGGCCTGGATCGCGGCACTGCCCGAGTGCTCGCTCAGGTCTTCCAGCATCACGACGAACTCATCACCGCCCAGCCGCGCCACCGTATCGACTTCGCGTACCGAGGCGGCAAGGCGTTTTGCGACCTGCTGCAGTAGCAGGTCACCCTTGTCGTGGCCGAGCGTATCGTTAAGTGCCTTGAAATTATCCAGGTCAATGAACATCAGTGCGCCGTCGCGCCCGGTACGCAGGCTGCTGGCGAGGGCGCGGCCTAGCCGGTCCAGCAGCATGCGGCGGTTCGGCAGCGCGGTCAGTGAATCAAAAAAGGCCAGCTGGCTGATTTCTTCTTCGGCTGCCTTGCGCAGGGTGATGTCACGCAGCGCAAGATGCAAGATCCGGTAGTCGTCAGCATCGGTGGCAGGCGCATCAAACGCGGCAGATGCCCAGACGCTGACATCAACGATCCTGCCATCGCTGCATTGCAGTTGCAGTTCGACGTTGGGCATTTCATGCGTGCTTAAAAACTGCCGGAATGTGCTTTGTGCCAATGCGGCACTACCCGGACAACACAGCGACAGCGCCTTGCTACCAATGATCTGCTGCCGGCTGTAGCCGGTAATGGTCAGCAGGGTCTGATTGCAGCCGATGATATTGCGTGATTCCAGATCGACGCTCAGGAACATGTCGGGTGACTGATCGTAGAGGTCGCGATATTTGTTGTCGGCTTTGGCACGGTCGAGCTGGCGTCGATGGAAAAAATAGCCAGCGGTGGCGAGCAGGATGGTCAGCGCCGCCAGCAGATAGCCGCTGAAATCGCCGAGCCGGGCTTCCCTGACTTCATAGACGCCAAACCATTTCAGATACAGCGCCTCGTAGGTGCCATTGGACTTGGTCAGTGCCAGCGCTTCATTGAGCCGGCTGAGCAGTTCTGATTGCCCTTTGTTGACGGCAAAAGCGAAGCGCTGTGCGAAGCCGGCCTTGAGTTCGAGCGCCTTGAGGTTGGACAGATGTTCGGCCTGCAGGGTTTGCATGCCGGTCAGCTTACTCAGCAACATCGCGTCGTGTTTGCCTGATGCCAGTAATTGCAAGCCCTCGGCGGCGGTATCGACCAGCACGAGTTGCTTTGTCCATCCACGGGATGTGGCGTAGTCGAATGCCATGTCGGCGTTGACGACGATGACCGACTTTCCGGCCAGGTCGTCTTCGGTCAGGATTGTCGCGTTGTCTTTACGCACGAACACCGCGCCAGTGACGATCACATGCGGCACCGTGAAGTCGGCAAACTTGCGGCGTTCGTCAGATATCGCCAGGTTGATCAGGACATCAGCCTTGCCGTCTTTGAATTCCTGCAGGAGCTGGTGGAAAGGGCGCACATGGATGGCGTAATCCAGACCTGCTTCCTTGGCCACTGCCTTCCACAGATCCACCGTAAAACCGCCCGCGCTGTTATCGGTCATGCCCGTAGAAAAGGGCGGATATTGTTGTTCGCTGCCGACGACCAGTGTGACGCGGGAGTCAGACCGGTAGTCGGTCTCGGATGATGCGATCACTGCGCCGACCGGTCCGTTCACCAGCATTAATATCGACACCAGCATGAATCCGGACAGGCGGTCGCGCCATGCGGATCGCCGTGTTGAGAAGCACGTCCCTGAAGTCGATGGTTGATTCTGGTGGGGTTGCATGGGTGCTTTTGATCGTGAGCTCAGGTAGGCACTGCGGAAGGTCGGCAATCGCGATATGGCGCACCTCGCCTTTGTCAGGAGCAGTCTTCTAGTTTTTTGCCAGGGGTTGCATTAAATTAATAGTTTCTCTTGGCAACATGCTAAAGCAAATGGCGCGTGTCGGCTATCGGATCATTTGAGAAAGGAGGCAAGACGCAGTCGGGAGCAAGCTGCGGAATGGTCTGGCTTGCGAAATTGCGGGAAAAGTATCAGCGCAGCGGCGTGACGCCAAGCACGGCATTTTGTCGGCTTCAAGCGCAGGTCCAAGTGGCCTGCGTCGCCCGGCGTCGCAACAAATGCCGCTGTCAAAAAATGGATGCGCACTATTGGATGGCGCATCGCTGGTTGTTCGAGGATTACGGCTCGCCGTCCTGATCCTGTCTGATTTGGAGTGCAGGCAGCGCCTGCGGATCGAAGTCTACCCAGTCGCCATCGTCGATTTGCCCCTCCGTACGTTCGAGTTCATGGGCCCCGACCGAGCGTAATACCGCGAGAGCACGTTGTTCAGCCTGCGTATCCGATACGGTGACGGCGACCAGCAGGCCGGGATGGCGTGGCGCGACAAGATTCTCCTGACCCTGCTCGGATTCGCCACGTTCCTTCATCGAAGACAGTCCACCGACCAGTCCGGCAACGTGGGCGCCAACCAGGCCACCGGCGACAGGTGCCACCGGTCCCAGTACAGGCAAACCTGCCAAGCCAATGGCAGCGCCGACTATCGCACCTGCGGCTCCACCGGCGACCGTGCCCGTACCGCTATCTTTCGCTCCGGGAGATTGTTCGCGTTCGTCACCGATCGGGTGGAGATCGTGCCGGCCGTGAGGCGTGACATAAAAGCTGCTGATCGAGCGCCGATCAAAACCAGCTTGTTCCAGTGCTGTAATGGCACGTTCGGTTTCTGTCAGTTCTTGAAAGCGTCCGACTAAAATTGTGCTCATGGCAATCCCCTCTTGTTGTTGTCTTGGAAATAAGTATGACAAATGGTCGCTGGAAGGACTGTTCGACAGCGAACTTAGCCGGCGTGGGCTTGCCTCGGCGTTACGGCGATATTTTTTTCGGCGCTAGTCAGCGGCAACTGAATAATTGCGCCGAGTGGAATGACACTGGTTCGGCGTGACCGGCGCTTGAATGCGCCGGTTCCGTCGGAACTGGGTAAGCCGCGTTACGCCGGGAAGTGCGCGTCAGAAATCCGAACGCCGAGCGGTCAAGCCGTGCGCGCCAGCAAATACGATGTCCGGAAGGTATTGCGACCTGCCGCCTTGGCGTCATACAACGCCTCATCGGCACGGCGTAGCAACGCATCGCCATCGCTTTCGCTGTCATCACCAATGGCTATGCCGATGCTGGTACTGACCTTGCGCGCAACTCCAAGGATATCGAAATCGGCGGCCATCGCTGCGATGATCTTGGCTGCGACCATCGCGCTTTCATCCGGTAAATGCAAGCCTTCCAGGATGATCACGAATTCGTCGCCGGCCAGCCGCGACACTGTGTCGGTCGAGCGTACCGAACGCAACAGCCGACGCGAAAATTCGCGCAACACTTCATCGCCACTGTGGTGACCCAGCGTGTCGTTGATGGACTTGAAATGGTCGATGTCGAGAAACATCAGCGCCATCGCCTGGCCGCTGCGCCGACTGCGGGCCATGGCTTCGGCGAGTTTTTCATCGAACTGGTTGCGATTCGGCAGGCCTGTGAGGGTGTCATGACGCGCCAGGATGCGCAGCTTGTTCTCGACCACCTTCAGATTAGTGATGTCGTTGATCATGCTGCAGACGCCACTGAATTGCTGGTTCTGGTCGACCTGTGGCAGGTAAGCGGCCTGGTAATAATGGATGATGTCGTCTTGCCGGGATTCGAATTCGAAGCGGGCAATATGGCCTTGCCGTGCCTTTTCAAAATGGATTTTGTGGCGCGCCGCTTCGTCCGGCGTCATCAGTTCGACCACGTGGTGGCCGCGGATGCGTGAAAGTGGACGTCCGAACCACTGTTCATAGGGTTGATTGTTGAACTGAAAGCGCTCGTCGGCATCGATGAAGCTGACCAGCGCCGGCAAACTGTCGGTGACGCTACGCAGCAAGTGGTCACTCGCCTGTTGGCGCAATTCGGCGAGCTTGCGTGGAGTAATGTCGACCACCATCGAATAGAACCCGATGGTCAGGCCAGCAGCATCGAGGTCAGGAATGTAGTCATGCAGGAAATAGCGTTTGTCGTTCTTCTCGGACTGCTGTTCAAAGCTGACCCGTTCACCGCGCAAGACTTTCTTGATGTGGAGTGCGAGTTCTTTGTAGCCCGCTTCGCCGGTTACCTGGCGCACTGTTTGTCCCAGCACCTTCTCCGGCGCGAGATTCAGGATCGTCTCGTAGTGACCGTTGCAAAAACGATAGTGCTCTTCCTGGTCAATGTAGGCGATCAGCGCCGGCATGTTGTCCGTGATCATGCGCAAGCGCATTTCGCTTTTGGCAAAGGTGTGCTGGGCGCGCTTGAGTTCGGTAATGTCTTCTGCCAGCGAAATGAAGCCCGCTACCCGGCCATCGGCGTCGAGTTCCGGGACGTAGCTGACCCGTTCCCATCGCACCGCGCCAGTGTGCGTAACTAGTCGCTCAAAATTAATGGCGCGGCCGCCCATTACTTCACGCATGAATACCTCGCTCTGGGCATAGACATCTGGGCCAAGGAGTTCATGTAATGGCAGACCAGTGAGTTTGTCGTAGGCGACGCCGTAGTCTTGTTCGTATTTGCGGTTGGCAAAAATGACGCGTCTATCCGCATCAACATACGCGACCAGTGCCGGAATATTGTCGGCAATCAGACGCAGCCGCTGTTCGCTGGCGTGATAGCGGTGGTCGGCGTGCTGCCGCTCTTTCAACAACAGATCGAAGGCATTGGCCAGGTCAGTGATGTCATTGCCGGTGTTGCTGGTGCAGCCCAGGTTACTTGCATGAATGCGTTGTCGCAATTGCTGCAGCGGGGCGATCTGTCGATGGATGGTGTACCACACCAGCATGCCAAACAGCAGCGACAGTGCCACTGCACTGGCAAGAATGGTTTGCGCCATCGCCGATAACTGTTCAGACGTTAGCGTGCCGAGATATTGCCTGGTCAGGTTCAGGGAAGCTGCAGCGCCTAGCAGAATTGCCAGCGCAACGAGCAGACTGACTGTCAGGGCTACCCGGGTTTTCAAATTGAAGTTGTCCAGTAAGCGCATGCACGGAGGTCTCTTGCCGGTTAGTCGGGGAATTTGGCGACATTCTGATGTCACCCCAATACCTTACCATGGAGCGCGACCTACATTTGCTTGAAAAGGTGGGCGAAACTGCGGCTTACTTCGAGCTTGTCAGATTTGCCTTTGACCATCACTAGCTGGCGTCCGCGCAAGTCACGCGTGACACCGTCGATGGAATGGACGTTGACCAGTGTCGAACGATGGATTTGCCAGAACAGTTCCGGGTCGAGCTCGACCGCGAGGTCGCGCACCGGCTTGCGAATCAGGGCTTCATACCGCGCCGTCTGGACCCGGGTGTATTTTTCGTCGGATTGAAAAAACAGGATCTCGGCAACCGGAATCATCCGTAGTTCCTGCCCGACCGATGCCTGTATCCATTGCAGCCATACCGGTTTGGTCGTGCTGCCGATGTGGTGCGTCAGTTGCGCCAGCATGCCTTTCAGGTCTGACGACGTGTCGGTCGGCGTTGCCTTGAGACGGGCCTTGAGCCGCTCCACGGTCATTTGCAGGCGCTCGCTTTCGGCAGGTTTCAGCAGGTAATCGATGGCACCCTGTTCAAACGCGTCGACCGCATATTGGTCGTAGGCGGTGATGAAGACGATGTGGCTGGCATTGCCGATGGCTTGTGCAGCATCAAGTCCGTTCGTGCCCGGCATGCGGATATCGAGGAACGTGAAATCAGGCTGATGTTCCTGTACCAGGGCGATCGCTTCATTGCCGTTACGGGCTTCGCCGATGATCTCCAGTTCTGGCCAGACCTGTTGCAGCCGCAGCCGCAAGTGGTCGCGCATCAGTCGTTCGTCGTCGGCAATGATTGCTGTTGGCATGGGATGGCGTCCTGTAGCGAAGAGTTATTTTGCCAACGTGTAAGGGACTTCGATCGTGGCAATTACGCCACCCACCGGGTTTGGCACAATGATCAATTGTGCTTCGATACCGTGCATTAGCTTGAGCCGTTCGCGAATGCTTTGCAAGCCGAGTCCGGTCCCGTCGCTGGCAATGGCGCCAAAGCCGAGTCCGGTGTCGGTGACGGATACCCGCAACACCCTGTCGGCGATCTCTGCCGACAAGCGCAGTGTGCCGCCATCTGCTTTTGATTCCAGGCCGTGCTTGATGGCATTTTCGACCAGTGATTGCAGCATCATCGGTGGGAATGCGGCGCTGCGCAGGCCATCCGGAATCTGCCAATCGACGATCAGCCGCTCTTCCATGCGCATTTTCAGCAGATCGAGATAAGCCCGGACCATGTCGACTTCTCGACCCAGATTGGTAATCGGCGCGTTCTCGCGCATTTGCGGTAACACGGCGCGCAGATACAGGATCAGGCTGTGCTGCATGCGCGCTGCGCGCGGTGGATCGGTCTCGATCAGGTGCTCGACCGATGCCAGCGTATTGAACAGGAAGTGCGGCTCAACTTGCGCCTGCATCATCTGCATCCGTGCTTCGCTGACCTGGCGCTGCATGGCTTCGCGTTCGGCAGCCGCATTGGCGATTACAGCTTGTGCTTCAGCGCGCTTCTTGCCACCCATGAGTGCTTTGGTACCGAACAGGCCAAGTATCAGCAGCAGAACAAAATTCATGAACCAGTCAGATGATTTTTCGCGATAGGTTTCCACTTTCTGTGCTGCGGCGTCGTCGACTGCATCTGCGATGACATCCTGTACTTCCCGGCTGACTTCGGGAGGCAGGCTGATATGTACGTCGCCGGTGGCAGGACTTGTTGCGGTGACCGCGTTGGCGTCCGTTGCGGGTGTTTCCGGAATGACTGGCACGGCTGGTGGCGAGGCGGTCGCAGGCTTGCTTTTGGTGATGTGAATACCGGTGGCATCAATCCGGATGTCGGAATCGCCGTCGTCGATCAATTTTGATCGGCCGTGGGTTACTTTGCCGCTACCGTGTTTTTCCGAACGCACGTCGGGCGAGCTGGAAGAAAACAAGGTTTCCTGCATGATCGATCCAGCCGTTAAAACCAGGATGGCGAACAGGATGAATTTCCACCACGATAGCTGTGTCACCCAAGTGGCGGTCGTATCGAACGCCTGCCGGAATTTGTCGGACAGCGTGGCCAGAAATTGTTTGGTTGTTGCGCCTGAGATCGGAGTCATTGGGACAGTGTCATGGTGATTGCTATGATGAATCGGGTGCCAGTGTAACGTGGCCTTGGCGGAAAGTGACGGGCTGCGTGCCTGGTTTTACAGCACTTTTCAGCCTTTACGGCCAGCCAGTTTTACGACAACGACTTCCTTGCGCTCGCGATCTTGCAGCAAAGCTTGGGTCAATCGGATTTTCTCAATCTGACTCAAACGCTTCCCTATAACAACTATTTGTGGCAGGACGATGGTTTTTTCCTGGCTGGCGGAGGTCGTCGCGGTGCGGTCAGCGGCGAGGACCTGGGTGCTGCACAGGGTGAGCAGGGTGATGATCTTGAGAATATGGAATGTGTTCATCGGGTTTCCTTTGTTGTGATTGGTTGCGATGAGAGCACTTTAGGCAGAAACATTTGTCGGCACCATGCCATTGCGACGAACCGCGTAATTCGTGGGACGGACATCAAAAAACGGGGGATGGACAGTAGTCAGGAAGCCGCGAACGACACCGACTTCGCTGGTAAACAGGGCGTCCTTGTTGCCGAAGGAGGTAGCTGTCTGCCTGATCGCGTCTGTACCGAGTGCAGTGGTCTCAGTTGCCCGTAACCCTCCAACAGGTGGAAAATCACCACCTCAGGAGTTCACATGGCAAAGCAAGGCAAGACATTCGACCCGAACCTGAAACGTGCAGCGGTCCGCATGATCAAAGACCAAGGATTGAGCGTTCAAAACGTCAGCGAGTCGATGGACACCGAATCCACCGCGATCCGACGATCGTTGACGCGGTACGGCGAGGAGCAAAGTGGTCACCCAGGTATTGGCAGGTCGCTCGCCGCCGAGGAGCAACATATCCGACAGCGCGAACAGGAGAATCGCCAGCGCAAGGGAGACGTTGACCTGTTAAAAAAGCTTCGACCTTCTTGCCCGCGAACTGAAATGATTTATCAAGTCGTTCGTGGCTTCCAGAAGAAGGCCGTTTCAGTCACGCACAGTTGCGTGTCCTGTCAGTAAGTCGATCCGGCTAATACGGGATCCTTCGTCGTTCTGTAAAGCCACTTTTATGCAAGACCAGCGTGCACCTCAAGGTAGCTTCTGCGGCCAGCCATCAAAGCTAGGGCAGTCGTCGGTTGCTCACGGCCATGGAGAATTACGTTCTCCAGATTGGTCAGTACAAGGTGCGTAATTTGATTCGTAAAGATCTGTTAAAGCCAGTCTGGATGTGGAAATTTATCCAGACAACCGACAGCAATCACGAACTGCCAATCGCCGCCAGCATACGGAGTCGGCAATTCAACTCGGCTGCACCGAACACGGCTTCGGTCGCCGATATCACCCTCACGCGAACGGGCTACGGATGGCTCTGCCTGGCAATCGTGCTGGATTTGTACGCCCGACGCATGGTTGCATGGAATATGGTGCCGACCATGCAGGCCGAGTTGGTCTGGGATGCCTTGAATATGACGATTCAATAGCGACGACCGGCGCCGGAGCTGATTGTTCATTCCGATCGCGGCAGTCAATGTGCCAGCGCGCCTTACCAAGATATTGTGGATGAGCAAGGCTTCGTTTGCAGCATGGGCAGGAGAGGAAATTGCTGGACGTCAGAGCATTGCTCTGACGCCATCGCCGAACGATTCTTCTCGAATTTCAAGGTGGGGCGTGTCTGGCAGCGCCAATGCGCCAATCACACCGCGGCCAGGAATGACATCGTCAGCTTCTACAACTGTGAGCGGCAAACTCAGTACTGGGAAATCTGCTACCTACCGTCTACGAGCGGGAAATGGCAGCAAAAAACCCTATCGTCGTGTCCAAAATTAGTTGACCACAGCAAAGGACTGAAATTTGTCGTGCAATCGATTCCACGCAACGACCTCACATTTAGCCGTTCCTCCTGCGACTGGCTCACACCGCTGTCGGAAATGCCTCGCAAGGTGCGCCAGATCGCTGAGATGCCTCACGTGGCTGCTGTCGTGCTTTTCTTGAGGCGACTTGCTTTGCGCGCGCACTCGATGGCGGAAGTCGTCGTAATGTTTTTAACGCTTCCGGGTCCTTAATACCGATGGAGCGCTGATCGACGGTGATCAATCCGATTTCGTTGAATGCTGAAAGCGTACGGCTAACGGTTTCCAGAGTCAATCCGAGATAGCTGCCAATCTCATGGCGCGTCATGCGCAGATTGAAAAGACGGCTTGAGTACCCCATGTCGGCATATCTGTCGGATAGCGACACCAGGAATCTCGCCACCCGTGCCTCAGCGCTAAGGGCGCCGAGCATACTGATCATTGCCTGCTCCCTTACCAGTTCACGACTCATGACGCTATAAATCGAGTGTTCGAATTCTAGGTGGATTCTGCCGAGGGCAGTCAGCTTCTTGAATGGCAACAAAATTAAATCACAGTTTGACAGGGCGACAGCTTCTGATGCGTAGCGACGTGTGTGAATTCCATCAACGCCGAACAGATCGCCTTTCATGGGAAAGCTGAGTACCTGTTCATTACCAAACTCATCAATCAAGACTGTCTTCAGAAAGCCCGAGTGGACTATGTATAACGCATCAAACGGCTGGCCAATAGTGTGAATACGCTGTCCAGTTTTGAATTGGACATGCTGGAATAACAATTCTTCGTCAGCGATCAGCGACGCGGAGGACGCGGGAATACGCAGGACTTCGCATAGTTCCCTCAGATTGGACCAAAGCTTACCCTGGCGTTGCCAACCAGTTTCGAGTGGGGATGCATTTAACGCGGGCGGGGTCGATTCCGTTCGGACGGGAAGTATTTGAGTTGACGACATAACCGGCTCCTATTCCAGGATAAGACAAACTTTATGAATGCAGCGAATTGCTTCGCCGACATTGGTGCAGCACGGGAACGGCGACCGAAATTGAAAAACAATTTTCCTGAATTTCGCGCCACTTTTTGCAGAGACGCATTACAGGCGACTCTGCCGTTTGTCTCTTGGAGATGTTGAGAAGATGGCGGTCGATACCTGTCTATCGCATGGGGACGAATGGCATTAGGCCAGCGACATCTGATCGACTACCTTACTTATCACGAACTCCTGATGCACATTCGCCCAATTGGGTGAGGCGCACATTGTTTTTGGGCCAAGTTGACATTTACATGACTAAATAAACTTTAAAAAAAGTGATGTGCCAAACTCGGAATATTTTTACTAATTCAATATTTTTACTAATGCAATATTTTTAATTCCATTTCATTAATATGTGGCCTGAAAGCATCTGGGTTCATGCCACTCGGCACCCTGTTTTCTAGACCTGAAATTTCGTCATGGAGTAGATTTTCGGGTTGTAAGTGCTTGTTACAAGTTAGTATTATGGCAACCTGCATGACCAATTACTATCGGTATGCGCTGAATGCGAAGGTAGGTAGTTTGATTCTTGTTGTAGGGTTTTTCCTACTTTTTAGGCGCTTGAGGCCAATGTTTGATGCAGATGGTGACGCTTGAAGTGCCGGTCAGACGATGAGTCCGACCATATCGCTCGCTGAGAGTCTGGTGCAGGAGTATTCGTGAAGCTCACGTCACTGAAGTCCTGTAGAACCGATTGCTACGGACGCTGCTATAGCTGCTCCTCGCTAACTACTTTTGCATTTTGATGCCTCCATCGAGGGCGACCGGTGGCGCTGCTAAATTTTGAACGGTTTGAGCAAACGAAATGCGACGGCATATTGCACAAGTTCCGCCAATGAGGTCATGCTCATTTTAAGAAGGATGCGTGTCTTGTGCGTACTGACAGTTTTGGCACTCAGATGCAGCAGGTCGGCAATTTCAGTGATACTTTTGCCGTTGACCAGCATGCTGAATACCTCGAATTCCCTGTCAGACAACTTCTTGTGCGGGTAATGTTCATCAGAAGGCATCGCATCCATCGCCAATTGCTCGGCCACTTCATTGCTGATGTAAGGACGTCCTGATGCGACTTTGCGGATGGCGCTGAGCAATTGCGTTCCGGCACTCTCCTTGGTCAGGTAACCCCGAGCACCTGCACGAATTGCACGAATGGCGTATTGCTCTTCTTCGTGCATTGTGAGGACCAGGATAGGTAGTTTTGGGGCCTCGTCTTTGATCTGGCGTATTAGTTCGACTCCGCTACGGCCGGGCATCGACAAGTCAAGCATCAACAGGTCGAAGCCGCCTTTGCGTACCTGTGTGAGAACTTCAAAGCCGTCGATAGCCTCGCCGACCACCTCAATATCGTCTGCTCCATCGAGAATTCTCTTCAGTCCTTCGCGCATGATGGTGTGGTCATCAGCAATTAGTAGTCGGATCATTCGTTGGAGGCTTGGCGAGAAGGGGTGGCTTGACTAGTGGGGTACCAGTGGAATCGAAGCATGTATGGCCAAGCCTTTCGCCTCGATGTTGTTGATACTGATAGACCCGTTTAGAGTATAGATGCGTTCTTGCATGCCAATCAATCCATAACATCCTGGCTTGGATCGTGATCCGCCAGTCAGTCCAATACCGTCGTCCTGAATCAACACATCGAGCGTCGAATCGTCCTGCCAAAGGAAAATGGATACTTCGGACGCAAACGCATGACGCTCAATATTGAGCAAGCTTTCTTGTACCAGTCTGAAAACCGCCGATTCAATCGTGCCACTTGCAGCCATTGCCGGACAGTGGGTCGTCAACTTACAGAGGATGCCGGTTTTTTTTGGGAAGTCACTCGTGATCCACTGCAATGCTGCAATCAGTCCGAAATCATCCAGCAACGGTGGACGCAGCGTGGATGCAATACTCTTTGTTCGCGCAATGAGGATGTCGAGTGTCGTCTGCATTTGCGCGACATAATGCTGCGCCGTGGCCTGTTCCGAAATCACCTCATGCTGCAGCCAATCCATATCAAGCTTGAGTACGCTCAGACTCTGTCCGAGATCGCCGTACAGCACTTCAGAAAAGCGACGTTTTTCGACTTCGCAAGCTTGCTGCGAGGCTACTGCCCGAGTACGAAATTTTTTGTCGACATAATGCAAATCCAGGGCAGTAATGGCAATGTCCTTCTGCACACGCAGGACAATCGGAAAAAAAAGTTCACCACGAATGATGACGCTGGAGATAGAGGCTTCCAGAAGGAACGTACTGCCGTTCGCATGTCGTCCGGTTGCTTCCGAGCGAATACACAAGCGACGGCTTGCTTGTCGCTTATTGCTGATCGTTGGCAAAGAAGATTGATGTATCGGAAACGGGGATAAGGGTAGAAAGACGTCCAGTTGGTGGGCCACAAGATGGGATGCCCCATAGCCAAATAATGCACCTGCATCGCTATTGGCAAGTACGATCTGACTGGCGGCGTCGACCACAATGACAGCGTCCATCGACGATTGTACGATTGCTGACAACCAGGAGCCGAGGCGATCAGCTGGAAAACGTTTTGCCGTCGCAATGCGCTCGGACGCTCCGGCGATACGATCCCGGGGGTAATGCATTCCGTCAACTCTGCCTTCGGATAAAGTAACTGCGTGGTGCGTGTCAATGGGATGGTGATTCAGCATGGCAGTACGATCTCCGCTATTTTTTAGTGATCGAAGCCATTTATCCACGATGCTGGTCTCGAATGTCAGCAGACAAGTTACCGGAAACACATTTTCGGTAATTGATAAATCACAAAGCAGGACTGTATCTACGCGAAGAATGTGGGACGGGAAGCACCCTTCCACGGAGTAGTCTCGTTGTAAAGGCACGGGGCGTGACGAGTTCGATCATGCATCGATTTTGTTGACAGGGATCGAAATGGTAATGACGACCCCACCTCCCATAGTGGACGCGATCTGCATCGAGCCATCCAGTGCAAACACACGTTCCTGCATGCCGATCAAGCCAAACGATCCCGATTTTTCGCGATCCTGGTTGCTGATTCCCTTGCCGTTATCAGCCATCGTTAATAGTAATTCGTTGGCGGCGTAATCGATCTGGATGCGCACGGTGCTTGCTGCGGCATGTTTGGTCACATTGCTTAACGCTTCCTGGACCAGGCGATAGATCGGTGTTGCAAGACCCGGAGGGATGTGCGGCAGGGGCGCCGGAACCTGCAGGTCACAGTGGATCCGGTGTCGCTTGGCGTGCCCGTCGAGCAGCAGTTCGAGGGCTCTGAACAAGCCATATTCTTCGACCAGTTTCGGTGGAAGGTTTGCGACAATGCGTCGCACCGAAATCACCATCGCATCGACCAATTCGTGCAGCCCGTCGAGCTGGCGTATCAGGCTGCCGTCGGTTTTTTGCAATCGCAGATGCAGGGCATCGAGATCGATCTTCATCGCCGCGAGCAACTGGCCGAAGTCATCGTGCATTTCCTGGGCAAGGTATTTTTGCTGGCCTTCTCGAAGACTGTCGAGTGTGGCGATCCGGTGTTGTAATTGCCGTTGCGTCTGGTCGATGCTTTCCTGCGTCAAAGGTATTGCCTCCGCCGACATTGATGTCGTTGGTAATGCTGTTCCAGGTAACTCGTCAAGAAGAATGGTGTGCAGCGGAGCGGTCCAGCTACCAGTCCGGAAAATGGTCGCTTCAAATGGAAACAGTTCGCCATTAGCGCGTCGTGCCAACTGACTGTTCTCGTTGCGCAGTCGATAGGCGGCCAGTTTTGTGGCATTCAGTGTGGTCACGGAAATCGGTTGTGCTCCCTTCAGGCGGTGCGGTAGCAAACGTGACAGATGCACTCCGATGATGCTGGCGCTGCTGGTCTGGAACAGCTGTTCCGCGCCGGGATTGAATACCATGACACGCTGCTTGCGATCGAACGTGATGATCGCCTGCTTGCTCAGCGCGGTGATCGCGGCAAGTTGAAGTTGACTTTGGCCGATTTGCTGGGCGGTCAGGTGTGCTTGTTTGCCTGCCAATGCACGATGTCGCAGGACTAGTTGACACAGCCAGAATAGCAAAGCGCTGAACAGCAAACCTCCTGCTGCAACGAGTGTCGTCTTGCCGCCGGCAAAGGGGCCTCGCGGCGCCTCAGCTTCGATGGTCCATATCTGGTCGACCAGGGCGACAGACATCAGCTCGATAGCGTTGCTCATGTCGCGAATGGCACTCTGGTATAGCAACGATTGCGGTGTGCGTTGTGCGCTATCGAAAACGCGCAAGGCGATGCGCGGCTTCGGCAGGTCGGTGAGTCCAAGTAGTGCGTCGTTGATCTGCAAGACCGCGAAGACAAAGCCGACCAGGTTTTTTCGACGTTGGCCAAGCGTCGTCGGGATAGCGTTGCCCGGGAAAACCGGCAAGATCATCAATACGTCGCGAGAACCGGACGGCTGCCGCAAGCGATATCGATCCGGGGTGCTGCCCAGCACCATCAAGCCGGTGTCAGTAGCACGATCGAGCAGGGACGAAATTGCCGGGTCCGATAACAGGTCGAAGCCCGGCGCGCTGAGTTCAAGCCCGGACTCGGGCGCGACGTATACCACCGGTGTCAATGCGTCACCGGTGTGTAGCGGATGGATACGGTAGTCGGCGCGGCCGTCACTACGCATTGCATTGACCAGCGCCTGTTTTTCTTTGCCGCTGATGCGTTGCGCATAGCCGAGCTGTTGCAGACCATTTGGCAAACCGAGTCCGAGCAGTTGCTGCTGGTAAGCGGTCCAGGTGTGTCGCTGGACGATGCGATTGAGCATCAGCATCGCGGCGGTACTGCGCAAGAGCTGGATACTTCCAGCGAATTGCAATTGCAGGCTGGCGCTGACCTGCCGGGCTTGCTGTTCGGTATTGATCACTGCAATACGATGCTCACTGCTACGCATGACGGATACCAGTAATGCCGTTGCGCCGAGTGAAAGCAGAAGCACCAGCCATCCCGCATAGTGCATGGCGCCGACCATCAGCGTCTTCAGATATTGCGTGCCGGACGTGGTTGAAAAGTGCGGAATGGGTTGCATGGACTAGTGGGAAATAGGTGATGCATCAGGATCCTGCAGAAGCGTGTAATTGCTTTGCTGTCATGCGCGGAATCGTGTTTCATGGAAGTGAAAATGCCGGGCTAGTCTCCGTAAAAGCGACGGCCGATGGTATCAAGGGTTGATATCGAATTTGCAATTTATCCGCCGCGTGTGGCAGGCACGCATCATTGCCGGGCAGAATAAAAACGGGAGTGACGAACGGGAACTGAAGGTAGGAAATGAACGGGACGTATTGGGCAAAACCGGCTGTGGGAGGTCAGCGCCGGCTACAAAAAAATTCTGGTACCGCGGCCGGACCCGGCAGGTTCGGCCTCGGTATCAGGCAAGCAGATTACTGCATGAACCAACCATGGCTGACCACGATCGATTGTCCTGTCAATGCGTTGGTCGGGAAGGATGCCAGGAAAGTTGCTGTGCGAGCGACATCGGCGGTGGTCGTGAATTCACCATCGACCGTATCTTTTAACATCACGTTTTTGATCACGTCGGCTTCGCTGATGCCGAACTGCTTGGCCTGTTCCGGAATCTGCTTGTCCACCAATGGCGTACGTACAAAGCCTGGGCAGATCACGTTGGAACGGATATTGTTTTTGGCACCTTCCTTGGCGACTACTTTGGCCAGGCCAATCAAGCCATGCTTGGCGCTGACATACGGCGCTTTCAGCGGCGATGCTTCATGGGAGTGGACCGAGCCCATGTAAATGATGCTGCCTCCATTGCCGCTGGCAATCATCGCGCGCATGCACGCACGTGTGGTCAGGAAGGCGCCATCCAGATGGATCGCCAGCATTTTTTTCCACTTTTCAAGTGACAGGTCGACAATTGGGCTGATGATCTGGATACCAGCATTGCTGACCAGAATATCGACGCTGCCCCAGGCGGCGACGACGGCAGCGATGCCCTGGTCAACTTGCTCTTCGCTGGTCACGTCCATGGCGATTCCCATGGCAGTGCCACCGGTCTTGTTGATTTCGTCGGCGGTGGCGCGAGCGGCATCGAGTGCCAGGTCTGCAATGACGACGCGGGCGCCTTCCCTGGCATATTCAAATGCAATTTCCTTGCCGATTCCGCTGGCGGAACCGGTAATCACGGCGACTTTTTGGTTGAGTAACATGGGTCATTCCTTTTTCTGGTGGCGGGAAATTCTTTTGAGATGGCGCAGAACAATCGCGTTAGCCCAGCGAGTATAGAACCTGTGGCGATAAACTACCGTTTCGGTTCTGGCCTTGCGTCGATCCGGCAGTGCCCGGATTTTTACGTTACCCTCCGTGACTTCTTTCTGGTGCGCGCAGCATGGCAGCAAATCCATCAACCAGCCGACCATTTTCATCAATCGATTCTTCCCAAAAAAAATTATGGAAATCCAGCTCGGCGACGTCGGCCACATCATTCAACTTGCGATCGCCCCGGTATTTCTTCTGACGGGTGTAGGTACTCATCTGGTAGTGCTGACCAATCGCCTGTCCCGCATCATCGATCGGTCCCGCAAGCTGGAGGAGCGGATGCATGTGGTCGTGCAGGTTGACCCCAACGATGCGGTCGAGATTGCCGTTCTCTACCAGCGCGCGCATCTGATCAACGCAGCCATTTCCCTCGCAACGGCATGTGCCTTGCTGGTATGTCTCGTGATTGCGACCTTGTTCATCGGGGATGCGTTCAACCTCGGTTTCGGTAAATTCATTGCAGCGCTGTTTGTGCTCGGTATGCTGTCATTGATCGGCAGTTATTGTTTCTTCATGCGCGAAATTGTGATTGCTACCCGGACGCTGACCATGCGGCGCATGCTGATGAGTCCAACGATCTTGTCGAAGTGAATGTGGAAATCCGATATTGAACATAGTTCCTCGGGCCGTCAGAATGCGCCACTTCTTTTTGTGAATTGCCCGCTTTTTTACCGGAGACACCGCAATACCGCGCCAGCCTTTTTATAAATCCCTGTACGTCCAGGTCCTGACCGCGATCGTGATCGGCGTTGCGCTCGGTCATTTCTATCCTGAAGCCGGTGCCGCCATGAAGCCGTTCGGCGATGGCTTCATCAAGCTCATCAAAATGATCATCGCGCCGATCATTTTCTGTACCGTCGTCATCGGTATCGCCGGGATGGAAGACATGAAAAAGGTCGGCAAGACCGGCGGTCTGGCTCTGCTGTATTTCGAGGTAGTCAGCTCCGTCGCGCTGGTCGTGGGCCTGGTCATGGTGAATCTGTTCCAGCCGGGTGCCGGCATGAACATCGATCCGGCATCGCTCGACACCAAAGGCATCGCCAGCTACATCGCACCCGGCAAATTGCAAACGACCACCGAGTTCCTGCTCAATATCATTCCAACCAGCGTGGTCGATGCATTTGCCAAAGGCGAAATCCTGCAAGTACTGATGTTCTCGATCCTGTTCGGATTTGCGCTGCATCGTGTCGGTGGCCGTGGCACGCTGGTGTTCGACTTTATCGAAAAGACCTCGCACATCCTGTTCGGTATCGTTGGCGTGATCATGAAATTTGCATCGATCGGTGCGTTCGGTGCCATGGCATTCACGATCGGCAAATACGGTGTCGGTTCGCTGGTGTCGCTGGGCAAACTGATGGGGACGTTTTATGGCACCTGCCTGCTCTTCATTTTTGTCGTACTCGGCACTATCGCCCGTGCGCATGGATTCAGCATCTGGAAATTCATCAAGTACATCAAGGAAGAATTGTTCATCGTCCTTGGTACGTCCTCGTCGGAGTCGGTCCTGCCACGCATCATGGCCAAGATGGAAAACCTGGGTGTCAAGAAATCGGTGGTCGGTCTGGTCATTCCAACGGGCTATTCATTTAACCTCGATGGCACCGCGATTTATCTGACGATGGCCGCCGTGTTCATCGCCCAGGCCACCAATACGCCGATGACCCTGATGCAGCAAATCACTTTGCTGGCCGTGTTGCTGCTGACGTCGAAAGGTGCGGCGGGCATCACCGGTAGCGGTTTTATCGTACTCGCGGCGACCCTGTCGGCGGTGGGCGGCGTGCCGGTTGCGGGCCTGGCGCTGATCCTGGGCATAGACCGCTTCATGTCGGAAGCACGCGCACTGACCAATCTGATCGGCAATGGCGTAGCGACCGTGGTGGTTGCAAAATGGACTGGCGATGTTGACATGGCCAAGCTCAAGCAGACTCTCGATCATCCGGACGCCGTCGAGACCGACGAGCCGGAAGTATTGTCTGAGCAGACCCACGGGGTGCCGCAAGCGCCGCTGTAAGAAATCCTTCGAGTGCTCTGCATGACGCACGGAGCTGCATGCCAGCCAACGGCCACGACATCGTGGCCGTTGGCTTATCGCACCGCCGAATACGTGGTCGGTACCATCAACTGGTTGTCGATACGTTCGACAATGATACCTTCGGCCTCGCTGGCAGCACGCTTGGCGATCCAGTCGGTATCGCTGGCGAACGCATTCCACTTCGTTTCGCGGTCAGCGAGGCTGTCCCACTCCAGCATGTAGGTCAGGGTCTGGTTGCTGGAGCCGACCAGCGTGGTCCAGAAGCCGACTTGCCGGATACCGTACTTTTCCCAGAAGGCGAGCGTGGTGGTTTCAAAACGCTGGTGCAGCGCGGGCAGTCGCCCCGGTGCGCAATGGTAGATGCGTAATTCATGGATCAAAGTCGGTCTCCTGACATGGGAAGAAAGCCGATGGCGCAACCTGATGCACCATCGGTCGAATGCGCTATTGCGTTTGCGTGGCGAAGAATCGCATCATTTCGCGGGTTGCTTGCGGTCCGCGCTGATCGGTGTAGGTGCCTTTGCTACTGCCGCCCGACCAGGCATGACCGGCGCCATGAATCAGCCATTGTTCGGCCAGTGGTGCGCCGTCATTGGTGGCATGCAGGGTGCGGGTATAGGTGTGACCGCCGGGAACGCTGCCGGTTTCGACCGACGCGCGACCGCCAGCGCGAACCTGTTGCTGGATCAGTTGCTCGCCATTGCGCGGACTGACGGTGCTGTCCCGATCACCATGGAAAACAATAATAGGCAGCGCATCCCGATTCGATGATGTTGCTGCACGCGCCGCGTTCATGCCGGAGCGCATTGCCTGCATCGCCGATGGCAGATCCGTCGCTGCGCCGAACGGCAAGCCGGAATGCACGCCGACTGCGGCGTACAGATCGGGATAAGTGTGGCCCATGATCGCCGCCATCGCGCCACCTGCCGACAAGCCGGCGACATACACCTGTTTGGTATTGATGTTGTAGCTGGCGATGATCTTGCGCGTGATGTCGGCAATGATGGACGGCTCGCCCTGTTCGCGTTTCTGGTCGATCGCCTTGAACCAGTTCCAGCATTTCGAGGTGTTCGCCGATTCGGACTGGGCCGGATACAGCACGAAGCACGGCGTCTGCTCGGCCTGTGCATTCATTTCGGTGCCAGCGGCAAAGTCATCCGGGTTCTGGGTACAACCATGCAGCATGACCACCAGCGGCAGCGCCTGTCCGGTGTAAGCCTGCGGCACATACAGTTTGTACTTGCGCGTGCCGGCGGCATTCGTCAGCGACTCCGACAGAAACTGGCCACCCGCAGGACTGGGGCCATCGCCGTGTTTCGGCTGAGGACTACCGCCCGGCGTGTTGATGCCAAAACGTTCCAGCAGATCCGCAACAAACGCCGGAACGCCGGCATTCATCCCCGCGGATTGCGGGTTGGCCTCGGCGTCCGCCGACGGTGCCGTGTAGGGTGCTTTTGCCGAGGATTCCCGTCCTGGAGGCGGCGGATTGATGTCCTTCATCACAGGCTGGTCGGGCTGGTGTTGCGGTTGAGCGCCCGGCAACACCCGTTGCAGCACCTGCTGGATCAGACCGGTTGCGCTGCCTTTCTGGCCTTCTTTCAAAAGGCTGGTCGCTTTTCGCATTACGTCGAGCATGTCGATATTGATTTTCATGTGTGTCCTTTAAATACGAGTTATTTGATTCGGCCGGCCAATGCACGTTTGACCTCGGCGCTTGCATGCAGCGCACCGAGGACCGTGATCGATTCGATGGCCGCCAGCGCGAGTTCGCCACTAACATCGGTCGCAATACTGGCCATGCCGAGAATTTGAATGTCGAGTTTTTGACCGGAGGCACGCGCTGCTTCGAGGTCGCTGCGGGAGAAATGATGCAAACCCAGCACCATGCTCTTGCGTGCCACGGTTTGCCGTACGACGTCTGCGTGCGTCCCCAGCTGGTTGCGAATCGCCGTGCGTATCATGTCGGTGCGATTGGAATAGAACCCTTCCTGCACCAGCAAGTCGATCTGGCCCAGGTCGATCAGGCCGAGGTTGATGGTGATTTTTTCACTTTCGGCGATGCGCGGAGCAGGTTGCTCCGGCGTCACCATGTCGATGGTGCGCAGTGCATCGTCCGCGTAGCTGGTCTGCGATGTGCTACTTTTTTCTGCCATGTACCCTCCATAAGCCATCCATAAACCATCTGTATGGATGGAGTATAGGCAGATCGCCGGTACAGTCAATCACTCTGGCAGCGATTGACCGGGCTAAGCGAGGCGGCGCACATTGTGCAGATAGTGCGCATCAGCGCGCGGTCGCCGCGGCCGGCACACGTCGGTGCGGCGCAAAAAAATTCCACATCATCCGGCTCGCATCCGGTCCTTTACGCTCGTTGAATGGCAACTCGGGATCGCCGCCACTCCACGCGTGGTTGAGTTGCCGGATTTCGCACAGGCGCAACATGGTCTTTTTTCCGACGCGGTAATCGATGGTCTCGAACGCATGTGCCGAGCGAGCACTGCGCCCGCCTGCGCTGAATCTGGCGGGTTGCCGCTGTTCGTTTGTCAGGCCATTGAGCTGGCAAAACTGCTGCGCCAATTGATGAAAATTGATCGGTCGAACTACGGTGTCCAGCTGTCCCTGAATCAGGATTGCCGGCATCGCAGGGAAAGTCTCTATTGACGCCTCCGTTACCTCCCGGATCGCTGTGCCGACTAGTTTCAGGCCGCCGCGTTGCATCACGCCATAGCCGCCAACGCTGGTGCTGGCTGCGCCGAAGATCGTTCCCGAATGCAGTCCAACGGCCGCGATCAGTTGCGGATGGCGTAATGCGATGATGTGGGCCATCGACGCACCAGCCGACAAGCCGGCCAGGTATACCCGCGCCGGATCGAAGCCATGGCGTTTGACGACCTGTTCGATGATGGCCGCAATCAGACGCGCCTCGCCGCCACCATCCTGAATATCCTTGCGGTACCACGGCCAGCAACGGTTGCGCTGCGCGCGCGCCGATTGCTGCGGATAGAGCACTCCGAACCCCTTGTTTTCACCCAGCGCATTCATGCGCGTGCCTTGCGCGAACTCGACAGCGGTTTGTTCGCAACCATGCAGCATGACCACCAATGGCGTGCCTGCAGCTGCAGCGTCTGGCGCAGTCATTGCGGAGGGACGGTAGAGCCAGTACTCCATGCGTCTGCCGGGCACGGAATCTATGCCGGCTTTCGACACGAAGGTCGAGCGTCCCCAGACGCTGTCAGTTGTTTTTGCAGTAGCTGGCTTGATCGCAGTGGTATTCGCCGCTACCGATTTCCTCGCGGTTTTTTTCAGAGGTGTCGGAGCAAGCAGCGCCTTGACGAGTTTGTTGGTCTGTTTGCGCCCGACCTTGCCGATTTTTCGGACGTTACTTCGCCATAGGCTTTTGAAGAGAGAAAACATGATGGTTTGCCGGTTATGCTGGATCGGCCTAGGTTAGGCGATAGCGATGCGCGACTCAGTTAGACAGCGCACTTAAAGCATTGTGCAGTGCACTATCACGCGCTACGGTATGGCGTGACCGGTCAGCCGCGTACCGCCCCGGTAGCTTTTCTCCGCTCAGGTAGTCAACGACATGGTTACTTGTCGGACTTGCGCGCGCAGATCAACACTCACGTCACTCCCAAGCCGAAAACTGCCAACCAGCTGCACCAGCCGGTTGGCATGCTCGCGTTGGCTGGTTGCCGCTGCGGCAGATTGTTTAACCAGTGCCGCGTTTTGCTGAGTCATCTGTTCCAGTTGCATGACCGAGTCATTAACATGATGAATCCCGGCACTCTGCTCCGACGCAGCCAGGGTAATCTGGCCAATGATCTCGGCGACCCGCTGAGCCGACCCGACAATCTCGGCCATGGTTTTCCCGGCATCGCTCACTTGCATCGAGCCAGCTTCAACTTGGTCGACACTGGCGCCGATCAGATCCCTGATCTCGCGTGCAGCCTGGGAAGAGCGACCTGCCAGGCTACGCACTTCAGTGGCGACGACAGCAAAGCCACGGCCTAGTTCCCCCGCGCGCGCCGCTTCAACCGCGGCATTGAGTGCCAGGATGTTAGTCTGGAATGCGATGCCGTCGATTACGCCAATGATGTCCGCAATCTTGCGTGAACTGGTGTTGATTCCGTCCATGGTGCCGACTACCATTGCCACCACGGTACCCCCGTGTGCGGCCACCTCGGCAGACAGGTTAGCCAGTTGATTCGCCTGGCGTGCAGCGTCGGCGGTTTGTGAAACGGTGCGAGTCAACTCTTCCATGGAAGAAGCGGCGGTTTGCAAGTTGGTGGCGGCCTGCTCCGTTCGATTGCTGAGATCGTCGTTACCTTCCGATATTTCCGCGCTGGTTACCTGCATCGACTCGGCCGATCTGCGTACTTCGTACATGGTTTTGCTGAGTTGCCGTGACATTTCTCCTAACGCCCGGGTCATGTCACCAACCTCGTCATCGCGGCTGCTCTTGATGTCAAGACCAAGATTGCCCCGAGCGACTTCGCGGGCGATGGCGCTGGCACTTTTTATTTCCGTCACGACTTTTTTCTGTGCGCGCCAGCTCAGGCCTACCGACGTTGCGACTGCGCTCAGCCCAATCAGGGTCAGCAGCACATTGATATTTCTGGCTCGCTGTTGTGCAGTGACGATCACTGCTGCCGACAAGTCGTCGACATGCACGATCAATAGCCGCATGGCTTGCGCCAATTGTGCGAAGGTGGTGTCTGCGCTGCGCATGACAGACAATCCTGCGCCGGCGCCGGTCTCTGCCGATGAGCTGCTGATGGCCAGGTCGATCTGGCCAGCGTAGGTGTCGGCCAGTCTGGCGAGGCTGGATATTGCAGCGGCTGATTCCGTATCTCGCTGTGCCAGACCGGACGCGCCTTCAACAACGCGCTTGAAACCTGTGAGTTGTTGGCGCAGGTCTTGCCGCAGGGCTGAAATTTTTTGCTGGTCCATGGATCCGATCAGTCCCAGATTGCGATAGACGCTGGTGTGAATCTGGCTCATCTGCTCCTGCGCGTTGCTTAAAGTGCGGTAGTCATCAGATTGAGAAAGCACGGTATTTTCCACGATGCTGCTTTCTCTCCCGACTAGGAACAGCGTGGCTTGTCCGATGGAGAAAATGACCAGCGCGGTTAATAGCGGCGCAATGAGGAGTTTTTATCAAGTTTCACAGTAATTCCTTTAAGTTGGCAGGCCGTCAAACCATGCTTGCAAGGCGACGCCATGTAACGGACGGCCGGTCAAATAGCCCTGGATCACATCGCAACCCAATCGAATGATGGTGGCGCGCTCGGCCTCCGTTTCCACCCCTTCTGCGGTCACGGTCATGTCCAGCCCATGACCCATTTCGATCATGGCTTTGACCAGTTTTTGGGTGCCCGGCTGGGTATCCACGCCGTCAATGAAACTGCGGTCTATCTTGAGTTCGCTGACCGGCATTTGTTGCAGGTAGGCTAGCGACGAATAGCCGGTACCAAAATCATCAATGGAAAGTGGCATACCAATCTCGCGCAAGGCGTGCAACAGGGAAATGCTGTGCTGCGCATCGTTCATGAGCCCGCTCTCGGTAATCTCCAGTCGCAGGCTGTGGGCTGGCACACGGCTGGCAGTGAGTTTTTTGACGACGCGCTGTGCAAAATCCTTGTCCTGAAGGTCGCGTGTACTGACATTCACGGCGATGCTGAGCTCGGGGTGGCTGGTTTGCCAAATCGCCAGGGTATGCAGAGCCTGGTCCAGCATCCAGTCAGTTACTAACGTGATGTAGCCGGTTTGCTCGGCAAAGGGCACAAACTCGGCCGGCGACACAAAGCCGCGTGTGGGATGCTGCCATCGCACCAGCGCTTCGGCACCCACAGCGCTGCCGGTGACGAGCGAGAACTTGGGCTGCAGCCACATTTGCAGCTGCGAGGTCGCAACGGCCAACCGCAAATCGGAAAGCAGGTTGAGATGCCCAAGCCGGGCCGCCTCCTGCGCCTCGCTGTACCACGCAAACCCCAAGGCAGCGCGCTTGGCCGAATGCAGGGCCACTTCGGCGTTGCGTAGTAGCGCGTCCATCGCCTGTAGCGGCGCATTGTGATTGTTCGCGACCAGCCCAAAAGCGAGGTTGAGGTCAACGCTGTGACCATTGCAGACGGCTGGTGCTGCCATCGCTACCTCGATACGCCCGCGCAACTGATCCACACTGTCCCGGTCTGGCGCGTTGAACACCAGCGCAAAGGTGCCACCTGAAATTCGCGCCAGCACCGGTTGCGGACCAATCAGATCCGCTTCTGCAGCGCCCTGCAGAACGTCATTGATGCGCAACGCTATCGCCTTGATTACAGTATCGCCAGTGGCATAGCCGAGAGTTTCGTTGATAGTTTTCAGGCGGGCCAGATCCATCAGAGCCACGCTGTTTCCGACCATTGCGCCTGATGCGTCCGGCTGCAACAGCATGGCGCGGTTGGGAAGGTCCGTTAGAGGGTCATGAAACGCCAAGTGTCGTAGTTCGTGCTGGTGCCGGACTACCGCTTGCGTCATGCTGTTGAGCGCGTGTCCTACACGATCCACCTCTTGAGTGCCCGTCGAGGACACTCTGCTGGCGTAGTCGCCCCGGGCGATACGTTGGGCTGCTTCTTCGATTTGTGTCAGCGGATTAACCACGCTGCGCGCTGTTCCTACGCTCAATCCGATCGCCAGTGCAATGGCAACGCCTGAAACGATGGCACGCCACAATGCAACCTGTTCAACGTGATGCCGAGCCTGTTCAACCTGGGCTTCGATACGGCCGCGCTCACGTTGCAGCAAGGAGTTCGACTCCACCAACATCGCTTTAAGTGCCGGATTGAGCCGGTCATGCAGCAGCGCCGTGGCCGCTGGTAAATTGTTGCCTTCGATTTCGTCGGCGGTGTCGATAAATGCTTCGGCGTACACGGCGCGACATGCTTGCAGGCGCTTGAGGGTGGTTTCCTGATCGGTATCCATCAACTCTGTTGCGAGTAGTTCGATGATGCCGTCGATACGGCGGTTGCGGGCGTCGATATCGGTGTATTCTGCGATCCGGTTTTCGCGTGGTGCATAGACCAACCGCGTTAGCGCGATGCCAACTCCTTCGGTCTGTAGCGACAGCGATTGCACACGCAGCATGCGTGGCAAGTCGGTTGTGGCGAAGTGGTCATTCAAACTGGCTTGGGAGTATCCCTGCAGCGTCGCCTGCCCCAGGGTTAACACCATCATCACGACCATCAACCCGAATCCCAGCGCCAGTCGCCAGCTAATGCGTTGCGGAAGATAGGCACCAAGCCTGGCATGCCAGACAGATTTCGGTATGTCGGAACGCACCATCTTTTAATCCTCCAGCCAGCGGCGCAGCGGCGCAGCAGCGCATCCAGCAAGTTTTGCTGTTGGCGCACCAGGTGGCTTATGCCAACCCACGGTGTACACGTTCGGCTTCGTCCGTATAACTTCCTGCGCAGGCACGACAGTACTCGAGTGAGTCAGAGTGGCTCTGGCGCCAAAACGGTCGATGGCGTGGCGGTCTTTCACGCAGAGGGATGGAATAGTGAGTTCGCGCATGATCCCAAATGGCCAGGCCCACACCCGGGCCCAAAAAAACATCTTGGAATACCCTTACAGAGAATCAATTGCACGGCAGTATTCCTTCCGGTTGACATCATGAGAATGCTGCCAGCCTTGCCCATCGGGGGGCGGCGTCGGGTTTTCGCGGCGTCGTCCAGCGTCAGATCCTGTCGGTCTTTGCATGTGCCATTCGACAGGTATTTCCATTTCATTTTGTCTATGTAACCACCCTAGATTGATCCACACAGAAAATTACTCCCAAAATAACGGCTCAGTCATTTTGAGCGATTTTAGTAATGTCAACGTATGTATTTTTCTTGGCCACAGCGGGTAATGACGTCATGGATAAAACCATCAGTACAGTGGCGGTAGCAGATACCATTACGCGTTGATTCATCGTGACACTCCTACATGGAAAAATAATTCTGAATGGGTATTTAACTGAATCGTGCATGTTTCGAAAGCAAAGGGCCAGAGGTCACCGATACGCGAGTATCGCTTGGTCAGTTAAACAGGCGTGTGCTTACAGATTACGAACAAGAAAGTTAAGCTTTCGCTGTTACGCGCCATTTTCCTCATAGTCGTCGGCCCGTGCCATCGTTACCATGTATTCCAGTTCGACCCGTCGCCATGATTCTTGAATGCAGCGAAGCCCCGGACTCCATTGACTGCACGCACCAGGCTCGTCACTGTCTCGAACAAGGTCCAAGCACGCAGCATGAGTCGGGCTGTGTTTCCATAGCGAAATCACGCAGAAAATTATCGAAACAGCGAATACCTGTTAGACACTACAATGTGGCGAAATACCCTTACCGAGCCCGATTCGTTTGCCTAACCATTTACTGTTTCATCCCCTTTTGCGGGTTCCTGTCACATCACGATGCGTCCTCTTTTGCTGCGTGCTGGCGTCACTGTGTCTGCAGGCTGCGCAACCTGCAATGGCACAATCGTCCTCGGCTGCTTATACGCTCGAGATCACTGGTGCAGGTCCGCTGACCCGGTTACTCAACGACTTCCTCGATATTCGCCAGCATGCGAGCGACGCCGACATCGCGCCTGACGAACTCCAGCGGCTGGCTGGCGCTGCGCCACAGCAGGTCCGCGAATTGCTCGCTACCGAGGGTTATTTTGCACCGGCCATTCGGCAGGAAATCATCACCACCGGCACCCGTCCGCTGGTGCGCATCGAGGTCGACCCGGGCCAGCCGACCGTGGTGGATGCCGTCGATATCCAATTCGCCGGGGCCATCGCCGAGGACAACGATGTCAACGCGCGGCGCAGTGCCATCCTGCGACGGCAGTGGTCGCTCGCCAAAGGCGCCATCTTTCGCCAGGGCGACTGGGATAACGCCAAGGGAAACCTGCTCAAGAACCTGCTCAGCCGCGACTATCCGGCGGCCAGCCTGCCACAGAGCGAAGCACGCATCGACCCGCAGCGACATACCGCTACCTTGACCGTCGAAGCCGATTCCGGTCCTGCTTTTACGTTTGGTCCGCTGCAAGTGCAGGGTCTGAAACGCTATCCGCGCAGCCGCATCGATGTGCTCAATCCGCTGCAACCCAATGAACCCTATTCGCAAGACCGGCTCAACGAATTGCAGGCGCGGCTGCAGGACAGCGGGTATTTCAAGTCGGTCTTCGCCACCATCGACGTCAATCCGGAACAGCCGCTGACGGTGCCGGTACGCGTCGATGTCACCGAGAACCAGCGTCGCCGGCTGTCATTGGGTGGTGGTTTTTCGACCGACACCGGGCCACGCTTGCAGGCCAAGTTTCTTGACCGGAATTTCCTGTCGCGCGACTGGCGCCTCGAATCGGAGCTGCGGATTGATCGCAGCACGCCACTGCTGGCGGCCGAGGTCACGCTGCCGCCTATCAGCAATGGCTGGACGCCCAGCGTCGGTGGCCGGTTCGAGCGCACCGATATTTCCGGTGAAATCAGCGACCGATTGCGCACTGACGCGCGCCTGACCAGCCCTGACAAAAACAACGAACAAGCCATTGGCGTTTCCTATCTGGTCGAGAATCAGCGCATTGATGGCAACATCGCCAATAACCGGCACGCGCTGATCGCCACCCATGCCTACACACGCCGTCGCGTTGATAACCTGCTTGATCCGCGGCGCGGTTATGTGGCGGCGATTGAACTTGGTGTCGGCGTGCGCGGCCTGATGACGGAACAAAGTCTGGTGCGGGTGCTGGGTCGGGTGACCTGGCTCGAACCCTGGACCCGGCAGTGGAAGACGGTGGTGCGGGCGCAGATCGGGCAAGTCTTTGGTGCCAGTCGTGACAGCGTGCCGGGCGATCTGCTGTTTCGCACCGGTGGCGACCAGACGGTGCGCGGCTACGGCTACAACAGTCTGGGCGTATCCGAGAACAATGCGGTAGTTGGTGGTCGCGTGATGGCGCTGCTCAGTACCGAACTGGTCTACCAGCTTACGCCGCAGTGGGGCGCTGCGGTGTTCAACGATGCTGGCAATGCGGCCGATTCGTGGCGCGACTTCAAGGTGGTGATGGGTACCGGGGTGGGCGCGCGCTGGCGCAGCCCGATCGGTCCGGTCAACCTCGACCTGGCGTATGCGCACGAGACCCGACAACCGCGTCTGCATTTCTCCATCGGCTATGGCTTCTGATCCGGCACCGGTTCCCGTGCACCTGAAACGCTGGCAACTTGTCCTGATGCTGGTGGCGGGCCTGCTGTCGCTGCTCGTGGTGCTCGTCGGCGCATTGGTTGGCACCGAAATCGGTGCGCGCCTGTTGCTGACGCAACTGCTGCAGGTGCCGGGATTGCAGATCGAGGGCGTGCAAGGTCGCCTGCTCGGACCACTGCGCATCGCCAGGGTTCGACATGACGGCCTGGGTCAGACCGTCACCCTCAACGATCTGCGACTGGATTGGCAACCGCGCGCCTTGCTCAATGGCCGGCTGCATGTCAACAGGCTGCGACTGGCCAGTATCGACATCACCAGCAAGATCGACCGGCCCGACGAACCAGTGATGCTGCCGGCGCGCATTGCCTTGCCGTTCGACCTGCAGATGGATCAGGTGCAGGTGGATGGCGGCGAACTGCGCAAGGGGCCGGTCAGTCTTGTGCGACTGGGCGGCTTTGGCTTCAAGCTCGATTTCGACGGTGCGCGCTATTTGCTGCAACTGGATCGGCTGGACGCGCGTGTCGGTACAGGCGCAAGTGAAAACACCTCCGCACTGAGCGGTAACTTCAGTGGCCAGGCCACCTTGTCGGCGATCAGTCCGTATGCCCTGCAGGCACGCATCTCCAGCGGGGCACAGGCGACACTCGACCAACATGTCATCGGTGCCAGCGGTCGGGTCGATCTGTCCGGTTCTCTGGCCGAGTTGGTCGCGGCGCTGGACCTGACCATCAATCAGGCGCGCGTCACCGGCGAGACGGTGTTGCGGCCGTTTTCCGACAAGCCACTGGGACGCACGACACTGCTGGCGAAGGCGCTCGATCTGTCGGCACTGCAGTCGACATTGCCGACTACGTCGCTCGATATCGCGCTGCTGGCAGCCGATGTCGGCAGCGGTCAGCTTACCGTGCGCAATGTGCAGGCCGGAACGCTGGACGCGGCTCGCTTGCCACTGCGCGACTTGCTGATCGATTTCACGCAGCAAGACGGACGGATTACGTTCGGCAAGATCGACCTGGCGCTGGGCTCGGACCAGCTGCCAGCCGGATCGCTGCGCGGTGACGGCACGTTCGCGCAGGGTGCGCTGACGCTGGCACTGGTGGTCGACAAACTCAACGGCCAGCGCCTCGACAAGCGCATCAATCCGACCAGTCTCAGTGGCAATGTTGGTGTCCTGAGTGCCGGCGGCAAGCAGGAACTGACCATCGACCTGAGCGAGCCGGCTGGCCGCAACACCTTGCGCCTGTCGGCTCACGCCACCGTGGCCGATGCCGCACTGGCGATCGACCGCGCGCAATTGCAACTGGCCGATGGTCGCCTGAGTGCGACTGGCGAACTGGCTTTGGCCGGGACGCAGGCGTTCCGTGTTACGGGCAAGGCCAGCCGCATGCGCTTGCAGGATCTGGGGCAGTTCGCGCAAATGCCCGCGCTGGAACTGACCGGCGATTTCACGCTGTCGGGCGCACGTGCGCCGCAACTGAGCGCGGATCTGGTGTTCCGGCTGGTCGATAGCGTCGTGGCTGGCCGGCCATTGCGTGGAGAAGGCGAAGCCCGCTTGCGGGCCGATGTACTCAAGGTTCCGAATCTGTTGCTGGTGGCCGGCGACAACCGCCTGACGGTACAGGGCGAACTGGCCGACGCCGGATCGGCACTGGCGTTCACGCTGGAGGCGCCGAAGCTCGACCAGTTGGGTCCCCTGTTTGGTGGCGCGCTGACAGCCAGCGGTACCCTGCGTGGCAAGATCCGTAACCCCGACCTGACTGCGCAATGGCAAGCCACCAACCTGCGCCTGCCGGGCGCACTGCAGGTCGCCAGCCTGCAAGGAAAAGCTGCCCTGCGCATCAATCCGGAGCAAGCGTTTTCGCTGGATCAGGCCGTCATCGATGCCACCGCCAGCGGCGTCAATACGGCGACGCAAAAGCTGGCGGGACTGACTGCCCACGTCGAGTTTGCCACCCGTGCCGATGCGCCACTGGCCATCGCGATCGACGCCACCGGCATCGATGCGACGGGCCTGCGTGCGGACAAGGTATCGATCACCGCCAATGGCACCACCGGCCAGCATGCACTGAGCGCAAGCATGATCGATCCGGCGCAAACCCTGCGCGTAACTGCCCGCGGCGGCCTGAAGTCGTTGCGGCCCGATGCGCGCTGGCAGGGCAGTGTCGACAGCCTCGAAGGCAGCGGCCAGTATGTCGTGAAGCTGCTGGCACCGGCGGCGCTGTCGCTGTCGCAGGAGAAGGTCACGCTGGATAATTTCCGTTTGAAGGTGCAAGGCACGACGCTCACCGTCGAGCAGTTCCTGCGCGACGCGACCGGCATCGTTACGCGTGGCCGCTTCACGCAACTGGAGGTGGCGTCGCTGCTGGCCTTGCAACAGCCCGCGCCGCCGATCGCCTCCGACCTGCAGCTCGGTGGCGAGTGGAACCTGACGATTGCCGAGGCAATCAGTGGCAGTGTCCGGGTCCGGCGCGAAATGGGTGACCTGACCATGCGCGGCAATGCGCCGGTGGCGCTGGGCCTGAGCCAGCTCGACGCGGTCATCGACGCGGTGGACGGACGTCTGAGTGCGCGTCTGAAAGTGGAGGGCAAACAGCTCGGACACATCGATGTGTCAGGCAGCGCGGTGGCCGGACGCGGCGCCGAGCGCTACACGCTGCCGGCAAACTCGCCGCTGAAGGCGACAGCGACGATCGCAATCCCCTCGCTGAACTGGGCCGGTCCGATCATCACCGCGGCAATGGTCACCGAGGGCAGCCTGCAAAGCGACATCGCCATCAGTGGCACCATCGCGCAACCACGTTTTGGCGGGCGCATTACCGGTAGCGATTTGCGCGTATTCCTGTCCGACCAGGGCATCGATTTGCGCAAGGGCGTGCTCGACAGTACGTTCGAGGGCGAGCGGCTGGTGGTGCGCAAGCTGCGTTTTGAAAGCGGTGGTGGCACCTTGAACGCAACGGGCCCGATCAATCTGACAGCCGGTTTGCCGGAGGCGCAAATCAGCCTGAAGGCCGATCAGTTCCCTGTATTCAATCGCAGCGATCGCAAGCTGGTGCTCAGTGGCACGAGCGAAATCGGCTGGCGCGATCAGCGCGCCAGCGTGACCGGTGCGTTCAAGGTCGACTCGGGCAGTTTCGACCTGGGTCGCGCCGATGCACCGGCGTTGTCGGACGATGTCGTGATCGTGGGCAGCACCCGCAAATCCGGCCAGCGGGTGGCCGCAGCGATCGATGTCAGCATCGACCTGGGCCAGGGCGTGGCGCTGCGCGGTCGCGGCCTGGATGCGCTGCTCACCGGCGACATGCGCATTCTCGCCAGCGGCAATGAAGCACTGCGCGGGCAGGGCACGCTCAACATCGCGCAAGGCACGTACAGCGCCTACGGCCGCAAGCTGGCGATCGAGCAGGGTGTGTTGCGCTTCAACGGACCGCTCAATAATCCGTCGCTGGATATCGTGGCGATGCGGCGCAGTACGGTCGGCGCCAATGTCGATGTCGAAGCCGGTGTCGCGGTGCGCGGCACGGTGCTGGTGCCACGCGTCACGCTGGTGTCCGAGCCGACCGTCAGCGACGCCGACAAATTATCCTGGCTGGTGTTGGGACGCCCGCTGGCCAGTGCCGGTAGCGGTGATGCTGGTGCGTTACAGGCGGCTGCTTCTTCGCTGCTGTCGCAGGGTGCGGCGGCCGGTGTGCAGTCGCAACTGGCGTCGGCGTTTGGCCTGGAAAATTTCAGTGTCGGAAAAAGCAGCGACAGTCTGCAGCAGCGCATCGTCACCGTCGGCAAGCAGATTTCTGCACGGCTGTATGTCAGTTACGAGCAGGGACTGGAAAGTGCCAATAGCGTGCTGCATTTCCGGTACACGCTGACACCGAAACTGACGCTGGAAGCCGAAGCGGGCGCACGCAGCGCCGTGTCGCTGTTTTATAACGTGCTGTTCGACTAGTGCATGGCACCGGTGGATTATTTTGCGACCGCCTTCAACGGTGAGTTGTCATACGGTGGCAATTCATGCACCACGACGCCGACACCATCGGCGACTTCGTTGAGCCAGCCTTTTGACCCGATTGCCCGCAACGCATCCTTGTAGCCTTGTTCCCAGCGCCATTCAATCGAGCCCCTGGAAAAGTTGATGTCCTTGGATGCCATGTGCCAGTCGCGCCCGGCGTAAGGCAGGCGCACGATATGCATCGTGGTGTTGCAGCCGAGGGCTGCCAGTTCCTGAATGTCGCTGGCGGTTTTCAGATGCCCGGGCATCTTTTCGTGCAGCGCATGCAGCGTGCGGCGCAGGTTGTGCAGCTTCAGGTATTCATTGATGTATTGCTGCGAGCGCGAGGCGAACATGACGTCTTTCTGGCGCGTCTGGACCTGGTCCAGCGTGGTCGGTTCGGGGCCATTGGCACTCCACAGATCGACCATGAAACACAGGGTATTGGTGCGCGGTTCATCATCGAGCACGGTATCGAGCGGCGTGTTCGAATACAAGCCGCCATCCCAGTACAGCTCGCCGTCCACGCGGATGGGAGCAAACCCCGGGGGTAGTGCGCCACTGGCCATGATGTGCTCGACGCCAAGTCGCTGGTGTGCATTGTCGAAACTGACCAGTTCACCGCTGGTGACTTTGAGCGCATTGACCGTCAGGCGCATGCGCTTGCGCGAATTCAGATAATCGAAATCGACCAGTTCGCCGAGGGTGCTGGCGAGTTCGCTGGTGTCATAAAAACTGGCAAATTCCGGTTCGACTGCCAGCCCCATCGGGAACAGGCTGAACGGACGTGGTGCAAAAAAACCCGGTACGCCGCGCACCATCGCATCCATCGTGGCCACCACGGTATTGAGCCGGCGGGCTTCGTCGGTGACCTGGTTCAGGTCGACATTGTCCCGATGCGAGATGCGCTCCCAGAATTCACGCAGTCGCGGGATGCGCATCGGCTGCTCATTCCCGGCAATGATGGCCGCATTGATCGCCCCGATCGAGGTGCCCACTACCCAGTCGGGCGTCAGGTCGTGTTCGTCGAGAGCCTGGTAAATGCCAGCCTGGTAGGCACCGAGTGCGCCGCCGCCCTGAAGTACGAGGGCAATGCGTTGTGAGCGAGGGTTTTCAGGAACAGGGGGAGGAACGATTTTCATGCGGGAGTCGGGTAATGTACGAAATTGAACAACGACATTAAAAAAATTGAGACCATTCACGCATCCAGTTTGGCAGTGCGGTGGCGTCCATGGGTTTTGCGATATAGAAGCCCTGACCGTAAGTGCAACCCATTTTTTTGAGTAAATTCCACTCTTCGCGGGTTTCGATGCCGACCGCGACCGAGTTGCGTTCCAGCTTGCGCGCCAAGTCCAGTGAGGCACTCAGTACGATGCCGAGTTCCGTATTTTCGGTTGCGCCGGCGACGAACGATCTGTCGATTTTCAATTCGGAGAACGGAATTCGCAGCAGTTGCTGCATGCTGGTATTGCCGGTGCCGTAATCATCCACCGAGAGCTCGAAACCCTTCATGCGCAAGCGCAACATGTTCTCAAGTCCTGCCGGAGTCTCCTCGGTGAGGGCGGATTCCGTAATTTCAAAGATTACGAAGGGTGCATCCAGGCGATGTGCCGCTACCTGGTCGGCAATCGTGTCGGCGGCTTGCGGATCGCTCAGCAGCGTCGAACCGAGGTTGATCGATACCGAAATCAGGAAGCCCGTGTCGTGCCAGCTTCTGCAAGCTGCCGCCGACTGATCGATCATCGTGGCAGTGAGACGATCAAGCTGATGATGTTGTTCGAGCAGAGGAATGAATTTGGCCGGCAAAATAACGCCGTGGATCGGATGCACCCAGCGGGCGAAGGCTTCAACACCACTCACGCGTCCACTGTCGAGGTCGACCTTGGGCTGGAACCAGGGCACGATCTGGCCGCTTTCGAGGGCCAGCAAAACCTCATTGATACTGAAGTCGGGAGCCGCGGGGCTGTTCTCGTGTGCCGAGTGGGCGTCTCGCTTGCAGCGCAACATGTACCGTTCAAGCAGCGCTGCGATGGTGTCTTCCTCCACCGGTTGCTGGAGAAATCCGATCAGATTGATGCCATACGCCTTCGTCAGCGTTTCTACCGAAAACAGTAGCGTGGGGTCGACGGCACCGGACATGATGACCGCGGTATTGCTATTCATTTTGGCCATGTGGCGGATCATTTCCATGCCATCCATACCCGGCATGTGCATGTCGATCACGCCGACATCAATCTGTTGCGACTGATCCTTGAACATCCGCAATGCCATTTGACTGTCAACTGTGCCCGTCACATTGACGGCACCGAGGTTTCCTAACAGTGAACTGAGCCATTGCCGCTGCACGGCATCGTCCTGAACCACCAAAAAACGCAGATGCGCAATATCCATTCATATCCTCAACAGCTTTCATGCGAAGTCGGCTGACCTGCGCGAACCTCAGTGCACACCAGTATTGCATGGTTAATTATTACTTATGGTAACTATTTTTGGTCTCGCAGGAAATCGGCCGCCGCTGCTGATGCGTCATTTGTTATGTATTCGACATGGAACTATCGTCCTTGCGGGGGCGACTTACTGGGGTAAGGATTATCTAAAACACAATCACGCTCGCCACATTTCATGGAGTTCTTATGACCACCAAATTACTTAACTCGTTCGATGTCATTGAAATAATGGTTGCGGTCGCACATGATCAGAATAATTCGGAGCCCTATCGGGCGCGTTACCGCGAGGCCCTCAACAGTCTGGTTCGGCTGGTGCGTGCCGAGCAAATGCTGGAGATGCAGCGCGACTTCAACAAACTGACGCAGTTCAGCGATACCCGATCCCATTATTGAACGTGCTGGACCGGGAGGGTGCCGGAGATAGATAATTCCGGATGCCTTCCATGCCTCCCGCGCCCATGACCCCACCGATCCGTCCAGACACACCTTGCGTTGCCGTTTGCTCTACCACCTTCGATGATGTCTGCCGGGGTTGTGGCCGCACTGTGGCGGAAGTCGCGCAATGGGTTTTCATGAGCCAGCCAGAAAAAGATCGTGTCTGGCTGCGCATCATCGCCGAAGGATATCCACGACGCGCGGACAGATAATTTTATTCCGCGAAGCCTTGCGGATTATTGCTCTGCCAACGCCAGTGATCGGCACACATCTGGGCGATTCCTCGCTCTGCCGTCCAGCCCAGCAGTTCTTTCGCCTTGCTGGCATCGGAAAAGCACTGGGCAATATCGCCGGGACGACGCGCTGCAATGCTGTACGGCACCGGTTGTCCACTGGCTTGTTCGAACGCCCGCACGATGTCGAGCACGCTATAGCCAATACCTGTACCCAGGTTCACCGTAAATCCCTGCTGGCGATCGAACAGATGCCGTAGCGCGGCAACATGTCCGATCGCCAGGTCGACGACATGGATGTAATCGCGCACGCCAGTACCGTCGGCAGTCGGATAGTCATCACCGTAGACGGAGAGCTGTTTCAGGCGTCTGACAGCAACCTGTGCCACGTACGGCATCAAATTATTCGGGATACCGCGCGGGTCTTCGCCGATCAGGCCACTGACGTGGGCGCCGACCGGATTGAAATAGCGCAGCACGCCTATCGCCCAGGATGGATCCGACTTTGCCAGATCCGCCAGCAACTGCTCGACCATCAGTTTCGAGCTGCCATAGGGATTGGTGGTGTTCAGGCGCGCGTCTTCGCGGATCGGCACGCTTTCCGGATCGCCATAGACTGTGGCCGAGGAACTGAACACGAACACCGGTACGCCCGCTCGTTGCATTTCTTCCAGCAAAATGACGGTGCCACCGACGTTATTGTCAAAATACATCAGCGGTTTCGCGACCGATTCCCCGACCGCTTTCAAGCCGGCAAAATGGATGACGGCATCGATATGCACCGAGCTGAAAATCGCGGCGAGAGCGGCGCGGTCGCGTACATCGCCTTGCCGAAAGTCGACCGGCCTTCCCGCAATCTGGCGAACGCGCTCAAGAGAAATCGATGAACTGTTGCACAGATTGTCGAGTGCAACGACATCGAAACCGGCAGCGAGCAGTTCGACGCAGGTGTGTGAACCGATGAAGCCTGCCGCACCGGTAACGAGGATGGTCTTTTTGTCGGTCATGGGAATCCTGTGGAATTTTGTTGAATTTTGCTGGTAACAGAGATCGCAAGCGCGCACCGTGCGGCGTCGCATTCACTGCGACGTTGTCCGACACGCCGTCTGCCCGCAGTGTACGTGAGTGCCGTCATGATGTCGTCACGGCAAGGCGCTATCGTTCATTCACGGCAAACTCGGCCCGGCGCGTGCGGAAAAATTAATTCGCAATATTGTTTATATCAATTCCTATCCCTTACACTCTTGGCGAGTCAGTTGTGTCATCAATCATGGAAAGAGAAATTGCATGTTCGCTGCAGTGGATTTGGGATCGAATAGTTTTCGTCTGCATATCGGTCGTCACGAAGAAGGCGCCATCCGCATCGTCAAGTCGGCACGCGAACCGATTCGATTGGGCGCCGGCCTGGATAGTCGCGGCAACCTGACCGAGGCCGCGATGCAATCGGCGCTGGCTTGTCTGGCGCGATTCGCCGACATCCTGAGTGCGTATCCGTTGACCGAGGTCCGCGTGGTGGCGACAAACACCATGCGGATCGCAAAGAACGCCGCACAATTTTTGCCGCTACTGGAAAAGGCCATGCGCCATCCGATCGAGATCATTTCGGGCGAAGAGGAGGGGCGTCTGATCTATCTCGGTGTGGCCAGTTCACTCGATATCGAACATGAGCGCCGGTTGGTGATCGACATCGGTGGCGGTTCGACCGAGCTGATACTCGGCCACGGCAACGAGATCGAACGGGTCGAATCGTTCGGTATCGGAACGGTAATGCAAAGCCAGACGTTTTTTCCGGAAGGGCGCATCGATGCGGCGTCGTACGATGCGGCGATCCTGTCAGCGCGGTCGGTGTTCGAAGATGCCGCGCCGCCGTACCGTCCGCACTTCTGGAATGTTGCGTACGGCTCATCCGGCACGATCCGGGTGATTGCCGAGGTGATCGCCCGCAACGCGCTCGGCGACGGTCGCTTGTCCATCGCCGGACTGCACGCGCTGAAGTCACGTTTCATCGATGCCGGACAAGTCAGCCGGATCGAGCTGTCCGGCATGAAGCCGGAACGCGCCGCCGTCATGGTCGGCGGGCTGGCGATCCTGATCGGGCTGATGGAAGAACTCGGCGTCGAGCTACTCGCGCCAATTGAAGCTGGCTTGCGCATGGGCGTGCTGTGGGATCTGCAACTGCGCGGTACCCGACGCGATCGGCGAGACCAATCGGTGCGGGCTTTCCTGCAGCGGTTCCAGGCCGACGAATTGCGTGCCGGTCAGGTCGCCGAGGTGGCCAGCTCGCTGTACGCCCAGCTCAAGCCTGCCGGTGACACCTATATCAAGCCCCTGTTCTGGAGCGGTCTGCTGCATGAGATCGGGATTGCCATCTCGCACAGTGGTTACCACAAGCATGCGGCCTACATGATCGAGCATGGCGACCTGCCGGGCTTCACGACCCGCGAGCAGCGCACGATGAGTACGCTGATCCTTGGCCAGAAAGGTAATTTGCGCAAGCTCAACGATGCGTTAAGCGACGCTGACTTTGCCAAGGCTGTTCTGGCGCTGCGTCTGGCGGTAATGCTGATGCATGCCCGGATCGGTATCGAGCCCGGCTATCTGCGGCTGAAGATGAAGACACGCATCGACATCGAGCTGCGGCGCGACCTGATTGATCAGCATCCGACGCTGTTGTACTGGCTCGAAAAAGAGCGCGAATCCTGGCACGAGGTCGGCATCGATGTCGGGATCCGGCACATCAGCTAGGTCGATTTCTTGCAGAAAAAAATAAAACGATTTATATTGTTTATACGATTATAAGCGAGGGAAAAAATATGGCCACCACACCATCACAAAAAGCGCCGGCAAAAAAGCCGGCCAACACGACTGCCGTGACAGCAAAAGCGCCCGCCGCCAAGGCGGCAGTCATTGCCAAGGTCGTTGCACCTGCACCAGTCGTTGCGTCTCCCGCCAGTGCGGTAAAGGCGGAAGTCAAGCCAGCGGTGAAAGCGAAACCGGTGGCGCGTAAAGCACCAATTGCCGCACCAGCTCCTGCGCCCGCTGCTGCGCCGGCAGCCAGCCCTGCTGGCGTCGTTCGTGAAAAATCAAAAAAAGAGAAGCTGGTCCGCGACAGTTTCACCATGCCGCAAATCGAATATGCCGCGCTCGGTGAAGTCAAGAAAGCCTGTTTGAAGGCAGGCTTCGAAGTCAAGAAAAGCGAATTGTTGCGACTCGGCGTGATGCTGGTCCGGAATATGGAGCTGACCAGGCTCAAGGCTGCCATCGCAGCCTTGGCACCGCTGAAAGCAGGGCGTCCGAAAAAAGACAAGTAAGGTTATTCAGCGTCATTCGGCTCTGTCAAACGCGCGCTCCTCTCATCGGCAGCGCGCGATTTTTTTGGCGTTTTTACAGCGCGCGATCGGCGTTGTCGTGTCATCCAATTGACACGCAGTCGTCATTTCGCTGACACACTCGGCAGTTACGCTCTAGCCGTCTCCATACCGAGGGCGAAGAATGCAATTGCTGACGACGACGGCCGATGCCGCAAACAGTTCCCCCCGACTCACATTGAGCCTGGCGACCACGCAGGAAGAAGTGCGCGAGGTCCAGCGACTGCGCTACAAAGTGTTCATCGAAACCATGGGCCTGGTCGCACTACAAAATCCGGACGGGCTCGATCATGATGAATTCGATGCCTATTGCGACCACCTCGTCGTGCGCGACACAGGATCCCTGAAAGTCGTGGGTACTTACCGCGTCATGAGTCCGCATGCAGCCCGAACGCTGGGCCAGTATTATTCCGAAAAAGAGTTTGACCTCAGCCGACTCGATCACCTGCGTCCGCGAATTGCTGAAGCGGGACGTGCCTGCATTCACCCCGACTACCGCAGTGGCAGCGTCATCATGTTGTTGTGGGCGGGTCTTGCCGCGTTCATGAAGAAGGAGCAGTGCGACTACCTGATCGGTTGCGCAAGCATCAGTCTGGCAGATGGTGGTCACAACGCGGCGGCGCTGTATCGTGCGCTGGCCGCCAGTCACCAGGCACCCTCCGAATATCGCGTTACGCCGCATTTGCCTTTTCCGATGGACAGTCGCGAGACGGGCCATGTACCGCGCATGCCACCGCTACTCAAAGGGTATTTGCGCAGTGGCGCATGGGTCTGTGGCGAGGCGGCCTGGGACCCCGATTTTCACAGTGCCGACTTGTTCATGTTGTTGCCGCTTGCCCGGCTCGATAGTCGCTATGCCCGTCATTATCTCGGTTCACCGAAGACTGTTAGCCAGTAAACCCGGACGGGGAGGGTCGGGACGTCCATGAGTGCGGCACGTGCTGTCATCCCCTTTTGTGCAATCCGTCGGCAGGCCATGTCGATGCTGCGATATTCCATGCTAAGATTTGAGCCGTAAAAGTTTTACAGCCATTCATGGATCGGCTGCAATTTCCCGGTACGCAGAAAAGGAATCCGGTGATGACACCGCGAACGACGACCACTATTTGCAAGCGACGCTAGTCGGGTCTTTTTCGTGCATGGACAACTGGAAAAGCGCGACAGGCTCGCGCTTTTTTTCGTCCATAGTTTCCCGGTTTTTCCTGCCTTACAACCTAATTCAATCTGGTGCGGTATCGACTCCGCACCATGGAGCACACAATGGTTTCAGTTCGTCTTCCAGATGGTTCGCAGCGTCAGTTTGAACAGCCAGTCACGGTTGCGCAGGTGGCAGCCAGCATTGGTGCCGGTCTTGCAAAGGCCGCACTGGCCGGCAAGGTCGATGGCAAGCTGGTGGATACATCATTCCTGATCGATCACGATGTCGCGCTGGCGATCGTGACTGACAAGGACGTCGACGGACTGGAGGTGATCCGTCACTCCACCGCGCACTTGCTGGCGTATGCGGTCAAGGAGTTATTCCCTGATGCGCAAGTGACGATAGGCCCGGTCATCGACAACGGCTTTTATTACGATTTTTCGTACAAGCGCCCGTTCACACCGGAAGACCTGGCTGCCATCGAAAAGAAGATGGTCGAGCTGGTTAAGAAGGATGAGCCAGTAACGCGTCAGGTCATGGCGCGCGACGACGCCGTGGCCTATTTCATGTCCATCGGCGAAGCCTACAAGGCTGAGCTGATCGGAGCGATTCCGGCAGATCAGGAAGTATCTCTGTACACGGAAGGCAAATTTACCGATCTTTGCCGGGGTCCGCACGTGCCGTCGACCGGCAAGTTGAAGGTGTTCAAGCTGATGAAGCTTGCGGGTGCTTATTGGCGCGGCGACTCGAAGAACGAAATGCTGCAGCGGGTGTACGGCACTGCCTGGGCCAAAAAGGAAGATCAGGAAGCCTATTTGCACATGCTGGAAGAGGCAGAGAAACGCGATCACCGCAAATTGGGTCGCTTGCTGGATTTGTTCCATTTCCAGGAAGAAGCGCCAGGCATGATTTTCTGGCATCCGAAGGGCTGGTCAGTCTGGCAGCAGGTCGAGCAATACATGCGCCGCGTGTACCAGGACAACGGCTATCAGGAAGTCAAGGCGCCGCAAATCCTCGACATCAGCCTGTGGGAAAAATCCGGGCACTGGGAAAACTACAAAGAGAACATGTTCACGACCGAGTCGGAGAACCGCTCGTATGCCCTGAAGCCCATGAACTGTCCGGGTCATGTCCAGATTTTCCGTTCCGATATGCGCTCGTACCGCGATTTGCCGCTGCGTTACGGTGAGTTCGGTCAGTGTCATCGCAACGAACCCTCCGGATCGCTGCATGGCATCATGCGGGTGCGTGGTTTTACGCAGGACGATGGCCATATTTTTTGTACGGAAGACCAGATCCTTGAAGAATGCGTCGCCTACACCGAGCTGCTGCACAAGGTATATGCCGATTTCGGGTTCTCCGCGATCACTTATAAAGTTGCCACTCGTCCCGAAAAACGCGTCGGATCAGAAGAAGCCTGGGACAAGGCAGAAAATGCCCTGATCACCTCGCTCGAACGTTCGGGTTGCGCTTTCGAGATTTCTCCGGGCGAAGGTGCATTCTATGGTCCGAAAATCGAGTACACGCTGACTGACGCGATTGGTCGCGCATGGCAGTGCGGCACGATGCAGGTGGATTTTTCCATGCCAATCAGGCTGGGGGCAGAGTACGTCGCCGAAGACAATACCCGCAAAGTGCCTGTCATGTTGCATCGGGCGATCCTCGGGTCGTTCGAGCGATTCATCGGTATGCTGCTTGAAAATTACTCCGGCGCCTTGCCAATCTGGCTTGCGCCAGTGCAGGTGGTTGTCCTGAATATCTCCGAAGGTCAGGCCGACTATGCGAGAAGCGTCACACAAGCCCTGAAGAAACAAGGGTTTAGGGTTGAGTCTGATTTGCGCAACGAGAAAATAACCTATAAAATACGCGAGCATTCCGTTCAGAAGGTTCCATATATCGTTGTTGTGGGCGACAAAGAGCGTGATGCAGGTACAGTGGCAGTGCGTGCGCGAGGTAATGTTGATCTGGGTGCCATCGGTATCGATGCATTGATTAGCCGCCTCATCGATGAGGTGAATTCAAAGGCCTGATCGGAACAGCCGGAAGCGCGACAGCACAGCCGACCCATTTGATTTTTTAAGGAAATTACAATAGCTACTGACAAGTCACATCGCATCAACGGTGAAATTACCGCTCCAGAGCTTCGTTTGAGTGGTGTAGAGAATGAAGCTCTTGGTATCGTCACCCTTGCAGAGGCCTTCCGCATGGCGGAAGAGGCAAACGTGGATCTGGTTGAAATTGCGCCGACAGCGCAACCCCCGGTCGCACGTCTCATGGATTACGGCAAGTTCAAGTATCAGGAACAGAAAAAAGCCCATGAAGCCAAGCTGAGACAGAAAATTATTCTGGTCAAGGAAGTGAAATTCCGTCCGGGCACTGACGATGGTGACTACGGTATCAAGCTTCGGAACCTGATCAAGTTTCTGGATGACGGCGATAAGACCAAAATCACGCTGCGCTTCCGCGGTCGTGAAATGGCGCATCAGGATATTGGTGTGCGCATGTTGGAGCGATTGAAACTTGACCTTGAGCCGTACGGCCAGGTCGAGCAGTGGCCGAAGATGGAAGGGCGCCAGATGATCATGGTATTGGCGCCGAAAAAGAAGAAATAGAATTCGTGTCCGATTTGCAGCAATGCTAAACCGGCACAATAACGGCGGACTCGATTCCGCCGTATAACAAGTGAGAGCAGGCATCAAAGCGCAACGAAATGTTGCCACCTGCAATCATGTTAAAAATGGAGCTGTCTCAACGACAGAGTGCTATGCCTAAAATGAAAACGAAAAGTGCTGCCAAAAAGCGCTTTCGCGTACGTCCAGGTGGAACCGTTAAACGCGGTTCGGCTTTCAAACGCCACATCCTGACCAAGAAAACTACCAAAACCAAACGTCAATTGCGCGGTGCCAAAGAAGTCCATGCCACAAACATGGTTTCGGTACGTGCGATGATGCCGTTCGCTTAACCTCACACTCAAATTTAAGGAGTTACTATGACTCGAGTAAAACGTGGGGTCACAGCACGGGCCCGTCATAAAAAAGTTCTTGATCAAGCCAAGGGTTACCGCGGCCGCCGTAGCAAGGTATATCGTGTTGCCAAGCAAGCAGTCATGCGCGCTGGTCAATATGCATACCGCGATCGCCGCAACAAAAAGCGTGTGTTCCGCGCATTGTGGATCACCCGTATCAACGCGGCATCCCGCGAGCATGGCATGACTTACAGTGTTTTCATGAACGGTCTGAAGCGTGCTTCGATCGGTCTGGACCGTAAAGTCCTGGCTGACATGGCTGTGATGGACAAGCCGGCATTTGCCGCGATTGTCAATCAGGTGAAAGCCAACTTCGCCGCTTGATCGTGAATGAAGAATGAGTCGTCTGCGGACGACTCACCCGGCGGGGCAGAGGTTTCATACCTGTGCCCCGTTTCATTTTCAGATTCCTTTTCGGCCCCTTTTTCCTGAACGGGAAACCGCGCATGAACCCCCTCGAACAACTCGTACTTCAAGCTCAAGCCGATTTTCTCGACGCGCCCGATGCGGCCGCCCTCGAGAATGCAAAGGCTAAATACCTCGGCAAGACCGGCCAGATCACCGAGCAGATGAAGAGCCTCGGCAAACTGCTTCCTGATGAGCGCAAGCTGCAGGGCGCTGTGATCAATGCGGCAAAAGAAAAAATCGAAGCTGCACTGACTGCCAGGCGCGAAGCGCTGGCCGATGCTCAAATGCAGATTCGTTTGAATGCGGAAGCGATCGATGTCACGCTTCCAGGCCGCGGCCGCAGTATGGGCGGCATTCACCCGGTCATGCGGACCTGGCAGCGTGTCGAAGAGATATTCGGATCGATCGGTTTCGATGTGGCCGATGGCCCGGAAATCGAGACAGACTGGACCAACTTCACAGCGCTGAACAGCCCGGAAAATCACCCGGCCCGTTCGATGCAGGATACGTTCTATATCGACGGCGACGATAGCCACGGCAAGCCCTTGTTGTTGCGTACGCATACCAGTCCGATGCAGGTCCGCTACGCCCGCATGAACCAGCCGCCAATCAAAGTCATTGCGCCTGGTCGCACCTACCGGGTGGACAGTGACGCCACGCATTCCCCGATGTTCCATCAGGTCGAAGGACTCTGGATTGCCGAAGACATCAGCTTCGCCGATCTGAAGGGCGTGTACCTGAATTTCGTCAAGGCGTTCTTCGAGACGGATGATTTGAAAGTACGTTTCCGTCCATCGTATTTTCCCTTCACCGAACCCTCGGCCGAGATCGATATCGCCTTCGGCACAGGTCCCTTGAAAGGACGCTGGCTAGAGGTTTCGGGAGCAGGTCAGGTTCACCCTAGCGTGGTGCGCAACATGGGACTAGATCCGGAACGCTATATCGGCTTTGCGTTTGGTTCCGGCCTTGAACGCCTTACCATGCTGCGTTACGGCATCAGTGATCTACGCCTCTTTTACGAGGGTGATCTGCGCTTCCTGAAACAATTCAACTGATTACTCAGCCGTGTTGGCGGGCGAACGAGAATTCGCCTGCCGAGCATTTTTTGTCATTCGCTCCGTCTGTCGTCTAAAGGTCCACACATGCAATTTTCTGAAAGCTGGCTACGCTCCATGGTCAACCCGACAATGACGTCGGATGAACTGTCGCACACGCTCACCATGTCGGGCCTCGAAGTCGAGGAAGTCGAGCCAGTCGCGCCGCCTTTTTCGCACGTCGTCGTCGGCAAGGTGCTGGAACTTTCGCGTCATCCGAACGCCGACCGGTTGAATGTCTGCCAGGTCGATGTTGGCACTGGAACGCTGCTCAATATTGTTTGCGGTGCGCCGAACGTGCGCGCGGGAATGAAGGTGGTATGTGCGATGGCCGGAGCCGTCTTGCCACCTGGTACCGATGGTTTGCCGTTCGAGATCAAGGTCGGGCAGTTGCGCGGTGTCGAATCACAGGGCATGTTGTGTTCGGCCAAAGAGTTAAGGCTGTCTGACGACCACGGCGGATTGATCGACTTGCCGGATGACGCGCCGGCTGGCCAGAATTTCCGTGATTACTATCAGCTCAACGATCTGAAATTCACCATCAAGCTCACGCCCAACAAGGCTGACTGCCTTTCGGTTCTTGGCGTCGCGCGCGAAGTGTCTGCGCTGACCGGTACGCCGCTGAAAGTACCGGCCTTCAAAAAAGTCGGGATAACGTCGTCAGAAATCCTGCCGGTCAAGATCAGTGCGCCAGATTTATGCGGACGGTTTTCAGGACGCATCATTCGTGGACTGAACGCCAAAGCTGCAACGCCGGAGTGGATGAAGCGGCGTCTCGAGCGCAGTGGGCAGCGTTCTATTTCCGCGCTGGTCGATATCTCCAATTACGTCATGCTGGAGCGCGGTCAGCCGACGCATGTATTCGATCTGGCGAAAATTCATGGCGGGCTCGATGTGCGTTGGGGGCGCCCGGGCGAGACGTTGAAGCTATTGAACGGCAACAACGTTGATATCGATACCTGGGTGGGCGTGATTGCCGATGATCAGGCAATCGAATCCCTCGCCGGCATCATGGGTGGTGACGCGACCGCGGTCTCTCTTGAAACACAGGATATTTACCTTGAAGCGGCCTTCTGGTTGCCATCAGCGATGCAAGGCCGGGCAAGGCGCTACAATTTTTCGACGGATGCTGCGCACCGGTTCGAGCGTGGCGTCGATTTCGCCGCCACCGTCGAGTCGATCGAGCGCATTACTGCACTGCTAGTTGAAATTTGCGGGCAAGGTGATGCAACGCAGGTTGGGCCGGTGGATGACCAGGTCGTGAACTTGCCAGCCCGTACGCCTGTGTCACTTAGGACCGCGCGCGCCAGCAAAGTCATCGGTGTTCCGTTCACCGATGGGCAGATTGCCGATATTTTTTCCCGGCTCGGATTACCGTTCACGCAGCAACCCGGCCTGTTTGAAGTCACGCCACCGTCCTTCCGTTTTGATATGGAGATCGAAGAAGACCTGATTGAGGAAATCGCCCGGGTCTTTGGCTTTGAAAACATCCCCGCGTTGCCGCCCGTGGCAGCGAGTGCAATGCGCATCGCTCCCGAGCACAAGCGCTCGCTGTTCACCATACGCCGTCAATTTGCGGATGCCGATTACCAGGAAGTGATCAATTTCAGTTTTGTCGACGAGGCGTGGGAACGCGACTTTGCCAACAACCTCAATCCGATCAAACTGCGCAATCCGATTGCCAGTCAAATGGGTGTGATGCGATCGACGTTGATCGGAAGTCTGGTCGCGAACGTACGTTACAACCTGAACCGCAAAGCAAACCGGATCCGTGTATTCGAGATTGGTGCCGTCTATACACGCGACAGCTCGGTACCCGATGGTGCCCTGTCCGTTGCAGGTTATGCCCAGTCCAAGCGGTTTGCGGCACTTGCGTACGGTCCGGTGGCTGACGAACAGTGGGGGCAGCCGTCACGTAACGTCGATTATTTCGATATCAAGGCAGAGCTCGAAGCGTTGATGTTGCCGACAGTGCCGCAATTTGTACCCGCTCAGCATCCAGCACTGCATCCGGGGCGCTCCGCCAATATCGTGGTAGACGGTCGCGTCATCGGTTCTATCGGTGAATTGCATCCGCGTTTGCAGCAGCGCTATGAACTGCCACTGCCGCCTGTCGTGTTTGAAGTCGATGTTGATGTCTTGCAGGCAAGATCTTTGCCGACCTATCAGGAAATTTCGAGGTTTCCCGCCGTTACCCGCGATCTCGCAGTCGTGGTCGATCAGGCCGTTACGGCGCAAGCGTTGATCAGCGCGTTCGCCGAAGAAAAGCGCAGCAATCCGATTTGCAATGTATTGCAAGCCATTGTTTTGTTTGATGAATATCGTGGTGCTGGGCTGCCCTCCGGCCAGAAAAGTCTTGCATTCCGTTTCACCTTGCAAGATACTCAAAGTACGTTGCAAGACGAGAAAGTTGATGCTGCCATGGCTGAATTAATCCTTTCTGTCAATAAAAAACATGGCGCGAAATTGCGTACTTAGGCAGGGTATGAGCAAAACATGAACGACGTTAACTCTGGCGAATTCCAATCCGTGCTGAGTGCGGACCTGAATCGGGCCATGCGCGAAGCGCAAGTCCGTAGTCAGGCAGAAAAAGAACTGCCGACTCTGACAAAAGCGGAGCTCGCAGAGCTTCTGTTCGAACAGGTCGGATTGAACAAGCGGGAGGCAAAGGACATGGTGGAAACGTTCTTTGATGAAATCCGTGATGCGCTGGAACGTGGTGATTCGGTGAAGCTTTCGGGGTTCGGCAACTTTCAGCTTCGGGATAAGCCACAGCGACCTGGCAGAAACCCGAAAACAGGGGAAGAAATTCCGATCACGGCACGTCGTGTCGTCACCTTTCATGCAAGCCAAAAACTCAAAACCATGGTCGAAAACACCGGCACCACGACCAATCCAAGTGGTGCGTAACGTCAGCCAATGAACGATAGATCCAGCAAACCCGAATTGATCGTGTTGCCCCTCATCCCCGCCAAGCGCTACTTCACGATTGGCGAAGTCAGCGAGTTGTGCGGCGTTAAACCGCATGTGTTGCGCTATTGGGAGCAAGAGTTCACGCAGCTAAAGCCGGTAAAGCGACGCGGCAATCGGCGCTATTACCAGCACCACGAGGTACTGTTGATCAGGCGTATTCGTGAGCTGTTGTACGAGCAGGGTTTTACGATCAGTGGTGCTAGAAACAGGCTGGATAGCCGACTGGCTCCGGAAGAATTGTCCAATGACGTGCCGACACCGGTCGCACCTGTCGATCCGCTATTTATGGAGCTTCGTGCTGAGCTGTTGGATATTTTGGGCCTGTTGAATATATGAATTCCATCGCGACTCTATGCAGGAGGTCTTTTTAAAAGACTAGTCGCAGAGGACGCCGTCGGCATTATTTTCAACTTAAGCCAAGGCGACGGATGTAGCAAACGCACGGTATAAGGTTGGCAGTGTTCGGGTGTGGAAGGGTCCACGTCTTTATCACTGCACGAACACGAAAAACCTGTCGAATAAAGAAGAGCTCAATCAAGCTGATCCTCTCGCATTACGCTGAGTTACGGGGTGATTTGTTCTACCCTGATTGACGAGCGTTAGTCCGTCGCAGGTATCGCGTGACGACACGGTCCTGCCGGGTTGTACCTAGCAGATGCAGCGAGGCTGACGACCTACAGGAGGGATCTCGCGAGTCATCGACCAGTTGGTTTTCATCCGTCAGCACTGTTAAATATAACGTGCTCACTTGAACAATTGTTCGGTCGGGAATTGCCGCTACTTTCGCAACCACAACCCTCGACCCCGGTCGAAGCGATTAACTAACCCACTACCTCCATCAGCCTCGCGTCGACGGCATCCTGACGCCGCTTACACGGTACTTGCTCCGGCGGTCGCCCATCAGCGCGCGTAATTCGGAAATCGACAAATCAGCAACTTCGTGCATGCGAATTAACAGTGATGCACCGACTGGCAGACGGCGGTGGCGTATCTTGCTGATTACGGGCGGTGCGACTTCTAGCGCGCGCGACAGGGCCGCATCGTTCTTGATTGCCAGTTTCTGGATCAATGTATTCAACAGGTTATCGGGGTTGTAGGCCTGATCTTGAAAGTTTGAAGCGATGTGAGCATGTGAGGTCATGATGCAATTTACCTTTAGTTGTAAAAGTGCTTCAAGTCTGCCTGCTTCGTCAACCCCGGAATGTGCGTTATCTCACTTAGAGACACAGTAGATTGCAGCTTTTGCAAGATGATTGATTTTTTTCATCTTGTTTTGGTCGGTTGTTTTCGGACGTGGCATCAAATTTCACGTCGCGGTCGTTTCAAACACAGATGATTGATGCGCTATTGGCGCTCGTTGAAGTATTTCACAACGTTCATGTGTCCATTTTCTTCCGCCATTTGCTTCACGGTCTTGCCACGATTGTCAACTAATCGCGGGTCGGCGCCACGCTCGATCATTGCCTGAACTGTTGCCAGGTGCCCGTACGCTCCAGCCCACATTAGCGCAGTTAATCCATTCGGGTATGCGGCGTTGGGAAGTACGCCTTGGTCAAGCAGTTTGCCAACGATTGCCGTCTGACCGTTGCCTGCAGCATAAACCATGGCGGTTTTCGTCAATTGATCAACTGCATTGATATCGGCTTTTTTTTCGATCAACAGTTGTGCCATATCAGGCTGCCCGTAATACGCGGCTGCCATTAACGGCGTGACTTTGGCGGTATTGGCCAGGTTGACATCCGCGCCTAGATCGATCACTCGCTGTGCGATATCCGTTTTTCCGTTCTTGATCGCTGTCATTAACAGTGAGTCGCCGAGTCGGTTGCGAGTGTTCGGTGACGCGCCATCATCGATCAGTCTCTGGAGTTGCTTGATGTTGCCGCTGCGCGCTGCCGTCAGCGTCTGCAGATTGAGTTCGGCCTGATTGTCTGCAGCTTGTGCCGCAGAATGGAGAGCAAAGATAACGACTAAACACGTTGACAAAAAGCGCGGACGAAAAGCAGTCATTAATGATCCTGGATTAATTTTTATGGGAAGTTATGGAAAAAAATTGCATATTTCAAGTTATCGGAGGCATGCACGCGATGGATCAAACTTTAAACTAAATACACCATGCGTAAATCAAATCGTGGTGATTTATTTAAGCCAATGCTTATCGTTTTATTGTTGCATTTTTGAACCGATAGCATATAGTCCGGTGACTCTATTTTGTTTTTGAAAATACAGTCTAAAACAGTTCCCCCGGACGGTGAAACTAAAAAAAATGGTTGCGTTACGCAGCCTCACATGGAGAGAGACGATGGCAATTCACGGTGGCAAACTTATTAGTCACCTGACCTTTGTGACTGGGGCTTTGTTGGCCGCCGGCACGGGTCAGGCACAGGAAATTCAAGGCGGTGCCGGCATCAAGGCACCAGCCATGTCAAAAGCGCTCGCACCGGTCTCGCAAAAGATGCTGGATGGCGCTGCCAAGGATAGTGCGAACTGGCTGCATTCGAACGGCGACTACGGGCAAACCCGGTTTTATCCTGCAACGCAGATCAACACCAAGAACGTTGCCACTCTGAAGCCTAAATTTGTTTTCCAGACCGCAGTTGTCGAGTCGATGGAAACCGCACCGATCGTGGTGAACGGCGTCATGTTCCTGACGACTTCCTACAACCATGTGTATGCGGTCGATGCGATCACGGGTCAGGAATACTGGCATTACAAGCACAAGATGGGTGCCGTCACGACGTTCTGCTGCGGACCGAACAACAAGGGTGTGGCTGTTGCCGGTGACAAGTTGTTTATGGGTACGCTGGATGCAAAGATGGTCGCGCTCGATACCAAGACCGGCAAGCTGCTCTGGGAAACCGAAATCGCCGATCCTGAAAAAGGTTATAGCGAGACCATGGCGCCAACGGTGGCTGACGGCAAGGTACTGATCGGCACTAACGGTGGCGAATACGGTATCCGTGGCTTCGTCAAAGCATTCGATACCGAAACCGGCAAGCTGGTGTGGACGTTCAATACCATTCCGGAAGTCGGTCATGAAGGCGTCTGGGCCAAGACCGATGCAACCGGTCGTGACATGCATCGCGATATTCCTGCCGAAAAAGCAGCTTTCGCCAAGAAGTCGGACTTTTACACGACGCTCGGCGGCGGTGTCTGGATGACGCCATCGATTGATCGTGCCAGCAAAACCGTGTTCTTTGTGGTTGGTAATCCATCACCGGATTTGTACGGCGCAGAGCGTCCGGGCGATAACCTGTACACCGATTCGCTGGTCGCTGTTGATCTCGATACGGGCAAGTACAAATGGCATTATCAGTACATCGCGCATGATGTATGGGACCTCGATGCAGTCAGTCCACCGATTCTGGTCGATGTCAAAGACAAGACCGGCAAGATGATTCCCGGTGTGATTCACGGCGGGAAAACCGGCCACGTGTATGTGCACAATCGCAGCAACGGCGAATTGATTCGTTTCTCTGAAGCCATGGTTCCACAAGAAAACATGTGGGTACTGCCCACAGCAACGGGTGCACGTATGTTGCCAGGTGCAAATGGTGGAGTCGAATGGTCTCCTATGGCGTATCACGCTGGCAATCGCATGTCGTATGCATTGAACCTGCATCAGCCGATGACCTACCACGTCGAAGAATCCAAGTATCCGAATGGCAAGTTGTGGCTCGGTGGCGCATTCAAGAATGCGGTTGGCGAAGAGCAATGGGGTAATGTGACCGCGGTCAATATCGATACCGGCAAGATTGCATGGCAAACAAAGACACCGCAACCGATGATCGGTGGCGCACTGGCAACGGCTGGCAACCTGGTGTTCGCCGGTGAAGGCAATGGCTGGTTCAACGCTTATGATGCCAAATCCGGCAAGGTGCTCTGGCGCTTCCAGTGCGGTGCGGGTGTCAATGCGCCGCCAGTGTCGTACATGGTCAATGGCAAGCAATACATTGCAGTCGCTGTTGGTGGTAATTCACAGATGGACTTCAAGCGCGGTAACAGCGTGTTTGTCTTCGCTCTGTAAGTACAACGCTTCAGGTTATTTCGCGGTTGAAAGTTAAAAGAGGCAGTGTAGACGTCTACGCTGCCTCTTTTTTGATAGGACACTGGACACATGAAACTCAAGCACATTTTTGCCGGTTTGTTATTGGCACTGACGCTGCCAGCCTATGCGGCTGATCTCGCTGCAGGCAAGGAAAAAGCCCAGGCATGTTTTGCCTGCCATGGCGTGAACGGCAACTCGACCGTGCCGATGTTTCCGGTATTGGCTGGACAGAACGCACGCTATATCTATTTGCAGTTGCGGGATTACAAAGAGGGTGCGCGGACCAATCCGGTGATGTCACCGATGGCGGCGAATCTGTCAAAAGCCGATATGCAGGACATCGCGGCGTATTTTTCGGAACAAAAACCGCAGCTCATCGAGTTCAAGGCTGACCCTGCCCGCGTGAAGCTGGGATTTCAGAAGGCGGATGAAACCTTGTGCTCGATGTGCCATCTGGGCGGCTTGAAAGGGCAGAACGAAATCCCGAAGCTGAGTGGTCAACACTACGACTACATCTTCAAGCAGCTCACCAATTTCAAGGAACGTACCCGGACGAATGATGCGGGGAATATGACTGCGGTCGCGAAGACGCTGAGTGATGAAGACATTATCAATCTGTCTCACTACATCGCTAATTTGAACTGACGTTGTTGGTGGTCTTGCGATGCGCCTGTCGTGCATCGCTTGCAGGCAGCCGTGCAATGCGGCTCTGATCAGCCGATTGCCAGACCCCGTCCTATGCCTTTGCCAGTGCTTTGTCCATTGGCGCCGTACAGGCTGGTGTGCTGGGGCTTGCCCTGCAGAATATTGAGTTCGGTATTGGTTCGGACTAGGTGACGACCGATCAACATGCCATTAACCCGGTTGAGTTCCTTGGCCTCGGCGCTCACAGCGAGCAGCCCGTTCCATTCTGCGTCGATTTGCGCCGAGTCGCGGGTGGCGATCCAGTCCCGCATGCCACGCTCGCTGGCCTCAAAGCCATCGACAGCAAGCAGCGCGTGCCGTCCCTTGATCAGGATCGTCAATTGGGAAACGACCACCGACTTCGATTCCATCAATGCAGGTAATCCGTCAATGCGCGCCGCGATCAACTTCTGCTGCTCTTCTTTCAGCAACGCCACAAGTGCACTCGTCGCCTGATGTTCAGACGGCAAACTTGCTGAAGGAGTGGAAGCGTGCGATGACATGGTTTATCCCTTGCGTGATGACAGCAGATCCTTGACGGTATCGATCAAGCCATTGGCAACTTTTTCAGGATTGACCTGGAATGTGCCGCTGGCGATGGCTGCCTTGATTTCATTGACCTTCTTGACGTCGAACGTACTGTTGCCGCTCAGCGCCTGCGCTTGTGCCGAAATTTTTACGCTATCCGAGGCGGTTGCCGTGTTGGTGCTAACCGTGGCGGATTTTTCGGCGCCCTTGCTTGAACTGGCTTTGGTCGATGTCGGTGTGACACCGACAGAGCCTGTTTTTTTGAAAGAGTCGTCAATTTTCACGATGTTTCCTTGATTTGACGGTGCACATCGCCCCGTGTCATGACTTTGTTACGGCAACTACCAAAAAAACTTGAGGCTTTATTTTCTGGTTACTCAAACAAAGCTATCAATAGGTTACATCCACGAAACCGCCTGCCCTTGCTACGCCGCTGATGACTTGTCCGTTCGATGTGCGCGCCTGAGCAATTTGCCCGACGGCGGCATTATTGAGAGCACGTCCCTCGCTGGCTACCGAAAACCCTGGCCCGCTCGACACTAGTCTGACGGCCTGGCCCTGCTGCACCACCTGCTGGATTTTTAGCGAATCCAGCCGCATCGGACTGCCCAGCCCAATAGACATCGCGACGGTACGGCCAATTGCTTGTGTCGTATCGGTCAGAATGCCGGCAGGAAGCGTGGTCAGGTCACCCTTCATCAGGATGACGTCACCCTGTCCAACCAGTTGTCCCTGCGCCAGCGGCGCGGCACTGGCGACATACGCCGCGATGACCCGCACCTGAGCAGTCACATATACGGTCCAGGGTGATGGCGCGGCGCAACGTACACCGACACTGGTCTTGCCCCAGACCCGGCTGCCCGCTGGCAAGAACGCTTCCGGTGCAAGGCAGGTCGGCAAATTCAGGCGGGCATCGAGTTTTCCAACGGTAATCTGCACATCCCCTGGCAGGCCGACCGATTGGGTGCGCAGGAATTGTTCGACGCTACTGCGTATGGCGGCGGGGTCCTGGCGCGGCGCTTGCTGTTGTGCCAGGACAGGCAGGGACGACAGCAGGGCGATTGCAACGAGCACGTTTTTCATGATGGCCAATGAATTGATCTGATGACCGATTCTAAAGACTGCGTGCATCACCAAAGCGGCAAACAGAGCCGATTTATGCAATCTGCTCTACCGATCGTCCGATGTTGCCCCTACGTACTATCAAACCTGTAAAACACCTGCAGTAAATCCGCCCGAATAACGGAGAGTGCCATGATCGGAAAACTGGACGACTACCTGCGCTTTAACGAGACCGCTCTGAATTTGCGCGGTCAGCGCCAGCAATTGATTGCCTCGAATATCGCCAACGCCGATACGCCGAATTACAAGGCACGTGATATCGATTTCAACAGCGCAATGAAAACCGCCATGGCACAAGCCACGGCGCAGCCTGGCGAAATGGCCAAGACCTCGACGGCGCATTTGTCGGCAAAAAGTACTGGCGGCAGCGGCGCGAATGGCATACCTTTGCTCTACCGCAACATTCAGCAGGGTGCGATTGATGGCAATACCGTCGACATGGATGCCGAGCGCAACCAGTTTGCCGATAATGCGATTCGCTACGAAGCCGGTATCACGATGATCAGCGGTCAGATCAAGAGCATGTTGACCGCGATCCAAGGATAAACATCATGTCATTGTTCAGCATCTTCAATGTAGCCGGGTCCGCCATGAGCGCGCAATCGCAGCGCCTCAACGTGGTGGCTTCCAATATCGCCAACGCAGATAGCACCACCAGTTCTACCGGCCAGGTCTACAAAGCCAAACAGGTCGTCTTTAGCGCCGTACCTGTCGATGGCGCGGCGTCGAGCGGTGTCAAGGTCGAGAAAGTGATCGAGGATAGCGCGGCACCTCGGATGGTCTACGATCCCAAGCACCCGCAAGCCGACGAAAAAGGCTATGTCGCTATGCCCAACGTGAATGTGGTGGAAGAAATGGTCAACATGATTTCGGCGTCGCGTTCGTACCAGACCAATGTCGAAACGATGAACGCTGCCAAGACGCTGCTCCTGAAAACCTTGACCATTGGTCAATAATCCCCTCTACGAGAATTTTCATGACAACCATTTCCAACAACATAGCTTCACCCGCGCTGCTGGCCACGATGAATCCGGCTACCACCGCGTCGGCCAGTGCCGATGCGACCCAGGACCGCTTCATGAAACTGCTGATCACGCAGATGAAGAATCAGGACCCGCTCAACCCGCTGGATAACGCACAAGTCACCAGCCAGCTGGCCCAGTTGTCGACCGTCAGCGGGATCGACAAGATGAACACGACGTTGCAGTCGATGATCACCAGTTTCCAGTCCAACCAGTCGGTGCAGGCAGCCGGCATGATCGGTCATGGCGTACTCGCACCGGGCAAGCAGGTCACGCTCGCTTCGGGCAATGCCGTTTTCGGGCTCGATCTGGTGTCGTCGGCCGAGAAGGTGCAAGTCATGATCAAGGATGCCAGCGGCAAAACGGTGCACACGATGGATCTTGGTGGCAAGGACGCCGGTACCTTGCCATTGACCTGGGATGGTGTTAAAGACGACGGTGGCAAGGCCGCCGACGGCGCATATACCTTCGAGGTGGCTGCCACTGCGGGTACCGCCAAAGTCGAAGCTACCACCCTGGCATTTGGTCAAGTGGCCAGCGTGTCAACCAGTTCGGCTGGCGTGAAGCTCAACGTACCGGGTCTGGGTGCTATCACCATGAGCGACGTTCGCCAAATTCTGTAATTCCGCCCTACCTATTTCAAGGAGCACGACATGAGTTTCCAGCAAGGGTTAAGCGGTTTGAACGCCGCATCGAAAAGTCTTGAAGTCACCGGCAACAACGTCGCCAATTCCAGCACCGTTGGCTTTAAAAGCGCGCAGGCACAGTTCGCCGACGTGTATGCCAGTTCGCTCACCGGTGGCGGCGCCTCGCAGATCGGGATTGGTACCAGCGTCGCAACGGTCGCCCAGCAATTTACACAGGGTAACGTGACCGCATCGAACAATCCGCTGGATCTGGCGATCAATGGTGGCGGCTTCTTCAGACTGAGCAATAGTGGCGCAGTGACGTACAGCCGCAATGGCCAGTTCCAGCTCGACAAGAATGGATTAATCGTCAACGCCAAGGGTGCACACCTGACCGGGTATGGTGTAACCAGCCTGGGTACTCTGGCGACCGGATCGCCGACCGATCTGGTGATCAACACGGCCGATCTCGCGCCTAGTGCGACCTCCAAGGTGAATTTGCTGGTGAATCTGGATTCTCGTGAAACGCCACCGGCGGTTGCAACTTTTTCGGCTATTGACCCTACCAGTTACAACCGGTCGACGTCGGTATCGGTGTACGACACGCTGGGTAATTCGCATGTCGTGCAGTCTTATTTCGTAAAAACCGCGACAGCCAATACCTGGGATTTGCACGCGACCATCGATGGTTCGCCGATCACCCTTACACCGGGCACTACCCTTGCGTTTGGTAACAACGGCGCGCTGACTACTGCGCAGCCTTTTGTCGCAACGGCACTGCCGTCGGCGACACCAGGCGCGGCGCCACTGACGTTCAATTTGGACTTTACCAGCACCACCCAGTTCGGTGCTCCCTTCGGCCTGAATACACAGAACCAGGATGGTTATGCATCAGGCAAACTGTCCGGCTTTGCCACCGGCGCCGACGGCGTCATTACCGGTCGCTACACCAACGGCAAATCGGCTACGCTGGGTCAGGTTGCACTGGCCAATTTTACCAATCCGAATGGCTTGCAAAACCTTGGCAACAATGTCTGGACCGAAACCGCTGCGTCTGGCGGCCCATTGGTCGGCACACCATCGTCGGGCAATCTGGGCGTGTTGCAATCGTCTGCCGTCGAAGATTCCAATGTCGACCTGACCGCCGAACTGGTCAACATGATTACCGCGCAGCGTTTCTATCAGGCCAATGCACAAACCATCAAGACGCAGGATCAGGTTTTGCAGACGCTCGTGAACCTGCGATAAATCCGGGGAGCCCTGAATGGACCGCCTGATCTATACCGCGATGACCGGTGCCAAGCATGTGATGGAGCAGCAGAGCACCACCGCCAACAACCTGGCCAATGCCACCACCACGGGTTTTCGGGCGCAACTCGACACGTTCCGAGCGGTACCGGTCATCGGCCCGGGACTGGCCACCCGCGCCTTTGTGGTCGATGCCACTGCAGGTGCCGATTATTCGCAGGGCGCTTTGCAGCAAACTGGGCGGGCACTCGATGTCGCGATTCAGGGCAAGGGCTGGCTGGCGCTGGAGACGCCGGATGGTTCCGAAGCCTACACCCGCCATGGCAGCCTGAAAGTCAATGAAAACGGTATCCTGCAAAGTCAAAGTGGTCTCAATGTCGTCGGCGACAGCGGACCGATCACGATTCCGCCTGATGTCAGTATTACCATCGCCAAGGACGGTACCGTGTCCTCGGTGGAGGCGGGCTTCAAGCCGGGTCAGTCGACCATCATCGGCCGCATCAAGCTGGTTAATCCACCCGAAGATACGATGACGCGCGGCGACGACACGCTGTTCCGTGTCAAGACACCCGATGGTGTCGAAGCCGATGCCAATGTGACGCTCATTGGTGGCGCGCTGGAAGGCAGCAATGTCAACGTGGTCGATGCCATGGTGAACATGATCAGCCTGTCGCGGCAATTTGAAATGCACATGAGCTTGCTGAAAAATGCAGAAACCAATGCATCCAAGGCGTCGCAATTGCTGGCGTTCTGATAGCACAGGTACCTGGACCAAGAGATCGCTGATCGCCCGGCCCAGTCGTGGTTATTTGTACGGTTGAATCACCACTTTCCCTGTCACCTTGCGTGCCGCCATGTCGTTGAGCGCCTGCGCGGTATCGGCCAGCGCATAGCGTCCCGAAATATGCGGTTTGATGGTGCCGTCGGCCAGCCATCCCATGAGTTGACGCATCGCGGCCAGGTTGGCTTTCGGTTCGCGTTTGGCAAACTCGCCCCAGAATACGCCGACCAGTGAGGCGCCCTTCAACAGCGTCAGGTTGAGCGGCAGTTTCGGGATCTCGCCATTGGCAAAACCAACCACCAGATAGCGACCGCGCCAGCCGATCGAACGGAAGGCAGGCTCGGCATAGATGCCGCCGACCGGGTCGTAAATCACGTCCGGACCCTTGCCATCGGTCGCTGCCTTGATCGCTACACGCAAATCTTCGGTGCTGTAGTTGATCGTGGCATCGGCGCCGTGTGCGCGACAGATCGCCAGTTTTTCATCCGTCGAAGCGGCTGCAATCACGCGTGCGCCAAGCGCCTTGCCGATTTCAATCGCGGCCAGTCCAACCCCACCAGCCGCACCCAGTACCAGCATGGTTTCGCCGGCCTTTAACTGCGCCCGGTCGACCACTGCATGATGCGATGTGCCGTAGGTCAGCGTGATCGCTGCGGCAATGTCGAAGTCCATGCCAGCAGGCATCGGCATTACTGCCTGGGCTGGCACCACGATCTGTTGTGCGAAGGCGCCCTGGGCGCTGAATGCGATGACCTGGTCACCGGCTTTGTACTGGGTCACGCCTTCGCCGACCGACAAGACCACGCCAGCCAGTTCACTGCCGGGAATGAAGGGCAGGGAGGGTTTGAACTGGTATTTGTTCTGGATGATCAGGACATCGGGAAAGTTCACGCCGGCGGCGCGGATATCGATGGCGATCTGGCCCGGGCCGGGAACGGCATCCGGCTGGTCTTCCACGACCAGTGTGTCGGGCAGGCCCCATGCGTTGCAGACGATGGCTTTCATTGGTTGTCTCCTCAAGGCTGTACTGAAATAAAAAGAACGATCGTTTGATTTTTGATTATGCCGCATATTCTTGATCGGTTGGACTGAATCCGGATAGTGCTTCAGGTAAAATCTGCGGCATGAAAATCTTAATCAGCAATGACGATGGTTACCTCGCGCCCGGGATCGTGGCGCTCGCCGATGCCTTGGCATCGATTGCCGAGATCGTGGTGGTTGCGCCTGACAGCAATCGTTCCGGCTCGTCCAATTCCCTGACGCTGGATCGGCCGTTGTCGGTGTACACGGCGGCGAACGGCTTTCATTTTGTCAATGGCACACCGTCGGACTGTGTGCATGTGGCGCTGACCGGCTTGCTGTCGTTCCGGCCAGACCTGATTGTGTCGGGCATCAACCAGGGTCAGAACATGGGTGACGACACGCTGTATTCTGGCACTGTCGCTGCGGCGACCGAGGGTTTTCTGTTTGGGATTCCGTCGATTGCGTTTTCGCAGGTCGACAAGGGCTGGGGCGAGCTCGAATCTGCCGCCCGCATCGCACGCGAGATCGTTCTGCGCAAATTCGACCAGCTGCAAAAACCGTATCTGCTCAATGTCAATATTCCCAACCTGCCGTATGCCGCCTTGCAAGAGGTCGTGGCAACCCGGTTAGGCAAACGCCATCAATCCGAAGCCGTGATCAAGGCGATCGATCCGCACGGGCGTGAGATTTACTGGATCGGTCCTGCCGGAAAAGCCAGAGACGCTGGCGAGGGCACCGACTTCCATGCGACCGCGCAGGGCAAGGTATCGATCACACCGTTACAAATCGACCTGACGCATACCGCGCAACTCGATAACCTGACAAAGAGCTTGTCATGACCGGCAAGGACCGGCGATTTCCGCTGTCGCTGTCGTCCGTGGTTGATCAGCAAAAGCGGAGCAGTTCAGGTAGCCCGTCGGTCCGGGTCGCCACGCCACAAACGGCCACGCAAAATGCGGCGCGCAGCCTGACCGGTCGCGTCACTCCAGCGATCGAACGCCGCATGAGTGCCAATCCCGAACGACAGCAACCGCTGGTCTCCGAGAGCGTACGCCGTGCCATGGTCGCGCGTCTGGCCAATCAGGGCATCAAGGACAAGCTGGTGCTGGGTGCGATGGAAGCGGTGCAGCGTCATCTGTTCATCGAGCCCGGACTGGTCGCACAAGCGTATGTCGACGCCTCCATCCCGATCGGCTACCAACAAACTATCTCGCAGCCGTACATCGTGGCACGCATGATTGAAGTGCTGCGTAACGGCGGCGTCCTGAACCGCGTACTCGAAATCGGTACCGGCTGCGGCTATCAGGCTGCGGTGTTGTCGGTGGTGGCAACAGAGGTGTATTCGATCGAACGGATTCGTCCTTTGCACGAGCTGGCGCGTACCAACCTGCGTCCGATGCGCATCGCAAATGTCCGCTTGCAGTACGGAGATGGTATGCTCGGCCTCGCACAGGCAGCCCCGTTCGACGGCATTATCCTGGCGGCAGCGGGACTCAACATTCCGCAGGCATTGCTGGATCAGATGTCCATAGGCGGCAGGCTGGTCGCTCCTGTCGGAGCCCGCCATCAGGTGCTCCAGCTGGTCGAACGTGTCAGCAAGTTCGATTGGGTCCATACCACGCTGGAAGATTGCCACTTCGTGCCGCTGCAAGCGGGCACCGTCTGAAAATCGCCAGCAACCTAGCAAGACGAACCAAACCAGAATTGAATGAATAAACCTCACCTACTCTTCCTGATCTTGCTGGCCGGCGTCATGTCCGGTTGCAGCACGACGCGCAATGCTGCACCGGTCGTCGATCTGGCAACCCAATCTGCACTCTCCCGTACCGGTACTGACGGCGCCGTGATCCCTCGGGCACCCGACGAACGCGGTTTCCACACCGTCAAAAAAGGCGAGACTATCAATCGCATCGCTCAGGAGTACGGCCAAAATTCACGTGACCTGGTGACGTGGAATAACCTGACCAATCCCAACGACATTCGTGTTGACCAGGTATTGCGCGTCTTGCCACCGAACGGCGCTGCGCAAACAGGCGCTATTGCTCCCGGCTCCGGTGTCGACGTTCGTCCGTTGAACGGACCTGCCGCCACGACCGGGCCTGTCGTCAATAAATCCGGTCCGCGCGGTGACAAGCGTCCGTATTCCGAGGCGGCACTGGCCGAGCTGCAAAAGCCAGACAGCAATTCGACCACGCCATCCGTCGCGCCGGCAGCGCGTGCCGATGCACCGAAGTCGGCCGACAAGCCCGCCGACAATGTGGTCATGGACGAAGAAAACGTCGGGTTTATCTGGCCGACCGAGGGGCGCACCGTCGGCACCTTCGATGGTGGCAAGAAAGGTATCGACATTGCCGGCAAGCTCGGCCAACCGGTCGTGGCAGCGGGTGCCGGCAAGGTCATGTACGCCGGCAGTGGCATTCGTGGCTACGGCAATCTGGTGATCGTCAAGCACACCAATAACTTGTTGTCGGCCTATGCCCATAACAAGGCGATCGTGGTCAAGGAAGGCCAGACCGTGGCGCGCGGAGAGAAGATCGCCGAGATGGGAAACTCCGACGCCGATTCGGTCAAACTACATTTTGAAATTCGCCAGCAAGGCAAGCCGGTCGACCCGTCGAAATTCCTGCCCAACCGCTAAATGAACACAGATCGCGACGATGACGACGCAGCTGACGAGGCGTCCGACGATGTGCCGCTGAATGTAGCGGGACTCGCTGACGACGGCGAGATCGAGGTGGTTGGGCATGGCGGCGTGGTCGTCGCCGATACCATCGATGCACTGAAAAAAGTGCTGGCATCCGAGCTGTCGACCGACGCCACGCAGCATTACCTGAACCAGATCGGCATGCGTCCGCTGTTGACGGTGCCGCAGGAAGTGCATTACGCCACGCTTGCCAAGAGCGGTGAGTTTGCAGCAAGACAAGTCATGATCGAGCACAATCTGCGGCTCGTCGTGTCGATTGCCAAACACTACATCAACCGCGGTGTCGTGCTGCTCGACCTGATCGAAGAAGGCAATCTGGGCCTGATGCGGGCTATCGACAAATTCGAGCCCGAGCGCGGTTTCCGCTTCTCGACGTACGCGACCTGGTGGATCCGGCAGAGTATCGAACGGGCCATCATGAACCAGGCGCGGACGGTGCGCCTGCCCATCCACATGGTGCGTGAATTGAACCAGGTGCTGCGCGCCAAATACCATCTGGAGGCGCAGCATCACGATGGCAAGGACGCTACCATCGACGACATTGCTCACATGACCGAGCGGTCCGTCGAGGATGTGCAGGACATTCTGGCCCTGTCCGAGCATGCGACCTCGCTCGATGCACCGCTCGACAATGATCCGATGGGTAGCTTGATGGACTTGTTGCCGGGCGATGTGGCCGACAATCCCGAAGCGCAGGCAGAGCAGCACGAAACGTCGATACTGTTGCGCGACTGGTTGCTGAAATTACCCGACAAACAGCGCACCGTGATCCTGCGCCGCTTCGGTCTCGACAATGACGATCCCGCGACCCTCGAAGAGCTGGCCATCGAAATGGGCGTGACCCGCGAGCGCGTCCGGCAAATCCAGCAGGAGGCCCTGATCAAGCTCAAGCGTGCACTGGCCTCGCGTGGCGTTGGCAAGGACGCATTGTTGTAACCCCTACTTTTTTCATCGAACGGAGCCGTCATCCGTTCAGCTAACTCATCTTCTTATGCCGCACGATATTCTAGAAATCCGATCCCTCGACATGGAAGCACGCGGCGTGGGCAACCTCGTCAACGAGGATGGCAGCCATGGCAAGGTGATCTTTGTCGAAGGCGCTCTGCCAGGCGAACAGGTACGCTTTGTGTCCTTTCGCAAAAAAGCCAAATGGGAAGCGGCAGTCATGACCGGCCTGTTGCGCCAGTCGGCCATGCGCGTGACGCCAAAGTGCGTCTATTTTGGCACCTGCGGCGGATGCGCCATGCAGCATCTCGACCCGGCGGCGCAAGTCGCGATCAAGCAGCGCGTGCTGGAGGACAATCTTTGGCATATCGGCAAAGTGCGTGCAGGCATGATGTTGCGCCCGATTTACGGGCCAACCTGGGGCTACCGCTATCGGGCGCGGCTGTCGGTGCGCAACGTGCCGGGCAAGGGCGGCGTGCTGGTCGGTTTCATTGAAAAAAAATCGTCTTACCTGACCGACATGACCAGTTGCGAGGTGTTGCCGCCCAAGGTGTCGGCGCTGCTGGTGCCATTGCGCGCACTGATCGCGGCACTGAGCATCATGGAGCAGGTCCCGCAAATCGAACTGGCAGTCGGTGAAGGCGCCAGCGGCGTGGTCACGGTACTGGTGCTACGCATCATGGCGCCGCTGGCGCCCGCCGATGAAATCAAATTAAAAGCCTTTGCCGACGAGCACCAAGTGCACTGGTGGCTGCAAATCGCCGGGCCGGAAAGCGCCACGCCGTACTATCCGGCCGATCAGCAGTTGCATTACTCGCTGCCCGAATTCGGCATCCGCATGCCGTTCAAGCCAACCGACTTCACGCAGGTCAACCACCAGATCAACCGGGTGCTGGTCGGGCGCGCGTTGCGCCTGCTCGATGCGCAGCCGGACGACCGGATTGCCGACCTGTTCTGCGGTCTCGGCAATTTTACGTTGCCGATCGCCACGCAGGCGCGCGCCGTCGTGGGCATCGAGGGCAGTACTGCGCTGACCCAGCGGGCGATGCAGAACGCCGTCGTCAATGCGCTGGAAGCCAAGACCACGTTCGAATGCCGTAATCTGTTCGATGTCAGTAGCGCGGATCTGGTCGCGCTTGGCTATTTCGACCGCATGCTGGTCGACCCGCCGCGTGATGGTGCGATGGCGCTGTGCGAAGCGATTGCCGAGCTGACGCCGGCTCTGAAGCCGAGGCGGATAGTCTACGTATCGTGTAATCCGGCCACGCTGGCGCGTGACGCGCATTTGCTGGTGGAAGGTGGCTATGTGCTGTCGCAGGCCGGCGTGGTCAACATGTTCCCGCATACAGCCCACGTCGAGTCGATCGCGGTATTCGACCTGGCAGATTGAATCCGGAGTTGCCAGCAAAAAACCGACCTGCGGGTCGGCTTTTTGTTGGTCAGAGAGACGGCAACGGCATCAGTCGCGTTGGCCGCCGAAGATCCCTAGTAGTGCCAGCAGATTGGCAAAAATGTTGTAGACATCGAGATAGATATTCAGCGTCGCGCGGATGTAATTGGTCTCGCCACCGTTGATGACCTGTTGCACGTCATGCAGGATATAGGCAGAAAAAATGCCGATCGCCAGCACCGAGACGGCCAGATAAAGCGCCGGCATCTGCAAGAAAATATTCGCCACGGCGGCGACCAGAATCACCAGTACACCGGCAAACAGCCAGCGGCCCATACCCGAAAAATCCCGTTTCGATACCGTCGCAATGGTCGCCATCACGCCAAGAATGGTGGCGGTTCCACCGAACGCCGTCATGACCAGCGCGCCGCCGTTCGAATAGCCCAGCGTCTGGTTGATCAGGCGCGACAGCATCAGTCCCATGAAGAAGGTGAAACCCAGCAGGACGGCGACGCCCCAGCCGGAATCCTTGGTTTTTTCAATCGCGTAAAAGAAACCGAAGGCGATTGCCATGAAGGCGATCATGCCGATCATCGGATTGCCGGCAAACAGTGTGAATTTTATTTGCACACCGAGCCAGGCGCCCAGCACCGATGGAATCATCGATAGCGCCAGCAGCCAGTAGGTGTTGCGCATCACGCGGTGGCCTGCGCTTCGGGCGATGTCCTGATGTGAATAGGTTTGTTGCAGTGGTTGGTTCATGCGTCCTCCAGGAAATGCAAATTGAATAAAAAGAAGCGAAAAGAAGCGAAGTTCGACTGACTTGACCGGGCTATCGTCATGGCTTTGGCCTTATGCCTGGGCTTTCATGGTAAACTCCGCGGTTCATTAGTTGAGTGACTTTACCACTTAACCCTTTAATTTCATTGGAGTTTTTCCAGATGGCCATCGAACGTACCCTGTCAATTATCAAGCCTGACGCCGTTGCAAAAAATGTGATCGGTCAAATTTACACCCGTTTTGAAAATGCTGGTTTGAAAATCATCGCCTCGCGCATGATCCACCTGTCCCGCGCCGAAGCAGAAGGCTTCTACGCCGTGCACAGCGCCCGTCCATTTTTCAAGGATCTGGTTGATTTCATGATCTCCGGTCCTGTCGTGGTTCAAGCCCTCGAAGGCGAAAACGCCATTGCCAAGCATCGTGACCTGCTCGGCGCAACCGATCCTAAAAAAGCAGACAAAGGCACCATCCGTGCTGACTTCGCTGATTCGATCGATGCCAATGCAGTGCATGGCTCCGATGCAGCAGAAACAGCTCTGGTCGAAATCGCATATTTCTTCCCTGCGCTGAATATTTACTCCCGATAATTGATGTTTGATCGCTGTCGCGTTACTTTTGATGGCAACGCGATGCAGCGACACTGAAAATAGGTTTCATATGGCTCTCACCAATTTGCTGGACCTGGATCCTGCGCAGCTCGTGGCGTATTGCGGCGAGCTGGGTGAGAAGCCGTTTCGCGCCAAGCAGTTGCAACGCTGGATCCATCAATTCGGTGCCAGCGATTTTGCGGCGATGACTGACCTGGCAAAATCATTGCGCGACAAACTGGCGACGCGCGCGATCGTGGCATCACCCGCCGTGATCAGCGACCATACGTCGACTGACGGCACGCGCAAGTGGCTGCTCGATGTGGGGCAGGGCAATGCAGTAGAGACCGTGTTCATTCCGGAAGAAAATCGCGGCACGCTATGCATTTCGACGCAAGCGGGCTGCGCAGTAAACTGCCGGTTCTGTTCGACCGGCAAACAAGGCTTCAATCGCAACCTGACTGTCGGTGAAATCATCGGCCAGTTGTGGATGGCCGAATTCGAATTGCGCAAGACCAAAGGCATCGAACCCGGCCCGAAAGGCGAGCGCCAGATCACCAACGTGGTCATGATGGGCATGGGCGAGCCGCTGCTCAATTACGAGCCGACTGTCACGGCATTGAAGCTGATGCTTGATGACAATGCGTACGGTTTGTCGCGCCGCCGTGTAACTCTTTCTACCAGCGGCGTCGTTCCGATGATCGACAAGCTTGGCCAGGATTGCGCTGTTGCACTAGCGGTATCGCTGCACGCGTCCAACGATGCGCTGCGCGATGGCCTGGTCCCGCTGAACAAAAAATATCCGCTCAAGGAATTGATGGCAGCGTGCGTGCGTTACCTGCCGTTCGCGCCGCGCGACTTCGTGACCTTCGAGTACTGCATGCTCGACGGCGTCAACGATACCGAGCAGCATGCGCGCGAACTGGTGGCGCTGGTGCGGCACGGCGCCGAACCCGTGCCCTGCAAATTCAATCTGATTCCGTTCAATCCGTTTCCCGAGTCAGGTCTGACCCGCTCGAACAACCCGCAGATCAAGCTGTTTGCTCAGGTCCTGATGGACGCAGGCATCGTCACGACCATCCGCAAGACCCGCGGTGACGACATCGATGCGGCCTGCGGCCAGTTGGCAGGGGAAGTGCAGGATCGCACCAAAGTGCAGGAGCGCATGCAAAAAATGGCGGAATATCAGGAAAAATTCGGTAAGAATTTCGGTCGGCTTGTCGAGGTGACTTCTTGAAAAAAATTGGCTTGATGCTCGGAATACTGGTCGTGTTTAGTCTGGCCGGTTGCGTGACAACTGGGCCGGGTGTGCCCGGCTCGCAAGCAGAACTGGCAACGCCGTCAGACCGCACCGACAGCCAGCGACGTGCCCAGATACGCCTTGAGCTGGCGATCAATTACTACGAGCAGCGCCAGTTGCCGGTGGCGCTGGATGAGATCAAGCAGGCGCTCCAATCCGACCCGAATCTGTCCGACGCTTACAGCGTGCGCGCACTGATTTACATGGACATGGGCGAGACCAAACTGGCGGATGATAATTTTCAATATGCCATCAAGCTCGCGCCAAATAATCCTGACCTGACCAATAATTACGGCTGGTTTCTTTGCCAGAATGGCCGGGTGGCAGAATCGATCACCTACTTTGAAACGACCCTGAAAAGTCGCAGTTATCAATACCCGTCAAAGGCCTTGAATAACGCCGGCCTGTGCAGCCTGAAACTGAACAACGACGCAGCGGCAGAGCGTTACTTCAAGCAGGCATTTCAGTTCGATCCCGCGAATGCTTCTGCGGCGCTCAACCTGGCCAAACTCCATTACGGTCGTCGCGAATACGAGCGCGCCCAGTTCTATACTGGTCGCCTGCTGAAGGCGGACATCTTTAGCCCGGAAGTGCTGTGGTTGTCGATCAGAATTGAACATAAACTGGGCGACCGCACTGCGGAAAACAGCCTGGGAACACAGTTGCGACGACGCTATCCGGCGTCCACGGAATTCGCGACGTATCAGCGGGGAGCTTTTGATGAGTGAAGACGGAACCAACCCAGTATTGTTCGATGAGCTATCCGCGAACAAGTCTCCTGCCGACGGTGTCATGACACCGGGTGCGCAAATGGCGCGCCAGCGCCAGTCGCTCGGCTGGACGGTCGCCGAAGCGGCCAACCATCTCAATCTCGCACCACGGCAAATTCAGGCAATCGAAGACGACAACCATGCAGCGTTGCCGGGTATCGCGATTACGCGCGGTTTTATACGCGCTTACGCAAAACTACTGCGTATGGACCCGGTGCCGCTGATGGCGAAAATGGCGACTTTGTCGACGGACACCATCGGTGTCACCGATGGGGCACCGGCCCGCCGTACGCTTCCACCAGCGCATTTTTCGGAGAGCAGGACCGGTTCCGTGCGTTCGCACCGTGCTGCCTCGAAATGGTATTCGGCGCTGCTATTCGCGGTGGCGGTGATCGGGGGTGTTTCGCTGGCGCAGCATTTCGGGTGGATTCCCAATGACCTCGAAACCGCGTCTGCAAAAGTGTCGGACGGATTGACCAATTTGCGTGGTAGTGGCTCCGCCGGTGTTGAGGGTGCCGCTACGACGTTGAATGCTGACACAACAACAACGCCGGGGCATGTTGAAATTATTCCGGAGACACCCGCATTGCTTGCGCCGGGCGCTACTGCACCGAATGCCGCAGCAGTGTCCGCTCTGGTGCCCGCAACCACCGCGGCGATTCCGGTATTCAAGCCCGAATTGCTGGAGCCTGCGGGCAAGAAACAAGGTGCCGTTGCCACGCCAGTCGCCGGTAGCAACAAGCTGGTATTAAATTTGCGCAGCGACTCGTGGATAGAAATCCGCGGTGCAGGCAAGGATGCCGTTGCCTCGAAGCTGTACCGCGCCGGCACCACCGAGACATTCGATATTTCCGAGCCGGTACTGCTGGTCGTAGGCAACGCATCGGGCGTCGATGCGACCCTGCGGGGAGCCCCGCTGGAATTGCAAGAGACTGCAAAGAATAACGTTGCGCGATTGAATTTGAAATGACGACGATAGTGATCCCTCCTTGCCTGCCCATCGCGTCAGGTCCGTCGTTGCGCCGGCTCGTGCGTCAAGTCGCCATCCGGCACGGCGAGCGCGTTATCCTCGTCGGTGGCGATGCGCCCGTGGTCATCCAGTCGATGACCAATACCGATACGGCCGACGCAATCGGTACGGCAATCCAGATCAAGGAACTGGCCCGCGCTGGTTCCGAGCTGGTGCGCATTACCGTCAATAATCCGGAGGCGGCTGCGGCAGTGCCGGCGATTCGCGAGCAACTCGACCGCATGGGTGTGGATGTACCGCTGGTGGGCGATTTCCATTACAACGGCCACACCCTACTCAAGGACTATCCCGACTGCGCCCGCGCGTTGTCGAAATACCGTATCAACCCCGGCAATGTCGGGCAGGGTGCCAAGCGCGATACGCAATTTGCCCAGATGATCGAGGCAGCGTGCCGCTATGACAAACCGGTACGGATCGGTGTCAACTGGGGCAGTCTCGATCAGGCATTGCTGGCGCGGATCATGGATGAAAACGCCGGGCGCGAGCAGCCGTGGCCGGCGCAATCGGTCATGTACGAAGCCCTCGTCACATCGGCCATCGAAAACGCATTGCGTGCCGAAGAACTTGGCCTGGCACGCGACAAGATCATCCTGTCGTGCAAGGTATCGGGCGTGCAGGACCTGATCGCGGTCTATCGCGAGCTCGCCAAACGCTGCGACTATCCGCTCCATCTTGGCCTGACCGAAGCCGGCATGGGCAGCAAGGGCATCGTCGCCTCGACCGCGGCGCTGTCGGTATTGCTGCAAGAAGGTATCGGTGACACGATCCGGATTTCGCTGACGCCCGAACCCGGTGGCGACCGCACCCGTGAAGTCATCGTCGGCCAGGAAATCCTGCAAACCATGGGCCTGCGCAAGTTCACGCCGATGGTCATTGCCTGCCCCGGCTGTGGTCGCACCACCTCGACGACATTCCAGGAACTGGCTGACAGTATCCAGACCTATTTGCGGGATCAGATGCCGGTCTGGAAAGTCGATTATCCCGGCGTTGAAGCAATGAACGTCGCCGTCATGGGCTGCATCGTCAATGGCCCGGGTGAATCGCGCCATGCCAACATCGGCATCAGTCTGCCGGGCACTGGTGAAACCCCGGCAGCGCCGGTATTCGTCGATGGTGAAAAAACCGTGACCTTGCGTGGCGACCGCATTTCCGAAGAATTCCAGGCGATCGTGCTGGACTATGTGCAAACCCGCTACGGCAAAACCAGCGCAGTAGCCTGAAGCCGTTGCCGATTAGCTGTTACCTGTTACCCAACATCACCCAACACCATGTCAGATAAAAAAGCAGCACCAAAAAAAGCCGAAAAAATTGTCGGTGTGAAGGGCATGAACGATATCCTGCCAGCCGATGCCGGCTTGTGGGAGCTGTTCGAAAACACGGTGCAAACCGTGCTGAAAAGTTACGGCTTCCAGCAGATTCGCACCCCCATCGTCGAGCCTACGGCATTGTTCGCGCGCGGACTCGGCGAAGTCACGGACATCGTCGAAAAGGAAATGTATTCGTTCGCTGATTCGATGAATGGTGACCTGCTGACGCTGCGCCCCGAAAGTACCGCCGGCGTGGTGCGTGCCGTGATCGAACACAACCTGACCTACGAAGGGCCGAAGCGGCTCTGGTACGCAGGTCCGATGTTCCGTCACGAGCGCCCGCAGCGTGGTCGCTACCGACAGTTTCATCAGGTTGGCGCCGAGGCCGTGGGTTTTTCCGGCCCGGACATCGATGCCGAACTGATCATGCTGTGCCAGCGTCTGTGGGATGACCTCGGTCTCGATAACATCAAACTGGAATTGAATTCGATTGGCGACGCTGAAGAGCGCAATCGTCACCGCGCCGACCTGATCGCTTATTTCGAACAGCACATGGAGGTGCTGGATGAAGACGCCAAGCGTCGCCTGCATACCAATCCGTTGCGAATACTGGATACCAAAAATCCGGCGATGCAGGACATGGTCAATGCGGCGCCGCAGTTGCTGAGTTATCTCGGTGCCGAATCGCTGGCGCACTTTGATGGCGTACAGAATATTCTGCGTCACAACAATGTGCCTTTCACGATCAACCCACGCCTGGTGCGCGGCATGGATTACTACAACCGTACCGTGTTTGAATGGGTCACGGACCAGCTCGGTTCCCAGGGGACGGTCTGTGCAGGCGGGCGGTACGACTCGCTGTTTGAAATGTTCGGCGGCAAACCAACGCCGTCGTGCGGTTTTGCGATGGGTATCGAGCGCCTGCTGGAGTTGATGAAGGCCAGCGGCGAACAGTACTCGGCCAACCAGTGCGACGTGTACGTGGTCCATCAGGGCGAGGCCGCGCAGCTCAAGGCATCGGTTGTTGCAGAGCGTTTGCGCGATGCTGGCCTCGACGTTGTGCTACATTGCGCGTCGGCGACCACCAGCAGCAGTTTCAAGGCGCAAATGAAACGCGCTGACGCAAGTGGTGCGGCGTTCGCCGTGATCCTGGGCGAAGACGAGGTGGCTGGGGACCTGGCGACCGTCAAGGCCCTGCGTGCGACAGAGGGTGAAGCGCATCAGGCCAGCCAGGCATCGGTGCCGTTCGACAGCGTGGCCGACTATCTGGTGGATCAGATCATCGGTGGCGACGAGCACGAAGGCCATGACCACGCAGAACACGTTCACTATCACCACTAACACAGAGTCCACATGGCATACGATCACGAAGAACAAGAACAAATGGCCAGCCTGCGGGCTTGGTGGAATCAATACGGCAACCTGGCGACCTGGGCGCTGACGATTGTGCTGGCAGGCTATGCAGCCTGGTCCGGCTGGAACTATTACCAGCGCAACCAGACCACGCAGGCGGCCCAGTTGTACAACGCGTTGCAAGACGCCGTAACAGCAAAAAATAACGCCCTGGTACAGCGTGCGGCCACCGACATGCAGGACCGCTTTGTGCGGACCAGCTATGCGCAAATGAGTGCGCTGTTCGCCGCCAAATCGGCAATGGACGCGAATGACCTGAAGACCGCCAAGGCACAACTGCAGTGGGTTATTGACCACGGTGTGGATGCCGAATACCAGGCGATTGCCAAGATTCGGCTAGCCGGTATCCTGCTCGACGAAAAAGCCTATGACGACGGTCTGAAGTTGCTTGCCGGCGAATTTCCGGCGCAGTTTGCTGCCGATGTCGCCGATCGCAAAGGCGATCTGCTGGTTGCGCAAAACAAGCTGGACGAAGCACGCAGCGCCTACCAGTTGGCGCTCGACAAGGCTGAACAAAAGAATCCAGGCCGTCAATTGATCCAGTTGAAGCTCGATGCAATTGGCGGTGCGACGGTCAAGGCTGCAGCGTAAGATTTGCGGTGGGTTGCGTGGCGCCCGCAGGATGGGCCGCCAGCGTGGTGGGGCATGTCGTGAAGCGTAACGAAACAGCGCTTCAGTGGCATCTGCGGATATTCGGTTAAAGGAAAAAAATGCATAGTGCAGTGAAATGGGCAAGTGCAATGGCGTTGGTTACCCTCGCCGGTTGCGCCTCATTGAATCCATTCAGCAAGGCAGCGCCGCGCAATCCACCGGCGGCGCTGGTCGAATTCAAACCGACCATGGCGGTGCGGACCGCGTGGAGTGCGTCGGTCGGCAAATCGAACGGTTTCGTATTTTCGCCAGCAGCAGCCAACGGCAGTATTTTTGCGGCCTCTGCCGATGGCACGATCGCGCGCTTCGACGCGGCGACCGGTAGCGTGATCTGGCGTATCAATGCCGGTGCACCACTGAGCGCGGGTGTCGGTACCGACGGGAATACAGTAGCGGTCGCCGGCGAAAAAGGTGCCATCTTTGCATTCGACGAGAACGGCAAGTTGCGCTGGAAAGCGCAAACCACCAGTGAAGTCCTGTCGGCACCTGCAGTCACGGCAGACATGGTGATCGTGCGCAGCGTGGACAACCGCATCGCGGCCTTCGACATTGCCACCGGAACGCGTCGCTGGTTCCTGCAGCGGACTACGCCGGCACTGACATTGCGTTCCGCGCCGGGCATCGTCACGACGGCCACGACCGCTTACGCAGCCATGCCGGGTGGCCGTCTGCTGGCCTTGACGCTGAACAATGGCGCGCCGTTATGGGAAGCTGCCGTCGGCGATCCGCGTGGTGCCACCGAACTCGAACGGGTCTCGGATACCTCGGGTAATCCGGTCATCGCCGGTCGCGAAATCTGTGCCGTCGCTTATCAGGGCAAAGTGGGTTGTTACGACCTTGCCAGCGGCACCGTGCGCTGGTCAAAAGACTGGTCGAGCGATGTCGGTGTAGGCGTCGATGAGCGGTTCATTTTTGCTGCCAATGATGTTGGTGCCGTTGCTGCGTTTTCGCGTGATGGTGGCACCAGCGTCTGGCGCAACAACAAACTCGGATATCGCCGTCTGTCGGCGCCGGTCTCTCTGGGTCGTAGCGTGGCACTTGGCGATGGCCAGGGCTATATCCATTTTCTTTCACGTGAAGATGGCGCTTTCGTGGCGCGTGTCGCCACCGATGGCAGCCCGATTCTGGGGACACCTGTGGTGGCCGCAGATCGCGTGATCTTTCAAACTCAAGCAGGGGCATTGGTCGCGTTGGCGGCCGAGTAAACTTATTTAATGAAGCCGGTAATTGCACTAGTGGGCCGACCGAACGTCGGCAAATCCACCTTATTCAACCGATTGACCCGTTCACGGGATGCAATCGTCGCCGACATGCCTGGCCTGACCCGTGATCGCCATTACGGCGAGGGACGCATGGGCGAACGTCCGTTCCTTGTGATCGATACCGGTGGCTTCGAGCCGGTCGCCAAGGAAGGCATCATGCACGAGATGGCAAAGCAGACCAGACAAGCGGTCGCGGAAGCCGATATGGTGATCTTCATTGTCGATGGCCGGCAAGGCATGACGCCGCACGACAAGACCATCACCGACTTTCTGCGCAAGTCCGGACGCGCGGTCATGCTGGTCGTGAACAAGGCCGAAGGCATGCGTTACAGCGCGGTCACGGCCGATTTCTATGAGCTGGGCCTGGGCGATCCTTACGTCATCTCGGCAGCACATGGCGACGGCGTCATGGACCTGGTGGACGAAGCACTGAACCTCGCTCTGGCACAAAAGCCGGTGGAGGAAGAGCCGTTCGTCGACCTTGGCAAGACCATCAAAATCGCTATCGTCGGTCGACCCAATGTCGGCAAGTCGACGCTGGTCAACACGCTGCTGGGCGAAGAGCGCGTGATTGCGTTTGACTTGCCGGGCACCACCCGTGACTCGATCGAAATCCCGTTCGAACGCGCTGGCCAGCAATACACGCTGATCGACACGGCCGGTATTCGCCGGCGCGGCAAGGTCTTCGAAGCCATCGAGAAATTTTCGGTCGTCAAAACCCTGCAGTCGATTTCGGAAGCCAACGTTGTCCTGTTGCTGCTGGACGCGCAACAGGATATCTCGGAGCAGGATGCCCACATCGCCGGCTTCATTCTGGAGTCGGGCAGGGCGCTGGTGGTCGGTGTCAACAAGTGGGACGGACTGACCAGCAGTCGGCGTGACGAGATCAAGATCGACCTGGATCGCAAGCTCGACTTTTTGTCGTTCGCCAAATTCCATTACATCTCGGCGCTGAAGGCGACCGGTGTCGATCAACTGATGAAGTCGATTAATTCGGCGTACGCAGCGGCGATGAGCGACCTGTCCACGCCGAAGCTGACACGCGCATTGATCGAAGCGGTCGAGCACCAGCAGCCACGTCGCAAGGGCTCCATCCGTCCGAAATTGCGCTATGCGCATCAGGGCGGCATGAACCCACCGATCGTGGTCATTCACGGTAATTCGCTGGATGCCATTGACGACAATTACAAACGCTTCCTTGAAAAGCATTTTCGTGAAACCTTTGCTCTGGTCGGTACGCCATTGCGCATCGAGTTCCGGTCCGGAAAAAATCCGTTTTCACGGCACGAGAAGTAACTTCAGCGCCAGGCATGCGCTGTCGGGTGGCGGCAAGCCGGTCTTGTCAAGTCCGGTCGAGCGGCGGGGCCGGCAGCAGTGTGTGACCAGAGCGATCACATCAGTGGCACTTGTTGGACTGCCGCGTGGCAGCAGTCACCAAAATCGATTACATTTTCAAATGCAGGACAGGTTGGGGGTTGAAAAGCCACCGACCTGCCTCCAACTCCTCCTACAACAACACAACAACGCATCGGAGCTTTCATGAGCAACAAAGGGCAAATGTTACAAGACCCATTTTTAAACGCATTGCGCAAAGAGCACGTTCCCGTTTCCATTTATCTCGTCAACGGCATCAAGCTGCAAGGCCACATCGAATCATTCGACCAGTACGTTGTGCTGCTGCGTAACACGGTGACGCAAATGGTGTACAAGCATGCGATCTCCACGGTCGTGCCAGCACGCGCAGTCACCCTGAATCTCGACGCCGAGGCTGAATAAGCCGATGGTGACCCTCTTGCTCAAGGATCACTTCTAGGATGCGCGCCGCTTTGGTGGGCGTGGACTTTGGCAAGGGCGACTTCGCTGCCAGTCTCGATGAATTGTCGCTGCTGGCCAAGTCTGCCGGAGCGGTCCCTGTGACCACCATCACCTGCAAGCGCAGCAGCCCGGATGCGGCATTATTTGTCGGGTCGGGCAAGGCGACTGAAATCGCCGATGCTGTAGCCGACGATGAGCTTGAGCTGGTCATCTTCAATCATGCTTTGTCTCCTGCGCAGCAGCGTAATCTGGAGCGTCACATGAAGGTGCGGGTACTCGATCGCACCAGTCTGATCCTCGACATCTTTGCTCAGCGAGCCCAAAGCCACGTGGGTAAAGTGCAAGTCGAGCTGGCGCAATTGCAGCATCTGGCGACCCGGCTGATCCGCGGCTGGACCCATCTGGAGCGGCAAAAAGGCGGTATCGGTTTGCGCGGTCCCGGCGAAACGCAACTGGAGACCGACCGCCGATTACTCGGCGAGCGCGTTAAAGCCTTGCGTGCCAAGCTCGACAAACTGCAGCAACAGCATGCGACACAGCGCCGTGCGCGTGGCAAGGGACAAGTTTTCTCAGTATCACTGGTGGGGTACACGAACGCGGGCAAGTCGACGCTGTTCAACACCATGTGCAAGGCCCGGGTCTATGCTGCGGATCAATTGTTTGCCACGCTGGACACCACCTCACGCCGCGTCTATCTGGGCGAAGCGGGCAACGTCGTGCTGTCCGATACGGTCGGTTTCATTCGCGAATTGCCGCATCAACTGGTGGCGGCGTTCCGTGCAACGCTGGAAGAAACCATTCATGCAGACTTGTTGTTGCATGTGGTTGACGCAGCCAGCCCGAACAGGATGGAGCAGATCGAGCAGGTCAACAGCGTTCTGAAAGAGATCGGCGCTGATCAGATTCCCCAGATTCTTGTGTGGAACAAGATCGATGCAGCAGGCCTGGAGCCGGCGGTCGAGCGGGACGAATATGATAAAATCCGACGGGTCTTTGTCAGCGCTCAGACCGGTTCAGGCGTGGATCTGCTCAGATCTGCGATTGCTGAACATGCAAAGCCGAAAAAGGCTGATGACCCCGACATACCAGATAACCAGATGAGCGTTCTTGACGTATAAAGTCAAGTGCGGGCAAACGCTGGTTGTCGTTATCAGTACCAGCACTCCTATAAACCATCATTTCAGCCGGATCGCGACAGAATGCTCGTTTCTCTTCTCAAAAAATTTGGCTTGAAGTTTTCGCTGAACGACCCCCGATGGGGCCGTGGTCCGCAGGGCGACAAACAAAATCAGAATGGCAACCAGGACGGCAAGCGGCCTTCCTCGGACGGCCCGCCTGACCTCGAACAGCTCTGGCGTGATTTCAATACCCGCCTCACTCGCCTGCTGAGTGGCAAAAAAGAGGGTGGCGGCGGTGGCGGCGGTTCCGATTCGGGTGGCGGATTCACGCCGGACATGCGCAGCGCCGGTGTTGGTGCAGCCGTTGTCGCGGCCATCGCTGCATTTTTGTGGTTGATCAGTGGCTTCTTTATCGTGCAGGAAGGTCAGACCGCCGTGGTGCTGACCTTTGGCAAATACAGCCACATGACTCCCGCCGGTTTCAACTGGCGCTGGCCGTCGCCGATCCAGTCACACGAAATCGTGAATGTATCGTCGGTACGTACGGTCGAGGTTGGTTACCGCGGCAGCGCGAAAAACAAGCAGCCGCAGGAATCGCTGATGCTGACCGACGACGAAAACATCATCGATATCCAGTTCGCGGTGCAGTACAAATTGAAAGACGCTGCAGAGTGGCTGTTCAATAATCGTGATCAGGAAGAAGTCATCAAGCAGGTGGCCGAAAGCGCGATCCGTGAAATCGTCGGTCGCAGCAAGATGGATTTTGTGCTGTACGAAGGACGCGAAAAAGTCGCGCTGGATGTAAGCCAGTTGATGCAGCAGATCCTCGACCGCTACAAGTCGGGCGTTCAGATTGCCAACGTGACGATGCAAGGCGTGCAACCGCCGGAGCAGGTCCAGACCGCGTTTGATGACGCCGTCAAGGCCGGCCAGGACCGCGAGCGCCAGAAAAATGAAGGGCAGGCTTACGCCAACGATGTGATCCCGAAAGCACGCGGTGCGGCTTCACGACTGCTGCAGGAAGCCGAGGGTTACAAATCACGCGTGACCTCGACCGCCCAGGGTGACGCGTCGCGTTTCAAGCAAGTGCTGGTCGAGTATCAAAAAGCCCCGGCCGTGACACGCGACCGTATTTACCTCGAAACCATGCAGCAAATTTTCACCAGCACCACCAAGGTCATGGTTGATGCAAAGGCAGGCAACAACCTGCTGTATCTGCCGCTCGATAAATTGATAGCGCAATCTGCAGGGACAGACACCGTGGTAAAACCAGCCCAAAGCGCGCAGCCGGCTACAGCGCCGGCAGTATCGGCAGTCGACATGCTCGAAGCCCAGCGACAGCGGGACATACGCAGCCGTGATGGCCGCGATCGGGAGACGCGCTAATGAACCGCCTCGTCTCTTTTGCAGTACTTGCGCTGATTGCCCTGTACTTGTTCACGTCGTCCGTATTTGTCGTGAACCAGCGTCAATACGCCATCGTGTTTGCCCTCGGTGAAGTCAAGCAGGTGATCAGCGAGCCGGGCCTGCACTTCAAGTTGCCGCAGCCATTTCAAAATGTGCTGTTTCTTGACAAGCGCATTCTGACGCTGGATACACCGGACGCCGAGCGTTTCATTACGGCTGAAAAGAAGAACATCCTGGTGGATGCCTTTGTCAAATGGCGCATCGTTGCACCGACGCTGTATTTCGTCAGCTTTGGTGGCGATGAGCGTCGCGCCCTCGACCGCATGTCGCAAATCGTCAAGGCGGCACTCAACGACGAGATTACCAAGCGCACTGTGCGTGAAGTGATTTCCGGCGAGCGCGGCAAGGTGATGGATGCCATCCGCAAGAAGGTCGAAGACGAAGCCAAGGAGATCGGCGTGGAGATCGTCGATGTCCGTTTGAAGCGGGTGGACTATGTCGACCAGATCAATGCATCGGTGTATGACCGCATGAAAGCGGAGCGCGCACGTGTTGCCAACGAATTGCGTTCAACCGGTTCGGCCGAGTCGGAAAAAATCCGTGCCGATGCCGATCGTCAGCGTACGGTCATCCTGGCAGATGCGTATCGCGATGCAGAAATGCTGCGTGGTGAAGGTGATGCCAAGGCGTCGCAGATTTATGCACAGGCTTTTAGCCAAAGCCCGGAGTTCTACAAGTTCTATCGCAGTCTGGAAGCCTACCGTGCCAGCTTCAAGAGTCACAGCGATCTGATCGTGATTGATCCTAACTCCGAGTTTTTCAAGTACTTTAAAAATCCCGGAGTTGCTGCCGCCGGAGTTGGCGCCGGCACCGCTGCTTCACCTAAGAAATAAAATCGCAAGCGAGGTTGACTTCAGTCGATGCTGGAGTCGATCATCGCTGTCTTGACACTGTCGCTGCTCTTGTTGTTGCTGCACGTTGATCCGCGTCCCGAAGATGATGGTCGACTTGACAGTAAAACCAGTGCGGCGACAAGTTACGTGCGCACTCCGCATGTGACCTTTTTGAATCCTACCTGTTCCCACCATGCCCAACTGGCTTCTCCCCGAAAACATTGCCGATGTGCTGCCTTCCGAGGCGCGCAAGATAGAAGAACTGCGGCGTCTGTTACTGGATAATTTCCGGCGTTACGGCTACGAACTGGTCATGCCGCCGATGCTCGAATATCTTGAATCGCTGCTCACTGGCGCCGGTGCCGATACCGATCTGCGTACCTTTAAGTTGGTTGATCAGTTGTCCGGCCGGACCATGGGTGTGCGCTCCGACATGACCACCCAGGTCGCGCGCATCGATGCCCATTTGCTCAATCGTGTTTCAGTGACCCGGCTGTGCTATGCCGGCAGCGTCATGCATACCCGTCCGTCCGGCCTGCACGCGACGCGCGAGCCACTGCAGATTGGTGCCGAAATCTATGGTTTCGCAGGCCTGGAAGCGGATGCCGAAATCCAGGAGCTGGCGCTGGCTTCTCTGGCGCTGGCGGGCATTCGTACCGTCCGTCTGGATCTGTGTCACGTCGGTATCGTGCGCGCGATCATGGCTGTTGACGCAAACGCGCGTGCCAATGAAGGGGCCGTGTTTGCGTTGCTTAAATCCAAGGACGCGCCCGGCCTGCGCGACCTGACTGCATCCTTCGGCGCCGTAGCGCGCAATGCGATCCTGGCGCTACCGGACCTGTATGGCGATGTGTCGACCATCGAGCGTGCACGGAAGGTGCTGCCGCCTTTACCCGGCATCGTCGCTGCACTGGACGACTTGCAGGCGCTGTCAAAACTGGCAGGCACTGCACAAATCACGATCGATCTGGCCGACCTGCGCGGCTACCATTATGAAAGCGGCGCGATGTTTGCGGCGTACGTTCCGGGCCTGCCGAACGCGGTCGCGCGTGGTGGGCGTTACGATCATGTTGGCGAAGCATTTGGTCGGGCCCGACCGGCCACAGGATTCTCGATGGACTTGCGTGAGCTGGCGCGCTTGTTGCCAGCGGCCGAGCGCAGCAGCGCGATTCGGGCGCCGTGGGGTACCGAGGTCGCCTTGCGTGAACGCATCGTCGCGCTGCGGCAATCAGGCGAGGTCGTGATCCAGAATTTACCCGGGCACGAAAACGATCAGGAAGAGTTCAACTGCGATCGCGCACTGGTTCTCGATAATGGCAATTGGATACTTGAAAATTTAGGTTAAGTGATGACTCAGACTAAGATGGCAAAAAATGTGGTGGTGATTGGGACCCAGTGGGGCGATGAGGGCAAGGGCAAGATCGTTGACTGGCTGACAGATCACGCCCAAGGCGTGGTGCGTTTTCAGGGCGGGCACAATGCCGGTCACACACTGGTCATCGGCGGCAAGAAGACGGCATTGCAACTGATCCCGTCGGGCATCATGCGGGCGGGTGTAGCGTGCTACATCGGCAATGGCGTGGTGCTCTCGGTGCCGGACCTGCTGCGCGAAATCGACAAATTGCAGGCCGTCGGTGTCGAAGTCGAATCCCGGCTCAAAGTTTCGGAAGCCTGCCCGATCATCCTGCCGTACCACACTGCACTGGACGGCGCACGCGAAGCAGCCCGTGGCGCGGCAAAGATCGGTACCACCGGCAAGGGCATCGGCCCGGCCTATGAGGACAAGGTTGCACGCCGCGCGATTCGCGTGGCCGATCTGCTGAACGAAAAGCGCTTCGCCGAAAAGCTCAAGGAAAATCTGGATTATCACAACTTCGTGCTGACCGAGTACCTGAAGGCGCCGGCCGTCGAGTTCCAGAAAACCTTCGACGACGCGCTGGCCGATGTACCGCGTCTGGCACCGATGGCAAGCGATGTATCGAGCGCGCTGTATGCGGCCTACAAGGCTGGCGCCAATCTGTTGTTCGAAGGTGCGCAGGGCAGCTTGCTCGATGTCGATCATGGCACCTATCCGTTTGTCACCTCCAGCAACTGCGTCGCTGGCAATGCCGCGGCCGGCAGTGGCGTGGGCCCGAACATGCTGCATTACATCCTTGGGATCACCAAGGCCTACACCACGCGTGTCGGCAGTGGCCCATTCCCGTCCGAATTGCCGACTGATGAGGGTGTGGGCAAGCACTTGTCGAGTATCGGCCATGAGTTTGGTACCGTCACCGGACGCCCGCGTCGCTGTGGCTGGTTCGATGCCGCCTTGCTGCGTCGTTCGGTGCAGATCAATGGTGTCTCCGGCATGTGCCTGACCAAGCTCGATGTGCTCGATGGCCTGACGTCACTGAAGCTGTGTACCGGTTATGAAATCGATGGCAAGCAGGTCGATATCTTCCCGGTTGGCGCCGAAGATGCTGGTCGTTGCGTACCGATCTACGAAGAAATGCCAGGCTGGACCGACAGCACCGTCGGTGCAAAATCAATGGAGGCCTTGCCGGCAGCGGCGCGTGCTTACATCAAGCGCATCGAAGAACTGGTCGGTGTGCCGATCGACATGGTGTCGACCGGTCCGGATCGTGAAGAAACGATCGTCCTGCGTCATCCATTCAAATAAACGAGGCAGTCATGTCATTACCTGCTTCGAGCGACAAGGACCTGTGGGTTTCCTGGGACGACTACAACCGCGCGATCGAGCGTCTGGCGCTGATGGTGCACGAGTCTGGCTGGAAATTTGATCAGGTGCTATGCCTGGCCCGTGGCGGCCTGCGCCCTGGCGATATTTTCTCGCGGATATTCGACGTGCCACTGGCGATCCTCTCGACCAGTTCCTACCGTGAAGAAACCGGCACCAAGCGCGGTGAACTCGATATCGGCAAGTTCATCACGATGACCCGTGGCACACTCGGTGGCAAGGTCTTGCTGCTGGATGACCTGGTGGATTCCGGCGTGACACTGGAAAAAGTCCAGCATCACCTGAAGACCAACTTCCCGGCCGTCACTGAAGTGAAATCGGCGGTAATCTGGTGCAAGGCGTGTTCATCGATCCGGCCGGATTTCTATCTGGATTATCTGGAGTCGAATCCGTGGATCCATCAGCCATTCGAAGAATATGATGGCCTGCGCGCTCACCAGTTGCATGCCTGGTTGAAAAAGGGCGAGCACAAGGACGAGGTCAAGTAAGCGTCGATAAACCCTTGTGCCGGAGCCTTCCAGTACAGGGGGGCGGAGCATAAAAAAAAGCCACCGGATTCAACAGAATCCGGTGGCTTTTTTTATGTGTGCAGAACCATGTTGATGCATCTGTCAGATCGGGCAGCGCCCGTCACCACGGTACCAGACTGTCTGGTTGTTCCTCGCTAGTCGTGCGCGTCTACTCACATCGCAGCCTCACAAAACGCAGGCGAAAAAAAACCCGCTGACTAATCAGCGGGTTTTCTAGAAAGGCTTGGTGCCCACGGAGGGACTCGAACCCCCACATCCGAAGACACATGGACCTGAACCATGCGCGTCTACCAATTCCGCCACGTGGGCCTTCCGAAAGACCGAGAGTATATCGGAAATAAAATTGCTGTCAAACCCCGATTCGAGGTTGTCAGCAAATAACCGGACCGATAGGTTAATATCCCGCTGTCCGTTACACTATGCGCTAGCGCAGTTCGATTTTTCTGCGCCGGCTTTGACCGGACCCGACTTGGACAAACACCGCGGGTCGCGCTGAAAACGAACTCCCTGCCAGAGTGTGGTCCACACCTGTCGAACTACCAATAACAACTAACTGACCTACATTTGAGCCAATACACCATTCCCAGCCGCGAGGAAATTCTCGGCATACTGCGTACCGCTTCCGAGCCGCAGAGCGCACAGGCGATCGCCACTGCGCTGAACGTCACGGAAGACGAATTCGACGTCCTGATGCGTCGCCTGAACGCCATGGAGCGGGACGGACAAATCAAGCCGGACAATGCCGGCATCTATCAACTCTCCAACAGCACCAGCTTCATTTCCGGCAAAGTCAGCAGCCATCGCGATGGTTTCGGCTTCCTGGTGCCTGACGACGGTGGCGACGATCTTTTTCTGTCAGAAAAAGAAATGCAGAAAGTACTGCATGGCGACCGCGTTCAGGCCCGCATCATCGGCACCGACCGGCGCGGCCGTCCGGAAGGCACGATCGTTGAAGTCGTCACGCGTGCCAACACCCACGTCATCGGTCGCCTGCTGAATGAAAACGGCGCCTGGGTAGTGGCACCGGAAGACAAACGCATCGGTCAGGACATCATGTTGTCCGGCTCGCCGGGCAAGGCCAAGTCGGGCCAGGTCGTCAGCGTCGAATTGATCGAGCAGCCATCCCGCTTCACGCAGCCTGTCGGCCGCATCGTCGAAGTGCTGGGCGAGATCGATGACCCCGGTATGGAAATCGAAATTGCCGTGCGCAAATTCGGCGTGCCGCATGAATTTTCAGAGGCAGCCAAAAAAGCCGCGGCCAAACTGCCCGGCGAGGTGCGCGACATCGACCTGGCAGATCGCGTCGACCTGCGCGACGTGCCGCTCGTCACCATCGATGGTGCGGACGCCCGCGACTTCGATGATGCAGTCTATTGCGAGCCCATCAAGATCGGTCGCGCCGACGGATACCGCCTGATCGTCGCGATTGCCGACGTCAGTCATTACGTCAAGCCAAACGAGCCGCTGGACGTCGATGCGCTGGAGCGCAGCACCTCGGTGTACTTCCCGCGTCGCGTGATTCCGATGCTGCCCGAGAAGCTGTCCAACGGATTGTGTTCGCTGAACCCCGGGGTGGACCGGTTGACGCTGGTGTGCGATGCCGTGATTACGGCCAAGGGCGAGATCAAGGCCTATCAGTTCTATCCGGCCGTGATCCACTCGGCTGCGCGCCTGACCTACGACGAAGTCGCGACGATTCTGGCCAATACCAAGGGCACCGATGCGGCCAAACGCCCGGCGCTGGTGCCGCACCTGCTCAATCTGTACGAGGTCTACCATGCGTTGCTGAAAGCCCGTCATCTGCGCGGTGCGATCGACTTCGAAACCACCGAGACCTACATCGTCTGCAACCCCAACGGCAAGATCGAGCAGATCCTGCCGCGCACCCGCAACGACGCCCACAAGCTGATCGAAGAGTGCATGCTGGCTGCAAACGTCTGTGCCGCCGATATTCTCGAACGCCACAAGCAGGCCAGCCTGTACCGCGTGCACGCCACGCCGACCAAAGAAAAACTGAACCAGGTCCGCACCTTCCTGAAACAGGTCGGCCTGCATCTGGGCGGTGGCGACAAGCCTTCCGCGTCGGATTACGCCGAGCTGATGCCGAAGGTCAAGCTGCGGCCTGATGCAACGCTGTTGCAGACCATGCTGTTGCGCTCGATGCAGCAAGCGGTCTACAGTCCGGAAAACATCGGCCACTTCGGTTTGTCGTACGAAGCCTATGCCCACTTCACCAGCCCGATCCGCCGCTATCCGGACTTGCTGACGCATCGCGCGATCAAGGCCATCCTGCTTGGCAAGCGCTACGAGCCGAAAGGCATCGATACCACGGTACTCAACACCACGGTCTCGAACGCCGCACGCAAGCAGCAGGTCAAGGACAAGGCCGAAGGCAAGCAAAAGAAAGAAGGCGACCTGACGATCTGGGACGCACTCGGTGTGCATTGCTCGGCCAATGAGCGACGTGCCGATGAAGCATCGCGTGACGTTGAAGCGTGGCTGAAGTGTTATTTCATCCGCGACAAGCTGGGTGAGGAATTCACCGGCACCATCGTGGGTGTCGCCACCTTCGGTATTTTTGTCCAGCTTGATTCGTTGTTCATCGAAGGCCTGGTGCATGTCACCGATCTGGGTGCCGACTATTTCCAGTACGACGAAGCGCGTCATGAATTGCGCGGCGAGCGCACCGGCATGCGTTACCAGCTGACCGACCGCGTGACGGTGCAGGTGAGCCGGGTGGACCTCGATGCCCGCAAGATCGACTTGCGCCTGGTGACCGAACCGGGCATCAAGACGGTGCTGAAAAATGAAGCACGTCGTGCTGATGCCGAACAGAATGAGGCGGAAGGCGAGCAGTCGTCCCGCAGAAACAAATCCACCACCAAACCAGCAGACAAATCGCATGCGCCAAAAGCGTTTGCGAAAGCAGGCAAGAAGAAGCGATAAGAGCCATGAGCAAAATGATTTTCGGCTTCCATGCCGTGACAGCGCGTCTGCGCCACGAAGCCTCGACTGTCGAAGAAATTTACGTCGATACGGCACGCCACGACCAGCGCATGAAAGACCTGCTGAAGGCCGCTGCGGCCGTCAAGGTGCGGGTCATCCAGGCCGACGATCAGCGCCTGTCGAACATGGTGGGTACCCGTCGCCATCAGGGTGTGGTGGCCAAAGCCGGCGAAGTATCGCTGGCACGCAATCTGGACGAACTGCTAGATGCGATTGATGGCCCGCCGCTGCTGCTGGTGCTCGATGGCATCACCGATCCGCATAATCTCGGTGCCTGTCTGCGTGTTGCCGATGGCGCCGGCGCACACGCCGTGATCGCGCCGAAGGATCGTGCAGTCGGCTTGAACGCCACTGCCGCCAAGGTCGCCAGTGGTGCCGCCGAAAGCGTGCCGTACATCACCGTGACCAATCTCGCCCGTACGCTGCGTGACTTGAAGGATCGCGGTATCTGGCTTATCGGCACCACCGAAGATGCGGAACAAAATTTGTATCAGGGTGATTTCACCGGGCCGACGGCGCTGATCATGGGCTCGGAAGGCGAGGGCATGCGTCGCCTGACCACCGAGACTTGCGATTTCCTGGTGCATATCCCGATGTTCGGTTCGGTCGAGAGCCTGAACGTCTCGGTCGCCTCCGGCGTCTGTCTGTTCGAAGCGCGTCGCCAGCGCATCGTCAAGGGTTGATCGGGGCAGGCCGCCCGGCTGTCGCGGCGGCGCTGCCAGCACACTTCCAGTAACAGCGGGCCGGCGGTGAAGGGGTTACCATTGCCGGTCTCGCCACCATGCCTTTTATCCATGTTCAATCGACTTCGTGAAGACATCACCAGCATCATTGCCCGTGATCCTGCGGCGCGCAATGGCTGGGAGGTGCTGACCTGCTATCCGGGCCTGCATGCGATCGTGTTGCACCGTGCTGCCAGTTTCTGCTGGCGGCATCACCTGAAATGGTTTGGCCGCTTCATTGCCTATCTGGCGCGCATCGTGACCGGCATCGAAATCCATCCCGGTGCGACCATCGGCCGGCGTGTCTTCATTGATCATGGCTTCGGTGTCGTGATTGGCGAAACCGCCGATGTCGGGGACGATTGCACCATTTATCAGGGTGTCACGCTGGGCGGCACCTCGCTCAACAAAGGCACCAAGCGTCATCCGACGCTGGGTACCGGCGTGATCATCGGCGCCGGTGCGCAGGTGCTGGGCAGCTTCACGGTCGGTGCTGGTGCCAAGGTCGGGTCCAACGCCGTCGTGGTCAAGGAAGTGCCATCGGGTGCGACTGCGGTAGGCAATCCGGCCCGCATCATTCTCAAGCAAGACCGCAATCCACAAGAAGAAGCTGCCGCCCGGATGTTTGCTGCCTACGGCATTACGCCCAACGGTGATGATCCGCTCTCGAAAGCGCTGCACGGATTGATCGACAACGCCGCCACTCAGGAGCATCAGATTGCCAAGATACTGGCTGCGCTGAAATGCGCCGGTATCGGTTGTGAAACCATGGCCGGGCTGGACAAGTTTGATCCCGCTTCGCTCAATCGCATGGTTGAATAGGAGCGCCATCATGACCACCGAAGCTGCGCCTGAACGTGATCCTGACGAGCATATTCTCGACCAGGTCGAAATTCGTGTGCTGGCTGTGCTGGCCGAAAAAGAAGCCCTCACGCCCGACGCCTATCCGCTGTCACTCAATGCCCTGACCAATGGCTGCAATCAGTTGTCCAGCCGCGATCCCGTGATGACGCTGACCGATGCGGGCGTGCATGACGCGCTGCAACGGCTCATGCAACGCAAGCTGGCTGCGGAGGTGAGCCAGGCCGGCGCGCGCGTAGCCAAATACGAGCACCGTATGCGTGTCAAATGGACGCTAGAGCAGGACAAGCTGGCGGTGCTGACCATCCTGATGCTGCGCGGCAGTCAGACGGTCGGCGAAATTCGTGCCCGCAGCGAACGCATGCATGCGTTTTCATCGATCGAGCAGGTCGAGACCAGCCTGCAGTTCCTGATCGATAAATATCCGCCGCTAGTGGCGCGCCTCGCACGCATGCCGGGTGCGAAGGAATCCCGTTTTGCGCAGTTGCTATCGGGTGAACTGGCGATCGAACAACAGGAAATTGCGGCAGCGTTTTCTGGCAGCGCCAGGGTCGATGGCCGGCAGGATCGGGTGGCACATCTGGAGGCGGAAGTCGCGCAATTGCGCACCGCAGTCGACGATCTGTCGGCCGAGTTTGCGCAGTTCAAGAAGCAATTCGATTAGTGGTGCGTGCGTCGGCATTGCCGACGGTTGATGTGACAAAGTCCTGCCTGCTGCCGGCCTAAGCTGGCCTGTCAGAGTCTTGCTGATCTGGCGCAACCAGATCCCCGTTGAAATCGAAGCGCAGAATGTCGCCCGCAGCATTGACCGCTAGCCAGCCACCGCGTTTGGGAGTGCCATCGCAATCCCAGTCGGGCAGAACGTACCGCACATTGGTTCCACGGGCACCGCTGACCACATGTGTCGCCGGACGGTGGGTGTGGCCGTGAATCATGAGTGCGGTGTCGGACGCTGCGAACAAGGCATCGATGGCGTCGGGATGCACATCCATGATCTCCTCGCTTTTCATGCTCTGTGCTTCGCGGCTTTTGGACCGCATGCCGGCGATGATGGCTTTGCGCTGCGTCAGCGGCATGCCAAGGAACTGACGTTGCCAGGAAGCCTGCCTGACCTCGTTGCGAAATGCGATGTACGCCGTGTCGTCCGTGCATTGCGCGTCACCATGGGCGAGCACCATTTTTTTTCCGGCAATGTCCACGACGATGCCGTCTGCCAGCGGGGTCGCGCCCGTGGCAGTGAAAAACCCGTCCGCCACCAAAAAGTCGCGATTTCCAGCCATCCAGAACAGCGCCGTGCCGCCATCACTGACCGCACGTAGCGCCTCGATAACCTGCCGGTTGAGCGGCGCGTCGCTGTCGTCATCCCCGGCCCAGTACTCGAACAGATCACCCAGCACGTAGAGCTGCTGCGCATGCGATGCGTGCTGTGTCAGGAAGTGCAGGAATGCGGCGGTGGTGGCAGGCGCCTGCTCTTGCAAATGGACATCCGAAACAAAAAGCGCAACCAGTTCCGGTTGCGCTTTTGTCGCTGTGTCAGGGCGGGTCATGTCGTGACGTCAATGCTGGGGATCAAATGCAGTCCCGCATCAGACGACGGTGACTTTTTCGATCATCACATCTTCAACTGGCACATCGGCCGACATGCCGGCGCGCGATGTCTTGACAGCCTTGATCTTGTTGACGACGTCAGCGCCTTCAACGACTTTACCGAATACGCAATAGCCCCAACCGTCCTGTCCTGGGTAGTCCAGGAAGCTGTTGTTCTTGATGTTGATGAAGAACTGGGCCGAGGCCGAATGCGGGTCGGAAGTGCGCGCCATGGCGACACTGTACTCGACGTTTTTCAGGCCGTTCTTGGCTTCGTTTTCGATTGGCGCATTGGTCGATTTCTGTTTCATGCCTGGCTCGAAACCGCCGCCCTGGATCATGAAACCATCGATGACGCGATGGAAAATCGTGCCCGAATAGTGGCCGGCGTTCACGTAGGACAAAAAGTTTTCAACCGTCTTCGGTGCTTTTTCTGCATCGAGTTCAAGTTTGATGTCGCCGAAATTGGTGGTGATGATGACTGCCATGGTTGTGTTACCTCTGTTGATAGTGAAATGGATGGTTCAGTGACGCCGTGCACGCAGAACGTGCCGGTGACTTATTTTGCCAGCGTTGCATTCTCGATCACGATCGGCGTTTGCGGCACGTTCTGATACATGCCTGCGTTGCCGGTGGCGACCAGCCGTATCTTGTCGACCACGTCCTGGCCCGAGACGACCTTGCCAAAGACGGCATAACCGGCGCCGTCACGTCCGGGATAGTCGAGCATCGCATTGTTGCCGACGTTGATGAAGAACTGTGCCGTTGCCGAATCCGGATCACCGGTGCGGGCCATCGCGACCGTGTAGGCCGCGTTTTTCAGACCATTGCTCGCTTCATTCCTGATCGGTGCGCTGGTCGATTTCTGATGCATGTTCTTGTCAAAGCCGCCACCCTGGATCATGAAACCATCGATCACGCGATGAAAGATCGTGCCCTTGTAATGGCCGCTTTTGACATAGCTTAAAAAGTTGTCGACCGACTTGGGCGCCTTCTCGGCATCCAACTCAAGCACGATGTCGCCCATGCTGGTTTTGAGGAGTACGCGTGGCGCGTCAGCAGCAAAGACACAGGCGCTGCTGGTTGCAATGACCAGGCCGGCGATGAGCCGGTTTAATTGACGTCGGGTGCTGTGCATGTGTTTTCCTTTAAAGAATGCCTTCGTAGACGATTTTCCATGTCTTGCCTTCTTTGCTCCAGTACTGCCGCTTGCGTTGCGAGCTGTGCCGCTTGCCGAACGAACTGGCCTGCGTGAAGGTGCTGACTATCAGGTCCTTGCGCCCGGGATAGGCAAACATCGTGACATCCTGCAGCTTGATCGCCATATTCTTGATGCCCGCCATGGCGAGCTCGTGCTTGCCTGTCCAGACTGCCAGATCTTCGCCCAGGCCAGACTTGAAATGGGTCGAGTAGTTCGCGAGGAAGCGGGTCTGGTTCATGCTCTCGAAATCCTGACGCCATTCATCCAGCAATTTGTCTGCGGCATCCCGTTCCGTGACCAAGGCCTTGCGCGACACGAATTCTATCCGTTCGCTGATAACGACGGGCGTCTTGCCAGGTTCCACCGAGCGCAGCAGTTTTTCGAGATCCGGATTGGTCAGCACCACGCAGCCATCCGACGCCAGTGGCGGCCGGCTGTAGCTGGCCGACGGCGTGCCATGCAGCCAGATACCGGAACCACTGCGTCCGTTGACGCGGTCCCACTCGTTCGGATAATTGACGGGTAATGCTCCGGCGCCATAGAAGTCCGGCAGCCGGTTTTTTGCCAGTCGCCCGGTGATGTAATAGACGCCGATCGGGGTTTTCTGGTCGCCTTCCTTGACCTTGTTGGTTCCCAGCTTTCCCTGCGTGATGTAGTAGTCAGTCAGCAGCTTCAACTGGCCGCGTTGATGCTGGTACACATACAACCGCGAGCGTTTGGTGTCGACCACCAGGGCGTAGCGCTGGTCATCGCGCAGCTTGAGCAAGGCTTGCGGCACCAGATCAGGATCGGGCCGTTCGCGCAGCGATTTCAGGCGCACCATGGCTTCGTCGCGCAGATCGATCAGCTTTTCGGATGCACCATTGGAGGCCGAACCGAGGCCGGTGACCGGCCGCGTATGCATCATCAGCAAGTCGCCACGTATCAGTTGAGCGAGCAGGAAATTAGGGTAGGCCGCTACCAGCGCGTCGGCCTTGAGCTGCGCATGGCGCAGGTTGTTCGCGCCCAGATCCTTGTAGATGGCAATCAGTGTCGCATCCGGGTCCAGTGGGCCCGCAGCCGTGCGCGGTGCAGGTGTTTCAACTTTGCGTGCCATTGCTGGCGCGGCAGAAGCCGCCACTACCGGCAGCGTGCACAGCAGTCCAATCAGCAAGGCGCGCCTGGCATCATGCTCTGCCAGGCGGAGTTTCTTTAATAAACCAGACATCAGCTACCTGTTCGCTCCTGCTTGATGTGCCATTTGCCGGACTGCTTTTCCATGACCAGTGTTTTTGGACTGTTCGAGCGTAGCTGGTTTGACACGTATTGCTGGCGGAATTTGGCGGTGGCCGTATTGCCGTCTACGGATATTTTCAAGGACTCTATTTTAATATTGATATTGCCTTTGCCTTCAATGCGCGCCCGGCGATCGTCGGTCCAGGCCTTGCGTGGCTGATTGTTGGCAGGCTGGAAATCACTGGCGTAAAAATTCAGGTAGCCCGGTACATCCTTGGCCGCCCATGCTTTCGCCCATGCATTGACCACACCGGCGATTTCGTCCTGCTCGGCATTGCTGGCAGCAGCTTTGGCGGTGGCTTTTGGCTCGGGCTTGACGTCCGCTTTGGATTCCGCCTTGGGCTTTGGTTCGGCTTTGGCAACCACTATTTTAGCTTCAGGTTTCGGCTCCGGCTTTGCTTCCGGTTTAGCTTCCTGCTTTACCACCACAGGCGCCGGCATCTTTGGCGCTGCTGCAACTACCACCGGTGCCGGTTTGCTGGCGACCGGGACTGCTGGTGTCACGGCAGCCATCGACGTCGGTGCCTTGCTGTTGGCGATCGGGGTGTTTCCAGGATTGCCAACCAGCGTTTTCACCATCGTCAGCTTGGTTTTTGCAGTGGTGTTACCAGAGTCCAGTTGCAACGCCTTGTCGTAGGCCTGGCTGGCCAGTTTTGCATACACATCGCCGAGATTTTCATGGGCAGTAGAGTAGGTCGGATTGGTGCGTATCGCCATTTCCAGCGAGGCGCGTGCCTTGTCGTATTGACCGTTGGCGGCGAACAGGACGGCAAGATTGTTGTACGGTTCGGGCAGTTCGGGAAAGTCTTCAGTCAGCTTGGTGAACACCGCAATGGCTTCGGCCGGCTTGTTTTGCTCGGTGAGGATCACACCTTTCATGAAGCGCAATTGCTTGTCGCGCGGAGTCTGTACCAGCGAGGCATCGATTTTTGCCAGTGCTTCAGCGAATTGGCCTGACCGCATCAGCGCGCTGATATCCGTGACATTGTCGGCGAAAACAGGCGCCGAAAAGAGCAGGGCAAGGAGTGCGGAAAGGGCAAAATTCTTGCCGGCGCGGGAGAGCATGTGAGGCTGAAGTGACTGTCTTGGCATGGGTAGCATCGTTTTCATCGGTGATATACTTCGACGGGAAGCAACATATTATCAAAATTAGCCAACTAAAAGGGTTTTGGAGTACCCGTTGCGCGTTTGCGTCGAATGGTAATTCAGACTCGAATCTGTGCTCTGGCTGGCTACCCCGAATCCGTTCTGCCGAAATCTGAAATCCCCTATGAATTCCCTGAAAATCTACAACACGCTGGCACGTGAAAAGCAGCTGTTTTCGCCCATCGAACCGGGCCATGTTCGCATGTATGTGTGCGGCATGACGATCTACGACTACTGCCACATCGGGCATGGCCGGATGATGATGGCATTCGACGTGGTGCATCGCTGGTTGCAGGCTTCCGGATACCGCGTTACGTACGTGCTCAACATTACCGATATCGATGACAAGATCATTCGCCGCGCGGTCGAGAACGGTGAATCGATCTCGGCGCTGACGACCCGCTTTATTGCCTTTATGGCCGAAGACACCGCAGCACTGGGGATCTTGCCGCCGACATTCGCTCCGCGCGCGACCGAGTACGTGCCGCAAATGCTGAACATGATCGGCCGGCTTGAGAGCAACGGCCTGGCCTATCAGGGCAGTGACGGTGATGTAAATTTTTCGGTGCGCGACTTTCCCGGTTACGGCAAATTGTCGGGCAAATCCCTCGACGATTTACGCGCCGGAGAGCGCGTCGATATCAACACGGGCAAGCGCGACCCGCTCGACTTCGTGCTCTGGAAATCTGCCAAGGAAACTGAACCCGAGGATGCCAAATGGCCGTCCCAATGGGGGCGCGGTCGGCCCGGCTGGCACATCGAATGTTCGGCCATGGCGTGCGCACTGTTGGGCGAGCAGTTCGATCTGCACGGCGGCGGCGTCGACCTGCAGTTTCCGCACCATGAAAATGAAATTGCACAGTCCGAAGGCGCGACCGGCAAGCAATTCGTCAATTACTGGATGCATAACGGCCACATCCGTATCGACAATGAAAAAATGTCCAAATCATTGGGCAATTTTTTCCTGATCCGTGACGTGCTTGCCAAATACGATGCAGAGGTGCTGCGCTTTTTTATGTTGCGGGCGCATTACCGTAGTCCTCTCAACTATTCGGATGTGCATCTCGACGATGCGCGTCAGGCGTTGACCCGGCTTTACACGGCACTTAAGGAAGTGACGCCGATAGCCATCGAACTCGACTGGGATGCGCCGTATCCGCGCCGCTTTGCCGATGCCATGAACGATGACTTCAATACGCCATTGGCGATGGCCGTCCTGTTCGACATGGCGACCGACATCAACCGTACCCGGGCACCTGAACTGGCGGCACAATTGCTGGCGCTGGCAGGCACCCTCGGGCTGCTGGAGCGCAGTCCGCAAGAGTTCTTGCAGGGCGCGCACGGCGGTGCCACCGATGATCAGGGTGATACTCTGATTGCCGAAAAAATCGCCGCCCGTATCGCCGCCAAGCAGTCTCGTGACTTCGTCAGCGCCGATCGTATCCGTGACGAGCTGCTGGCTGCGGGCATCGTGCTGGAAGACAAGCCGGGCAACATCACCGAATGGCGAAGGGCTTAAGCTGCATGGCTAACTTGATGGAAACGGCTGGGCAGGTCGGCGTACCGTCTTACTGGGAAGAAGCCAAAATCGAGCTGATGAAGCGCGATCGCATCATGCGCAAGCTAATTCCGCAATTTGGCGATTTGCATCTGACTGGTCGCGGCGAACCGTTTGTGACGCTGGCGCGTTCGATCATCGGGCAGCAAATTTCAGTGAAGTCGGCGGAGGCGGCATGGCAGCGCTTTTTGCTGGTCTGCCCGAAGTCCACCCCGGCGCAAGTGCTGAAAGCCGGTGCACTTGACCTGGCAGGTTGCGGGCTATCAAAACGCAAGGCAGATTACATCCTCGATCTGGCCGAACATTTCAAGGCCAAACGGGTACATGCCGACAAATGGGCCGAAATGGAAGACGAGGCGGTGATTGCCGAATTGATCCAGATCCGTGGAATCGGTCGCTGGACCGCCGAGATGTTCCTGATTTTCAATTTGCTACGTCCGAATATTTTGCCGCTGGACGATGTTGGTTTGCTCAACGGTATCAGCCTGAATTATTTTTCAGGCGAGCCGGTTTCTCGCAGCGATGCGCGCGAAGTATCGGCCAACTGGGAGCCCTGGCGCACCGTCGCAACCTGGTATCTATGGCGCAGTCTCGAACCGGTTCCAGTGACATATTGACGACGCAATGATCACAGTGGTCCGGTGCAGGCCGGATCAATATAAAAAGGAGTGACAATGACAAAAACGACGTTCCTGGGGTTCGAGCAGCCCATCGCCGAACTCGATGCGAAGATCGAAGAATTGCGCTTTGTGCAGGATGATTCGGCAGTAGATATTTCGGAAGAAATCGAGCGGCTGGCCAAAAAAAGCCAGCAGCTGACCAAGGATATTTACGCCAAACTCACGCCATGGCAGGTCTCGCAAATCGCCCGCCACCCGCAACGTCCGTACACGATGGATTACGTGAATGAAATGTTCACGGATTTCCATGAGCTGCATGGCGACCGCAGTTACGCCGATGACCTCTCGATCGTCGGCGGGCTGGCCAGATTCAACGGTCAGGCCTGCATGGTAATTGGCCATCAGAAGGGGCGCGATACCAAGGAGCGCGCATTGCGCAACTTCGGCATGCCGAAACCGGAAGGCTACCGCAAGGCCTTGCGACTGATGAAGGTCGCCGAAAAATTCGGTTTGCCGATTTTCACGTTCGTCGATACGCCCGGTGCCTTTCCCGGTATCGATGCCGAGGAGCGCGGCCAGTCGGAAGCGATCGGGCACAACCTGTACGCGATGGCCGAATTGAAGGTGCCGCTGATCGCCACCATCATTGGCGAAGGCGGATCGGGCGGCGCACTGGCGATTGCCGTGGGTGACGCGGTGCTGATGTTGCAGTACGCGACCTACTCGGTGATCTCGCCGGAAGGGTGTGCGTCGATACTCTGGAAAACCGCCGAACGTGCGTCGGATGCCGCCGAAGCGCTCGGCCTGACCGCACATCGCCTCAAGGCCATCAACCTGATCGACAAAATCGTCAATGAGCCGCTGGGCGGCGCACATCGTGACCCGAAGCTGATGGCATCGCTGCTCAAACGTGCATTGGCCGATACGCTGCGCCAGTTTCAGGGCGTCAAGACCAAGGATTTATTGGCCGCACGTCATGAGAAACTGATGAGCTTCGGCAAATTCAAGGAAATCACCCCGCCAGAATGAGGCTCCGTCCGTCTTGAAGAACCAGCAAACATTGGGCATTGATGATGTCTTCGAACGCGCACTCGCAGTAATCCGGGCGCGCGTTTTTCTTTCCGGTCCGGCGATGGCAGTGGCGTATAGCGGCGGCCTGGATTCGTCAGTGCTGCTGCATCTGGCGCATCGTCATGCACAAAAAAACGGCATTCCGTTGTTTGCCTTCCATGTCCATCACGGCCTCAGTGCCGATGGTGACGCGTGGCTGGCACATTGCGACGCCGAGTGCGCCCGCCTCGGCATCACGTTTGCGGCGCAGCGCGTGCGGCTGGCGGGCGCCGAATCCAGTGGCATCGAGGCAGCCGCGCGCAGCAGTCGCTACGCGGCACTTGGTGCCATGTGCCGTGCACATCAGGTGCCATTGCTGTTGACGGCGCACCATCAGGACGACCAGGCCGAAACCGTGTTGTTGCAGTTGTTGCGTGGCTCCGGCGTCGCGGGTTTGTCCGGCATGGACAGTGCCAATTGCGCCGCCGATCTGCTCGGTGATGCAGAACTGGTGATGGCGCGGCCATTGCTGTCGCTGTCCCGTTTGCAACTGGCGGAAGTCGTTCGTGCCGAATCGATCGTGCATGTCGATGATGCCTCGAACCTCGACACCCGCTATGCACGCAACGCCCTGCGTCACGAAGTCATGCCGGCGCTGGACAAATTTTTTCCCGGTTTTCAGCATCGGCTGGCGCGTACTGCCGGCCATGCACAGGCCGCGCAGCGGCTGCTGATCGAGCTCGCGCGCCAGGATATGGCGCTGTGTGGCGTCGCCGAGGGCATCGATATCAGCAGGCTGCGCACGCTCAGTGCAGATCGGGCCGATAATTTGCTGCGTTACTGGTTCGGCTCGCGCGGCGTACGCATGCCATCGACCTCGTGGCTTCTGGAAATGCGCACGCAGTTGTACGAAGCCAAACCGGATGCCCAACTCTGCGTCACGCATGCCGATTGCCACATCCGTCGCCATCGGGATCACGTTTTCATTACGCCGCATCGGGTCGCGTTCGATCCTGAAGAACTTCCGGTGTTCGGATTTCGCTGGAACGGCGAGGCGCAGCTGGATTTTCCGGAGCTCGACGGCGTGCTGCTGTTCGAGAGTGCAGAGCAAGGCGTGGCGATCAGCTGGCTGACGCAGCAAGCGTTGTCGATCAGCGTGCGCAGTGGCGGGGAGCGTCTCAAGCCGGCACCAAATCGATCAACCCGTGCGCTGAAATATCACTATCAGGCTGGCAATATTCCGGCGTGGGAGCGCGAGCGTCTGCCGGTGGTCCGGGTCGGAAAAAAACTCCTGTTCGCTGCCGGCGTTGGCATGGATTGTCATCACTTCAGTGTCGAGGAGGAACCGCGCATTGCTCTGCGCTGGGTCTTCAATCCTGACTAAGACGGTAGTGCACCCGGCACACGGCGCAGTGATGAGTTTGGCGGCGGATTTGGCGGCGGATTTGGCTTCCAGTCACCGTGAATCGGGTCAGTCAGCCCGCCCCGGTCCTTGTCATTTTGTCTCGCAGCGAGTACAGTCTGCGACTCAATTTTCGATTGTTTTTCTAACGCAAGCAGCGCTTTTCCTCTACTCCTATGGCATTAATCGTTCATAAATACGGTGGCACCTCGATGGGCTCGACCGAGCGCATCAAAAATGTCGCGCAGCGCGTCGCCAAGTGGCACGACGCCGGTTACCAGATTGTTGTGGTGCCGTCAGCCATGTCGGGTGAAACCAATCGCTTGCTCGGCATGGCCAAAGAGCTAATGCCGCAACCTGATCCGCGCGAACTCGACATGCTGGCCTCGACCGGCGAGCAGGTCTCGGTCGCTTTGCTGGCCATGGCGCTCAAGGCCATTGGCAAGGATGCTGTCTCGTATGCTGGCTGGCAAGTCGCCATCAAGACCGACTCGGCGTTCACCAAGGCACGCATTCAATCGATCGATGACGCCAAAGTGCGTAAAGACCTCGATGCCGGTCGCATCGTGATCATTACCGGTTTTCAGGGCGTCGATGGCGATGGCAATATCGCCACTCTGGGTCGCGGTGGTTCGGATACGTCCGCCGTCGCCGTGGCAGTCGCGATGAAGGCTGAAGAGTGCCTGATTTTTACCGACGTCGATGGTGTCTACACCACCGACCCACGTGTGGTCACTGATGCGCGACGCCTCAAGACCGTGACCTTTGAAGAGATGCTGGAAATGGCGTCGCTCGGGTCGAAGGTATTGCAGATCCGTTCGGTGGAATTTGCCGGTAATTACAAAATGCCAACGCGGGTGCTGTCGTCGCTGACCGACCCGATGCTGTCGCTGGAGATCGAAGCCCGCTCCGGCACCCTGATTTCGTTTGAGGAAGATACAAATATGGAACAAGCCGCCATCACCGGCATCGCCTTCAACCGCGATGAAGCCAAAATCACCGTACTCGGCGTGCCCGATCGCCCAGGTATCGCTTACCAGATTCTGGGCCCGATTGCCGACGCGAATATCGAAGTCGACATGATCATCCAGAACCAGTCGGTGGACGGCAAGACCGATTTCACGTTCACCGTCCCGCGTGGCGAATATGTCCGTTCGATGGAAGTGCTCAACGGCAGCGTCAAGGAACACATCGGTGCTGGCAGTATTTCCGGTGACACCAAGGTCTCGAAAGTTTCCGTGGTCGGTGTGGGCATGCGCAGCCATGTCGGCATCGCGTCGCAAATGTTCCGTACCTTGTCTGAAGAAGGCATCAACATCCTGATGATCTCGACCTCCGAAATCAAGATCTCGGTGCTGATCGACGAGAAATACATGGAGCTGGCAGTACGCGCGCTGCACAAGGCATTCGAACTCGAAAGCGCCTGAAATGTTTGATTGACCAAGCAGGCCCGAATAGCTATCATTCGAAGCTTGCTGAAATGAGTCTTGCGACTTGTTGAAGCGTGGAGACGTGGCCGAGTGGCCGAAGGCACATCCCTGCTAAGGATGCATACGGCTTATACCTGTATCGTGAGTTCGAATCTCACCGTCTCCGCCAGTGATTCCGCAAGGTACTGCATTGTTAGGTGAAAAGCCTCTAAGGATTAATGACTTAGGGGTTTTTTTACGTCTGTAGCGTGGCCCATCGACAGGTGAGGCAACAGCGCGTACAAGTGGCGCGAGCTTGATTCCAGCGGTTCATGGCCCCGAAAAACCGAACAGTGTTTTCTGGGTCGTAACACGCGTCGTTCAGTGTTGGCAGGGTACACTGCCGGTATGGTGAAGGTGCCTGAACAATACGCCTCTGCCAATGACGGACACCGTTTTCTGAAGTTTTGCGGCAATACCGATTGACGCACCGGCGGCATCAGGAGAGCATCATTGCCGAACCTGCTGCAGCATTTCCATTGTTCTCGATCCTCATGCTTGCGGCATTTTTTGCGCAGGCCAACACCGAATTCTGTCATTGCCATGAAAACCCCAAAAAGAATCCAGCCTCTGGTCGAAGAAGGTCTGATCGACGAAGTCATTCGCCAGCTCATGAGCGGCAAGGAAGCCACCGTTTATGTGGTGCGCTGCGGCGACGATGTGCGTTGTGCCAAAGTGTACAAGGCAGCCACTGAACGAAGTTTTCATCAGGCAGTGGCGTACCAGGAAGGCCGCCGCGTCAAGAACAGCCGGCAGGCGAGGGCGATGGAAAAAGGTACGCGCTACGGCCGCAAGATGGCCGAGGAAGTCTGGCAAAACGCCGAGGTCGACGCCTTGTACAAGCTCGCTGCCGCTGGCGTGCGGGTGCCGGTGCCGTACATCTGCTTTGAGGGCGTGCTGCTCATGGAGCTGGTCACGGCAGCCGATGGCAATGCGGCGCCGCGCCTCAATGATGTCGAACTGACCCGCGAACTGGCGCTGCAATACCATGCAATGCTGCTCAATCAGGTCGTCCTGATGCTGTGTGCCGGGGTGATCCACGGTGACCTCTCTGAGTACAACATTCTGGTCGATGCCCAGGGACCGGTAATCATCGATTTGCCGCAAGCTATCGATGCGGCTGGCAGCAGTGTTGCGGCCGACATGCTCGATCGTGATGTGACTAACCTGGCCAATTTTTTTGGTGTCGTGGTGCCGGAATTGCTGACCAGTCAATATGGCAAGGAAATCTGGAATCTCTACAAGGCGGGCTTGTTGACGCCAGAGACGCCGCTCACCGGTCTGGTCGCCGCACCAACCGAGGTGGCCGACGTGGATGCGATCATCCGTGAAATTGCGCTGGCGCGCGAGGAGGAAGAAGACCGGCAGCGCCGCCTGGCCGAAGCGCAGGCCTGAGCCGCGTCGGGGATTTACTCGGCGGCGTATTCGGCGGCTGCTTTGGCGGTTGCGAGCGCTTTGCCGTAGCTGTCGAATGGATCATCGTAGCCATCGATGGCACCATTTTCTCCAATAAAATTGACCCACCAGCCGGTATCGGATTCATTGAGGGCAATATCGCCATCGCGGGCATGGTCAGCTATCGCGTCGCCGATAGCGAGCGTGATGATTCTGATAGTGTGGTGAACAATAACGGTCGCCATGGGAATGTCCGATCGAGGTGATGGGGAGTGCGGCTGGTTGGACCCGATCGTACTGCATCCTGACAGCGCGCGATAAGTAATTGCTTGTTTTACACCATGGTACTGCTGCAGCACGGTTGGATTCGACAGCTGTTGCGGGCATACTCTTAACGTATGGTTGTGCATGGTCGCGTCCGTGGCGATCCGTTTTAACGTAAAGGAGAGGGTATTGAAGTATCGTCATTACGGTGTCGTGGTCGTTGTAGTGGTCCTCGGTGTTGCCGTGCTGTGGCAAATAACCCGCGAGGCTGCGGTAATTGCGCCGCGACCGGTGCCTGGCCAGGCCCAGCGTGCACTGCCGCTACCACCTCCGGTGAATTCACCAGTCGCACGAGCCGTCCCGCCACTGGTCGTTGGTGCGGCATCAGAAGCGCGCGAACGCACTGCTGTCGTTGCCGGCACCGATTCGACCACGCCACCTGCAGTACAGCGTCAGGTGCAACGCGATCCGGATTTGCGTCTGAAGTCAGAGCAAGAGGCGCGCCGCAAGGCCGATGACGATTCCCGAAATCAGAAAGCAGAGTCGGCCCGCAGCGAAGAGGCGGACTTGCGAGCGCGGCAGGAAGAACTGTTGCAGCAAGCAAAAGCGGCCGCAGCAATGGACTCGCGGACCCCGCAACAATTATGTGCTGACCGTTCCAATTTTTTTAGCCGTGCGATATGCGAAGCGCGCGAATGCGAGAAACCGGAGCGTGCCACGCTGCCATTTTGCGTCGACATGCAGGAACGTCGCGCGCCCAAGGATTTTACGAATTAAAAAGATGCGCCAAACGTTGTCTTCCGAAGGCGTTTGGCAATCTGATCCGCACCATTTCCCCATTCTTCTGCGAAACGCACTCTGGACCTTCGCGGTTTCGGTGCACAACCCTTGTCTCATAGCGTAATTGCCTGACCTGATCGGATGCAGGCGTTCGAGGCATTGAAAATAAATTCACCGTTAACCCTAAAGTTTCGTTTTTGGCTGCCGTTACCTTATTTATGGCCCAAAAGTAGTTTGAAATTAATTTGTGTTCAGCCCTAAAGTTTGCGAAAGCGCTGCCGTTAATGAAACAGAAGTCGGCACTGAGCGTTGCTTTTGCGGTGAAATCAGGATTTTTCGACGAAATAGTTCAATTATTTTTTGGCGGAAACTCTCAAAGTTTCTCTGAAAAAAGGTTTGCGGCGGGGTTGCAGGTACTTGTTTTTATTTTATGAAAATGGTCCGAAACCCAATACCGTAGCCGAATGGCACATTGCGTCCAGCGGTGTGACCCGCCAATGATCTGGCGCTTGTAGGACAAAATCCGTCAACTCGCATGGCTGTGTTTCTGTCAAGAAATACGGCCACATACCCATTCCCGTTCCTGTTGTACCCCATCAGAATGCATTCACTGGCTGAGCAAAACCGCTTGCCAGGCCAACCGCTGAGGGGCAAGACAATGGATACGAACGTGATGATGGCTGAAATTCGTGATGCTAATCTGGGCTACCTGATGTTGGCTCAGCAAATGATTCGCTCCGACAAGGCAACCGCAATCTTTCGCCTTGGAATCAGCAGCGAAATCGCTGACCTGATTGCCGGCCTGAACAATGCCCAAATCCTCAAATTGTCCGGTACCAGCATGATGCTGGCGCGCTTCCGTTTCGATGATGGCGCCATCCTCGGCATGCTGACCAACTACAACAAAGACCGTGCGTTGTCCCAATCACATGCTGCCATCCTGATGGCCAGCCAGCGCGTCGAAGAAATTGCCTGACCTGAAGTATCGGTTAGCAAGTTAGTTGGGACACGTAACCAATCAAGCAACATCGTCGAGGTGACATCATGGCAAAAAAAAGCGTCGTAACAGAATCCCATGAGATCCAGTTGGCGATCGAGCTGATCAAGCTGGGTGCCCGGTTGCAGCTGCTTGAATCGGAGACATCGCTGTCTCGCGAGCGTTTGCTCAAATTGTACAAAGAACTAAAAGGCGTGTCGCCACCGAAAGGCATGCTGCCCTTTTCCACCGACTGGTTCATCACTTGGCAGCCGAATGTGCACTCCTCGCTGTTCATCAATATCTACAAGTTTCTGCAGGAGCATGCCCACATCACCGGCATCGAGGCAGTGGTGAAGGCGTACAAACTCTATCTGGAGCAGATGGGCCCGGAAGGTAGTGACGAGCCCGTGTTGTCGCTGACCCGCGCCTGGACGCTGGTGCGTTTTTTCGATAGCAAGATGTTGACGACTGCCTGCTGCACCGACTGCAGCGGTCATTTCGTCGTACATCAGCATGACCTGAATACCGGCTACGTCTGCGGCTTATGCCACATGCCTTCCCGCGCCGGGAAAACACGCAAGGCCAAAGAAGCTGCTCAGGCTATCGTTGCCATGATGTGATCCTGTTGGCATGATGTCGTAGGCATCATGTTTTCATTAAGGATCTTCGCTTTGCCATTTATTTCCTCTGTGTTGAGCGCGCCCGCGATCCGGGCGCTGTGCCTGCAATTCCTCTCCTTTTTCGTCGTTGCCCTGTCTCAGATCCTGCTCTGGAAGCTGGCGGGTATTGCGTGGCCGATTCTGGTAGCGGCGTTCATGCAGGGTGTGCTGGCAGCGGCTTTGTCGCGCTGGTGCCGGCTGGCACCGTGGTGGTTGCCGATGCAGTTGCTGTTCGCTCCCGCACTGGTGACGATGTTGTGGTTGCACTGGCCATCGTGGATCTTCATGCTGGTGTTTCTGTTGCTGCTAGGTGTGTTCTGGAGTACCTATCGTACTCAAGTACCGTTGTATTTTTCCGGTCCGCGGGTCTGGCATGCGGTGACGCAGATCTTGCCCGAGCGTCCTCTGCGTATGATCGATGTCGGCAGCGGCATCGGCGGATTGGTGCTGGATCTGGCGAGGCACCGTCCCGATAGCCGTTTTTCAGGTATCGAACTGGCGCCGCTGCCATGGCTGGTGAGCGTGCTGCGCGCGCGCTGGCAACGTAGTACGGCATGCTTTCTGCGCGGTGATTATCACGCGTTGGATTTCGCTGCTTACGATGTTGTTTTCGCCTATTTGTCGCCAGCTGCAATGCCGGCGCTATGGACCAAGGCGATGGCGGAAATGACGGCCGGTTCGCTGCTCATGAGCTATGAATTCGCGATTCCGGGCAAGCCTGCCGACGCCGTGTTGCAACCAGTCACCGACGGACCAAAACTCTTTGTCTGGCGAAAAAACTAGCGGGATCCGCACGTCATTGAAGACAAGTGTGTGATGACGGCCTCACTTTGATGTCATTCAAATAATGATCAATTTCGATTCCATCAAATAGCCATTAATATCGCTGTTTTGCATTCAGGTGTAGTGTTACCTGTGGTAAATTCTTACTGCGTCAAATCGAGACTTCTTACATTTGAAAACGCAGTAAGTCGGGTTGGTCTCCGGCAGTTATTTTTGCAAAAAGCCTGTATGCACGTGTTCTGCCAAGAGTAATCTCACAAACCACGAGTGGCATTGCCCTCAACATCGACCGGAGCACGTACTTGTTAGTCATCATTGGATATGTCGTTGTCATGTTGTCGGTGTTTGGCGGTTTCGCCATGGCCGGTGGCCACCTTGCTGCGCTCTGGCAGCCGCTTGAATTGCTGATGATTGGCGGCGCCGCCATCGGCGCATTCCTGGTCGGAAATAACGGCAAGGCGATGAAGGCGACCCTGCAAGCAGTGCCAACCTTGTTCAAGGGATCCAAGTTCACCAAGTCGCTCTACATGGACCTGATGTCGCTGATGTTCGAGATCCTGACCAAGGTGCGCAAAGAAGGCCTGATGTCGATTGAAGGTGATGTCGAGAAGCCGGAAGAAAGCCCGATTTTCAGCAAGTACCCCAGCATCCTGCATGACCACCATGTGGTTGAATTCATCACCGATTATCTGCGTCTGATGGTGTCCGGAAATATGGACGCATTCCAGATCGAAAATCTGATGGACAACGAAATAGAAACCCATCACCACGAGGGTGCGGTACCGGCCCATTGCATCGCGAAACTCGGTGATGGTTTGCCTGCGTTCGGTATCGTTGCCGCCGTGATGGGCGTGGTGCACACGATGGAATCTGTCAGCTTGCCGCCGGCCGAGCTCGGCATGCTGATTGCGCATGCGCTTGTGGGAACCTTTCTGGGTATTCTGCTGGCGTATGGTTTCGTTGGCCCGCTGGCCAGCCTGCTGGAACAAAAGCTTGACGAATCCACAAAAATTTACCAGTGCATCAAGGTGACTCTGCTGGCCAGTCTGAATGGCTACGCGCCGGCACTGGCCATCGAGTTCGGCCGCAAGGTGCTGTACTCCACCGAGCGTCCTACTTTCGGTGAGCTCGAAGAGCACATCAAGCAGTCGAAATCCAAGTAATCGAGCGATCATGACAACTTGCAACGGGACCGATCATGGCTGACGAAGGCACTCGCCCGATTATCGTCAAGCGTATCAAGAAAGTCGCCGGCGGCCACCACGGCGGCGCCTGGAAAATTGCGTATGCCGACTTCGTAACCGCGATGATGGCGTTCTTTTTGCTGATGTGGTTGCTGGGTTCGACTGCCAAGGGCAGCCTCAGTGGCATTGCCGAATATTTTCAGACGCCGTTGCTGGTCGCCATGGGCGGCGGCTCGGGTTCGGGCGACAGCTCCAGCGTGATTCAGGGCGGCGGCAAGGACCTCACGCGCAAGGATGGCCAGGTCAAGCGCGGCGAAAGCGTCGCGCCGAAAAAAACCTACAACATCAAGGCCGCCCAGGAGGCGATGGAAAAAATCGAAGCTGGTCAGCTCAAGGCGCTCAAAGGTCGGATTGAAGCATTGATCGAATCGAATCCGACGCTCAACAAATACAAGAACCAGCTGTTACTCGATATCACCAGCGAGGGTTTGCGGATACAGATCATCGATGAACAGAATCGTCCGATGTTTGCATCTGCCAAAGCCGAACTGCAGCCCTACACCAAAGACATCCTGCGCGAAATCGGATTTTCGCTCAATGATGTGCCTAACAAGATCAGTCTGTCGGGTCATACCGATGCCTCGGTGTATTCGAGTGGCGACAAGGGCTACAGCAATTGGGAACTGTCGTCCGATCGGGCCAATGCCTCGCGCAAGGAACTGATTTTTGGCGGCATGAATGAGAGCAAGGTCTTGCGCGTGGTCGGCCTCGCCTCAGCCGTGCTGTATGACAAGGACAACCCGTTCAATCCGATCAACCGGCGTATCAGCATCATTGTCATGAACAAGAAGGCAGAAGATGCGGCTGCCAACGAAGGCGCGCGATCCATCACCGTGACCAATGGCGACGAAGAAGCGGTTGATCCGGCGTCTGCGCCGCAAATTGCGCCGGCATCGCCAGCGCCGACGCCGGCGGCAGTCGCCAAGCCGCCAGCGCCACGATAAGTCTGCCTACCATGCTGATCGATATGTTTGCCAAAAGGATAGCTTGATGACGCAAGACAACCAGCTGGCCCTAAACCTGAGGCAATTACTGAATTCGGTTGCAGACAAAGGGGGCTCGCACCTCACTGAAGTCAATACCGACCTGGCGCAGACCGCCTTGTTGCTGACCGAGGCTATCGAAAAACTGGGGTCGAGCTTCATGTCGATCCACGCTGTCATCGGTGCCCAGCAGGAGGCGATCGCCTTGCTACTCGACGCCGGGACTGCTGGCGCCGGGCAGCAGGCTGCTCTGCAATCAATGCGCCTGGAAATGGACCGGCACGTCAATGCCGCGATCACTGGCTTGCAGTTCCAGGACATGACCAGTCAGCTCCTGCAGCGCACTCTGGGGCATGTCGATGGCGTGCGCGGCGTGCTGGAAGTTCTCGGCGAGACGGCAGAAAAAATCATTCACGAAGATCACGAAGGACGACTCGACATCTTGCTCGCCAAAGCCAATGAGGCGGTCGCCGAGCGCAGCGTGCATCCTCACGGCACTGCGCGCAAAGCAGTCAATCAGACGCACATGGAGTGCGGCGACATCGAATTGTTCTGAATTCACGCGCTCGTTGCGAGCGACTACCGCATCACGGCATCCGGGCCTTATCCGGAAGGCATAACAGCACAACAGCACAGCGGAGCACACATGGCAAAATCGATACTCGCAGTAGATGACTCTGGATCGCTCAGACAAATGGTGGTATTCAGCCTGAAAGCGGCAGGTTATCTGGTGACCGAAGCCGTGGACGGTCAGGATGGTCTGGACAAAGCCAAGGCGCAGGCGTTCGACCTGGTGCTGACCGACCAGAACATGCCGCGCATGGATGGCCTGACCCTGATCCGATCGCTGCGCGCATTGCCCAGTTATCAGCGTGTTCCGATCCTGATGCTGACCACCGAGGCCAGTGATGAAATGAAAGCCCGCGGACGCGCCGCCGGCGCCAATGGCTGGCTGGTCAAGCCGTTTGATCCGCAGAGGCTCACGGAAGTGGTGAAAAAGGTGATTGGCTGATCATGCTTGGGCAACCTTGTTCATATCGACGTGCGCTTGCAGAGCATGGGCAGGCATTGTGGATTAACGGAGTGCATCAATGACGATCGACATCAGTCAGTTTTTTCAGGTGTTCTTCGAAGAGACCGAAGAATTACTGGCAGAAATGGAAAAGCTGCTGCTGGCGGTCGACGTCACTGCGCCTGACCCGGAAGATCTGAATGCGATTTTCCGGACTGCCCATTCCATCAAGGGTGGCGCATCGACTTTCGGGATCACCGATCTGGGCGAAGTCACGCATGTACTCGAGACTTTGCTGGATCGCATCCGCAAAGGCGAGGCCGCATTGACCGCCGAGCATGTCGAAGCCTTCCTGAGTGCCAAGGATATTCTGAAAATGCAGCTCGACGGACACCGCCTGGGTACTGTCGTGGACCAGGACGCGGTGGGCGATATTCGCATGCTGCTGCAGTCGCTGTCGGAGCGGCACGTGCCGATGCCTGTCATTGCGCCAGTTGCACCCAAGGCGGTAGCGTCAGGCAATGTCAATTATTCCCATCGCTTCCATGTTGAATTACCGGCCACGACGAGTGTGCGAGATGTCGACGCGCTGGCTAGCGAGCTGGGACTGCTTGGTACCATTGCACGGTCGACGCTGCCGGACCAGCGTGCGGTATTCGACTTGTGGACCAACGAGTCGGTCGACGATATCATCGCTCTCTGCTCGTTCGTGCTGGACCCTGCCGACCTGAAAATTACCGCGCAGTCAGTCGGCACGACGGACAGCGATGCAGAGCGTGGCTACGGTTTTTTCGAGCCGCTGGATAGCCGTTTCGGTCAGTTGATACCGGACGAATCAGTGCGATCGGCGGGGGCCGATGACGCGACGCAGCAAGCCCGGGAGGAGCAACAGGGCTACGGATTTTTTGCACCGTTCGTGCCACTCGGACAATCTGATGCAGCTGCCGAGGTGTCGCCAGAGACCGAAGTGGAAGCGATATATGTCGGCAATGACGGGTCTCCGGATGTGCCGCAACTGATCTCCGAGGCCGAGAAACGCACGCATCAGCGCCGGGAACCAGAAAAAACCACGTCCGCCGAAGGCAGTTCGATCCGCGTCAGTATCGAAAAAGTCGACCAGCTGATCAATCTCGTGGGCGAGCTGGTCATCACGCAGGCCATGATCGAACAGCGCACTGATTCGCTCGACCCGATGCGACACGAACGCTTGCTCGACAGCGTTTCGCAACTCACCCGCAACACGCGCGATCTGCAGGAAGCCGTGATGTCCATCCGCATGATGCAGATGGATTACGTGTTCTCGCGCTTTCCACGCATGGTGCGCGACCTGGCCTCCAAGCTTGGCAAGAAGGTGGATTTCGTGACCCACGGCGCGTCTACCGAACTCGACAAGGGCCTGATCGAACGCATCGTCGATCCGCTGACCCACCTCGTGCGTAACAGTATCGATCACGGTATCGAGACGCCCGCCATGCGGCTCGCCGGTGGCAAGAACGAAGTCGGCCGTCTGTCCCTGTCGGCGGGCCATCAGGGCGGTAATATCATCATCGAAGTCAGTGACGACGGCGGCGGCCTGAACCGTGAGCGTATCTTGCAAAAGGCGTCTGAAAACGGCTTGCCGGTGTCCGATGCGATGACCGACCCCGAGGTCTGGCAGCTGATTTTTGCCCCCGGCTTTTCGACAGCGGATACCGTGACTGATGTCTCGGGTCGCGGTGTCGGCATGGACGTGGTCAAGCGCAATATCACCGCAATGGGCGGCACCGTCGACATACGTTCTGCCAAGGGGTTCGGCACCACGATATCGATCTCGCTGCCGCTGACGCTGGCCATACTGGATGGCATGTCGATCCGGGTTGGCGACGAGGTGTACATCCTGCCACTGGGCTATGTGGTCGAATCGCTGCAACCGCGCGCCATCGATGTCAAGGAAATCAGCGGTCAGGGCACCGTCATCAAAGTGCGCGGCGAATATTTGCCACTGATTCCGTTACACGCGATGTTTGGCATTGCACCACGCTTTACCCATCCTTCCGAAGGTATCGTCGTCATCCTTGAATCGGACGGACGCAAAGCAGGACTGTTTGTCGATGATCTGGTCGGCCAGCAGCAAGTTGTCGTAAAAAATCTTGAATCGAATTACCGCAAGGTGGCAGGCATCTCCGGCGCCACCATTCTGGGCGACGGCGGCGTGTCGCTGATTGTTGATGTTGCCGCGCTATTACGTTCCAGTCGTCAAACTACTGACGACGCCACCTTCTACTGAAAAGGATATTGTCATGTCAGATTCCGCAACCATCAATAACCAGCTCCACGGCGCAAAGTCGGCCTCGGATATCGCCTTGAACGAATTCCTTGCCTTTACGCTGGGCAAGGAAGAGTACGGCATCGATATTCTGAAGGTCCAGGAGATTCGCGGGTACGAAGCTGTCACCCGTATCGCCAACGCACCCGAGTTCGTCAAAGGCGTTGTCAACCTGCGCGGCATCATCGTGCCGATCGTCGACATGCGCATCAAGTTCAATCTGGGCGAGCCAACCTATGACCAGTTCACGGTCGTCATCATCCTCAACATCGGTGGTCGCGTGATGGGCATGGTGGTCGATAGCGTCTCGGACGTCATCACTCTGTCGGCAGAACAGATCAAACCGGCTCCGGAGATGGGCACCGCTTTCAACACCGATTACCTGATCGGCCTGGGCACACTCGACGAGCGCATGCTGATCCTGATCGATATCGACAAACTGATGTCATCGGATGAAATGGGACTGATGGAGAAGATTGCTGCTTGACCTGAAGATGAAGTCACATTGAATCTGGCTGGATTCAATGTGGGTTCAAACCTGATTCAAGCCCGTCCAGTCATCTGTGACCAGCCTGGCCACGAGCCGAGCAAGCACCCGACCTAGGCACGATAACTTCGTGTCTAGGGTCCTGGAAATGACATTGAAACTGGAGTATCACCATGAATTTTCGCAGTCTTCGTATTGGCAGCCGGCTTGGTGTTGGCTTTGGCAGCATCCTCGTGATTCTGGTGCTGGCGCTGGTCGCAAGTAGCGTTCTCGATGCAAATAACAAGCGTGCTCTATTCCGGGGACTGGACGCGGCAAATAACAAGCTGGCGCTCGCCGGTGCCATGAAAACTGCGCTGCTCGAAGCGGGCATTGCCATGCGTGATATCGGCCTGCAATCGGAGTTGAGCGTGATGCAACGCGACGAGCAGATCGTCAAGTCGTCACGCGCCCGCTATGCCGAAGCCCGCGCCAAACTGGAGGCGCTCGGACTCATCGATGCCGAGAAAAAAATGCTCGCCGAGATTGCCCGCCTCGATACCGAACTCGATGCGCCGCTCAAGGGTGTGATGCGGCAAGTGATGGCCTTCAACAGTGAAGAGGCCATCAAGATCATCGCCAGTACCATCGATCCGCTGAGCCGCCAGACCCTGATCGAGATCAACCGGCTGGTCGAATTCCAGCAAGCCGCGTTATTGCAAGTGAGGACGAATTCGGCGGCGGACGACGTGCGCCAGGTTCAGTTGCAAGTGCTCAGTGGCGCCATCGCGGTTGCGATCGGTATCCTGCTGGCGTGGTTCATCACGCGCAGCATCACGCATCCGTTGCAGGAAGCGGTCGTGATTGCGCGCAAGGTCGCCAACGGCGAACTCGATTCCGGAGTTGCCGTGCCGGTAGGCCGGGACGAAATCAGCGAACTGTTGTTGGCCTTGCATGAGATGCGCGACAACCTGCAGAAGATCGTCAGCAAGGTGCGCAGCGGCACCGAAACGATCGGCGTGGCCTCGCGCGAGATCGCCTCGGGTAACGCGGACCTGTCGTCCCGTACCGAGTCGCAGGCAAGTTCGCTGGAGCAGACCGCGTCGTCGCTGGAAGAACTGACCGAGACCGTACGCCAGAATGCCGGCAATGCGCAGCAGGCCAACCAGTTGGTGATTGCCGCCTCCGGGGTCGCCGCCAAGGGTGGCGCGGTGGTGGATCAGGTAGTCAGTACCATGGGAGCGATTGCCGCCAGTTCGCACAAGATCGTTGACATCATTGGTGTCATCGACGGGATCGCTTTCCAGACCAATATTCTGGCGCTCAATGCGGCCGTCGAAGCGGCCAGGGCCGGCGAGCAGGGGCGGGGATTTGCGGTTGTGGCATCGGAAGTGCGCAGTCTTGCGCAACGCTCCGCAGCGGCTGCCAAAGAAATCAAGTCGCTCATTTCCGACTCGGTCGCACAGGTCGACGCCGGTACGCGACTGGCTGATGACGCCGGCAAAACCATCCATGACATCGTCAGTTCGGTCAAGCAGGTGGCAGACATCATGAGCGAGATCACCGCTGCCAGCCAGGAACAAAGTGCCGGCATCACCGAGGTCAATCAGGCGATCGCCCAGATGGACGAAATGACGCAGCGAAATGCCGCGCTGGTTGAACAGGCGGCGGCCGCCGCAGAGAGCTTGCAGGATCAGGCAGCCTTGCTGATACAGGCAGTGGCATCGTTCAAGACGCAGGACGGCGTGGTGTCGTATCCGGCTGGCATGGCATCTCCGATGCCAGCTTTGCCGCAGCAGGCGCAGCGTACTCCGGTGGCTGCAGTTGCTCCGCGCAAGGCGATGGCATCGACCAGGAAAAACAGTGCACCCGCTCACGCCAATCAGGATGAGTGGGAAGAATTTTGAACACCATGTTTGCTTGAAAAAAAGGCACTAGTCGAGATGAATGCGCACCATAGAACCCACGTCCTTGCAGTCTTTGCTGCATTGGCAGCCGCCGGTCTGATCGCAGGACTGGTGCAATTGGTGTCGCCCGCACTACCGGGATTGCTGCTCACGGCCGCGGTGGCGTCGGTGGTCGGTGCCAGCGTGGCGCTGCTGGTCAGCGCGCAGCGTGATCGTGGCACGGAGTTTGTTCAGCGTGTCGGTGAAGAGATCGATCACATCATGATCGGTGCGGCCGAAGCGTCATTTTTCATCGAGTCGGTCAAAAAGAAAATCGACCTCGATGTCACCAGTACCGATGCCATTGCCGTCAGCGCCGGGCAAAGCGCCAGCGTCACCGAACAGATCGCCGCAAATGCCGAACGTGCGTTCGCGGTAGCAGGCGAAGTACGCGGCGAAAGCGTCGCTGCCCGCGCTGCCACCGAAAAGGTGCTGGCCGAAATTCGCGGTGCCGAAGCCGATGCACTGGCCGCCTCCGCGCTCATGGCGGTGTTGCAAAAGAAGGCAGGTCAAATTTCCAGCATTACCGAAGTGATCAATGAAATCGCCGCGCGCACCAATTTGCTGGCGCTCAATGCCGCCATCGAAGCAGCCCGTGCCGGAGAGCACGGGCGCGGCTTTGCGGTAGTCGCTGGCGAAGTGCGGCAACTGGCTCAGCGTACCCATCTGGCCACCGACGAGATTGGCGCGATGGTGCGCGAGATCAACCAGCAGGCCGTGCATGCAGCCGGTGGCATGACGGCCCTGAATCGGCGCGTCTCGGGTGCTGCCAGCGAGGTCAGCGAAGTCAATCATTTCCTCGGCAATATCGAGCGGGCCGCCACCACTGCCGAAGATGAAGTACGCCAGATTGCCGGTGCCTCGCGCGAGCAGGTAACCACCAGCCATGAAATCAGCAGTGCGATCGAAGCGATCCGTGACAGCATGGCGTCGACCGAGTCCGACCTGCCCGCCGCAGCAGCTGCGGCGATGCTGCTGTCGGAGCGTGGCGAGGCAATTTTCGATGCGCTGTCACACTCCGAAGCAGCGACCCGTCATGATGCGATTCGGGTGTGTGCGCTGGAAGCGGCGAGCCAGATTGGTAGCCTGATGCAGGCCGCGATTGCCAGCGGCCAGATCACACGAGAAGCACTGTTCGATCGCCACTACGTGCCGATTCCGCGCACCGATCCACCCAAGCACAGCACGCTGTTCGATACCTGGACAGATCGTGTCTTGCCGGCCGTGCAGGAAGCCGTCTTGCGCGCTACGCCCCAGCTGGCGTATGCCGGTGCGGTGGACAACAACGGTTATTTCCCGACGCATAACCGCAAATTTTCGCAGCCACTGACTGGTAACTATGACGTCGATCTGGTCAATAACCGCACCAAGCGCATCTTCAGTGATCGTACCGGCAAGCGTTGCGGTGCCAGCACAAGTCCGTTTTTATTGCAGACCTACAAGCGCGATACGGGCGAGGTGATGCATGACCTGTCGGTGCCGATCATGGTCGACGGCAAGCAGTGGGGCGGTTTTCGTATTGGCTACCGATCCATCCAGAATAACTGAACCTGCCAGGAAGAACGATTTGAAACCCTCCGGTAACGTCAAGCAGGAAACCAGCAAAGAGTTCGATTTCACGGCGCGTGACTTCGAGCGAGTACGTGCGCTGATCTATCAGAAGGCGGGGATCGCCCTCGCCGAAAGCAAACAGGAAATGGTCTACAGTCGTCTGGCAAGACGCTTGCGCGCGACCGGCATCAGCTCGTTCGCGGCGTATCTCGACGGGCTGGAAGCCGGTCGTGATGCCGACGAGTGGGAAGCCTTCACGAATGCATTGACGACCAACCTGACCTCGTTTTTTCGGGAAGCGCATCACTTTCCGATTCTGGCCGAGCACCTGAAGTCGCGTACTGGCCAGCTTGATCTGTGGTGCTCTGCCAGCTCCACCGGCGAGGAACCGTATTCGATGGCGATGACTGCCTGCGAGGTGTTCAACACACTGACACCACCGGTACGCATTGTCGCCACTGATATCGATACCAATGTCCTCAACACCGCCGCCAATGGCGTCTATACCGCCGATCGCCTCGACAAGATGTCGCCCGAACGGGCCCGCCGGTTTTTTCAGCGTGGCAAGGGCGAGCAGGAAGGCATGGTGCGCGTGCGCCAGGAATTGCGTCAGCTTGTCACGTTCAAGAAGCTCAATTTACTGGCGGCCGACTGGGCCTTGAAGGGACCGTTCGATGCAATCTTCTGCCGCAATGTGATGATCTATTTCGACAAGCCGACCCAGGGCAAGATACTGACCCGTTTTGCGCCATTGATGAAGCCGGACGGCTTGCTCTTTGCTGGGCATTCCGAAAACTTTTTGTACGTGTCGGACGCCTTCAGATTGCGTGGCAAGACCGTCTATGAGCTAGATACCGAACCCGGCGAGAAAGGACGCAGCGCTCTGCGCCACGCGTAATCAACACCATGTCCAAAACTAACGCCGAACAGTTCGCTTCCAATGTCTATTACGACCGCACCTTTGATTGCGATGCCGCCAAGATCCTGCCGGGCGAGTACTACTTCACGCCGAAGGACATGATGATCGTCACGGTGCTGGGCTCGTGTGTCTCGGCCTGCATTCGTGACCGCGTCAACGGCATCGGCGGCATGAACCACTTCATGCTGCCCTACGGCGGCACGGACCTCGACAGTCCGGTGTCGGCATCGATGCGCTACGGCACCTATGCAATGGAAGTGCTGATTAACGAATTGCTGAAGGCTGGCGCGCGGCGCGAAAATCTCGAAGCCAAGGTGTTTGGCGGCGGCAGCGTGCTGCGCGGTTTCAATGCCATCAATGTCGGCGAACGCAATTCGGACTTCGTGCGCGCCTACCTGAAACTGGAAAACATCCGCGTGGTTGCCGAAGACCTCAACGATATTCATCCGCGCAAGGTGTATTACTTTCCGCGCAGCGGTAAAGTCCTGGTCAAAAAGCTCAAGCAACTCAACAACAACACGCTGGTCAATCGCGAGCAGGATTATGCGAGCCGGCTGCAGTCGGCGCCGGTCTCTGGCGATGTCGATTTGTTCTAAGGAAAACGCACATCATGAAAATCAAAGTACTGATCGTCGACGATTCGGCGTTGATCCGCAGCCTGATGAAAGAAATCATCAATAGCCAGCCCGATATGGAAGTCGTCGGAGCCGCGCCCGATCCGCTGGTTGCCCGTGATCTGATCAAGCAGACCAATCCGGACGTCCTGACACTCGATGTCGAGATGCCCAAAATGGACGGTCTCGACTTTTTGGAAAAGCTGATGCGCCTGCGACCGATGCCGGTACTGATGGTGTCTTCGCTGACCGAGCGTGGTTCGGATATCACGATGCGGGCACTGGAACTGGGTGCCGTCGACTTCGTGACCAAACCGAAGATGTCGATCCAGAGCGGCATGCTTGAATACACCGACATGATTGCCGACAAAATCCGTGCCGCCGCCAAAGCCCGCATCAAGGCCCGTGTGTTGCCGGTGGCGGGCGCTGCCAGCCAGGGTGGGCGGCCGTTGCCGCAGGTTGGCAATACCTTCACCAGTAGCGAAAAACTGATCATCATCGGCGCCTCCACCGGTGGCACCGAAGCGATCAAGGAATTCCTGTTGCAGATGCCGTCGGATTGTCCGGGCATCCTGATTGCCCAGCACATGCCGGAAGGTTTCACGCGCTCGTTTGCGCAGCGTCTGGATAACCTGTGCAAGATCTCGGTGTGTGAATCGGCCGGTGGCGAGCGCATTCTGCCGGGACACGCGTATATCGCGCCAGGCCACTCGCACCTGCTGCTGGCGCGCAGTGGTGCCAATTACATGACCCAGCTCGACCAGGGCCCGCCGGTGAACCGTCACCGGCCATCGGTGGATGTGCTGTTCCGCTCGGCTGCAATAGGTGCCGGCAAGAACGCCGTCGGCGTGATCCTGACCGGTATGGGCAAGGATGGTGCGCTGGGTATGCTCGAAATGAAACAGGCCGGCGCGCACAATTTTGCGCAGGATGAAGCCAGTTGTGTGGTCTTCGGCATGCCGCGCGAAGCGATCGCCATTGGTGCTGCGGATGAAGTCGCACCGTTAATGGACTTACCGGCCAAGGTACTTGGCTATCTGGCGACGCACAGTAGTCGCGCATTGCGTGTCTGATTCATAGTTCGAGGGTGAAAGCGCGTGAACTTCCGTGCATAATGCAACGTAGGGCACACTACGGATCTGAACATTTTTGAAGAATTGATGGAGTAACTCATGGCCGGTCCAAATACCCGATTTTTAGTTGTCGACGACTTCTCCACGATGCGTCGTATTGTGCGAAATTTGCTCAAGGAACTTGGCTACACCAACGTCGATGAAGCCGAAGACGGCGCGATGGCGCTGGCCAAACTGCGCAGCGGCCAGTTTGACTTTGTGGTCTCTGACTGGAACATGCCCGTCATGGATGGTCTGACCATGTTGCAGAACATTCGTGCTGATCCCGCGCTGGCCAAATTGCCCGTACTGATGGTCACCGCCGAAGCCAAAAAAGAAAACATCATCGCCGCGGCTCAGGCCGGTGCCAATGGCTATGTCGTCAAGCCATTCACGGCAGCCACGCTGGATGAGAAGCTGGCGAAAATTTTTGAAAAGCTTGAAAAAATCGGAGCTTGAGGTGAGTGCGCCCGAGTCGGTGCTGTCGCAACAGCCTGAAGCCGATGTGACCGCCATCCAGCACGACGAGGTTCTGGTCCGGGTCGGTCAGATGACCCGCAGTCTGCATGACAGTTTGCGCGGCCTCGGCTTCGACAAACTCATGGAGCGTGCCACGCACGACATCCCGGATGCGCGTGACCGGCTCGACTACGTTGCGCGCATGACAGAGCAAGCCGCCCAGAAAGTTCTGAATGCGACGGAAGCAGCCAATCCACTGCAGGACCAGATCGACGGTGGTGCCAAGGCGCTGTCGGCACAATGGCAGGCTGCGCTGGACGGACCGTTTTCCGAGCAGCAGTTTCGTGATCAGGCGGTCAATACCATGGCGTATCTGGCGGCGACCCGATTGGCAACGGCAGCGACCCATGCTCACCTGCTCGACATCATGATGGCGCAGGATTTTCAGGATTTGACTGGTCAGGTCATCAAGAAAGTCACCGAACTGGCGCATGGACTGGAGCAGCAGCTGGTGCAGTTGCTGGTCGACTATTCGCCTGCTGACGTCAAGCGCGAGGTCGACAACAGTTTGCTCAACGGGCCTCAGATCCATCCCACCGGCAACAGCGATATCGTGGCCGACCAGAGCCAGGTCGACGATCTGCTCGATAGCCTGGGCTTCTGAGCAGATCTATCGGTCGAGTCGGTCACGCTGGTTTTTTCACCATACTTTTGCGAAAAATTTCTCGATGCAAGACATCAATTTTATTTCAAGAGAACCGCTGCTTGACCCGTCGCTGCGTGTCCTCGGTTACGACCTGAGCTGGCAGGGCGCCGACGGCTATCTGTCCCAGCCTAGCGAAAGCGACCTGCAGGCACTGGCCGCCTTCGTCGGCGAACGCTTCCATCACGCCGAGCGCGGTTATCTGATGGCCGGAACGACGATTTTCCTGAGTGCCACGCCGGAGACCATGCGTTCGGGCGCGCTGGCCGGCCTGTCACCCAAAGACACCATACTGATGATCGATCGGGTTGATCTTGGCGAGGCGTCGGCACGTGATGACATCAAGGCTGCTCGCGTTGCAGGATTCGGCGTGATGTTGCGTGACGTCGATCTGGCGGGTCAGGACAAGGCGTTTCTGCCGTTGTCGACGCATATCGAAATCCGTTTTGGCGGTGACGACTTTCCGGCCCAGGCGCGTTTGTATGCCGCCCTCAAGCAATCGACGATGCGCATGGTCGGCCGTGGTGTGCATACCTGGCAGGAATATCAATCATGCTCGACGCTCGGCATGGACGCTTTCGTCGGCAATCTGTACCTGACGCCGCGTCCCGGTGCCATCAGCAAGGGACTCAATCCGGCCCAGGCCATGATCCTGCAATTGATGGACATGGTGCGCAAGAATGCCGACGTGCGGCAACTCGAAGGCGTGCTCAAGCGCGATGCCGCGTTGTCCTACAAACTGCTGCGCTACATCAATTCGGCGGGATTCGGTCTGGGGACCGAAATTCAGTCGCTGCGCCATGCGGTGACCATGCTGGGCTATTCACCACTGTATCGCTGGTTGTCGGTCTTGCTGGCCTCGGCCAGCACCGGCTCGCATTCGCCGGTGCTGATGCAGACGGCGATCGTACGCGGCCGTTTTGCCGAATTGCTGGGGCAGAGTTTCCTGCCGCGCGGCGAGGCAGAGAACCTGTTCGTCGCCGGCATGTTCTCGTTGCTGGATCGCCTGTTAGGCATCCCGATGGCCGAGGTGCTCGACAGCATCCAGCTGTCGGAAGCGGTATCGCAGGCATTGCTGACACGGGAAGGCATTTTCGGGCCGTTCCTGCTGCTGGCCGAAGCCTGTGAAAAAGGTAACGGCGCCGCCGGACCGCTCGCCGATGCGCTGTTTATCAGCGCCAGTCAGGTCAACGAAGCCCATCTGGCAGCACTGGTCTGGGCCCAGAGCCTGAAGCTGTAAAACCGGCGCCTGTGGCGATCGCGGTATTCTCCTGCGATCGCCCGCCGTTACGTCTGTATCGATTCCCTGGTCGCGCATCCGGCCACTCCCGAGTAATCCATCGCATTTCCTTGCATCCTCGTTCTGATGCGTCATTTGAACTATCGACGCTGTTAATTCTCAAATTGGCAGGACGGATTTCGTCCAATGCTCATGCTTGCCTTCCTCGTCGGTGCGTGAAGTCCTGCACATGACGTTGCCGAAACCGACATGACGACACCAGCAAGAGGACTGACCGACGATGGACGAGAACGCGTACCCCGGCACGATACCGGAAGACCTGGAGCGCAGCTGCGCCGAAGAAGCCATCCACTTGAGCGGTACGGTCCAGCCGTACGGGTTTCTGATGGTAGTCGACAGCGCTACTGATCGCATTATTCAGGTCTCCAGCGGCATCCTGCGCCATTGGCCGCAGCTGCAAGATGCCAGCGCGCTGATCGACATGCCACTCGCCGACTGGGTCGATAGTCTGGATGACAGCGAGCCGGTGACGGTGCGGCCGCTGCCAGTCGCACTGGCCACCGTGCTGGCGTGGCGCCCGCGCTTCGAGCGAACCTGTCCTGTGCCGACGCCACCCGCTGCGACGCGCTGGGAGTGCCTGGCCCGCAGCTCCGGCAACCGGGTGGTTCTGGAATGGTTGCCGCTGGCTGCAGATACGGTCGGACTGCGACGGCAGACCCGTATATTTGCCAGTTTCACGAAACTGGTAGCACGCTTGCGCCGGGCAGACCGGCTTGACGAATTCTTTGGTGAGTGCGCCCAGGCGGTGCAGAATTTCAGCGAGTTCGACCGTGTCATGATCTACCGGTTCTTGCCGGACGAATCGGGTGAAGTCGTCGCCGAACAGACGTCCGCATCCTGCGAACAGCAATTCCTCGGTTTGCGGTTTCCGGCAACCGATATTCCTGCACAGGCACGTGCGCTGTATTTGTTGAACACCTTGCGCGTGATCGCGGATGTCGACGCACCGATGGACACACTGGTGCCCGAGCTGCTGCCGGATGGCAGCGTGCTGGACCAGAGCCATTGTCTGCTGCGCGGGACGTCTTCGGTGCATCTGACCTATCTGCGCAATATGGGCGTGCGGGCCACGCTGACTTTGTCGATCATTTTCGATGGCAAGTTGTGGGGCCTGATCGCCTGCCATCACATGCAGACCAGAGTGCCACCGCTGCGGGTGCGCGAAGGGCTGCGCCAGATGTGCGAGCTGGTCGCCGAAGTCGCCAACTTGCGTTTCGACGCGTTGTGCCAACTCGCAGCGATCGATCAACGACTGACACGGGATCGCTTGCTCAACGAAGTCCATCAGGCCTTGCTGAAGGGCGACGACCTGGTGTTCGTGCTGAATGAAAAATTACCGGCGCTGTTGCATGCCTTCGATGCCACCAGTCTTGGCATGCGGATCGGCAAACTGGTCTACGTGGGCGGGGAGGGCGCCCGCAGCGGTTCGCTGCAGGAGATCATGGAGGAAGTCGCGCTCAGGCTGCAGGATCGCGAACGCAGTCCGCGCACCCTGATGTGGGACGATCTGCTCATTCCGCCCGGCGATCGCGCGCTGCACTGTTTGCCGGAAGCGGCCGGCCTGTTACTGGCCCAGCGGTACGACGACGCAGTGATTTTTTGCTTCGTCACGCGCAAGGAATTGGTCGAGCAGGTGCGCTGGGCTGGCGAGCCCCGGAAGACCACCTCGCGTTTGCCCGATGGCCGTATCCGGCTTGAGCCACGCCGCTCGTTTGCCGAATGGCAGCAATCGGTGCAGGGTCGCTGTGCGCCCTGGCAACCGGTGGACGTCGAAGGGTTGAAAACCCTGCTGCAAATCGTGAGTGAGGTCCACAAACTGCAAGTCAACCGCGGCCTGCACGCCAAACTGTACTGGCGCGCCCATCACGACCAGCTGACCGGCCTCTACAACCGCCGCGCCATGGAGGACGAAGTCGCCCGACGGCTCGATGATGGCGACTTCAACGCCGCCCTGATCTTGCTCGACCTGGATAATTTCAAGAAAATCAATGACACGTATGGCCATGAGACCGGCGACGGCGTGTTGCAGCAATTCAGTCAGCGGCTCAAGGCGGTGATACGGGATTTTGACTTGCTGGCACGGCTGGGCGGTGACGAATTCATGTTGCTACTGCAGGTACCATCGCCTTGCCCGTTCACCGCGTTGACGCTGGCCGAGCGCCTGCACAAGGCCGTCGAGCGACCATTCGTCATGAACGGGCAGCAATTGCGAATCGGCATTTCGGTTGGTATCGCCATACCGCCGGCCCATGGCCGCACCGTCGGCGAGTTGTTGCGTCGCGCAGACCTGGCACTGTACCAGGCCAAATCCCGTGGTCGTTCGTGCAGCGTGGTGTTCGAGATGGCGATGGAGCTCGACCAGCTCGATGTGTACCGGCTCGAACGCGACCTCGACGATGCCATCGAGCGGGACGAGCTGGTGCTGGTCTACCAACCGAAGATCGACCTCGCCACCCGGCGCGTGGTTGGTCTTGAAGCGCTGTTGCGCTGGAATCATCCGACCCGTGGCCAGAACACGCCGAGCGTGTTTATTCCGGTTGCCGAACGCACCGATCAGATCGTTAGGATCGATCGCTGGGTCATGCACAGCGCTATCGCCGAACAGGCCAAATGGCGCGCTGAAGGCATCCTGCTTCCGGTTGCCATCAACCTGTCGATGGCCGATATCCTGTCCCCAAAGCTAGTGGAGTATCTGCGCGAACTGCTGGCGCAGTATCAGGTACCGGCCGCTGCCATTGAAGTCGAAGTGACCGAATCCTGCATCATGCGCGAACTGGAGCGGACCCAGCGCGTGTTGCTGGCGTTGAACGAGCTTGGCATTTCCACCACGCTGGATGATTTTGGTACCGGCTTTTCGTCGCTGAGCTACTTGCGCCAGCTCCCTATGCAATGCCTGAAAATCGACCAATCCTTCGTCAAGAGCATGCTGGACGATCCCAACTCCGAAAAGCTCACCCAGGCGATTCTCGCCATGGGTGTCGCCCTGAAAATGCGCATCGTCGCGGAGGGGGTTGAAACCCGTGACCAGATGGCATGGCTGGTGGCGCATGGCTGCCATATCGGACAAGGGTATTTTTTCAGTCCGCCGGTGCCGCCTGCGGACCTGCGCGATGTTGTTGAGCGTATCGAGGTTGCCTTGTCGGGCTGGGTTTGAGGCAGCAGCGCTTTCAAGCTGGGCTTTTGGGTGCCGACCAGCGTTTGGCTGGCTGCGGAGTCCAACCTGCGTCACATCGGGTGGCTGCTCCGGCAGGGCGACTGGACACCGCGATACCGTAGCATCTTCCTATGCCAAAGAGGCCGACCGTGCATGTGTCGGAACTGTTGCCCCCGTATGTCCGCATGCATCGGCTGTAAGGAACTGATGCGAACCCATCGCACTCGCCAGAGACGCTGTATTTTGTTTCCAAATGTTATGCACGCCGCAGCAGAGTTGCTGCCAGCATGCGATCATCCTGCCACTGAACGACAGCCAATGACCCGGTGAACGACCCGGCATCATGTCGTCCATGCCGACATCAAGGACCAATAATGGATTCACCTGTACCGCCGCTGCCTCCCGCATCCCCGCTCCTGTTACCTGCACCGCGTAAAAAGCTGGCGCGCCGCACCCTTGTCATCGGTGCGGTCATTGCGGTGCTTGCAGTGGGCGGGCTGGGTGGGTTGGCGTGGTACCTGACGCATCGCAATCCGGATGCGGCAGGTGGTGCCGGTGGACGGGGCGGGCGGCCAAGTACCACGGTCGGGATTGCCATCGCCACGGCATCCGACATTCCGGTGGTACTGGATGCGCTGGGCACGGTGTTGCCCGCAGCATCGGTGACGGTGCGTCCGCAAGTCGGTGGTGTCCTGCAAAAAATCCTGTTCCGCGAAGGCGAGACGGTGCGCGCCGGGCAAGTGCTGGCGATCATCGATCCGCGCCAGTTCGAGATGGCGCTGATGCAGGCTTCCGGCCAGCGCCAGCGCGATGAAGCGCAACTGGCCAGCGCAAAAGTCACGTTGCAACGCTTCCAGACATTGCTCACGCAGGATTCGATTGCACGTCAGGTAGTCGATACCCAGCTCGCGTTGGTCAGGCAACTTGAAGGAACGGTCCTGTCCGATCGCGCCAACGAGGGCACGGCCCGTCTCAATCTGGGTTACAGCACGATCAAGGCACCGATCAGCGGGCGCGTCGGTTTGCGCGTGGTCGATGTAGGTAACGTCGTCAGTGCCGGTGACGCTGCCGGTATCGTCGTGATCACGCAGGTCACGCCGATCGATGTCCAGTTCGCGGTGCCGCAGGATCAGGTCACCGAAGTGCTGGCCCGCTCGTCGGGTGACGCGGCACTGGCAGTGACCGCGCTCGACCGTACGCGCAGCAACACGCTGGGCATCGGCCGCTTTTCCACGCTGGATAATCAGATCGATGTACAGACCGGTACCGTCAAAGCCAAGGCGCGTTTTGCCAATGACAAGCTGACGCTGTTTCCGAACCAGTTCGTCAACGTGCGCTTGCTGATGCGCACGATTACCGGTGCCGTGACGATACCGGTGACTGCGCTGCGGCACGGCACCAAGGGCGACTATGTGTACGTCCTCACCAAGGACCGCACCGCGTCGCAACGTCCGGTCACACGCGGTCAGGCCACCGTCGACAGTGTCGAAATTACCGACGGCCTGCAGCTCGGCGAACGCGTCATTACCGAAGGCGCCGACCGCCTCAGCGATGGCGCTGCCGTGACGCTGCCGGGGGACAAGCCCGGTGGCAAGCGTGGCAATGGCAAAGGCAAGGGCAAGCCCGATACTGCCGGTGCGGCCGCCGGTGCTGCTGCCACTGCCGATGCCAAGCCGGCCGCCGAAGGTGAACGCCGCCGCCGGCCTCAACCCTCCGCTGCCGCCGCGCCGTGATGGTGTCAGCATGAGCCCGTCACGCCCTTTTATCGAGCGGCCGGTCGCGACCGCGCTGCTGATGGTTGCCATCGTGCTGACCGGTATCGTCGGCTTCCGGTTCCTGCCGCTGTCGGCATTGCCGCAAGTGGATTTTCCGACCATCCAGGTACAGACGCTGTATCCCGGTGGCAGTCCCGAAGTGATGGGCCAGACCGTGACTGCGCCGCTGGAGCGCCAGTTTGGCCAGATGTCCGGACTGCAGCGCATGAGTTCTACCAGCGCTGCCGGGGTGTCCATCATCACGCTGCAATTCGGACTCGGTCAGACCCTCGACGTGGCCGAGCAGGAAGTGCAGGCCGCCATCAACGCCGGTGGCTCGCTGCTGCCAGCCGACCTGCCGGCGCCGCCGGTGTATGCCAAGGTCAATCCGGCCGACGCGCCAGTGCTGACGCTGGCGATCACCTCCGCTACCTTGCCGCTGACCGAAGTCCAGAACATCGTCAATACCCGTCTGGCCCTGAAGATCAGCCAGGTCAACGGCGTCGGGCTGGTGTCGCTGTCGGGCGGCCAGCGGCCGGCCGTGCGTATCCAGGCTGATACCGCCGCGCTGGCCTCGTATGGCCTCGGGCTCGATACCTTGCGCACGGCAATTGCCGCAGCCAACGCCAACAGCGCCAAAGGCAGCTTCGACGGTCCGACCCGTTCGTACACCATCAATGCCAATGACCAGTTGCTGGCCGCCGACGATTACAAGAACCTGATCGTGGCCTACAAGAATGGCGCACCGGTGCGCCTGTCAAATGTCGCGCAGGTGGTCGACAGCGCCGAGAACGTCAAGCTCGGCGCCTGGTCCGGCCTGACGCCGGCGATCATCCTGAACGTGCAGCGCCAGCCGGGTGCCAACGTCATCGCCACCGTCGATGCGATCAAGGCGCGCCTGCCGGAACTGCAGGCTGGCTTGCCGGCGGCGTTGCGGGTCGAGGTGCTGAGCGACCGCACCACCGGCATCCGCTCGTCGGTGGAGCATGTCGAAATGGAGCTGGTGCTGGCCGTGCTGCTGGTGGTGCTGGTGATTTTCGCGTTCCTGCACGACTGGCGCGCCACCGTGATCGCCAGCCTGGCGGTACCGATTTCACTGATCGGCAGTTGCGGTGCGATGTATTTGCTGGGCTACAGCCTGAACAATTTGAGCCTGATGGCGCTGACGATCGCGACCGGTTTCGTGGTCGATGACGCGATCGTGATGATCGAAAATATCGCCCGCTATCTGGAAGAGGGCGAGACCGCGATGGCGGCGGCGCTGAAGGGCGCGGCGCAGATCGGCTTCACGATCATTTCGCTGACGGTGTCGCTCATTGCGGTGCTGATTCCGTTGCTGTTCATGGGCGATGTGGTGGGGCGTTTGTTCCGCGAGTTCGCAGTCACGCTGTCGATCACGATCCTGATTTCGGCCGTGGTGTCGCTGACGCTGGTGCCGATGATGGCGGCGCGCTGGCTCAAGCCTGCACCACCCGTGGACAAGAACGCCGCGCCGCCCGGCCGGCTGCAGCGCTTTTTCGATGACGTGATGGTGCGTTACGACCGAGGCCTGAGCTGGGTGCTGGCGCGCCAGATACTGACTCTGCTGGTCGCGGCGGCCACGCTGGCCGTGACCGTCGGGCTGTATCTGGTGATTCCGAAAGGCCTGTTCCCGACCCAGGATACCGGCCAGTTGCAGGCACGTATCGAAACCGTGCAAACCGTCTCGTACTCCCGCATGGCGCAATTGCAGCAAGCCGCCGCCAAAGAAATTCTGGCAGATCCGGATGTCGCCAGCCTGAGTTCGCTGGTCGGTGTCGATGCCGCCCGCAACACCATGCTGCATACCGGCAGCATGCTCATCAACCTCAAGCGCGATCGCATCGGCACGCAAGCCGAGACGATGGCGCGGCTGCGCGAACGGGTCAGCCGGGTCGCCGGTGTTTCGATCTATTTGCAACCGACGCAAGACCTGACCATCGATGCCGAAACCGGACCGACCCAGTATCGGGTCTCGCTGGAAGCGGCCGACAATGCCTCGGTGGTACTGTGGGCCGGCAAATTGGCGCAGCATCTGCAGGCGCAGCCGGACTTGCGCAATGTGGTGTCGGACGCCGCTGCCACCGGCCTTGCCGTGTTCATCGATATCGACCGCGATACCGCAGCGCGCTTGTCGATCAGCACGGCGGCGATCGATGACGCGCTTTACAGCGCCTTCGGCCAGCGCATCGTCTCAACGATTTTTACCGAGACCAACCAGTACCGCGTCATCCTCGAAGCCCGTCCCGATACGCTGACCACGCCGGCTTCGCTGGGCCAGTTGCCACTCAAAACCGGCTCCGGAAAAACCACGCCCTTGTCCGCCATTGCCACCATCACGGAACGGCCGGCACCGTTGCAGATCACGCACGTGGCGCAGTTTCCGGCCACCACGCTGGGGTTCGATACCGCGCCGGGTGTCTCGCTGGGCAAGTCGGTCGACGTGATTCGCCAGGCTGCGCTTGACATCAAGCTGCCGCCATCGGTGACGCTGACTTTTCTCGGCGCAGCCGGCGCGTACCAGTCGTCGCTGACCAGCCAGCTGTGGCTGATCCTGGCCGCGCTGGTGTGCGTCTACATCGTGCTCGGCGTGCTGTATGAAAGTTATATCCACCCGCTGACGATCCTGTCGACCTTGCCGTCGGCCGGCGTGGGTGCCTTGCTGGCGCTGATGATCAGCGGCTCCGACCTGGGCGTGATCGGCATCATCGGCATCATCCTGCTGATCGGGATCGTCAAGAAAAACGCCATCATGATGATCGACTTCGCCATCGATGCCGAACGCAATCAGGGCATGTCGGCGCAGCAGGCAATCCATCAGGCGGCGCTGTTGCGCTTCCGGCCGATCCTGATGACGACGCTGGCAGCGCTGTTTGCCGCGGTGCCGCTGATGCTGGGCTGGGGCGATGGCGCGGAACTGCGGCGCCCGCTCGGGCTGGCAATTTTCGGCGGACTGATCGTCAGCCAGGTGCTGACGCTGTTCACCACGCCGGTGATTTATCTCGGCTTTGACCGGCTCTCGCAACGCTGGTCGGGTCGCAACGCCAGGACGGAATCCGCGTGAACCTGTCGGCACCTTTTGTGCGGCGTCCCGTCGCCACGGTATTGCTGACCATCGGCATTGCGCTGGCTGGTATCGGCGCGTTTTTTGTGCTGCCGGTGGCGCCGTTGCCGCAGGTCGACTTTCCGAACATTTCGGTCAGTGCCTCGCTGCCGGGTGCCAGTCCGGACACCATGGCAACCAGTGTCGCAACGCCGCTGGAACGCCGTCTTGGGGTGATCGCCGGGGTCAACGAAATGACCTCGCGCAGCAGCAGCGGATCGACCCGCATCAACCTGCAATTTGACCTGAACCGCAAGATCGACGCGGCCGCACGTGAAGTGCAGGCAGCAATTGCGGCGTCCCGCGTCGACCTGCCCGCCACGCTGCGCAGCAATCCGACCTACCGCAAGGCCAACCCCGCCGACGCGCCCATCATGATCCTGGCGCTGACCTCGAAGACCAAATCGCCCGGCCAGATTTACGACGCCGTATCGAACCTGGTGCAGCAAAAGCTGGCACAGGTCGAGGGCGTCGGGGATGTCGAACTGGGTGGTGGTTCGCTGCCGGCGGTACGGATCGAACTGCTGCCGTATGCCCTCAATAAATACGGCGTCAGCATGGAAGACGTGCGCGCCGCGATTCAGGCCAACACCGCCAACCGGCCGAAAGGCGCGATCGAAGGCGACGACCGCCGGTTGCAGATCTACACCCCGGCCGGTGGCCGTACCGCTACTGATTACCGCAGCCTCGTCGTTGGCTGGCGCGGCAGTGCAGCGATCCGGCTCGATGATGTCGCCGATGTCATCGATGGCGTCGAAAATACCAACACGCTCGGCCTGTTCAATGGCGAACCGGCTGTGGTCGTCCTGCTGCGCCGCCAACCCGGTGCCAACGTCATCGAAACCGTCGATGGCGTGCGCGACCTGCTGCCCGAGTTGCAGGCGCAACTGCCACCGGATGTGCAGATGCAGGTGGCCTCCGACAGCACCAATTCGATCCGCGCATCGCTGCATGAAATCGAACTCACGCTGATCATTTCGATTTTGCTGGTGGTGCTGGTGGTCAGCGCGTTTCTGCGCAATGTGCGCGCCACCATCATTCCGGCGGTGGCCACCGTGGTGTCCTTGCTGGGCACGTTTGGCGTCATGTACCTGCTCGGCTTTTCACTCAACAACCTGAGCCTGATGGCGCTGACGGTGGCGACCGGTTTCGTGGTGGATGATGCGATCGTCGTACTGGAAAATACCGCGCGCCACATCGAAGCCGGCATGGACCGCATGGAAGCCGCCTTGCTCGGCGCACGCGAAGTCGGCTTCACGGTATTGACGATCAGTGTCTCGCTGGTGGCCGTGTTCATTCCGCTGCTGTTCATGGGCGGGCAGGTTGGCCGGCTGTTTCGCGAGTTTGCCGTGACGCTGTCGGCGGCGGTGATGATCTCGCTGGTGATTTCACTGACCACCACGCCGATGATGTGCGCGTGGCTATTGCGGCCGCATGACCCGTCGCGCAAGCCGGGTCGACTGGCGCGCTGGTTCGAGGCCGGCTTCAACAAATTGCACCGGATGTACGAACACAGCCTGGACTGGGCGCTGCACAGCGCCGGCCTGGTGATGCTGATTCTGGTGGCGGTGATCGGCCTGAACGTGTACCTGTTCATCGCCGCACCGAAGGGATTTTTTCCGCAGCAGGATACCGGTCAGCTCAATGGCGGTTTGCGGGCCGACCAGAGTATTTCGTTTCAGGCGATGCAGGGCAAATTGCGTCAGCTGGTCGATATCATCAAGCGCGATCCGGCGGTGGCGACCGTGGTGGGATTCACCGGCGGCAGTCGGGCCGGTGGTGGCTTCATGTTCGTTAATCTGAAGCCGATCGGCCAGCGCAAGGAAGGCGGCCAGGCCGTCATCGCACGGCTGCGTCCGCAACTGGCCAAGGTCACCGGCGTGAGTCTGTTCCTGAATCCGGTGCAGGATTTGCGCATCGGCGGACGGTCGTCGAACTCGACCTACCAGTACACGCTCAAGAGCGACAATCTGAACGACCTGAAACGCTGGGCCACGCGGCTGGCCGACGCCATGAAGGCACAACCGGCATTGATCGAGGTGGACACCGACCAGGAAGAAAATGGCGTCGAAACCTACGTCAGGATCGACCACGACACGGCCTCCCGACTGGGACTGACATCGCGCGATGTCTCGAACGCGCTGTACAACGGTTTCGGCCAGAGGCAGGTCGCCACCATCTATTCCGAACTGAACCAGTACAAGGTGGTGATGGAAGTCGCACCGCGCTTTGCGCGTAGTCCCGAAGCGCTGAAGGATGTGTATGTGCCGGCGCGGGGAGTGGTGTCGACCGGCACTGCGGCGACCGCAGCAAGTACCACGACAACCGTGGTCGCCAGCAGCAATCCCGGCCTGCGTGATCAGGCCACCGGCAGCGCACTGAGCACTACAGCCACCCGCATGGTGCCGCTGTCGGCCATCGCCAGTTTCGCCGAAAGTGCGACGCCGACTTCGATCAGCCATCAGGATGCCGAACTGGCCACCACGGTGTCCTTCAACCTGAGCGAGGGCTTTACGCTGGCGCAGGGGCAGGAAGCCGTGCGCCAGGCCGAGGCCGATATCGGCATGCCGAACAACGTGCGTGGCAGTTTCGAGGGCAGCGCCCGGGCCGCGCAGGATTCGCAGGGCGAGCAACCGTTGCTGATCCTGGCCGCCATCGTCGTCATCTACCTCGTACTGGGCATGCTGTACGAAAGCCTGATCCATCCGATCACGGTGCTGTCGACGCTGCCGTCGGCGGGTGTCGGTGCGATTCTGGCGCTAATGTTGTTCGGCATGGAGTTTTCGCTGATTGCGCTGATCGGGGTCTTCCTGCTGCTCGGGATCGTCAAGAAAAATGCCATCCTGATCATCGACTTTGCCCTCGATGCCCAGCGCAGCCGCAACCTGTCGGCCTTCGATGCCGTGCGCGAAGCCTGCCTGCTGCGGTTCCGGCCGATCCTGATGACCACGATGGCGGCGGCGCTCGGTGCGTTGCCACTGGCAATCGGCTTTGGCGAAGGCGCCGAACTGCGCCAGCCTTTGGGCATCGCCATCATTGGCGGACTGATCGCCAGCCAGGTGCTGACGCTGCTGACCACGCCGGTGGTGTATATCCTGCTCGACAAATTGCGTCATCGCCGCGCTCCCGCTGCGCTGGCAACCCAACCATGAGACTTCCGATGCCCCTGATTCCACGTTCCCGCTGGCTGGCGCCGGTCGCTTTTACTGTGCTGGCCGCCGCGATCAGCGGTTGCGCAGTCGGCCCGGTGTACCAGCGTCCGGTACTGGCCACACCCGCTTCCTACAAGGAATTGCCTGGCTGGGTGCAAGCCAATCCGGCCGATGCGATCGAGCGCGGCGCATGGTGGGCGTTGTTCAATGATCCGGCGCTCAATGCACTGGTGACGCAGGTCGAGGTCTCGAACCAGAACGTCGCTGCCGCCACTGCGGCCTATGCGCAGGCGAGGGCGCTGGTGCGCGAACAGCGCGCCGGACTGTTCCCGGTGGTCGGACTCGATGGCAGCGGGCGTCGTGCCGGTGGCGACGCAGCGGGTGCGGCCAGCACCTACCAGGCCAGTATCGGTGCCAGCTGGGAGCCGGATGTCTGGGGCCGCCTGAGCCGCACGGTCGACAGCGCCAGCGCCTCCGCGCAAGCCAGCAATGCCGACCTCGCATCGGCCTTGCTGGCGGCACAGGGCGAACTGGCGATCAATTATTTTTCATTACGCCAGACCGACGCGCAAAGCGCGCTGCTGCAAACCACAATCACCGGTTTCGAGCGCTCGCTGGCCATTACGCAGAACCGTTACCAGGCCGGCATCGCGCCGAAGACCGATCTGTTGCAGGCGCAAACGCAACTGGCCAACGCGCAAGCCGAACTGGTCGGACTGGTGCGCCAGCGGGCCCAGCTGGAACATGCGATCGCGGTGCTGGTCGGGCAGGCGCCGGGCAATTTCACGCTGGCCATGGCGCCGTGGACTGCGACCTTGCCACAGGTTCCCGTCGGCGTGCCGTCGACGCTGCTGCAGCGTCGGCCTGACATCGCCGCCGCCGTACGCCGTGTCGCGGCCGCCAACGAACAGATCGGGATCGCCCAGTCGGCCCTGTATCCAAGCCTGAGCCTGAGCGCTAGCACGGGTGTCGGTGCCAGCCGGATCGGTGAGCTGTTCTCGGCGTCGACGGCGGTCTGGTCGCTGGGCTTGTCGACAGCGCAGGTGCTGTTTGATGCGGGCGCCCGGCGCGAGCGTATCAACGAGTCGCGTGCGGCGCAGGAGCAGGCGGCGGCGCGCTACCGGCAAACCGTGCTGGTGGCTTTCCAGGGAGTCGAAGACCAGCTCTCCGCGACCAGCGTGCTGATGCAGCAGCAGGTCTTGCGTGAGCAGGCCTCGCGCGCGGCCGACGAAACCGAAGTCCAGACGCTGAATCGCTACCGCGCCGGACAGGTCGCCTACACCGAAGTGGTAACCGCGCAGGCCAGCGCACTTGGTGCGCGGCGTGCGCTGGTGCAGCTGGCAGCGGATCGGCAGGTGACGGCAGTGGCGCTGATTCAGGCGCTAGGCGGCGGCTGGACGGAGTGAGCTGTGCTGGTCACTATTTGGTATGCACCTAGTACCACGGTTTGCTGTTCGGCTTTTTAGGCGTCGACACACTCGACCGGCCCCGCTGTGATCCGGACGCGCCGCCGCGCTGTGCCTCAAGCAACGCTTCCAGCTCCTCGATGCGCCTGCCTTTGGAGGCATTTTCGAGAATTTTTTTGCCCAGCATTTGTCGCAATTCCAGTCGTTCGTTTGCTTGACTGATTTCGTGATGGTCAAAGGTGCGCGTGGTGCACACCTCAGTGCTCTTCATGCGGCTGTACAGCGCATCCCGAAAAATCCTGATTGCCGGAATATCCAAACGCAGTGTTGAAAAGTCGCATAGCTTGTCGCGCATGAATGGCAACACATGATTTTCGAATTTACGTACCGCGTCACGGGCACCCTTGATGTGAGTTTCGTAGCTTTTTTCGAGCACATTCAGGCGAGCTTCGGCGCTCAGGCCACGCAGGAGGTCCTTGTAGGCGATCAGGGTTTGCGACCAGTGCTGGTTCGATTTTGGTGCAAGAGAATCTGAACCGAACATGATACGTGACGAATGTTTTTCCAGGAATTCGGTCCACTGGCTCACGCGCAGACGGGCCTCATTGATGGGCAGATCAACCCCGGTTAACTGTCGCGCTACTTCACTCCATGCAATATCCAGAACCAGGTTCGGGTGCAACGCCAACATGTCTTCGAGGGCATTCAAATGCCCCTTCGATTGCTTCACGAAGCGCCCCAGTCCACCTGCATGCGCCCAGATGATCTTCGTGTCCCTGACTTTGGTGTCGCCGATGAAGGCACTGAACGCGGCCAGATTTTTTGGATTCCCGTCCTTGTCGGGAATCCAGTCATCGATATCGCAATGCAGGCAGACCGGCATGCCGGCCACCCCGAACGCGGCCATCAGTTGTTTTGCGGGTTCAATGTTGGTATCGCCTCCGTTATGACGGGCAATGTACGGAACTGGATGCAATGACGCCTGGCCGTCGCGTTCAAACATGTGCTCGACCAGTTCCTTGTTGAAGGTCAGTTCACCACCACCGGTAAAGACGCCGGGATTACGCGCCAGTTTTTTGAAGAGCGCGAAATCGGCACGGGTGCTGCCCAGATGCAGCCCTGTGATCATCGGATCAAGTACATTTTGTTCGTCCGGTTCCAGTTGCTTGAATTCGTCGGCAGTATGGTCATCGACTTCCGTGTCCAATGACAAGGTGGCTGCCGAGACGGCACACGCCAGAATCTCCGGCGTCAGCGTAACGCCGCGGTGGTTGAATTCCGCAGGTAAATAATAGCGGGGGCCGCAATGGTGCAAGCCGCCCGGAATTTTCATCAACTCATAGTGTTTGTAAGCCTTGTCGCCCTGTAGCGGAATGATGCTGGTGGGGATGGGCATCACGACAGAGGTCATGCAGTTGATCATCTTCATCCGCAGCACCAGTTCTTTGAGACCAATTCCTTTTTGAATGTAGGACCACGGGTGCATGTGTGCATCATTGTGCCGGGGGAGATCGTCGCGATCGTAACTGTTGCGATCGGCATGGCGTGCACGGGTGGCCGGCGACACTTCGTGGCTGTAGCAGGTGTAAAAGCTTGCTTCCGATACCGACGGAAAATCGGTCCGTTCGACATGCTCTCCGAGTGGCGGAGAACCGGGTGCGTGATGGGCCATCTTGGCGGCCAATTTTTGCAGCTCCGTATCCTCGCGGACGCGTTGCAAGGTATTCGGGATGAATAAGGGGAGGTGTTGCATCAGGGGCTCGCGCAATGAGTAGCAATAAGAATCAGGAAATTATCGGCGTAATGGTCTTGATGGAATTCACGGAGGATTGGTCAGGAAACGATCGATGGTCTGGTCCGCAGCGGCAGGATAAAGGCCGGGCGCCGCATTGGTGCCGGGGTAACGTATTCCCGGCCATCCGCATATTCCCGTTGCCACCAGATCGCCTGCTCGGCCAGCTGTGCGACCGTTACCGTCAGCATGTCGACGCTTAGCGTCGCTACCGACAAGGCGCGGGCACACACCACATTTCCGGTAAGCGACGAAACACAATACGTACCATTTCGGGTCGGGAACTCCAGATAGTTTTCACGTAGCAGTCGGTAGTACACCGCTGCTTTGTTGCCATCGGGTATGGCGCCAAAGTCGACGAAAAGCAAGATCGATGCATGCTGTTTTTTTGACTGCTCGCCGAAAGCAAAGGTAAAACCATTGACCCGAAATGGCGCACCGCCTGCCAGCTTGTCCGGCTCGGGCAAACCGATGGTCGTGGCGAATTCGCAGAGTAAGCCGGTGAGTTGCTGTTGCATGGGGATTGTTCCTGTCGACGATCTGACACATTCCGTGCGGATTCGACCAGCATCGTCAATGCTTGCATCGCCACACCGCACATAGGTGTTCGGCCGATATCGGCAGTTCCAAAAGAATCTGCGGAGAGAGATGGAATTTTCTGACTGGATACACCACAGACTGCGCAGTGAATTACTTTTGGCAATGTCGCCACATCGAAACGTACGGATGGCAGTGAAATGGCAACAACTTTTGGCGAACTGATTGAGGGATTTTGCAGGCTCAAGAATCTCGATTACGTCACCGAGCTCGCCGCAGGGGCTCCGCTGTCCGTGGACGGTACCTGCTGTGCCTTGATCCATAACGACATGCTGGATGCAGACGTGGTGTTTCTTTACGTTGAATATGCCTATGCGCCGCTGGATCGCCTGAGCGAAATTTATCAACACCTTCTGCGTCAGAATCACCTGAGTTTTGATGGGCTTGGACCGGGGTATTGCATCTCGCCGACCACTGGCAAGATCGTTGAAGTCACGCGACTGGCATTGCCGGAACTGACCCCGGATCGACTGGCCAGCACGCTGGTCGTACATGCCGATCGTTGCCGGCGCTGGCGCAGGATCAATCTGCCGGATGACGTGGAAACGCCGGTCCGGTAAGTCGGGTTGGCGGGTGCTGGTGCTCGTCGACCTGAGAAAAACCTTACTTGGACGCTGATGTCACTTATTCAATCCAAGCATGACTTGCCATGGATGACGTCTGTCGGGATCACCCGTTGCGGAACAACCGCGTATTTCGGCGCCTGTTCTGCCGATGATGTCTATTACTTAGGCGCAATAATGACGGCAAGTTGGACACTGACCATTACCCCGATGGCAGATCCCTTCATGCAAGGAGTGTGCGGTGTCTGATGACAGCGACATGGAAAAAACCGAACCGGCCTCGCAACAGCGCATCGACAAGGCGCGCGAGAACGGCGATGTGCCGCGCTCGCGCGAACTGGCCACCTGCACGATCCTGCTGGCAGCCGGTGCAGGTTTGTACATGAGTGGTGGCAGCATGTTGCAGCAGCTGAAAGCGACGCTGATGTCGGGCCTGACGTTCGATCGGGCGCAGGCGTTTGACTTCAGTTTGTTGCTGACCCGGCAGGGCGGGCACCTGGCTGATTTGCTGGTGGCGTTTGCGCCGCTGGCAGGCATCCTGATGCTGGTCGCGCTGGCATCGCCATTGCTGATTGGCGGCTGGCTCTTCAGCACGCAGGCGTTGTTGCCGAACTTTGGGCGGATGAACCTGTTTTCCGGGCTCGCCAAACTGGTGTCGATGAACGCGTTGGTGGAACTGGGCAAGGCACTGGCCAAGGCAGCCATTGTCGGATCGATTTCGTATCTGGTGATGTCACGTGAAATCAGTGAGGTCTTGGGCTTGATGGTGGAGCCGGTGCAGGCGGGCACGCTGCATACCTCGAAGCTGCTGTTCACCAGTTACATGCTGATCGTGATGGGACTGGTGATCATCGCGGTCATCGATGCACCATACCAGATGTGGAGTTACGCCAAGAAGATGATGATGACGCGCCAGGAAGTACGTCAGGAAGCCAAGGAATCCGAGGGAAACCCTGAAATCAAAGCCAAAATCCGCGCCCAGCAGCGCGAGATGGCGCGGCGGCGGATGATGTCCGAAGTGCCGACTGCCGATGTGGTCGTCACTAACCCGACCCACTATGCGGTAGCGCTAAAATACACCGACGGCAAGATGGGCGCACCGCAAGTGGTGGCAAAAGGTGCCGATGCCGTCGCTGCCAAGATTCGTGAACTGGCAGCAGCCAACAACGTACCGCTGCTGGAAGCGCCACCGCTGGCACGTGCGCTATTCCGGCATGTCGAACTGGGCGATCCGATTCCCGAGACGCTGTACACCGCGGTGGCCGAGGTACTGGCGTATGTGTTTCAGCTCAAAGCCTACAAGAGCGACGGTGGCAACCGTCCTGAAAAGCCGCTGGATATCGATGTGCCTGCCGGGCTTGATCCGTTGAATCCGAGTGCGTAACCGGCGCCGGAGGCGGGAATGGGGCGGTGAGTGACGGGTTGATTGACGTCGATCCCAATTGGCTCTGACCCCCCCCATTAATTCAGGTACGAAGCGGGGTAATTAATTGGGGTCAGACCCTAATTGATTGTCAAGCCGGTACGCTTACAGCTTGTGGCACTAGCTCGTCCGATTGCCGCTTCCCTCTGCTCTGATCCACCTTTCCCGGACGCATCATTGCGGAATACCCGCGATTTTCCCCTCTTGTTCGCCGGATGACTTTTCTTACTTCGGCGCAATAATTCAACCTGATCGGAAAACTATCGTCATGTCGATGACGAGGTGGTTCCGGCAAGGAGCAAGCGGTGGTCAACGACAACAGCATGGAACGGACGGGATCAGCACTGCGGTGCATGGCTGTGCCGCGCACGCGCCAGCTGACAGCTAACCAGCCTGCATCCGGAGCTGCACAATGAATAGCTTCAAGCTTCCGCTGTGGCTGAGCGGCCCGAACAGCAAGGCGATCGCTGCGCCTATCATCATCATCATGATGTTGTCGATGATGATCCTGCCGCTGCCAGCCTTCGTGCTGGATGTGTTTTTCAGCTTCAATATCGCGCTGTCGGTGATCGTGTTGCTGACCGCGCTGTACACCATCAAGCCGCTCGACTTCATGGCGTTTCCGACCGTGCTGCTGGTCAGCACCATGCTGCGCCTGTCGCTCAACGTCGCCTCGACCCGGATCGTACTGACCGAAGGCCATACCGGCGCGGATGCTGCCGGCAAGGTCATCGAGGCCTTCGGTCACTTCCTGATCGGCGGTAACTACACGGTGGGTATCGTGGTCTTCATCATCCTGACCATCATCAACTTTACCGTCGTCACCAAGGGTGCCGGCCGGATCGCCGAAGTCGGTGCGCGCTTCGCGCTGGATGCGATGCCCGGCAAGCAGATGGCGATCGATGCCGATCTCAATGCAGGACTGATTGCCGAACCCGAAGCCAAGCGTCGCCGTACCGAAGTCGCCCAGGAAGCCGAGTTCTACGGTGCGATGGACGGTGCCTCCAAATACGTGCGTGGTGATGCGGTCGCCGGCATTATCGTGACGGTTATCAACATCATCGGTGGCTTGCTGGTGGGCTTGTTGCAACACGACATGGGCTTTGCCGATGCCCTGAAAAACTACACGCTGCTGGCGATTGGTGATGGCCTGGTGGCACAGATTCCTTCGCTGATCATTTCGACGGCTGCCGGTGTGGTGGTCTCGCGCGTGGCCAGCGATGTCGATATTGGCAGCCAGCTGGTCAACCAGTTGTTTGCCAAACCCGAGGTGCTGTACATCACTGGCGGCATCATTGGCGGCATGGGCATGATTCCCGGAATGCCGCACCTGGCCTTCATCCTGCTGGGCCTGCTGCTGGCTGCTGCCGGTCATGCCGCTTCCAAGCGCAACAAGGTCGCACCGGAAGCGGCGCAAGAGCAAACTGCCGCCGCTGCTGCCGCAGCACAGGCGGCACCGGTCGAGAGCGAAGAAGCCACCTGGCAGGACATTGTTCCGGTCGATACGCTCGGTCTGGAAGTGGGCTATCGCCTGATCCCGCTGGTCGACAAAACCCAGAGCGGCGAACTGCTCAAGCGCATCAAGGGCATCCGTAAAAAATTCGCCCAGGAAGTCGGGTTTCTGTCGCCGCCAGTCCATATTCGCGACAATCTCGAACTCAAGCCATCGTCCTACCGGATCACGTTGAAAGGTGTCGAAGTCGGTGCCGGCGAAGCATTCACCGGACAGTTCCTGGCGATCAATCCTGGCATGGTGACCGGCACGCTGGCCGGTACCGCAACGACCGATCCTGCGTTCGGCCTGCCGGCTGTCTGGATCGAGGGCGGGATGCGTGAGCAGGCCCAGGCCATGGGTTACACCGTGGTGGATGCCGGTACCGTGGTGGCAACGCATCTGAATCATCTGATCACCACCCACGCTGCCGAGCTGCTGGGCCGCCTGGAAGTGCAGCAACTGCTTGATCATCTGGGCAAGGAATCGCCGAAGCTGGTCGAAGACCTGGTGCCGAAAATGGTCTCGATGTCGACGCTGCAAAAAGTCCTGCAGAACCTGCTGACCGAAGGTGTGCACATCCGCGACATGCGCAGCATCATCGAGTGCCTGGCCGAGTTTTCGGGCCAGGTGCAGGACCCGAGCGAGCTGACCGCACTGGTGCGCATCGCACTGGGTCGCGCCATTGTCCAGCAGATTTTCCCGGGTACCAACGAGCTGTCAGTGATGACGCTGGACAACCGGCTGGAACGCTTGCTGATGCAGGCATTGCAGGCCAGCGGTCCGGACGGTGCCGGCATCGAACCCGGTCTGGCCGATACCTTGCAGTACCAGACCCAGCAGGCCACCCAGCATCAGGAGCAGCTCGGCCTGACGCCGGTCTTGCTGGTACCTGCGCCGCTGCGTGCGTTGTTGTCACGTTTCCTGCGACGCGCATTGCCACAACTTAAAGTCCTGTCGCACGCCGAATTACCCGATACCAAGACCATTAAAGTCACCAGCCTGGTTGGAGCTCAAGCATGAACGTCAAAAAATTCTCCGCAAGCAGCTCGCGTGATGCGCTGCGTCAGGTCCGCGAAGCACTCGGACCGGATGCCGTCATCCTGTCGAATCGCAATCTCAATGGCATGGTCGAAATCCTGGCCCTGGCCAGCGAGGACATGTCGTCGCTCGCAGCACCGATGGTCGAGCGCGAAACCCTGCCGGCGCAGATCGCCTTGCCCGAACAGGAGTCGACCATGTTGTCGGCATTTGCCAGGCGTCGTAGCGAAGCGGATCAGGCCGCTGGTCTGGCTGGTGCGCTGGAACAGTCACGCAATGCCAATGCCCGTGTCGCCGAAGCGGCTGCGCCCGGCAAGAGTGCCCGCGACAGCGACAGCGACGGCGCCAGCACTGCGATGGCGGCGATGATGAGCGAGATCCGCTCGTTGCGCACCATGATGGAATCGCAGTTTTCCGAACTGTCGTGGTCGTCGCAGCAAAAGCAGGAGCCGATCAAAGGCGTCGTGATGCGCGAAATGCTGGCCGCAGGATTCAGCCCGAGCCTGGCGCGCCACCTGACCGAAAAAATGCCGGCCGGTTGTACCGCAGCCGCAGCGCTGTCATGGATCAAGTCGGTCCTGAGCCGCAACATCAGCGCCATCGGTGACGAAAGCGCGATGCTGGAACAAGGCGGCGTCTTTGCCCTGGTCGGCCCGACTGGCGTGGGAAAGACCACCACCACCGCCAAGCTGGCCGCACGCTGCGTGATGCGCCACGGCGCTGGCAAGCTGGCGCTGATCACGACCGACGGTTATCGTATCGGCGGCTACGAGCAGTTGCGCATTTACGGCAAAATCCTCGGTGTGATGGTGCATTCGGTCAAGGATGAATCCGACCTGCGCATCGCCCTCGATGAACTCAAGAACAAGCACACGGTCCTGATTGACACGGTCGGCGTGAGCCAGCGCGATCAGATGGTGACCGAACAGGTCGCGATGCTGCAAGGCGCCGGTTCCCAGGTCAAGCGACTGCTCTGCCTGAACGCTACCTCGACCGGCGAGACCCTCAATGAAGTGGTGCGCGCCTATCAGGGCAGCGGCCTGGCCGGTTGCGTGATGACCAAGCTCGATGAAGCCGCCACCATCGGCAATGTGCTGGACGTGGTGATCCGCCAGAAGCTCAACCTGTTTTACGTGGCCAATGGCCAGCGCGTGCCGGAAGACCTGCACGTCGCCAACAAGCAGTACCTGGTCGATCGCGCCTTCAAGCTCAAACGCGAAACCACGCCGTTCCAGTTCACCGATGCAGAACTGCCGATGTTAATGGCTGGCACCACCCGTTCCTCGAATGACAGAACCCTGCGCGAGGTGAATCTTGGCTAGTTTTACAACCGATCAGGCAGAAGGATTGCGGCGCATGCTGGCCGGTCCGAAGCCGCGCATCATCAGCGTCGTCTCGGCATTGGGCGCAGAGGAAAAATCCAGTACTCTGGTCAATCTGGCGGCCTCGCTGGCACGTACCGGCAGCAACGTGCTGTTACTGGACGCCTGTTCCGCATCGAACGGCCTGGCGCAGCGACTGGGCGCGGCACGGGTTGCCACGCTGATGCAGGTGGCGCGTCAGGAACGTGGTTTGAATGAAGTCGTGCAGATGCTGCCGCAGGGTTTTGGTGTCGCCACGCTGACGCGCGAAAACATGCGCAGTGCGATGCAGGACATCGATCAGGCGCGTCGACTTGCCAATGCGTTTGGCGTACTTGCGACCCAGAGTGACATCACGCTGGTCGATGCCGAGCTCGATGCCGACGACGCATTTCCGTTGCCAGCCATGCAGCGTGGAGAAATCGTGGTGCAGGTCTCAAGTAGCGGTAGCTCAATTACGGCCGCCTATGCGATCATCAAGCGATTGAGCGCACAACTGGGCCGTCGGCCCTTCGGCATTTTGGTCACCGGCGCCAGCGAACGCGAAGCACAACAGGTATTTGCCAACATGGCGCAGGCGGCCAGCCGGTATCTGGCGCTGGAATTGACTGCGATGGGGTCGGTGCCGGTCGATGCCGATTTGCGTCGGGCCACGCAGCTTGGACGCTCGGTCATCGATGCCTTCCCGATGGCACTGGCGTCAGTGGCGTTTCGTCGCCTGGCCGGACATTTTGCGAACACGGATGCGGGGGCCATGCGCATGCCCGGGTTTGCCTGATGGGACATCAACCAAGGAGTTTTTGAGTTTCATGTACACACCCAGCGGAAAATCGGACAAAAATCATCTGCTGGTGCAGCACGCGCCGCTGGTCAAGCGACTTGCCCATCAGATGAAAGCGAAATTGCCGCCCAGTGTCGAAGTCGACGACCTGATCCAGGCCGGCATGATCGGCCTGCTCGATGCCATTAACCGCTACGAAGAAACCCACGGTGCGCAGTTCGAAACCTATGCCGTGCAGCGCATCCGCGGCTCGATGCTCGATGAATTGCGCAGCAGCGACTGGCTGCCACGCAGCATGCGCCAGAACATGCGCAAGATCGAAGTCGCGATGCAGGCTTTGCAGCAGCGTCTCGGGCGTCCGCCGCTCGAAACCGAACTCGCCAAACACATGAAGATGTCGCTGACCGAGTATCAGGAATTGCTGGGTGAGGGCGGTGGGCATCAGCTGGTGTACTACGAAGATTTCCATGACACGGCCGAAGGCAACGAGCATTTCCTGGACCGCTATTGCACCGACCTGTCGGACAATCCGCTGCAAACGCTGCTCAATGCGGGCTTTCGCAATGCCGTGATCCGCGCCATCGAAGCCTTGCCCGAACGCGAAAAAATCCTGATGGGCCTGTACTACGAACAGGAAATGAATTTGAAAGAAATCGGTGCCGTGCTGGGCGTGACGGAATCGCGCGTGTCGCAACTGCACAGCCAGGCGATCGCCCGGATGCGCGCTTTCCTCAGGGAGAAAACATGGACTGGGGTAGCGTAGCCGGATTGGTGCTGGCACTGCTCGGCATCGTGGTCGGGCAGTGGCTGGAAGGCGGGCGGCTCGGCGCGCTGATGCAGCCGACCGCCTTCATCATCGTGATGGTCGGCACACTCGGTGCGGTGCTGCTGCAAAGCGGCTGGCCGACCTTCCGGCGTGGCATCGTGATGGCCGGAACGATCTTTCGCAAGGCGCCGGACCAGCATCGGCTGCATGCCTCCGATGTGGCGATGTGGAGCCAGGTTGCGCGGCGCGAAGGCTTGCTCAGCCTGCAGCGCTTCATCACGGGCAGCGACGACCCCTTCATCGTCAAGGGCTTGCGTTTGCTCACGGATGGTGTTGATCCGTACAAGCTGCGTGAAATCCTCGGCATTGAAATCAGCAGCTACGAAAACCGGGAACGCCAGGCCGCGCGGGTCTGGGATGCGGCCGGCGGCTACGCACCTACCATCGGTATTCTCGGCGCCGTGCTGGGCCTGATTCATGTGATGGAAAACCTGTCGGACCCGAGCCGTCTTGGTGCCGGTATCGCGGTGGCGTTCGTCGCCACGATTTATGGTGTCGGCCTGGCCAATCTGGTGTTTCTGCCGATCGGCGGCAAGCTGAAAACCGCCGTCAACAATGAAGTCATCCGCTTTGAAATGCTGGCCGATGCGTTTTGTTGCATCGCCGCCGGCGACAATCCGCTCTCGATCGAAGAGCGGATGATGGCCTACGAACGGTAGCCTTTGCCATGGCCAAACCACCCATCGATGCTTTGCGCAGTGACGCCAGTCCTACCGCGCGCAGTCGCAAGCATTTCGATGAAGACGCACCCAGTCATGATCGCTGGCTGATTTCGTACGCCGATTTCATTACGCTGCTGTTCGCCTTTTTTGTGGTGATGTATGCGGTCTCGTCGGTCAATCAGGGCAAGTATCAGGTGCTGTCACAGTCGCTCGTATCGGCATTTGGCAACGTGCCGGGAGCGATCCCGCCGCTGGTCAAAATGAGCGACCAGCCAACCCTGATCGTGCGGCGTCCGCCTGCCGCAGAACGCCAGCGCACCGAACAGCTGCGGCGTGAAAAAGAAAACATGACGACGATTGCACGCGATGTCCTGAAAGTGCTGTCGCCGCTGATCAGCTCGGGCAAGGTGCGGGTGACGCAAACCAGTCGCGGCGTCAGTATCGAGATCAATGCCAGTGTGCTGTTTGCTCCCGGCGAGGCGGGCCTGACCGGAGAATCCGGTGCGGCACTGAGCGCGATTGCACGCGTGCTGAGTGCGGATACCCACGCGATCCAGATCGAAGGCCATACCGATAACGCGCCGATCAGCAATGCCGCCTTTGCATCCAATTGGGAGCTCTCCAGCGTTCGTGCCAGCAGCGTGGTGCGCTTGTTTGCCGAAAACGGCGTCGCCGAGAATCGCCTGACGGCGGTGGGACACGGTCCGAACAAACCGGTGGGCGACAACGACACGCCGGAGGGACGGCTACGCAACCGGCGCGTGGAAGTGCTGATCCTGGCCGTTTTGCCGGAGGCGGTGACGGAAGTGCCTGTGACGGTGGCGCAGCCGCAGAGTCCGGTCCCGTAGGCACTGGCTCGGTGGCCCGTTGGCCCGGTTTTACTCTGGTATATTTCACTCAATAAATGGAGTGTTCACACGAATTGCCGGGAACAGACACAGTGCGATGTGTAACGTGCGCGCTGGCATGATGTGCTTTGCACGAAGGGTGCAGCAACTGACAGCGATGCGCTTTCCTGTCGACAGAAACGGAGCGCGCAATGAGCATTTCGCATCGCCTGATATCGCGCAGTTGGCGCAGGTGGAATTTATTCCTGCTGGTCGCAGCCGGGCTCGCCTGCATCGCGGCCTGGTTTTTTTTGCAGGACGATGTGACCACTAATTCGGCCGCCTTGCGCAATGTGGTGATCGCGCTGCCATCTCAGGTCAGTAGCGGCGCCGCGTTCGTGGCAAAAAATAAAAAACTCTTCGAAAGACATGGCGTGAATGTCACCGTCCAGCCTTTCGCCCTCGGCATGCAGGCTTTGAAATCGGTACTGGACGGTCACGCCAATCTGGCAGTCGTCGCCGATACGCCATTCATGTTCGCTGTCATGCGCGGCGAAAAAATAGCCATCCTGTCCAGCCTTTTCGATTCGCGTAAAACCATGGCCATGGTCGGACGCAAGGATCGTGGCATCTCCCGCATGCACGATCTGAATGGCAAAACCATCGGAACCATTTTCGGTACCAATGCCCATTTCTATCTGGATACCTTGCTGGTGGCGGAGGGCATCGACAGGTCGTCGGTGCGGGTGGTCGACATGAAGACGGCAGACGGGTTGATGGCGGCCCTGAAAAACGGCGAAGTCGATGCCGTGACCGCTTGGCATCCCTTATTGTCGCAACTGCAGCGTGACCTGCGTGAGCAAGTCGTTGTTTTGCTTGACCCCGATATTTTTGTGTATCGATTCGTGCTGGCGGCCACTCAGGAGTACATTGCGAGCCATCCCGTCGAGGTGCGTTCGGTACTGGCTGCGCTGGACGAGAGCATGGACTTCGTCAATGCCCGGCCCGCCGAGGCAAAAGACATCATAGGACAGGCCATCGGCATGGATCCGGCGCTCCTGTCCAGTGCCTTCGACCCTGCCGATTTTTCGCTGTCGCTGGACCAGGCCCTGCTGCTGGGCCTGAGCGACCAAACGAGATGGGCTCTGAAACGTGGCCTGGTACCTGCGCAGGAGGTACCCAATTATCTCGACCATCTACGGCAGGAACCGCTGGAATCGGTGCTTCCCAATGCCATCAAAGTGATCCACTAGCGTGTCATGACCTTAAAACTTCAAAGCAATCTCCTGGCGTGGCTTGCATGTGTGACCGTCGCCGTGATCCTCTCGGTGTTGAGCGTATTCGTCGTGAAGGTACACCGTCAGACCGAACAAATCAGGATCACGGAAAATACCGCCAAGGCAATCACCCATTTTCGCTTCCTGATCATGGAAACCGCCTTGTACAGGGACCCGCGGTCCGGCAAGCAGTGGCTGGACCGGATCGCAAGTCTGCGGCTGCTGCTGGCTAGCCAGCAGTACGGTGATCCGGCCCAGGCGGGCTTGCTCGACAAGCAAAAGGCCAACCTGAAAATCATTGCGCCGTTGTATGCGCGTTTGCTCAGTGCGGATTCGGTGCCAATTGCGACGCCGCATGCCAACTCCGACGCACTCGAGCGCACAGCAATGACGGTTAGCGCGTTGTACCTGACCACGCAGGATATGTTCGACGATACCTTCGAGCTGCTGCGGTTGAATCGCCTCGATCTGGATGCGGCCCACTTGCGGCTCGCGATCTGCATGTTGGCCAGCATTCTGGCGTTAGCGGGATTGATCGTGGCCACGTATCTGATCAATCTGCGGCGCGTGCTGGCACCGATTGCCTTGCTTCAGCAGGGCACCGAACAAGTCATGCGGGGCGACCTGACGCACCGCATTGATCTGGCGATCGGCAATGAGCTGGGCGTCTTGGCGACGACCTTCAACCAGATGACGACGCAGCTGAGCGGGTCCTATCAATCTTTGCAGCGCGAGAATGCCGAGCGTCAGCATGCCCAGCACGAATTGGAACGAACCGTGCAGCGCTTGGCACAGAAGAGCCGGGCATTGTCACTCGCCCGGGATGAACGCCAGACCATCATTGACCACATGCCCGCGGTGGTCGTGTACTGGGACAAGCAATTGTTGAACCGCTTTGCCAATACCGCGTACCTCGACTGGTTTGGCGTGACGCCACAGCAAATGCTCGGCAGGCATATCCGCGACGTCAATGGCGCCGAACACTTTTCCCGGATCGCGCCGTTTCTGAATTCGGCGCTTGCGGGGAATACCGAAATTTTCGAGCTCCCAATTGTGTTGCCCGATGGGTCTGAGCGCCATGCCCTGATTTCGTATGTGCCGGATCGCGTGGATGGCGAGATCGTCGGGATTTATGGTTTCCTGAGTAATATCAGCCAACTCAAGCAGGCCCAGAAGGCCGAGGCCGAGGCATCGTTGCTACTGGAAAGCATCGTCGATGCCGCCAGTGATTTTTCGATCATTGCCACGGATATGAATGGCATCGTCACATTGTTCAGTCGTGGCGCCCAGCGCATGCTCGGTTACACCGCAGCGGAGATTGTCGGCCGCTGCAGTCCGGCCAATTTTCATGTTGCCGACGAAGTCATTGCCCGTGCCAGCTCGCTTTCAGAGCAGTACGGTGTCCCGGTGGCGGGCTTCGAGGTGTTTGTCCACCTGGCCAGGCAGAACCTGTCGGAAACGCGCGAGTGGACCTATGTTCGCAAGGATGGCAGCACCCTGCCAATTCATCTGACGGTGACCGCCGTACGCGATCAGCGTCATCAGATCATTGGTTTTGCAGGCATCGCCAACGACATCCATGCCGAAAAGGCGATCCGCAAATCGCTGGCTGCCGCGCGCGATCAGGCCGAAGCGGCGAGCCTCGCCAAGAGTCAGTTCCTGGCCAACATGAGCCACGAAATCCGCACGCCGATGAACGCCATTCTGGGCATGCTGCAACTCCTGCAATACACCGGATTGACCCCGCAGCAGCGCGATTACGCTTTCAAGAGCGAATCGGCAGCCCGCTCGTTACTTGGGCTGATCAATGACATTCTGGATTTTTCAAAACTGGGCGCGGACAAGATGTCGCTGGAGTCGGTCCCGTTTTCGCTCGACACGCTGGTGCGCGACCTGTCGGTGATCCTTTCTGCAAACGCAGTGAACAAGGATGTCGAGATCCTGTTTTCAGTCGATCCGCGGTTGCCCGCTTTTTTGCAGGGCGATGCACAGCGTTTGCAGCAGATACTGCTCAACCTGGCGGGCAATGCGGTCAAATTCACGCTACAGGGAACGGTCGACATTGCGATCCGACAAATTAACGACTATCGCGATGCGACCGACGTTGCATTCAGTGTGAGCGACACGGGTATCGGGATTGCAGCGGACAAGCTGACTACGATTTTCGAGATGTTCAGCCAGGCTGAAGCGTCCACCAGTCGCCGTTTTGGCGGCACCGGTTTAGGCCTGACCATCAGTCAGCGTCTGGTGTCGCTGATGGGCGGATCTCTGGTCGCGGAAAGCGAGGAGGGGGTCGGCAGCAGATTTTCGTTCAACGCGATGTTTGAGAAGGTTGCCAGCGCAGACGTACGGACGTCATTCCCAGCACCCGTTGTTCTGCCGCGCTCCCGCGCATTGACCGGGTTGAGATTGCTGGTGATCGACGACAACCTGATCAATCAGCAAGTGGCGCAGGAGTTGCTGTCGGAGCAGGGTGCGCTGGTGGACGTCGCCGATGGCGGCATCGCCGGCGCCGCCAGGGTGTTCGCTGCATCGCCTTGCTACGACGCGGTTCTGATGGATATCCAGATGCCTGATATGGATGGCTACGAGACGACGCGGCAGATCCGTCTGGATTTGCGCATGCAGGCATTGCCCATCATTGCGATGACTGCCAACGTGATGTCAGGCGACCGCGAAGCGTGCCTGCGTGCTGGCATGAATGACCATATTGGCAAGCCAATCAGCATTGATGAACTTGTCAGGACTTTGCTGCGCCACTGCGCTGAAATACAGCCGGAGGACGTCATGGCAGATCCCGGTGCAGGGGGATGGGATGTACCACGCCAGCATGCCGACACAGCGGCGATCGAACTTGAACGTGCGTTGCAACGCCTCGGCGGGAATCGCTCGCTGTTTCTGAATATTGCCGGGAAGTTTGGCGCGGAAGCACGGACGATGGTGGCAAATTTGCGCGATGCTCTGGACGGTGCGAACTATGGTGCGGCGGCCGATATTTTGCATACGCTGAAAAGCACCGCTGGAACAGTGGGTGCGCAATCTTTGGCGGAACTTGCCGCCGCGCTGGAATTGGCATGTCGCGGGCCGAATCCTGCCCTGGATATCGCTGTGGTTACGCGACATATTGAGCGCTGTCTGACAAGCTGTCTGGCGTCGTTGGACGTCATCAGATTGCAGTTGTCGTCAAGCGCCGATCTGGTAGCTTTACAATCCGACGATATCGCAAAAATTCCGCTGGTGATTTTGCTGGATCGATTGGATGCGTATTTGCAGGATGCAAATATGGAGGCACTTGACGTGTTCACGATGATCGAGACCAGCTATCATGCGGAGTTGGGGGACGACTTGGTGCCACTGTCATCGAGCCTGTCCCGGTTAAATTTCAAACTGGCGCTGGAGTCCAGCCGTCGCTTGCGAAGTGGAGTTCCATGAGTGCGTCGGATTTAGCGTTGCCACCAGATGTGTTGATCCGGCTGCCTGCCGGCCGACCGCTGTTGCTGATCGTGGATGATCAGCCGTCCAATATCCAAGTGCTCTACGCAATTTTCAAAATTGACCATGACGTCTGCATGGCAACAAGTGGCGCCGACGCGTTGGCGTTTTGCCTGGCTAGGCAACCCGATCTGATATTGCTCGACGTCGTCATGCCCGACATGGATGGCTACGCTGTTTGTCGCGAGCTCAAAAACAATCCGCTGACCTCCCATATTGCTGTGATTTTCGTCACGGGACAAAACGATCCTTTGGTGGAAGCACGGGGCCTTGATGAGGGTGGTGTCGATTTCATTAGCAAGCCTTTCCACGAAAGAGTCGTCAGGGCACGCGTGCGCACCCACCTGATCCTGAAATGGCAGACCGACGAGTTACGCGTCAAGCAGCTTGAATTGCGTCAGCGACAGGCCGAGCTGGAAGCGGTCCATGATGCGTCACCACTGGCGCTGTTTCATATCGATATTTGGGGTGGGTGCACCTACGTCAATCGTGCCTACGAACAGATGTCAGGCATGGTTGACGGGGCTGCACTGGGACTAGGCTGGCGCAGGCAGATGGATCCCGACGAAGTTGCGTTGCTGCTGGCAACCTGTTCCGGCTTGACCAACGCGCAGCAACATTATGACGGCACGCATCGTTTCCGGCATATCGATGGCGGGACCGTAGTGGCGCAGGTGCGCGTCGCACCGATCGTGATTGATGACGTCGTCACAGGTTATGTCGGTACTGCCGAGGATGTCACGGAGCGACGTGCGGCTGACGCAGCGCTTGCTGCCAATGAAAAGCGCTTGCGTGTGCTGACCGATAGTATTCCGGCTCTGATTTGCTACATCGGCATTGAAGAACAATTCCAATTTTGCAATATTCACTACGAGCGCCTGCTTGGCCTCCATCCCGAAAAAATACTCGGAAAAACACTCTTGCAGGTCTACGGAGATGACGCGTATGCGGAAATGGCACCGCATGTCGCCGCGGTGCTGGCTGGCAATTCGGTTTCGTACGAGCGCTCTCTGCGGATCGATGAGCGCGAATGGTATCTGCAAAGCGAATATGTACCGGATCTGGGGCAGGACGGCCAGGTTCTCGGGTTTTACGCCATGGTGACCGATGTCACGCAGCGCCGCGTCGCAGAAAAAAATCTGGCAGCGGGTGAGCGCCGTTTGCGAACGATCACCGATAACCTGCCAGTGGCGATTTCCTACATGGATACATCGCAACGCTTTCATTTCGCAAATCCAACCTTGTATGCCTGGACGGGCACCACACCAGAGACCGTCCTTGGCAAGTCATTGCTCGAAGTAATGGGACCGGATTTGTACGAGGAGCGTCGTGTTCATCTCGAACGTGCACTGGCTGGCGAGCGAGTTGACTTCACGACGACGTCGACGATGGTTGGACAGGAGCACCATTTGCAGTCGATTTATCTGCCTGACATGGCTGCCGATGGTCAGGTCAAGGGGGTCTATACCCTCAGCAATGACATTACCGTTCTGAAAAAAACCGAACACGATTTGCGCAGGCTTGCTCGTGAGGACTCGTTGACCGGCTTGCCGAATCGGGCGCATCTGTATGACGCGCTCAACGTCGTGCTCACTCGCAACCGGCGTCGTGGCGGCGCGATTGCCGTGTTATTTCTGGATATCGATCACTTCAAGTTGGTCAATGATCGCTTCGGTCACGCCATTGGCGACCTGGTGTTGCAAGAATTTGCCACGCGGCTGACCAAGTCAGTGCGTACGACGGATTTGGTGGCACGTCTGGCCGGTGATGAATTCGTGATTATTCTGGAGGGATTGGGCGCCACTCAGGAAGCGCATCGGATCGCCGAAAAAATCCTGCAACTGGTCGGAAAACCATGGTTGCTCAACGGCGAAAAACTCGACATTACTACCAGTATCGGCATTGCCTTTGATGAGGCCTGCTTGCGCTCCGGCGCTGAATTGTTGAGTGATGCCGACGCTGCGTTGTATGAAGCGAAATCGGCTGGGCGCAACACCTTCAGGTCGCATGTGTATTGATATCGGTTCGGTAACTATCGGCCACGCCGGGCAGTAGGGGTGTGGGAACGGGAAACACGATAGCTACGTCAGTATGGTCCGGTCAGCGCCGACGAGAATTTCCGTTTGGCTTCGGCGGGCTGATCGTGCAAATTATTTACCTGACAGAACAGCTGCCTGTTGCATGATCGTCTGGTGAGCTTCATCGCGCGCATCCTTGTCGAGCAATTTGCGAAATACTGCGTCGGACAACGATTGATAACGCCGCCGGTTGGAACGCATATTGACGTGTCGCCATCCCATGATGCTCAACCATTCCCATTGCTCGTCACCCAGCGGATATTTCAGGCGCACTCTGAAATCGTTGCAGACAAGGCTGCTGCCGATCTGCGGTTTTGCACTGACAGGGGGAACGCGGCGGGCTTTGCGTATTCCAAGTACGGTACGCATCAGGTTGAAGAGATTCATGTTGAGCAATCGGTCAGGCCGGTGAGATGACTCTGATCATACCGTCCGGTCTACCTGTAATTCAACAAGAATAACTACCTTAAGTCACGTTCAACTCATGCTGGTAGAGCTGATCCGACTGGCGCTTCACGGATTGGTAAATTGACCAATGCCGCGGCCAAGGCAAGAACGATGTCGGCGTACCACATCCAGTTGTAATTGCCGAATCGCGAGATCGCCAATCCACCCAGCCACGCGCCGAAGAAGCCGCCGATCTGATGCGACAGTAACGTCAGTCCGAACAACGTTGCCAGATAGCGCGTACCAAACAGCTTGCTGACCAGGCCGGCAGTAGGTGGCACCGTAGCCAGCCACGTCAGACCCAATGCAGCGGCAAAAATGTAAAACGTCCAGGCATTTTTGGGCGCCATCAGATAGATCGCGACGATGACTGCACGACTGGCGTACATCCCCACCAACAGGTATTTCATGCGATAGCGCGAACCCAAGGCACCCGCTGACAAGCTGCCGACAATATTGAAGAGGCCAATCAGCGCCAGCGCCGTCGCAGAAACACTAGCCGACAGACTGCACAGGGCAACTTCGCCTGGCAGGTGCGTCACCAAAAACGCGATATGAAAACCACAGGTAAAAAACCCGGCATGCAGGCACAGATAACTGCGGTCGCGCAGGGCCAATCGCACTTGTTGCCCAAGCTTGACTTCAGTCAGCGAAACGGCCGCTTTTTGTACAGAGGCAGTGGCTTTTTTTCGTAAGGGCCAGGCGAGTGGAATCGTCAACAACGTTGTCGCTGCCATTGTCAGCATGGCAGCGACCCATCCGGCAGACGTGATGATCAGTTGCATCAGGGGCGCGAACACAAACTGCCCGAGTGAGCCGCCGGCATTGATGAAGCCGGCAGCAAACGCGCGCCGTTGTGGTGGCAGCGACTGGGCCGTTGCACCAATCAAAATGGAAAAACTGCCGGCACCTGCTCCCGCGGCGCTGAGCAATCCCATGCTCAGCAAGAGACCCCATTGGCTCGACATGAAGGGTGTCATTGCCATGCCGACAGCCAGCATGATTGCACCCGCGATGATGACCTTGGGCGTACCGTATTTGTCCGCCACCACACCAAAAACAGGTTGCGCCGCACCCCATACAAACTGGCCAATCGCGAATGCAAAACTGATCGAGACAATGCCCAGACCGGTCGAGGTATTGATTGGTGAAATGAACAGGCCGGTGGTCAGGCGCGCGCCCATGGTGATCATCAGGATCGCTGCGGCAGCGATCATCACGCCCCAGGCGGCGCGGGGAGACAGTTCAGTTGGTGTTTGCATGGCATTTTTCGTTAAGTAGGGGAGTCAGGTTCAGCATCGCTACATGCGCATCCTGATGCAGTGATTGCACCAGATCCACGCCAAGTGATTGTTCGAGTTCGTTTTGCGCATTGCGCCATGCCTGGTGGGCACTAGCGAGTTTGGCGCTGCCTTCGTCGGTGATGGTGACAATGCGTTGGCGTGCATCTGCGCCCGGCGACAGCCGAACCCATCCGGCCTCGATCAGCGGTTTGAGCGTCCGTGTGAGCGTAGTGCGATCTGTGGCAAGGTGTTCTGCCAGTTCAGCCATAGGCATGGCGCCGCGGGTGATGTTCTTCAGCAGTGAATACTGCGTGGTTTTCAAGCCCACGCCCGCCATGTGCAGGTCATACAGACGCGAGACAGTGCGCGTGAGTTTTCGCAGTGCGAAGCAGGTGCAACCGGGGAGGGGCGAGGGTGTCATGTGCTCGGCTAATGGCTGTGAGTACTTCGGTGACCGTCTTGGTCGCGGATAATCGTTCAAACGAAATATAGTGCATATGCACCCAATTGTGCCGAATTATTTTGATGTGATGCTTTCGCTGGCAGATGTTGGGGGACGGGTACGAACGGCTGAATGCGCCTGTACCGAGGCGGTCGATTCACTGTTGAGGCGGATACAAAAATTACTGATCCTGATCAACGGCGGGCTCAAGCGTTACTCCGGGTTGTAGAACCGCTCGCAGCCCGGCAGTCGTGTGGGCATCGATGCCTATAAGTGCGGATGGGACAGCCTTGCTCAGTACTTTTTGACCGGCTTATCCGCTTTGCAAGTCAGCGTGCTGACCAGACTGCCCTCCGGCGACGTTGTTTCAAGGTGAACATCGAAGCCCCATAAACGCGTCACATGTTTCAGCACCTCATCGGCTTGCTGATTCAAGGGGCGTCGTTGAAATTGTATGTGTCGCAAAGTCAGCGCCCGATTGCCATGCGTATCGACTGACAAGACCTGAATATTCGGCTCACGATTGCCAAGATTATATTGATCGGCCAAGGCCTGACGAACGTGGCGGTACCCGGCTTCATCATGAATCGCAGAAATATGCAGCTGGTCATTATTGTCGTCATCCAGCACGGAAAAAAAGTGAAAATCGCGGATGAGTTTGGGCGATAGATACTGCGCAATAAAGCTTTCATCCTTGAAGTTTTTCATTGCGAACTCAAGCGTTGCGCGCCAGTCACCACCGGCAATATCCGGAAACCAGAATCGATCTTCTTCTGTCGGATTCTCACAGATGCGCCGGATGTCGCGCATCATGGCAAAGCCAAGTGCGTACGGGTTGATGCCACTGAAGTGCGGGCTATGTACCGGGGGCTGGTACACGACATTGGTATGACTCTGCAGGAATTCGATCATGAAGCCGTTTCCGACGATGCCTTCATCGTAAAGTTGATTCAGGATCGTGTAATGCCAAAATGTTGCCCACCCTTCGTTCATCACCTGAGTCTGTCGCTGCGGGTGAAAATACTGCGAAATTTTGCGCGTGATACGGACTATTTCGCGTTGCCACGGTTGCAGCAGAGGCGCGTATTTTTCGATGAAATACAAAATATTTTCTTGAGGTTCCTCGGGAAAGCGGTCGTGATGACTTTCTGATTCTTCTTCCGCCCTGCGCGGCAGCGTGCGCCACAGATGATTGACCTGCGATTGTAAGTACGCCTCACGCTCCTCCTGCCTGGCATGCTCTTTTTCAAGCGACAGTTTAGCTGGCCGCTTGTAACGATCCACACCATAGTTTTGCAATGCATGACACGAGTCGAGTAATAACTCGACGGCATCGACGCCATGGCGGCGCTCGCACTGCGCGATGTAATCTCGCGCAAACACCATGTAATCGACGATGGCTTCTGCATCGGTCCAGGCGCGGAACAGATAGTTTCCCTTGAAAAAAGAATTGTGGCCATACGCCGCGTGCGCGATCACCAGTGCCTGCATGGTCAGGCTGTTTTCTTCCATCAAATACGCGATACAGGGATTGGAGTTGATGACAATTTCGTAGGCCAGTCCCATCTGGCCGCGCCGGTAACCTTTTTCCGTGGACAGAAAATGCTTGCCAAACGACCAGTGGTTATAAGACACCGGCATGCCTACCGAAGCATAAGCATCCATCATTTGCTCGGCAGAGATAATCTCCAGCTGATTCGGATAGGTGTCCAGTTTGAAATTCGCAGCGACACGCCGTATTTCTTCATGCACCCGCTCAATGAGCTCGAACGTCCATTCAGACTGCTCAGGCATTTTGTACGGCGCAACTTGGTCGATTGTGGCGGGCAGATTCATCGTTTCACCTGTTTCCGGAATAGTTCGCGAAATACGGGATAAATATCGGCAGACGAGGCGATTTTTTGCATCGCAAAGTGTCGGTGCTGAGCGGCTACCTGGGTATATTCCTCCCACAGATTTTGCGCGGCGCCATCGGTAATTTCGACGTAGGCGTAGTATTGAACTGCCGGCATGACGGTTTCAATCATCAGCTTTCGACAGTTGATTGAGTCGCTATCCCAGTTGTCGCCATCGGAAGCTTGTGCGACATAGCTGTTCCACTCGCCGCTCGGATAACGTTCCCGGATGATCTTTACCAGTAGATGGAGTGCAGAGGAAACCACGGTGCCACCGGATTCCCGGGAGTGGAAAAAATCATGCTCGTCAACTTCGGACGCCGCGGTATGGTGGCGGATGAATACCACCTCTATTTTTTCATAGGCACGCGTTAGAAAGAGATAGAGCAGAATGAAAAATCGCTTTGCAGTATCTTTCTTCTGCTGATCCATCGACCCGGAGACGTCCATTACACAAAACATCACCGCCTGGCTATACGGCTTGGGCACTTTGATGCGATTGCTGTAACGCAGATCAAACGGATCGATAAATGGTATTGCCAGCAAGCGTGTTCGTAAACGATGTATCTCTTGTTTTAAATTTGCGATGAGTACTGCGTCGGTATCTGGGTCGGCAAGTAACGCCTCCATCTCAAGTTCGGCTGCGCGCAGCAATTTTCGTGGCGCACCACCGACGGCAATACGGCGCCCGAGTGCTCCGCGTAGCGATCTGAGAACATGAATGTTGGAAGGCGTACCTGAGATGTTGAAACCAGCGCGTGTCGATTTGAATTCCTTGGCGGCGGTGAGTTGGGTTTTAACAAGGTTGGGTAGTTCGAGATCCTCAAAGAAGTAGTTCAAAAATTCTTCTTTGGTAAGTTCGAACATGAAATCGTCCTGATTGACGTCGTCACTGTTGCCTGCCTTGCCTTTGCCCGAACCACCACCTCCGTCAGGACGATCAACCACGTCCCCTTTCAAATAATCCTGATTTCCAGGGCGCACCGCTTCCCACACGCCGCCGTTTGCATGACCGAAGTTAGGTTCGTTTACGTCTTTGACGGGAATCGATATCTTCTCCCCGCTCTCGATGTCCGTGATTGAGCGACCTTTGATTGCGCGGGAGACAGCGTCTTTGATCTGACTTTTATATCGACGCAGGAAGCGTTCACGATTGACTGCAGATTTATTCTTGCCCTGTAGTCGCCGGTCGATGAGATGAACCAAGTTGACCTCCTTCTGTTGACACAGTTTCCAGCCTGTGTCGGCTGGAAACCCTGATCCGAACCAGTTGGTGCACTACGATGATTTCCGCACTCTCAGGTACCATTCGCACAACAGTCTTACCTGTTTTGCGGTGTACCCCTTATCGACCATCCGTGCCACAAATTCCTGATGCTTGTTCGCATCATCGGCGCTGCCTTTTGCATTAAATGAAATCACTGGCAAAAGTTCTTCGGTATTTGAAAACATCTTTTTTTCAATGACCGTTCTCAATTTTTCGTAACTGGTCCAGGCCGGATTTTTGCCGCCATTGTGTGCGCGCGCGCGCAGGACAAAATTAACGATTTCATTTCTAAAATCCTTAGGATTGGAAATGCCAGCGGGCTTCTCGATTTTTTCCAATTCCTGATTGAGCGAATTTCTATCGAAACTCTCACCAGTATCCGGATCACGGAATTCCTGATCCTGAATCCAGAAATCAGCAAATGTCACATAACGATCAAAAATATTCTGGCCATATTCGGAATAACTTTCCAAGTAGGCTGTTTGAATTTCCTTGCCAATAAATTCTACGTATCGCTGAGAGAGATGCTCTTTGATAAAGGCAAAATATTTTTGCTCGGTCTCGGGCGGGAATTGCTCGCGTTCGATCTGTTGTTCGAGAACGTAGAGAAGATGGACAGGATTCGCCGCCACTTCTGTGGTATCAAAGTTAAATACCTTCGATAAAATCTTGAATGCAAATCGCGTTGAGAGCCCATTCATCCCCTCGTCGACGCCGGCATAATCACTATACTCATGCATTGATTTGGCTTTGGGGTCAGTATCCTTCAGGTTTTCACCATCATAAACCAGCATTTTACTAAAAATGCTTGAGTTCTCAGGTTCGGCAAGGCGCGATAATATGGCGAACTGCGCCATCATCTTGAGCGTACCAGGTGCACACGGTGCTTTGGATAGCGAGGAGTTGCGTAATAATTTCTCGTAAATTTTTGTTTCGTCACTAACTCTGAGGCAATAAGGAACTTTGACTATATAAATGCGATCTAGAAAAGCTTCATTATTTTTATTGTTCTTGAACGTCTTCCATTCCGACTCGTTGGAGTGCGCCAGTACTACACCATCGAATGGAATTGCTCCAAAGCCTTCAGTCCCTTTATAGTTGCCTTCTTGAGTCGCGGTCAGTAGCGGGTGCAGCACCTTGATCGGTGCCTTGAACATTTCCACAAACTCCATCAGTCCTTGGTTGGCCAGGCACAAGCCGCCGGAGTAACTGTAGGCATCAGGGTCATCCTGAGCGTACTCCTCCAGTTTTCGGATGTCGACTTTACCAACCAGCGAAGAGATATCCTGATTATTTTCGTCACCAGGTTCTGTTTTGGAAATAGCAATTTGTTTTAGAACAGATGGGTAGCGTCGCACAACCCGAAACTGATCAATGTCGCCATTCATCTCTTCGAGACGCTTTACCGCCCAAGGACTCGGAATTGATCTCAGATAGCGACGCGGAATACCGTATTCTTCTTCAAGAATCGCGCCATCTTCTTCTTCATTAAATAATCCTAGAGGGCTTTCATTTACTGGTGAGCCTTTGATTGCGTAAAAAGGTACTTTCTGCATTAGTGATTTGAGTTTTTCGGCAATGGATGACTTGCCACCACCTACGGGGCCAAGCAAATATAAAATTTGTTTGCGCTCTTCGAGTCCCTGAGCAGCATGGCGAAAATAAGAAACAACCTGTTCTATGACTTCTTCGGTACCATAAAACTCGCGAAATGCCGGATATATTTTTATTATCTTATTGGCAAATATGCGCGATAGCCGAGTGTCATTTCGTGTATCCACCAGTTCCGGCTCGCCGATTGCCGAAAGCATTCGCTCGGATGCTGTAGCGTAGGTGAGCCGATCTTGCTTGCATAACTCGAGATACTCTCGTAAAGAAAATTCGTCCTCCCGGGTTCGGTCATATCGTGCTGCGTAATTGTCAAAGATTTTCATGAGAATTTCCTTTGAAGTTAAGCTATATGTTCGAGGTGATCGTATCTGTCGTTCTTTGTTTGCTGGTGTTCAAATAATACGCGCAGTTCAGTTTTGCAGTGTCGTTTTCCGGGCTATTTGTTTCTTTGTGAAATCAAATTGTATTTTTAAAAATGTTGCATTTAAGAATTATGTAATGTTTAGCGTACCGGCATGAGTTCACTGAATATTGTCGTCTTTGCATCGTTGCTGCTGTGCTGAACATCGTGAAACAGCACATAACTCAGTTCTTTTTTCTGAATGCATTTCAACTGTACTTCACTTAGCCGTGTCTTGCTTTATGTGCACTTGGGTCTCGTCACGAATTGCGTTTTTAATAATGTTTCTAGCTTCTGCATACATTTGCCTTGGCGTTGATCGATCGCAGTGATGCCGCCAATCTGCAAATTTTCTGAAAATGACCTACCCATCGAACTGTGCGGCGTATTTTAGAATTCAGGTGAGGGCGACATGTCTTGTGAACGAGACATTTTTTTGCATGTTTAACATTTGCGTTCCCCTCATGCAAAATTCTATGGGTCTCGAGATGTGATGTTTGGGTATGCGTTTTACGAAAATTGCCACGAGGTAATTTCACGGTTGGAGGATTGTCCTCAAGAGTTGAAATCTCTCAATTCGTGATCAAAGTTGAGCTGCTGTTCGTCTATGCATGAAGCGGTGTTGCCGCAGAGCGTATTGCCGGCAAAGCGCATCTGGAATCGTTAGAGTGGATTAGGTTCAAACGGCTGGAAGTGGCGCTAGGTCAAGATATGCGGTGTGTAGTCAGTTTGTTGTTCTATTGGTCTTCGTCATGTTGGTCATAGTAATTAGTAAGGCAGCTATAGGATACAAAGGCACGGGCTCGGCCCGGGCAGCGCTTACCGCATCTATTGATAAGCCGAAGCCTTCAGTAGGTAACATGTTGCCGATACTGTTTTGGGATGCGACTGCTTTTTCCTGAGCGATGCAGGACGGTGAATCCTGTCATGTTGAGCGCGACTGTGGTTGGTCGTGCAGCAATAGATAGTTTTGGCTAGATTTGGTTGACTGTTTCGATCGAGCATCCAACAGTTTGCTTCCCCAGCACTACGGGCAAATTTGTGAGGAGTCATCGCAATAACCGGCTCAGACTTCGCGTATAAAAAGGTCACGCGCTGTGATTGGATGTCTGACAAGAAACCTTGAAATTATTTATACCAAATACTTGCCAGCCTTCCGGGGTATTTGATATAGTTCGGCTCCCGTCGAGAGGCGGGCAGCAGTACGCAGTGAGTAAGGGTTTGAAGTGCAGGCGTTCTTTTGGTAGCAGTTGATCAAGGAACGCAGGTTTTGCTGGCAGTAACCAGCAGAACACGACAACGAAACAGTTGACGGCAGCGCGGCAAACCTCCATAATCTCGCTCTCTGCTGCAGACAAACAAAACGCTTTGTCTGAAGCGCGAAACGCGGCACGGTCGGCGAAGTTGGTCGAGGCGGTGCGGCTAGTGCGGTAGAAGTTCTTTAACAATTAACAGTTGATAAGTGTGGGCACTTGATGAAAGCGCACTGT
>NZ_BAAAZE010000017.1:0-2382 GCF_039536745.1 Actimicrobium antarcticum
AGTAGTGGGGATCACTTTGAACACAGCCATCCAATCCGGCAGCCGTAAAGGCCGTCGCAATTACCCGATTGATTTCAAGAAGCAACTGGCGATCGCCGCTTGCGCGCCCGGCGTGTCCGTCGCCCGTCTTGCTTTGGACAACGGGATCAACGCCAATATGCTGCACAAATGGCGGCGCACGTATCTCGCCAGCGAGGGTGCCGCTCAAGAAACTGCGCCATCCGCGTTCGTGGAAGTCCGCATCACGCCTGTCACCAACGTGACGCCACTGGCTACGGTACCGCTGCCGGACCCGGTTACTTCCATTGCGCCGAATGCGGTACCGGCATACCCGCAACTCATCCAGCCTGGCGTCATCGAAATCAGCCTGGCGACCATCACCTTGCGCTTGAAGGGAGCCGTCGATGCCGCCGTTCTCGGGCAGGTATTACGCCACTTCCACCCATGATCGGCCTGCCTGCCGGCACGCGGATCTGGATCGCTGCCGGCATCACCGACATGCGCTGCGGCTTTCAGGGATTGGCCGCCAAGGTGGAAACCGCGCTGGCGGCCGATCCGTTCAATGGCCATGTCTTCGTGTTTCGTGGCCGCCGTGGCGATACCATCAAGGTGTTGTGGGCGACGGAGGATGGCCTGTGCCTGCTGGCCAAGCGTCTCGAACAGGGACGCTTCGTGTGGCCACAGGCCACCAGTGGATCGGTGTGCCTGACGCCGGCGCAGCTATCGATGCTGCTTGAAGGAATCGATTGGCGACAGCCGCAACGCACCTGGCAGCCCAGAACGGTGTTGTAAACATCCGGGGACCTGCGTAAACTCCGCGCATGCCCATTCCCTCGCCCCTGCCCGACGACATCGACGCCCTCAAGGCGATGGTGCGCGCGCAGCAGGCTGCGATGGCGCAAATGACGCTGGTCATGGCATCGCACGCTGTTGAAATCGACCAGCTCAAGCTGCTCATTGCCAAATTACAGCGCATGCAATTCGGTCGCAAGTCCGAGAAGATCGATCGCCAGATTGCGAAATTGGAGTGCCGGCTGGAGGACTTGCTGGCCGAAGAAGGTGTCGTCGATGCACTGCCGCGCCAGCCTGCCGTGGCACCGGCAACCGGTCTGGCAACCCCACCCAGGGTGCCGGTGCGGCATACCTTGCCGCCCGAACTGCCACGCGAGGAGCGCATTCTGGAGCCGGCCGATACGGCCTGCCCGGATTGCGGCGGGCATCTCAAGCCACTTGGCGAGGATGTCTCCGAGCAGCTGGAGATCCTCAATACGGCGTTCAAAGTGATCCGCCATATCCGGCGCAAAAAAGCCTGCGCCTGCTGTGACCGCATCGTCCAGGTGCCGGCTGCGAGCCGGCCGATTCTGCGCGGTGTGGCCGGGCCCGGGTTGCTGGCGCATATTCTGGTGGCGAAATTCGCCGACCATCAACCGTTGTACCGGCAGTCGGTGATCTATGCCCGGCAGGGTGTCGAGATCGACCGTTCCAGCATGGGGCGCTGGGTCGGCGCCTGCAGTGCGCTGATGGCACCCCTAGTGGACGCACTGCGCAACCATGTAATGGCCGGCACGAAACTGCACGCCGATGACACGACCGTGCCTGTCCTCGCTGCCGGCCAAGGCCAGACCAGGACCGGCCGGCTCTGGACCTACGTGCGCGATGATCGCAGTAGTGCCTCGAGCGTCCCGCCGGCGGTCTGGTTTGCCTACACGCCGGACCGCAAGGGGATTCACCCACAAACGCATCTCGCCGGATTTCGCGGCATTCTGCAAGCCGATGCGTACGCCGGGTTCAATGCCATTTACGATACCGGCCGGGTACAGGAAGCCGCTTGCTGGGCGCACACCCGGCGTAAATTCCACGATCTCCACGTCGTTCATCGAACAGCATTTACCACCGAGGTATTGCGCCGGATCGGCGAATTGTATGAAATTGAGGAACCGCTGCGCGGCAAGCCACCCGATGTGCGCCGGCAGGTCCGACAGGACCGAACGCTGCCCTTGCTGGTGGACTTCGAAGCCTGGCTGCGTGCGCGCTTGCCCACACTTTCGGCCAAGTCCGACACAACCAAAGCCATCAATTACGCGCTCAACCAGTGGCAGGCATTGCTGCTGTACTGCGATCACGGCATCGCCGAGATCGATAACAATGCGGCTGAACGTGCGCTGCGTGGCGTTGCCCTGGGACGGAAAAATTTCCTGTTCGTGGGTGCCGACAGCGGCGGCGAGCGCGCTGCCGCCATGTATGCGTTGATCGGTACCGCCAAACTGAACGGCATCGATCCCGAAGCCTACCTGCGCCATGTGCTCACGCACATCGCTGACCATCCGATCAATCAAATCAATGATTTGCTGCCGTGGAATGTGGGCAGCCAGCTTGGCGCGG
>NZ_BAAAZE010000019.1:0-555 GCF_039536745.1 Actimicrobium antarcticum
GGACTTCCAACACCCGGACAACCTTCCGCGATCCGTCCCCCCATCGCATCATACGACGGTGCAGGAATATTAACCTGCTTCCCATCAGCTACGCATCTCTGCCTCGCCTTAGGGGCCGACTCACCCTGCTCCGATGAACGTTGAACAGGAAACCTTGGGCTTACGGCGTGGAGGCTTTTCACCCCCATTATCGCTACTCATGTCAGCATTCGCACTTCTGATACCTCCAGCATCCTTTACAAGACACCTTCGCAGGCTTACAGAACGCTCTCCTACCATATCGACGGCATAAATGCCGTTAATATCCGCAGCTTCGGTGACTGGCTTAGCCCCGTTACATCTTCCGCGCAGGACGACTCGATCAGTGAGCTATTACGCTTTCTTTAAATGATGGCTGCTTCTAAGCCAACATCCTGACTGTTTTAGCCTTCCCACTTCGTTTTCCACTTAGCCAATCTTTGGGACCTTAGCTGGCGGTCTGGGTTGTTTCCCTCTTGACGCCGGACGTTAGCACCCGACGTCTGTCTCCCTTGCTCGCACTCATCGGTATTCGGA
>NZ_BAAAZE010000020.1:0-1297 GCF_039536745.1 Actimicrobium antarcticum
GCAAGCTGTTAACGTTTCGGCATCATGCTGGCCGACGTCCTTCACTCTGACATTGATTCTGACGGTCTACCCGATTGGGGGCGACTGGGGGCGCATTTGCCCTGTGAGTGGATCGGGCAAGCCCTGGTGCAGACAGGCAAAGCGAGCATACGCCATCGCCGCTTGCCAGCCGAACAAGTGGTCTGGCTCGTCATTGCCCTAGCGCTGTATCGTCATCAATCGATCAGCGAAGTAGTCGACGATCTTGATTTGGCGTTGCCGGATGTCGCGGCGTCTTTCGTCAGTAAAAGTGCGGTCGCGCAAGCCCGCGAACGGCTTGGGCCCGCTCCGCTCGAATGGCTCTTTCACGCCTCGGCACAGGCGTGGAGCGCCCAGGATAAAGAGGCGTACCTATTCCACGGATTGCGGTTGCTGGCCATGGATGGCACGACGTTACGTACCGCCGACAGCGAGGCCAATCGGAACCATTTTGGCGCTCAGGGATATGCCAGCGGCAGGGTCGCGAGCTACCCGCAAGTGCGGGGCGTGACGGTGACATCCATTCCGACCCACCTGGTGGTCGATGCTGCATTCGGGCCCTATGAAATCAATGAAATGCGGTATGCAAAAACTCTCGTACCTGCCATTCCCGATGCCTCGCTGACGGTCTTTGACCGCGGCTTCCTGTGCGCAGAAATTCTCTGCGGACTCACCGCCGGTGGCGAGAACCGGCACTTCCTGATTCCGGCCAAATGCAACACCAAATGGGAGCGTATTGAGGGGGACGCCGACGATGGCCTTGTTGCCATGCGCGTGTCGCCGCAAGCGCGCAAAAAGTCACCGGACTTGCCCGAGTTCTGGCGCGCACGCGCCATCGCCGTGATCGATCCACAAGGACGCCGGAAGGTCTTGCTGACCTCGCTGACGGACCGCAAACGCTTCAAGGCGGCCAATATCGTGGCCTGCTACAGCCGGCGGTGGCAAATCGAAACGAGTTATCGGGAATGGAAGCAATCGATGATGGGCATGGCGCTGACCTTGCGCAGTAAGACCGTCGACGGCGTCATGCAGGAAATCTGGGGCGCGTTGACTGCTTATAACTTGATCCGTCTCGAAATCGCCAAAGCAGCGTTGGAGGCGGGGCGTGCGCCGACTGATATCAGTTTTATTCGCGCCTTCCACACCATCCAATATGAATTGCGCTGGGCCGCTGTGACCCGCTCGTATGGCAAGCTACCTGCGCTCTTGAAACGATTGCGCCAGCGCCTTGTTGACCTGCCCAATGCAAAACGACCCGATCGCAGGTGCGATCGGGTCG
>NZ_BAAAZE010000021.1:0-1227 GCF_039536745.1 Actimicrobium antarcticum
CACACCCAGCCTATCAACGTCCTGGTCTCGAACGACCCTTCAAAGGAATCAAGTTCCTGGGAAATCTCATCTCAAGGCAAGTTTCCCGCTTAGATGCTTTCAGCGGTTATCTCTTCCGAACTTAGCTACCCGGCAATGCCACTGGCGTGACAACCGGTACACCAGAGGTTCGTCCACTCCGGTCCTCTCGTACTAGGAGCAGCCCCCTTCAAATTTCCAACGCCCACGGCAGATAGGGACCAAACTGTCTCACGACGTTTTAAACCCAGCTCACGTACCACTTTAAATGGCGAACAGCCATACCCTTGGGACCGGCTACAGCCCCAGGATGTGATGAGCCGACATCGAGGTGCCAAACTCCCCCGTCGATATGAACTCTTGGGAGGAATCAGCCTGTTATCCCCAGAGTACCTTTTATCCGTTGAGCGATGGCCCTTCCATACAGAACCACCGGATCACTATGTCCTACTTTCGTACCTGCTCGACTTGTCAGTCTCGCAGTTAAGCACGCTTATGCCATTGCACTATCATCACGATGTCCGACCGTAATTAGCGTACCTTCGAACTCCTCCGTTACACTTTGGGAGGAGACCGCCCCAGTCAAACTGCCTACCATGCACTGTCCCCGATCCGGATAACGGACCAAGGTTAGAACCTCAAACAAACCAGGGTGGTATTTCAAGGTTGGCTCCACGAGAACTAGCGTCCCCGCTTCAAAGCCTCCCACCTATCCTACACAGATTGGTTCAAAGTCCAATGCAAAGCTACAGTAAAGGTTCATGGGGTCTTTCCGTCTAGCCGCGGGTAGATTGCATCATCACAAACATTTCAACTTCGCTGAGTCTCGGGAGGAGACAGTGTGGCCATCGTTACGCCATTCGTGCAGGTCGGAACTTACCCGACAAGGAATTTCGCTACCTTAGGACCGTTATAGTTACGGCCGCCGTTTACTGGGACTTCAATCAAGAGCTTGCACCCCATCATTTAATCTTCCAGCACCGGGCAGGCGTCACACCCTATACGTCCACTTTCGTGTTTGCAGAGTGCTGTGTTTTTATTAAACAGTCGCAGCCACCAGTTTATTGCAACCCTTTCGTCCTTCTCCCGCAGGGGAGTCAAACTACAAGGGCGATCCTTATCCCGAAGTTACGGATCCAATTTGCCGAGTTCCTTCTCCCGAGTTCTCTCAAGCGCCTTAGAATACTCATCTCGCCCACCTGTGTCGGT